>CAYJMN010000004.1:14181-129052 GCA_964371045.1 uncultured Chromatiales bacterium | reverse complement strand
ATGGAGGGTCCCAGCCCATTTGGCATGCTGTCATTAACAGGAGCCACCGCGGCAAGATATCGAGTGAATGCTATGACGTTGTTCGGTGGCGTCTCGAAGGTCGCAGACTCCCTCCGGGACATGATTCGTTCCGTAACCCACTACGAGACTCGAGATTGCTGCATGATACGAGTGAGCGTTTGGTACCTGGTCCCCTCATGCGTCACGGAAACAATCACGCTTCGAGATGCAGCCGGACAAGACGAGTGCATAAATCTGGACTCTTTGGGCGGCTGCTCCTTCTTATGACATCTTGTCCAATTTGGCTTGAATCCACTTGACCTCGTAAACTTACCGCCTCGATACTGGCCTCTGCGGATCTCGAACAACTCACCCCCCGGCCCCCTCTCTCACGAGAGAGGGGGAGGAAGAGGTATAATTCAGTGTATATTTCACTCATACGTATGCATGCGCGGCGGTTACATGGAACCTACACTATGTCATCCATGAAATGGACCGGTGCTCAGCGCTGGTAGGCTCACTTAGGATGACGAGCTTGGTTATCGCCGATCAGTAACTCAAATGTCATCCAAGACTTGGACCGGTGATGAGCGTGGGTATCCATATTCCCGCCCCATCGTGGTTCAAATTACTCCTCCGGGTCGACGCCGCTAAGCGAACGCCAAAAACAGCAGACTTGCGAAGACGCCGCTCCAGAAGAGCCAACGGATCATCGTTGCCGTGCTTGTTCTGTCGACGTCGTCGTGATGCGGGGTTTCCATGGCGACTCCTTGTTCACTGATGGTGGCGATCAATTAGTATCCAACGTCCTCGAATGCGGGTTTGCCTTTAACGCGTGGGGCACCACACCGATATTCCGACCGAAACCGCATAAACGGCACTCATGTGTACTTCGTTGTGGAATTCCGCATACACGTGCCCGGAAAACAGCTTGTCGCATCAATCCGGTGAAGGTCGCGTTGGTTTGTGGACGTTGTTGAGCACAAGTAACCACATTCGAGAATAAAAATAAATGGGTGGTAGTGCTCATTTTATATAGGTGGTTCCACCTATTTTTGCCCTCCAAAGGCGCAGCATCACCGGCAGGGAGAAAGGAAACCGTGGTCTTGCTCCGGAATGCAATCATAGGTACACGATGGTGCATGCGGGCTGAAATAATAAAAGCAGCGGAGCTTGTCGCACCACTGCTTTTGTGTGTCCGTTCGTGCCTTCATTTCTCTTGACTCATGCTTCCGATAGAACGGATTCTCCCTTCCGCGTATGCTGCTTCTTTTCTTTTTGCCACATCCAGCGTCTCAGGTCTTTCTCTTCAACACTGTTGTCAGCTGATCGCCATCAGGAGTATGCCGGCGACGGCGCTCCCGGGATTCCGGGCAAGCGTCGTTGCGACACGCGCTCCGTCGGTGCGATCTCGATGATGTGTTACCATAATTTGACTCCTGTATTGGTGATGATGGATTCCGGTTTGTTCTTTTCGTGAACGGAGATGTTTGTCGAGACAGGATCGCGACATCAAGCTGTCGCTGAAATTGCACCTGTGGCTCTCGCTGCTCTCCGTCCGGGATTGTTGAATGTTACCGAGTGTAAAGAAGCACATCCTGCGGCTATTGTGCATGGGAGGGAACACCTATTTTTCATAGGTGGAACCACCTATTTTTTATTGTTTCACAAGGGGTATAAAAAAAGCGGATTCCGGCGTTTATGGCCGGAATCCACATTATAAAGGAGGTTAAGTTCCCGATTACACGTCGTAGTAGAGGTTGAATTCGTAGGGATGCGGTCGCAGGGCGATCTGCTTCGCTTCGCCTTTCATTTTAAGGTCGATCCAGGTGTGGATGACGCTTTCGGTAAACACGCCGCCTTTCAGCAGGAAGTCGTGGTCGCGTTCGAGCGCCATCAGGGCCGCTTCGAGCGTCGCGGGGGTGTTGGGAACGTTGCGCAATTCCTCCGGCGCCATGTCGTAAATGTCCTTGTCCAACGGGTCACCCGGATCGATCCGATTGATGATCCCGTCGAGCCCCGCCATCAACATCGCGCTGAACGCCAAATAGGGATTGCTGGAGGCATCGGGCGTGCGGAATTCGACGCGCTTCGCCTTCGGGCTGGAGGAGTACATGGGGATGCGGATGGACGCGCTCCTGTTTCGCTGCGAATACGCGAGGTTGACCGGAGCTTCGTACCCTGGGACAAGCCGCTTGTAGCTGTTCGTGGTGGGATTGGTGATCGCGCAGAGCGCCGGTGCGTGCCGGAGCAGACCGCCGATGAAGTGCAGGGCCATTTCGCTCAATCCGGCATAGCGTTCTCCATAGAACAACGGTTTGCCATCGCGCCAGAGACTCATATGCACGTGCATTCCGGATCCATTGTCTCCGAAAATCGGCTTGGGCATGAAGGTGGCGCTGCGTCCATTGCGGAAGGCGGTGTTCTTGATGACGTATTTGAACAGCAGAAGCTGATCGGCGGCACTTACGAGCGGCGCGAAACGCAGATCGATTTCGGACTGACCACCGGACGCTACCTCGTGATGCTGGGTCTCGACGTCGAGTCCGCATTCGATGAGAACGCGTACCATTTCGTTGCGCAGGTCATTGAAATGATCGGTGGGCGGGACGGGAAAGTATCCTTCCTTGTAGCGCGGTTTGTACCCGAGATTGGGACCTTCCTCGCGGCCGGAGTTCCAGCTTCCTTCTATGGAATCGAGCTGGTAGAACGCATGATTTTCGCCTGAAGAGAAACGTACATCGTCGAAAATGAAGAACTCCGCTTCCGGACCGAAATAGGCTGTATCCGCGATGCCCGTCGAGAGCAGATATTGCTCCGCCTTTTGTGCGATGTTCCGCGGGCAGCGCTCGTATTTTTCGCGCGTCAGCGGTTCGTGAATATCGCAAATCAGGCTGAGCGTGGTTTCCTTGACGAACGGATCGATCATCGCCGTCAATGGATCGGGGATAATGACCATGTCGCTCTCGTGGATGCTCTTGAAGCCGCGAAGGCTCGATCCGTCGAAGCCGAAGCCCTCGTTGAAGGAATCCTGTCCGAGCTGGGTGACGGGCACGGAGAAATGCTGCCACTGTCCCGGAAAGTCCATGAATTTAAAATCGATCATCTTCACGTTTTGTGAAGAGATCATGTCGAAAACGTTGCCGATTGCGTTTTCGCGCGAGTTGCTCATGGCGGTGGTACCTTTATGAAATAGTGATGGATGGTTGGACTGATATCGAAAGTGTTTCCTTGCAGGTGGAAAGCACGACGCTGGTTCGCGTCCGTTGCACCTCTTTCCACCCTTGAATCTCGGACAGCACGCGCTCAAGAGAGGCGGTATTGGTCGTCCGGATTTTCAGCAGATGCGAGCCTTCGCCGGTGACAGCGTGACATTCGAGAATATCCGGATGCGCATCGACGTGCTTGAGAAAATTGTCGTAATGCAGCGATGTATCGACGAACACCTGGACGAAAGCGGTGACGTCCTTGCCGAATTTTTTCGCATCGAGGATCGCCGCGTAGCCCTTGATGTACCCGCGCTCCTCCAGCTTGCGCAGGCGTTCGCTTACGGCAGGCAGGGACAGACCGACGAGGTCGGCAAGATCGCTCCGCTTGATGCGTCCATGCTGTTGAATCGCTTCGAGTATTCCGAGGTCTGCGTCGTCGAGTGTCTGTTGCTGCATCCATTAACCTTATTTATTAATGTACTTCCGTAATTTAACAATATTTTTTACGGTTTCGCAAGCAGTTTAGCCTCGAATTGCATTTTCCCTGTCATTTTTTTTTGGGGGGGGTGGCAAACCGGAAAACGCCGAGTGTGCTTACTCAGCTTGAGGCTGACGCCGGTCCATTTCGGGCATGACACGTGGAGGGTGTGAATACGTGCACGGATTACACGGATATGCACGGAGAAGAAATTTTCTGCCTCCAAATCCTGAAGTCTCTCGTATCCGGGTTTCAACAACTCTTATCCGCGTTAATCCGTCTCACCTGTCCGCCGAAGTTCGTCAGCGCAGCCGTCGATGTCTGAGGATCAAAGCGAAGGCGGACGTGAATACGTACGCGGATGAACACGGATCGAGACGGATTTTCGCGGATAAGAATTATTTTGACTCCGTAGCCGAAAGTTCTGTGCAGGCTTGGCATAATGGTCTGTGCGATCTGAAGCAGGTCGCCCTCCTGATGGACACCGCACGAGTTCCGAAAGCGGAGTCGGAAAAACCTCTTATCCGCGTTCATCCGCCTAAATCCGCGTTGATCCGCGTACGTATTCAATTCGCGAAAATCCCACGGAGTGACAAGCGTGCATGTATTCATCCGCAGGGTTCGCCGCTACTGTCTTTAATTTCGACAATTCCTGCTGTGTGATTTCATTCACACCACAGCCAGATTACTGAGCACACGAAGATGTCATAAGCAGAGATGAGATGACACGAGACGATGGGTGCACAGTTTCCTGGCTACCGCGTCATGCCCGGACCAGCTGGAAGTTGAACATGGGCGTCTGCAATGCTCCGAAGAGACGCACCCAGATGGGCAGAATCATTTCCGTGCCGCGTGCCGTAGTAATGTCGCCTATGTCGATGATGTTATTGGCCTTCCAGCCAAAAGATTCCTGCAGCAGACTGGAGACACTCTCTTTCGCAGCGCTATCGTTGCCACAGAGAAACACCACATGATCTCCGGGAAGCGCCGCCGGATTAGCCATGAGCACGGCGTTCAGCGTGTTGAGCGTTTTCACCACCTTCACTCCGGGAAAAGCGCGCTGAATCTGTTCACCGAGAGAATCGGTATTGCACACAAAAAGCGAGGGCGGAAATCCCTGCGAAAAATCGAGCGGGTTTGCGATATCGATCAGGATTTTTCCGTCGAGCCGCTCGGCGCCGGCGCTTTCGAGCGCGGAGAGCGAGCCGTGGCCGGACGTGGCGTTGATGATGAGTTCCGCACCTTCCGCCGCATGGGCATAGGTGGCGATGCGCGCTTCCGGGTGTTCCCGCATCCATTCGGAAAACGGCGGATTACCATACGGACCCGGCTCGGTTCGTGTGAGGGTTTCGGAGGGATTACGTGTGCCATACACAACGGCGTGGTCATGCGACCGAAGCGCCGGGCCAATGGTTTGCGCAACAACACCGGTTCCGAAAACGGCAATGTTCATGGTGAATCTCCAGAAATCTATGTGAACCGGTTCCCGCTAACGAGAACTCCGGCGAAAAATTGAGTTGAGGTAACCTGATCTCAACATTCAGCGGCGGTGAATGGGTTCCGGGGGAAGGGTACACGAGCGGAAACTCAGACGGGAAATATCGACACACGCACCGGGTTAATAGAAAGCACATCTCGGGTCAGCGAAGATCGACCGAAATGGATTCGGAAAGAACCACAGACAATTCTTTTACAATTCCGCGATAACTCCATGACAGGACCGATTCCCTGCAAGGGTACGTTGCTTCGTACATGAGTGCACAGCGCACGGCAACGATACCATTCGATGGAGTGAGAATACCATGTTGAGGATGATTACGGTACACAGCCCGAAGGAATGGAAGCAATTCCTCGCAGTACAGGGGAAGGTGTACGATGTTCCTTCCGCTGCGTCTCCATTACCGGAGTTCGAGGTGCGGAGACTGCTGGATGCTCGAAAAAATCCAGCTTTCCGTGAGCGCACGCTGCTGCCGCTGCTGGCTCTTGAGAATGGAGATCCCGTGGGTCGCTGTTCGCTTCTGCTTCCGGGCAACGGAAACGATCGAACCGCGGTATTCGGTTTTTTTGAATGCATCGACGACCAATCTGTTGCGAAGGCGCTACTGGGACATGCCGGGGAGGTCAGTCTCCAACATGGAGCTACAGCGATTTACGGCCCATTTAGTCCGACACGGTCCGGAGTAACAGGTATTCAGCTTGATTGTTTCGGTGAGAAAAACGTCCTCTACGAGGCCTGCTCACCGCCCTATTATGCGCAGTTGCTTGAATCCGCGGGATATACAATCGAGCGGCGCGGACGGACCTGGCGCAACCTCTCACTGAGGCGGACCGCGGACGGCCTGGTTGCCGATCTCCCCGATCGAAGTTCGCGCTATCACATCAGACAGGTTGGTCTCAGGGATTTACGGAGCGGCATCCAGGATCTCTCCACAACGTTCGAATTGGCGTTCGGTGACGGTTGGGGAAGAGCACCCGTTTCGCTTGATGAGTATTTCTACTACGCGGCGTATCTGCTCCCGGCATTCAGACCGGAGAGTCTCAATCTGGTCTACGACGGTGCCCGTCCGGTAGGCGCCTTTCTATGTTTTCCCGACGTCAATCCAGCGTTCAATCGTGCTGGTCGCATCGGGCGCACACTCAGCATGCTCAACGCCCGTTGGTACGCGCCGCGATCCCGTACGCTGGTCACATTCGCAATGGGCATTCACCCGGAACATCGGAACTCCGCAGTCAGTCTGCTGCTCGCTCGCCGCATCGCGGAGATCGCGCGGCATTATGACGATATGTACTCCACATGGATCACCGAGGGAAATACCGCTTCGGAGAGAATGGCCGCACGCTTCGGGCTTGCGCCATGGAAAACGTTCGCGGTGTACCGAAAAGATTTATAACGATGCGGAAACATTCAGTTCATTTCCCAAACCATCAACGGAGGATACAATGAAACAACGATCGCTCATTCTCACCGCACTTCTTCTCGCCGGCCTGCTCGCCCCGCTACACGCACAGAACGGTATAGTGAAAGGTAGCGTCACCGATGGCGCAACCGGTTCTCCACTTCCCGGAGTGCACATTCGCCTGTTGAATTCGGGCGACAACAGCTTCGTCGTCGGCGCATACAGCGGCACTGATGGCACGTTCAATATCGGCGGTATCGCCGATGGTAACTACACGATGTTGACTTCCTTCCTCGGGAGCCGCACCGATTCGCAGTATGTGCGCGTAGGGTCCGGGAAACCGGTCTCGCTCGCCATTGTTCTGGAGGAGGAAATCCTCAATATGGGAGAGGTGGTTGTTACCGCCTCACGGCGCAAGGAAAAAATGCTTGACGCGCCGGCATCCGTGGCGGTCATTTCGGCCAAAGACATCGAGACGCGGAACGCTGTTTCCCCCGTGGATCATATCGAAGGCGTACAGGGGGTGGATGTGGCGCAGAAAGGCATCATGCAACGGGAATACATCGCGCGGGGACTGAACAATGTGTTCAACGGTTCGATGCGTACATTGATCGATAACCGCATCACGAATCTTCCCTCCCTCCGTGCGAACATCTCCTATCTGCAGAGCCCGAGCGACGCCGATATCGACCGCATAGAAGTAGTGCTCGGACCCGGCTCGGCGCTGTATGGTCCCAACGTGACGAACGGTGTGATGAACATTATCACGAAATCGCCTTTCGCATCGAGAGGGACGGATATCTCCGTCATGGGTGGAGAGCGTTCTCTCTACTCCACTTCGGCGCGGCATGCGGGCACGCTCGGCGGCAACTTCGGCTACAGAGTATCGGCAACGTACATGCGTGCGGAGGATTGGCAGTTTACCGACACGCGGGAGCCATACCCTGCGGACCATACCGCGGAACGGTATTCAATCGACACCCGCTTCGATTACCTGGTGGGCGACAACAGCAGCCTCGCGGTCAGCGCCGGACGCAGCACCGCGGTGCAGGGTCTCGACCTCACCGACAACGGGGCTGTGCAGGCGAAAAACTTCAGCTATTCGCATGTGCAAAGCCGCTTTGTGAGCGGTGATTTGTTCGCCCAGGTGTACCTGAATATGAATGACGCGGGCGAAACCTACCTGCTCCGCGGCGATCAGAAGATTGTGGACAATTCGAAGAAAATCGTCGCCGAGGTTCAGCACTCCAGTAGTCCGATGGACTGGGAGCGCCTCACCTATGGCGTGGACATGTTCCTGACGCGGCCCGAAACCGATGGCACCATCATGGGTCGGAACGAGGACAAGGACAACGTGGATGAATTCGGCGCGTATCTGCAGTCCGACACACGTCTTGTCGGCGATGCGCTCAGCCTGCTCGTCGCCGGCCGCCTTGACTATCACAGTATGCTGGAGAATCCGGTGTTCTCACCAAGGGCGGGTCTGCGTTATTCGCCGACGCAGAATCACAGCCTGCGTCTCACCTACAATCAGGCATATCTCACGCCGGCAATCAGCGATCTCTTCCTCGACATGAGAATAACCGACGATGTGTTCGATACCGGTTACGATCCGTTGATGTACGGACTTCGAAACGTTGGCGTACCGGAGACGGGCTACACATTCGGCCGGCAAGATGGAGATTTGATCTTCCATTCAAAATTCAATCCCGATCCGTCGGTTGGACTGGGCGTGGGACAGGCAGTGGCCTATTGGGATGCCGTCGTTCAGACGGTATCGCTCTCGCCCGATATTCCGGATGACGTTCGTCAGCTGCTCCAGATGCTCCCGGCGCCCGATGCGTCGCAGGTTGGTGGCGCCTTGGCACTGCTGAACATCGAGACGGAAGCGTTCGATCTGATCGATGCCTCGCAGGTTCAGGACATCGCCCGGTTGAAGCCCACGAAGCTCCGCTCCTGGGAGGTCGGCTACAAGGGTATGCTGTCTGAAAAACTTCAGGCGGGAGTCGACATCTATCATTCGGAGTATGAAAACTTCGTCACCCCGGCACGCGTCGTCACACCAAACGTGTTCCTCGATGGAGAGCAAACAGCCGCGTACCTCTACGCGCAGGCGGCGCCGATTGTCGGCGATGCTGCCGCGCAGCAATTCGCGACGCTGGTCGCCCAAGGGATGGCGCAGGTTCCTCTCGGTACCGTAACGCCCGAACAGGCGACCGACAGGACCGAAATTCTGATGATTCCGATCAATTATGGAAAGATCGATTACTGGGGAACGGACGTGCATTTCAAGGCCGGAGTGCTGCGCAATCTGCAGGTCGGCGGCACATACAGCTTCATCAGCACGGTGTATTTCGACGATGTCGATGGGAAGGGGCCGCTCTCGCTCAATGTTCCGCAGCACAAGGCCGCTCTTTCACTACAATACACGGAGCCTTCGAGCGGGATACAGGGTACAGCACGGTATCGGTTTGTTGACGGTCACCGCGTCAAATCCGGTGTGTACGAGGGAAGCATCAATTCGTACAGCCTGCTGGATGTTGGTGTGCGTGTTCCGATTCCCCTTCCGCTGCGTCCGGATTTCATTCTTTCGGTAAAAAACCTGCTTGATCACAGGCACGTTGAATTCATCGGCGGCGCGGAAGTGGGAAGATTGCTCACCGGACGCCTCCAGGTGCGGTTCTGAACGGGTGGGATGGATGTACGATGGAAGCCAGGTGGCCGCAGCCCCGCAGCGCAATCCGCGGCGTAGGCTGCGGCCTGTGTTCCGATGATGAAGGAGACAGGCCAATGGCATCGGGTACGAGAATGATCGACAACACTGAAACCGAGGAAGAGCATGATGGACACCGATGAAGGCACACAGAAGCGCAGCATCTTCCGATTGGGGAGGGAAGTCGCGGGGTGGTGTTTGTACGACTTCGGCGCCGCCGTCTTTCCCACATCGGTAGTCACCGTTTTTTTCGGTCCATTTATTACAACGATCGCGGAAGCAGCTGCCGATGGCTCGGGTATGGTGCATCCGTTAGGGATACCTGTTCATCCGGGGGCCTTCTATCCTTACCTGATTTCTATCTCCGTTTTCCTCCAGATTTGTCTGCTGCCGCTCATCGGTGCGTTGGCGGATTATACTCGCATGAAAAAATCACTGCTCATTTTCAGCATGATCGGCGGGAGTGGGAGCGTCGTAGCCATGCTGGGTGTCGGTATGGAGCAGTATCTGTTTGCCGGTGCGCTGTTTCTTTTCGGAAATATCTGTTTCGGCGCATCGGATGTACTGTACAACGCTTTCCTCCCGGAAGTCTGTGATTCCGAGCACCGGAACCGGGTCTCATCCGCGGGATGGGGCCTCGGGTATCTCGGCGGCGGAATTCTGCTCATATTTCAGTATGTGTTTTTCGCCAATGCGACGAGTCTGGGTTTCGACGAAATGGATGCTACGCGTATCGCACTTGCGAGCTGCGGTTTGTGGTGGCTGCTGTTCGGCGGCGGCGCGCTGATGCAACTGAAATCGCGCAGGTCGCAGCACAGACCATCGGATGGCGGAATGCTGCTCACCGCGGGATTCAGGGAATTGAAGAGTACCGCGCAGACGCTCCGGCGATACCCGCACACACTGTTGTTCCTGGTCGCCTTTCTCTTGTATAGTGATGGCATACAAACCGTAACATCAATTTCCACACAGTTCGGGCAGCAGGAGGTCGGACTCGGCATGCAGGATCTGGCGGAAGTGATATTGATCGTCCAGTTCGTGGGTGTGCTCGGTGCCTGGTTGTTCGAGCGTTTGGCCCGACGTCTGGGGACGAAACGCAGCATCCTGCTCTCTCTCTCCATCTACATCCTCATTACGCTGTATGCCTGGGGACTCCTGCAGACAAAAACCGATTTCTACCTGATGGCGGCCGTCACTGCGCTGGTGCTGGTGGGCAGCCAGGCGTTGAGCCGCGCGGCTTTTTCCTGCATGATACCCGCGGGACGCGAAGCGGAGTACTTCGGTATTTACGAAATCAGCGAGCGCGGCACGAGTTGGCTCAGTCCGCTGTTCTTCGGCCTTGCTCTGCAGTTTACCGGGAGCTACCGCATCGCAGTACTCTCCCTGGCGGTGTATTTCGTGGCTGGCTTCGTGTTGCTGCTGCGCGTAAATTTTGCGACAGCTGAACGAGAAGTGCGGCTTGCCAACCTCTCTTCATCCACCGATCTCAGTGGGGAAAACAACGCGACGGCAGAAGAGGAAGGCTCATCAGACGGCTCCCTTGAAATACATCCAGCTCCTCCATCCAGATCATGACACGCACAGGTGCGCTACCGATACAATCATGAGCTGGCGCTTGTTCGAATCAACTCGATGACAGCCTTCCCTCCTGCACGTAGCACCATCAGCAATCGCCGTTATCAAGCGATCGAAACACGGAGGATCCGGAATACCGTCCCTGTCCAACCGGATCCCGGCGCGGAGTTTCCTTCATCCAACTGGAGTCCCACCTTCGGAGGCCGGCGTAGTGCGGACGGCGCAATACACTCTGCGTTCTCAGAATCCGGATACGTTCGTTCACGCTGCATTTACCCAATTTCGACAGTTGGTCGAAAGAACCGTGCAAACAGAGACAGCATAGCAGCGGTATTGCAACGGATCAATCGTGACATGACACCATGTCCCTCCCTGATGTCATAAGCAGCGCAGCGCCTGGTAGAATTTTTTGAATATCTTCTACGTTAGCGAGCGCTAAGTCATCATTCGATACGCCACCGAGTGATGTTTAATCTGAGAAGCTGAACTTGGTTCGTGGTGTCGATTCAGGAGGCAGCGTCCGGATTATGCAGGATTTTCAGGTCAGTACTGCCTGATGTCATGCACGCATCGCTGGAATGTTGCATTCATTGCGAACTCGATCAGTAACCAGCCCCGTAGCGACTGCGCCGCATCGTACGCGCTGCGGAGGTCAGGGCGCATACGAAACGACTGAATACGCCTGAAATTCATAGCGTTCGACCATGCCACGAATCGACCCATATATGGTGCCGGACAAGATGCCAACTCCCGCGCCTGCGAGGGCAAATAGAAGGACGCCCAGACCACGATCTCCGCCACGAGGTATCGAGATCCCTCCAACGGCGAATCCGACCAGAGGGCCCACCATGAGACCGCCAAGAAATCCCAGGATTCCTCCGCTGAGATGATTCCTGCTCTCTAGTCGTAGCACGTCGCGTGTGGGGAGTGCGAGGGACCCCACACCGTCCTCGTGGAGGAAATGCACCGAGTCCGGTCGTAATTCACTGACGACGCCGAAGACCTCCCGATTGTCCCGGAGTATAATGCGAACAAATTCCCCATGGAGATGCTCTTGCGCCTCCACGTAGGTCAGGCGGCTCCTTTCATGGAACTCGGCGTCCACACTGATGAAACGCGTCGATGTGCATCCGGAAGAAAGCAACACTATGAGAGCTGCGGCTAAAACTTTTCTGATCAATGGACCTCGGGAATTCATATGCTCTTTGGTATATTCTTGTGTAGGGCAACCTATCGCACAACGAACATCGTTCTCCCCAAATATACGCCGTTGGCCTCGAGTACATAGCGATAGCTCCCGGGGACGAGCGTGGATGTATCAATTTCAAGTTGGTGCTTCCCCGCGGAGTGAACCTCAACGCGGAGCGTTTGTACAGGTCTTCCAAGCATATCAAGGATGCGAATGTGGACAATTCCGGGCCGATCGAGCGTGTAAACGATCGTCGAAAATGGATTGGATGGATTGGGGTAATTCTGTTCGAGCGTCATTCCCTCTGGGACACGTGCTGTCGGATCCGGTACGTCAAGTACGCAACCGGCAACCTCGAGCGCCTTTTCCAGTACCTCATCCCTCCCCCGCCGGATGCCGACGCTCGTGGGTCGTAGCTCGATATCCGGAACGATACCAATGCGCTGCGTGCTGTCGCCATTGGGCCAAAATACTCCCAAGGACGTGAAACCGGTTTGTATGTCCCTCGTCAGAGTGAACCGGGTTACGTTTCCGTCCGCACCGGCAGTCTGGCTGCCTATGATGGTACACTGCGGCATCGCCTTCAGTATCATGCATGTCCATTCCGCATGGCTCTGCGTCTGTTGATTGCAAAGGACGATCACCTTGCCCAAATACGGATCGGGATTGCCATCCATCCCTGCATGTGTCTCACCGGTAAAAAATGACCCAGGGAACGTCGGATCGGGGATTGTATAGCGAACGGCAATGTTTCTGGATGCATGCATGCGCTTCGCGATCTCAGTGATGGTTCCCCGCGGATAATTCCGGACATCGAAGATTATCGCGTCCGTTGTTTTCAGCGCCTCGTACATTTCCTGGACATCATCCGTAGTAAGGTTCCCCATGTGCACGTAGCCAACGTTGCATGCCCATTTTCGCCATAGCACCGTGGAAAGAGAATCACTCGGATAATACGATGTGTGCCAAGTGGAATTCACCTCCTGCATTCGCCTGCCGCTATAGCTGTACTCGGTGCCCACGCTGTCGCGGAGCGTGAGATTAATAGGATCGTAGTATACCCCTTGCAATACCAGACCGCACACCGTGCGGCGGAATACGGCATCATTCCCGGCAGAAATATACTCCCGCAGCGAGTCCTCGCGCTGCTGCATCGACATTCCGTCAACGGAGATCAGCACATCACCCACCGCAATTGAAGACACACCGGACTTCACGACGACATACCCGTCGGAAGTGTGCCGCAACACGAGCTTGGGCCCATACATGCGGGTGCTATACTTTGAACTGATTGTCAATCCTTCAACATGCGCATCGTTCAGTCCCGCAGTCATGCGTTTGAATGCGGCAAAAAATGTGTCGTAATTGTTCGCTTCCGCGATGGAGAGGATGTGGCGCCGGAACGTGTCATCCCATGGCGTGTCGAGTATATGGCTGTTCGGATTAAAGTATGCAAGAATATTCCAGTATTTGATTATAGCGAACAGCCGTTCATATTCATCCGGAAAATTGGCTTGTGCATTTATTCCCAGGATTGGATTATCATGTGGAAGCGTCAACCAGGAACTTGTTCCCTGAATCATGTCGACATGGCAGTTCGGACGCGCTCGTGCGTTGGCGATGATGCTGTCCAATCGAACACGTACGTCGGAACGCAGTGCCTCATCATCGATCCATGTGTAATCCCTGTTTCGCCGAAGTTCGGGTGAGATCACCGGAGGTGTGTCCGTCGCTACGGTGAACACTCCGGCGGAGTCCAGCATGGCGGAGAGAATGTCGTTGAATGCAGCGACCGTCGATGCCTGTTTTACCGAAGCCAATGCCGATCGCAGCATTGCATCACAGTCCACCTCGCAGGCTGCTGCCCGTGAATGATTGTATTTAACGAGCCCCCATGCCTTGCTCACATAGTAAAGGCGATCTGTGTAGCTGAGTTCCTGAGCTGTGAGCCGGGCGGCCACGAGCAGGAACATGGACAATAACAGCAGGCGTTTCATTGAGCTATCTCTTCGTAAGGTGCGTATATTGTGTAGTAATCGTATTTCAGAGGCGGTATTCGTCTGTTCAGCCGGTGGCTCTCCGTAGTCAGCGAATACAGCGACAATTCCACTCGAGTCGTTGACGGCAGGCCGCGTGTTTCAGCGTTCTGCGCTAACCCGCCGCTCCTTCTGGCTCCCCGCTCGCGTATACGACCTCCATAGTCCGGTGCTTCCGATCAGAACTGCGAGCATGCAGGGATAGCGCAACTCCGGCTGGAGTAATGCGATGACGAACATATAGATGACTGCCGCCGCGACGATACCCGTGCGAATAGTCGGAAATGACATCTTCATTGCCTCCTCCAGGATTGCGATTTTTCAATGCTTCAAATTTGCTGCATGGCGCGCTGAAAAACAACAACAGCGGCGCCGCTACGTTAATACGTTTCATATTTGCACAGCGCAAGCACGGCAGTGTCTGTTAATGACATCATGCACGATTTGAGTTGTCCTGACGTCAGTCAACCCCGCCATGCTGAGTGTGCCAACCAGTCAGCCTCAGGCTGACTGGTAGGCACACTCAGGTCGAAGACTCGCTGCGGCGAGGTGACGATGTTTTTTGGCCTCTGGATCAGCCCCCATCCACAAAGATGTCATAATCAGGGCTGCGCTAAAGTGAAATACCATGTCGCGCCACCGTCCAATGTACTCTCGGCCCACACTTCTCCCCCGTGTCTTTTGCTAATTCTATCAACCGAAGCAAACCTTAGCCCGTGTCCCTGTGCTTTTTGGCCGGGCAGACGAACAGGCCCCGGTGCACCTCTTGACAGCAACGGCGAAATTACGTAAGTTGTAATCATACAAAATAGTCCTTTTTATAAAAGGCGCAATGATGTCCGCGCACTGTCACTCATTGACGTTGCGCATTACCCCATCTATGCCGCCGAGCACGTTCGGCGCATGACGAGTTTCAACCCGCTTCGACATCGATCCAGTTCACCAGCTGAGAGGAGACTCCATGAATCACTGGAAATGCATGTTCGGCGTGGTACTGATCTCCATGCTCTGTTCCACCTGCGTCTTTTCGCAGGTTGCGCAGCCAGGATACGTACCACCCGACGCCGCAGAGTTCGGCCTTGAAGCGCACAATCAGCACCTGGCCGTCATCCAATCCAATTCCACCACTATTGACGAAGCGCTGCTCCTCCGTGATGAACTCACACGGAAGGGCGCACTCGTGTCCATCATTACATCGCCGCAACGAATGCTGGCGTGGGTTCCACCTGAAGCGAAAGACGCCGTCACACAGATCCGCCTGGCCACAGCGGTCGGCAGCATCGAGGTGTTCTCGGTCGCTTACAGCAGCGCGGAATTCAGGACTCAGCTCGGCGCCAATTCCATCCTCGCGTCGGAAACCGAGGCCGACAAAGCGATACTGGAGTATCTCGATTTTGTCAAACGCCCTATGACGGAGCAGGAGAAAGAACGTATCCAACAGGCGGGAGACGAGCAATGGGCGCGCATGAAGGCGATGCCCGAACTGGACTGCGTCCGCGCCTACACTGTCGATGAGCCGTCGCCTCGCGAAATCGCCAGGGGAATACCGACCCTGGGCGGGGGAGATCCGCAGATACTGCGCAGATCCGCACTGCGGGGACTCATCGCGCATACGAGCTTTTTCATGGAAAGCAAAACCGGTACCGGATCGTACGATTGGATCAACGCCGTGTACAACGATTATCGGAATTACTATGTCGCGGGTATCAACTTCTGGGTGACCTTCGCAGCGGCATACGGAAAGGTAGTCACCATGAACTGGCGGCTGTACACACCTTACGGCGACTATGCCAAGGTAACCGGAGAACCGACGGTCGTAGGTGAGAATGTGTTCATCCGCGAGATCGTCAGGCGATTCTACACCCCGAGCGCCTTCGATAGTCCGCCAAGCTGGTCGTGGGCGGACGATGGGCTGAAATACTGCTGGTGGTACAACAACAAGATCCGCGCACTGACCGGCGCCGATGAATCGATCACCGGCTTCATCGCTTACAAACCATCCGGCGACGCTGCGATATGGCCGCATGCCTGCAGCGTGTGGTGGAACAGCGGCGCGGACAAGGAAGGCGTGTATTTCACTATGGATACGCGTTATGCCGGATCGACGCCCTTCGACCTGCCAATGCGCAGCGTTGTCGCACATGAGGTCGGGCATCTCTGGGGTTGTCCTGACGAGTACAAAAACGACAATTGCGGTTTCAGCTACCGCGGCATCGAGAACGTAAATTGCCAGGCCGACCGTCCTGCATACAAACAGCCCGGCTACACCATGCATGGTTGGGACGGCATCATGAAATCGAATTATACCGGGGGCACAAGTCTGGCGACACCGGTGTTCACAGCCGTGCAACTCGCCGCGGACGCCATACCCTCACGGTTGTTCCTCAGTATCCCATCGGGTATTCCGCTGGAATTCAAAAATGAAGATGACAGGGCCAACGTGACGCGTACCACACCGACCGCCATCCCGATGTGCTATTACTATCGTCATAAGGTGGTGGCTCCCGCGTCCCGGACGGTCGGCGGGATAGCATACTACTTCGATTTCTGGGCGGTCCGCCGGCTCGACGGTTCGACTTCGAACATCGACTGGTACGCAAACCAACTCCCGAGCACCGCGCTTTCATCCACGGAGGCGAATCCCGTTACGCGCGTCACTGCGACCTATACCAGCTCGCCTCCGGATATTTTCACACTGAACACATCGCTGAGGGCGCATCTCGCGCCGGCAGGCACGAGCGCAAGTCCTGCGCCCGCAGTCGCGCTGCACTGGCAGAACCGCTATAACATGTCCGATGCGCAGACGAAGATCGAGTATGAAGCTTCCGCCGGTAACTGGCGCGAGTTGGGCAGCGGGCACATTCCACTGGGTCCCTTCCCCGTCGGTATCAACCAATGGACAGGCGTCATCGTGTATGCAGTGCCCGGAACAAGCGGAACGGGCGCGAACCCGATTCAGTCCAACCACGAGTACAAGTTCCGTATCGTCGGCTATTTCAATACGAATCGCGGCACGCCGTCGCAGGCTGCCTCGGTCACCACGCGACCGGCGACGCCGCCGGACACCGTCTACTGCTTCGATCCGAGTGAACCCAACACCACGACCAATCCCCACGTGCTGCCATCGTCCGGACCCGGCATGACACCGTACCGCGTTGATGGCGCACTGGTGATCACCGGCATCGCCGGCGAGTTTTCATGGTTCATCCCGCAGGGCGATTATTACCGGCTCACGGCAATCAATATGTCCAGCGGCTTTTTTGGCGAAACTGTGCGGCTCACCTTGCGTGTAAAACCGCGTTCGAATTTCGTACCGAAATTCCGGGCCTTGCGGGCAGGGACGACAGCGCATATCAACGCGGTGCGGGTCGGAAGCGACTGGAAACTCAGCCTCCATACTGACGGTGAGTATACGATCAAGGTGGAAGCGGATATTTCTCAATCCATCAGCTACGACCTCGTTGATCGCTATGGAGGGCATTTCGGATTCGGTGAATACGATATCGAGGTCGAGCGGATCAGCTCGTCGCCAACCGTGATCATCCCCTACCCGGAGTACGTACGCATGATTTTCATCAGGCCTTTCCCGGGTGAAATCATTCTCACTCCGCATCCACACCCGGACCTGTTTAAACACGGATTGAGCAGATCCGCTTTGCAGCCGTTCAGATTGTTCTACCAGACCCCTCCGGGCTTTACGTTCCACGGAATCGGAGGCGATCTTGGCGAGCTGCCCGAGAATCCGAACGAGATTCCTTTCGGTCCCAATACGCTGCCCGGCGCATACAGACTCTACCCGATCATCAGACCCATCGACCCCACACTGGCCGAGCTGGTTGTGATCTACCCCGAAGGCCCGACAGGACCGTTCGATTACCGTCAGACCGCCGCGATCGGATCGACACTCATCGCCGAGGCCCATCCGCCCGCGGATTATATCTTCGTCGGCTGGAGCGGCGACACTGCGACGATCACAAATCCGCTGAACGTCGTCATGTGGCGCAGCAAGAAACTGATTGCACACTATCGGCCGAAACCCTGTGTGCCCGAGCCGATGAAGGCCTGGATGCACAATCTCGCATTCGTCAATGCATCACACGCCCAGATGGCGCTGGAATACGGCATGCAGCCAGGAGCGGGCGACGGGCTCGAAGCTGGACAGATCGATCTGCCGCCAATTCCACCGCCGACGGCGATCGATATTAGATGGCGGAATATCACAGGGTCGCAAGGCAGCATCACGGATCATCGCGCGATCAAAAGCACACACACCTACCAGGGCTATGTTCAGACGGGTACGACAAATCCCGTGCAGATGACCTGGCCTCCGCCGCCGGCCTCTCCCAACGCGAGCTTCAGTCTCCGCATCCAGGGGGTGTCGGGCAGCATCGATATGCGCACACAGTCGAGCTACACTTTCACCGATGAGGGGTCATACATCTTCCTCATCGATGTCAAGGAGAAGACCTGTCCCGAACCAGCCAACCAGAACGACATCGTCGTAACACCGGTGGATATGGATACGCGGGATTGGCCCTGCGTTCGTCTGAAGCTGGAATTGCGCGATCGTCAGTCCGGGGCTTTGCGTCCGTATACCAATCCGTACAATCTCCGCTTCGAGGAACCGACACACGGCGGCGGGGGCACGCCTACCAGGCTGACAGCGTTCGAACAGCTCGACTCGCTGCTCATCGTGCATTTCTGCTTCGATCCTGACAAGCCGGGGCGGGAGCGCGAAATCGAGATTATCAACAACAACGATGACCCGGACCAGGAAAAAGACACGCTGAAAATCCTCGTTCCGCTTCCGCTGCCCGACGGCAACGAGGATCCCGTGCGCTATGCCTGGAAGATCCCGGACGGCTGGCAGATGATTTCCCTCCCGGTTGACATGAAGAACCCGGAAGCGGCGACGGTTTTCGCCGATCCCATGGTCACACTCTACCAGTTCAACACGACCACCGGCGGATATGAAGGCGTGGGCGCCATGAACTTTGGCCGCGGATACTGGCTCAAGAGCGAAGGTTTCGGTAGCGTACTGACCGGTGTGAACCGTTACAGTTTCGACTGGAACACGCTGAACGGCATCGGTGAGCCTTGTGGTTTCGGATGGAACATGATCGGCGCGCTCAGTAAATCACTTGCCGTTTCAGGCATTCAGTCAACGCCTCCAGCAGGCCTGAAGGCGATATTCGGTTGGGATCCCAATCAGGGCTACATCATTCCAACCACCGTGGATCCCGGTAAGGGTTACTGGGTGCGCGTCGATCCAGGCACGAAGCTTCACATGCAAACGACACCATTTACTGGCGGAAGCGTTGCGCAATACAGCAAGGTGGTCGAAGCACTTGACGTCGCCGCGTTGCTCATCGCCACGCACGACGGCCAGGGTGTGCGCGCACTGTATGTGAGCGGAACAACCCCATCTCCGGAAGGCCGTGAGGCGCTGATTCTTCCCACGCCGCCGCCGGCCGGTCTGTTCGATGCGAGGACAAGCGAAAACGCGCTTTTCATCTTCAACGGTGAGAACACGATCCGCTTGCAGGCCGAGGGCGCCGTTCGTCTTTCGCTGCCCATCGTATCAGGGCGTATCAGCATTGATGTGCGAAGCGTCGATGGTAGTTTGATGGCGACGTTCACCGGACTACCGGGTGAGGAACTGACCGTCAACGTTCCCGGAAGCATCGAACTCCTTCTCGATGTACGCATCGAGCAGACGTCGACCACGAACACGCTTGGCCCGACGTATCCCAATCCGTTCATCGCGGGCGGTGAAACCTGGATCCCGTATACGCTCTCCGAAGCAGGTGAAGTGCGGTTGCAGGTGTATGATATGCTTGGACGAAGCATACGCACGCTGGTTTCCACGCACCAACCGCCGGGATCGCGTTTGTCGCTCTGGGACGGACGCGACGAGCACGGCGCCATGCTGCCCGCCGGTATGTACGTCTGCAGGCTCGAAACATCCGCTGGTGTCGTTTCACGCACACTCACGATCGTCAAGTAAGGAGGCCGCCATGAAAACCACAATAAGCATCGTCGTATTGCTGCTGCTCATTCTCGCGGTGCAGGCGGCAGGACAAGGATGGCGTGGCGTGCAGCTCGAATTGACCATCTCCAATGGCCAGAACCGAACGCAGACGCTCGCCATCGGTGTATACGAAGGCGCGACATCCGGACTCGATATGGACATGGGCGAAGGCGAACTCCCGCCGCAGCCGCCCAACGAAATCTTCGACGCACGCTGCATCAGCACGCCTGGCGCCTCTCAGCTCGGTACAGGTTCGCTGGCGGATTATCGTGCTCCTGACGCAGGTGCTCAACCCTTTTCCGTAAAATACACGCTCGCCTATCAGGCGGGCATCAATGCATCGAACGTCACGCTCTCGTGGTACGCTCCGCTGCCTGGACGCATCATGAGGGTCCTGATCGATGATGTGGATAAAACCGGCGAGACGGAGGTTGTATCCCTGTTCGCCGCCGGTCAGTTCACCGTGGAACTCTCGGTCGACATGTCGCCGCTGGGTTTCATCGCCGTACCGAGCGAGCTGGTCTTCAACGTCAACAACCGCGACCCGCTGCCATCGACGAACCTGACCATTCGTCCTGTCGGCGACGTGCGCTCACCATGGACGCTGTCACCTGACATCGAGTGGCTCGATTTCGAGCAGATGGCCGGCGAGGGCGAACAGACCTTCGCAGTCGCCGTCAACACGCGTCTGCTCCCGGCCGGAACGTACAATGGCAACGTAAGAGTGTCGACAATGAACTATCCAGTGTACCTCGACATCCCGGTGCGCATGACGATGGTTGTCGGCGTCGACGAGGCGCTGCTTCCGCCCGGCCTGGAGCTTGAACAGAATTATCCGAACCCGTTCAATCCGGTCACGACCATCGGTTTCGTTCTCCCGAGAACCATGCACGCAACCCTGCTCGTCATCGACGCGCTGGGCCGCACAATCCGGGAGTTCGAGGGCGACTATGCGGCTGGATCGAATGTACTGCATCTCGACGCCACGTATTTGGCTCCCGGTTTTTATGAGTACCGTCTGATCTCGGATGGAGTCGTTCTGACAAAGCGGATGCTGCTGTTACGGTAGCGGTACAACTCAAAGGACTGGTGTCGATGCCCACCGATCCCGAGAAACACGCAGCGCCCGGATGCAAGTCCGGGCGCTGCTGTCGCATGTGATGAGGCACCAAGGTCCGCACACCAATATTTCGTGTCAAACGGTCCGCTCAGCGGCAAGTTGGTATCCGAATTCCGTTGCGCGGACCACGGCGGTCATCGCTCTGGTTGCATCAAATCCTTATTATTTCAAATTCCCTCAGCGCACCATGCCGGAGAAAAACTGCTCAACTGTCGCGGGCATTTTCTCCTTCTGTCAAACGGAGTACGGCGTTTACCCGTGACGGATCGGCTTCATTTCAAAAACCAGCGTATGTTCGCAATCGATTTCATCGCCTTCTTCGCGGGTGCATCGATTCTGTAGCTTTCCCCCGGTACTGATCATTCACGGATGGTACGGACCGGTGTGCTCATTCCGGGCTTTCTAAATGCCGGCGCTCCCGATCAGAATGAACACCCCGCAGACGTATCGTAACTCGGGCTCCTCAAGTGTGGTTACGAACAAACAAATTATCGCCACGAACATGATCATCACGCGGAGATTCAGGAATGCAGATTTCATTGCATCCTCCGTGTTTGTGAAATGTCGTTGAGTCGAATTTCGTGTGTCGCGATCGGATATACAAGAATGGTGGTATGTTCGCATTGCGCTGAAATAAATCATATCCGGATTTTATTTGACGAACGTTGCCGAGTGCAAGACTGCGGAGACAAGCAAACGCTACATCGTGAATCAAAACCATCGCTTTCAGCGTGTGGATCACTGGCACACCACCATGACGCTCGCGCACGCCGGGACGCCGAAATCCGTGTATATGAATGGTCTGCCATTCCGCGGTTTTTATATTGACTTCAACGAGTCGTTCACGTATTATTTCAGTTGTGGCGATTTGATCCCTATTGCGGCCACGAAAAACAAACAGCTAAAAACGGAGTCCAACCGATGAACACCATCCCCCGTATTCTGCTCGTCTTCATGCTGCTGGCCGTTTCGACGGCGGCGCACGGCCAGACGCTGCTGCAGCGCCTTGACGCGGCGCACAGAGCGTACTGGACCAAAGCCTTCGGCGACTCGAACTGGCGCGGCGCCGGGATCGGTTTCGTGGTCGTCAAGCACACGGGCATGTTCCACGTCGTACGGCAGGGTGAGCGTACCGATACCGTCGCGTCGTTTCCGGTATGCAACATGGACCCCGCCCCGGGCTTCAAGGCGAAGCAGGGCGACGGCATCACACCGGACGGCATCTACAGCGTCGTGTATCTGAATCCTGCCAGCAGCTATCATCTTTCGATGAAAATCAATTACCCCAACGCCATCGACGACAAACGGCACGCGCGGCATACGCGGTTGACGCGCCGGAGCTGGAATCAAGGTGGGGATATTTTCATCCACGGCAAATGCGTTTCCATCGGCTGCATCGCGATGACCGACGACGTCATCGAGAAGCTCTATCTGCTGGTCGCGACGCGGCCCTCGTCCCTCAGGCGCATTCCCGTACTCATCCTTCCCTATGACGATGAAGCGCAATATCAGCAGATGACTTTTTATTCCGAAGAGCAGTTCGACGACACCGGCGATTCATCCTGGCTGCTGCTGCGCGAACATCTCGAAGACATGCGGGCAATTCTGAAGCGATTCGGCGAGACCGGCCTGATTCCGATCGCAGCAGTCTCCCCCAACGGACGCTACGATCTGACCCGATGACCATGTTCACCTGACCCATTCAGCGGAGCATACGCTCCCGTGGCGATTTCATCCCTATTGCGGCCACGAATCATAAACAGCTAAAAAGGAGTGCATCATGTCTCCCCTCATACCTCTCTCCAGTAACGTCGACGTCAACATGCACAACGGCGTCCTGATGTTCAACATCGGCGCCTATCCAGCATGCGTCCCCGTGTTTGAACACTCTCTCCGTCTCGATCCGCTCAACTGCCGGACGCGCTACTATCTGTCATTGTCGTACTTCCGCATGCGCATGTATGATGAAGCAGCCGAGGTTTTCAACTCTCTTCAATGCAAGGACGAATCCGAGAACCGGCTCGCGTGTCAGCTACTGATCAGGGCGTTTCTTCTTCGGGAGGGCAACCCGCTCGAAGACGTACAGATGCTCACCGCGGCGGAAGCTGAAGAAATGCTCGAAATCATGAAAGCATCGCCGCTTATTCCGGAGCCCTTCGCCAACCTGCTCTGGGCGGACAAATGGGATCATAACGATCATTACCCGCTGGATCTTTCAATCATTCTCGGACCAAATATGCACTTGTACTGCACGGTACCATACGATCAGTCACCTGTGGATATCGGGACCGGATATGACTGGATCCCGGTGTGGTGTTGTCCGATGAACGTGTTCGACCGCGAAACGGCGAAGCATCTGTTTTTTCAACGCGCGCTCTGGCACGTAAAGAATGAATACTGCTTTCCCGATCCTCCGATGTACTCCCGCACCACGTTCCCGGATCGGCATCGGCAAATACTGCTGAAGCGGATTTATCCGGATGGACCATTCAGCATGGATACGCATACCTGGAAAGTGTCGGATTCATTTCCTTTCCCGCGCTAGAACTGTTCGTCACCGTCAATCCGGGACGAACGCGCATGTCGTGCGCTGACCTGGCATCCATTTGACATTTGATCGAAGGCACATTATTTTTCGCGTACAATTTTCGGCTTCTGCCTTATGTCTATTCCCGTCAACGACCTGACGAAACATCGCACTTGCAGCACCTGCGCTCGCAGGCTATCGATCGTATGCGGCATCGTTGTTTTGTGCTTGTTCCTTCTGCCTCGTCTCATTTTTGCGCAGTCGGTCCTCGAGGATGAAAACTATTATTATCGCGCAGGAGTGGGATTCCCTTTCGAAAAATATTCCAGCACACTTGCCTCCGAGATTGAGGAGATCAAACGAGAAGGCGGGGATCGCAGTATGATCGCGGCTCTCGATGTCGGCTTGTACTGGCCTGTGTTCTCGCGCCGTCATCTGCTCGGCGTCGCGGTGACGGGTTTCTTTGATGCGTACTCGGGTGATGGTTGGAGTTCGACCGTGAACTATGCGCAAATCGGACCAAGCTTTCAGTTCTTCCTGATGCCCGGGATCGGTGACGGTCCGTATCTTCGCCTTGATCCCGGTATGGCGATGCAGTGGTCCGACACCCAGGTCAGCACGAGTGAGGGAACCTTGCGGTTTCAATCAGCGCAGAATACCGGTTTCGGCTTGCTTGCCGGCGGTGGCTACGCCTTCCCTGTTTCATCCGGCACCCGACTGACTATCGATCTCGCATATACCTGGCGAAACACCGGCTCCTACCGCGCTACAACCGTTCAGGTTGGCGCGGGCGTCCTCTGGTGAGTAGGCATTCGGTGACCCGCAGACGTGCGACAGCATCCTCGCCATCCCGCCGAGATGGAGGGCAGATGTTGGACGGGGAGGCTTTCGTGGACCCGTGGGCGTGTGACGGTTTCCTTCACGATGACGCCTGCTCGCCGACATTTAGCGGATACTCCAGACTCAACGCGCCAATGTTCCTTGCTCTCATGACTCCCGTAGCAACTCTGTGTATTATTTTTGACCTTCGCATCCGATGAGGGGTGCACGACATGCGTCTTCCTTCTTTTGAACAGATCGCGCGTGATTCCGCGCGCACACTGAACAGATTCCCGTTCGTACTCTTCGCGGCCGCCGCGGGTACCGCAGCCGCTCTCCTCCTTGCCGACAGCGAAGCGGGTACAGAACCTGCCTGGGCGTTCCGTGTGCTGCTCGCCGCTATACTTGGCATTCCTTTCCTGACAGCGTTGGCGCTGTTCACCGCGAAGCGCGGATGGAGCACAAGCCGCTCTCTTTTCCTGCAAGGATTTGGTGTGCTGCTGCTCGGAGCGTACGGTTTTTCGCTGCCCGCGAATATCACCCTCGCCCCGGAAATCCATGTGATCCGTTTCGTGATGCTCGCCGGAGCACTGCATCTTTTTGTCGCAATCGCGCCTTGGCTGGGCCGCGGACAGGTCAACGGCTTCTGGCACTTCAACAAAACCCTTCTCCTGCGGATGATTACTGCGGGGCTGTTCACGCTGGTGTTATTCGCCGGACTTGCCATCGCCCTCGCGGCAGTGGAAAACCTGTTCGATGTGACAGTTCCCGGGAAGAGATATTTCCAGCTGTGGATCCTGCTGGTCGGCATGCTGACCACCTGGTTTTTCCTCGCAGGAATCCCTGAGGATCTTGACGCGCTGGACACGATGACGGAATATCCGAAAGGACTCAAAATATTCACGCAGTATG
This sequence comes from uncultured Chromatiales bacterium, assembly GCA_964371045.1. Classification (GTDB taxonomy): domain Bacteria; phylum Bacteroidota; class Ignavibacteria; order SZUA-365; family SZUA-365; genus JAOSJT01. The sequence continues at coordinate 103,546 of CAYJMN010000004.1, read as the reverse complement.
TGCTGTTCCCCCTGGTGCTCATCTATCTTGTCATTCTGACGGCATACACCGGGAAAATAATCCTGACCTGGACCTGGCCCCATGGTTGGACGGCACGTCTCATTCTCGGCTTCGCGGCGGCCGGGATGCTCGCGCTGCTGCTGTTGCATCCCATCCGGGAGGACAGCGGGAACCGATGGATACGGCTCGCATCGCGGTGGTTTTACATCTTTCTGGCGCCGCTCGTGCTTGTGTACTTTCTCGCCGTGCTCAGGCGGCTGTCCGATTATGGCATGACGGAAGGCCGCTACATCGCCGTCGTCGCAGGTGCCTGGCTCGCGGTGATGGTGCTGTATTTCCTTTTCAGCCGCGGAAAAAGCATCAAGGCCATCCCGATCACGCTATGCGTCATCACGCTTCTCATCACGGTGGGTCCATGGGGGGCGTTCGCAATTTCGGAAAACAGCCAGGTGAACCGTCTGGAGACGCTGCTGAAAACGCATGGGATCCTCGTCAATGGCAAAGCGCATAAATCCGCGGATCCCGTGCCATTCGAGGCTGCAAGGGAAATCAGCGCCGCGTTGGAGTATCTGCATGACGTGCATGGATATGGAGAAATTCAGTCATGGTTTTCCGGAACACTCCGGGAGGATTCTCTCGGCGCCCGGACCGAATGGAGAGACGCATCATCTATCGCCGCCGACATCGGTGTGGAATACGTCGCGGTCAGGCTGTCGCAGTCCGACGATCAGCTCTCCTTCGAGGCATCGGAGGAGGACGCGATGATCGTTACCGGCTATGACCGCATGTTCCCGGAGCGATACTTCTTCCTCGAAAGTCCGACGCGAACGGTCATATCCGGTACAGCGTCATATCACTTGAATCCCTCGCTCGACACTCTGACTTTCGTTCGCTCGCAGCCCGGACAGGTGATCGATTCCATCGATATTCCACTCACCCCGGTTATCGACAGTCTTGTGCGCCGGTATCACGACAGAAGTGCCGAGAACATTCCTCCGGAATTCATGGCTGTCGGAGATTCGGTGTCCGCTTACAGGATCAAAGTCTACATCTCGATGCTGAGGTTGAAGCGGGACGACGACAAGCTGAAACCGATGAATCTCCGTATTTGTGTCCTGTACGGATTGGTAGTCAACATCTGAACTGCCATTCCGTTCGTGAAGGCGCATTACGCGAAGCGGCAGCGCAGATTACTGCTCATTCCAACTGTTTGGCTTCTCCGAGGATCGGTCGAAAAAAACATACCGTGACATGTAACAACTTAGTTACCCGATAAATACACGGAGCGTGAGGCATGAAAACGGTTTTGGCGCTATTCCTGCCCTGGTGTATTTTCGCGACCATCGAAACTGCGCTCGGACAGAGCTACTACGTTGCTCCCGACGGCGACGACGGCAATGCCGGTAGCCAGGAGCAACCCTGGCAGACGCTGGCGAGAGCGGCATCCACAGCGACCGCCGGCGATACGGTGTTCATCATGGACGGAGTGTACGAAGAACGCCTGCTTCCCCTGAATTCGGGCACCGCGGACATGTATATCACGTATGCGACGTACCCCGGCGCTGCCGCGACAATCGACGGCGCGAACATCACCGTCCCCCAATACAGCGGACTTGTCGATCTCGCGGGCCGACAGTACATACGGATCTCCGGTCTGCGCGTGGTGAACTCCAATGAGGCTGGCATACTCGCGGACGGCACAAGCAATATCATCATTGAAGGAAATTCCGTCTCCAATACCGGTTCATCCGGCATCGGGGTCTGGAGCAGTTCACACATTCTCATCAGCGGCAACACGGTGGAGCTGGCATGCACAAACGGTGACCAGGAGTGCATCTCCGTGGCCGGGACAGACTCCTTTCTCGTCCGTGACAACATTGTGCTCGATTGCAGGAAGGAAGGAATCTGCCTCAAGGACGGGGCCTCCAATGGCGCAGCATTGAGGAATCACGTACACCATTCCGATCATGTGGGCATCTATGTCGATGCGTGGGATAAACACACTTTCAATATTGACGTTTACGGAAACCTTGTGCACGACATCGCACAGAAGAACGGCATCATGCTGGCGTCGGAACAGGGCGGCCAGCTCGAAAACGTGCGCGTCTTCAACAATATCTCATACGACAACAGCTTCGACGGCCTGGGCGTTTCCAGCTGCTGTCCGGGTCCTTTGCACCATCCTGTCAGGAACGTTCTCATCGTCAACAACACGCTGTTCGGTAACGGCGTGAGCGGTTGGGGCGGAGGGATCGGCATTCAGAATAATCCGGATCTGGAGGGGCTGATTATCCGGAACAATATCTGCAGCCAGAACCTGTCCTTTCAGATCGTGGTCGATACCGCTGCGCTGCAATCGAACGTTATCGTCGATCATAATCTGATCGACGGTTTCAGGGACGAGGAATTCGAGGTGCGGGGTCATGATTTCGTGGAAGCCGATCCGTTCTTCGCGGACCCGATGGTATTCGATTTTCATCTGCGAAGTGCTTCACCCGCAATCGACGCCGGTTCGCCGCTCTCGGCACCGGCGGAAGATTACGACGGAAAAGCCAGACCTTCGGGAGCCGGGATAGACATCGGCGCGTTCGAACGGACGGATTCCACTCCAGTCGACGGTCCCACGGTATATACACCCGACGAGCTGCGGTTGGATCAAAACTACCCGAATCCTTTTTCGGAATACACGACCATCGAATTCCGGATAAAGGAGTACGATAAACGTAGCGCGGATTTGCGCCCGGATTATTGGAGAAGTGATCCGGAATTCGCGGACCGGATATCCACTGCCTCCCTGAACGTGTACGACCTTCTCGGCCGGGAAGTGCTCGATCTCTCGGATCGCCTGCGGGGCGTGAATCACATCCGCATCCATGCGTCACAACTTCCGGCGGCGGGACTGTATATGTATCAGCTGCGCATGGGTCGAGGGATGGAGACAAAGGCGATGCTCGTGACCAGATAAGGTCTGCTGTCCCTTACCGCGAAGCAGCAGTTCTTTCAGGCATGTTCTCATCTCTCCGTGTAGCAAAAACCACGGGCGGGGCAAACCCCCGCCCGTGGTCATGGCTTCCCGCTTGCATCTGCGGTCATGCTGCGCCGTTCGTCAGCGAAGCAGCAGTATGCACCTTGTCATTTGCGCAGCTCCCGCTTCCAGACGGCAGTAATACAGACCGTTGGGCAGGGCAGCTCCATCCAGCTGCGCCCGATATGTTCCTGGCGCATGCACACCCTGCGCCAATACTGCGACCTCGCGTCCGAGGATGTCGTAGACGGCGAGGCGGATGGTGGACTCGTCCGGCAGATCGAAGCTGATTGTGGTGCGGCTGCTCCCGCTCGCACTTCCCGCTCCGAACGGATTAGGATAGTTCGGGTACAGCGTGATCGCCGCGGGATGCGTGGGAGAGTGCTCCACGGCGAGCGTGCGCGGTTTTGAAAGAATGTAGACGTCGCGCTTGCTGACCGGCACGTAGGTGGAGATTGTGTATGTGTCGCCGTCCTCGAACATGGGGATGCTATCGTTACGCATCGCCCACACGCAATACAACAGATCGAGATTCACAGCCTCTGTGTTGATCGGCTGCTGGAATTTCGCCTCAGCATTGTCGGCGTAGTCGTCGGCGAAGACGTAGAGAATCTCCCTGTCGTTCGGATCCTTCGTTGGCATCCAGACGTTGTCGTTCGACGCTCGGCTGCGCTGCTCGCTGAATCCGAGCATGAGCTGCCGCGGCTGGGAGGGATCGCTCACGTCGTATGCCCGGACAGGAACGTCGAAGTATCCCTGATAACCGTAGGTGGGGCTACCGCCGCGCAGATAGCACATAGCTTTCTGTCCGTTGCTACGGTCGAACACGAGCTGCACAGGAAAAATATCGTAGGCGTTGAGCTTGCTGCCGAACAGGAAGTCTTCGCCGATCATGAGATTATTCTCGTAGATGCCGAACCAGGCACGCGAAGGTTCGGAAAAGACACCACCTACCGGCGTGGGGCTCCAAAGCTTGAAACCATCCTCCCAATAGATCAGCCCGTCGACGGCGTTGCCGAAATTGAGCAGCCAACCGTCTATGAGTGTCCCGCCGTGTATCGGGCGACCGGGCAGTGGGGCTCCTCGATACATCGTCGTGCCGAGGGTGATATTCTCGACGTGAACGGTCTTTGTCTCGTAGTCTTCGCCCTCGATGCTTACGCGGTAGTCGTGCAGCGTAAGGGCGCTCGCGTCGATGATGCTGTAGCCGAGCGATCCATAGGCGCGGCCCTGGACGTGGTCGAGCAGTCCGTTCGTGAGCGGGAGTACCTGTTCCTCCACGGTGATGCGCAGGGTGTCCTGCCACAGGCAATGCGTTGCCGAGATCAATGTGACCGGGATCGTGAGAATCGTGCCGGCTGCCGTGTTTGGCGGAATGGTGAACGAGAAATAGGTACTCGGGTCGGCTTGATCATACACTGGTTCGAGACTCTGACCGGCAGGGGTGCTCGTCCACAGGCGCCTGACGGATTGGTCTGCGATTCCCGTGCTGTCGTCGCGAATAAAAAGATGCCATGGTCCCATAGCAGCGGATGTCCGGTTTTCAATGCGCAGACCGATCCGCACATTGTCTCCGGGATTGACGTGCCTGTCGAAATTGGGACTGTCGGAGAACACATCCGTCAGTTGCACACGCACCTTTCCCGGCAAGGGAATTTCGCTGTCGACGAACCAGTCTTTCACACCGTCGGCATCGGTAGTCAGCACGACAAGATCAGCCCCTTCAGCCAGGGCGTTGCCATTGAGCATGCCGCCGTAAACTCCGTCACCTGCGCTGCCATCTCCTGAGGATCCATCATCGGCGAGCGCGATGCGCTGCATTTCCGCGCCGCCCGCACTGCGCAGCACACCCTCCACCTTCGTCGTTCCCGAAGGGAAGGGTCCGCCGCTGACGCGCAGTTCGTAGCTGCTCGCTGACGGATGAGCGATTGCGGATGAGAACAGCGGCGGCGCAGACCCCATCGGCAGATGTCGGTACATGTCCCGCAACTGGCGGGCAGTATTCTTCAGCGCACGTACCCCAAGCAGATTATTGCCGTCGCTTGCAACGAGTCTTGCGAATACCACTTTCTGGGTATCGCCTGGCGCTAGTGTAAAGGGACCGCAGCCCGAAAGCTGCCTGCGGTCGCCCGGTGGGCTGGCCACGCCGTCCACCCAACCGGTTCCCAGCACTGGATCTCCTGCCAATGTGAATCTTGTTTCAAGGTTCGTCAGAGGATCGATCATCGGATTTCCGTCGTGCAGGTATCCCGTGAGATAATTCATCATTTGCCACGCTCCCACCGAACTACCCAGATATGGATCCTGGTACACCTGATCGCCATTGATATAATGCACGTAGGCGGACAGCGGAATGTTTGCATAGTCCGGGCGGATTCCTTGTCCAAATCGGGCGGTTGATCCGGGCTCGGGCACTACGGGCGTCTGCAGCCAGAGAATGCCGGTAACGGGCGGAACAGGGTACAACCAGTCATGGCCATAGCCATTGTATGCGAATGTGAGCCCGAGCGTCGTGTCCACGCCGCAGAGGTCATCAAAGGCATCGCCGAGATCCGCATCCTCCCAGGCGCCGATACGCAATTCGTTGACTCTGGAAGGCCCTTTATGGATGATGGTATGCTCGCGGAACACCACGTTCTCGAGCAATGGGTGTCCCGACGACGCCCACACCATCGTCTGAAATTCCAGCCCCATCGGAATGGTCCCGTACAATTCGGCGCTTCTTCTCTGGTCCATATCGTTGCTGACGAACCAGAAGACGTCGTCTCCGGGGAGCAGCGGCGTATCGGACAACTCTCCCCTGGCCCAAGCGTCCGGATCGGGATCGTAGCCCCCATTGCCGTTCGCATCGATCCAGGGTGCGCCTTGCTGTACAGGCCAATCGCGCAGATCAGTCAGGATGCGCGCCTTTTCGTTGACGGGGAGCTGATTCAGCCAGGCCGCATCATACCGATGCGCCCGGTAAATCCTGTTGCGGGTCGCGTTGGGATCGTCGGATGTGCCGTTCGGGAGGATGCTTCCCGCCTGCAGACCGTGCCTGTACGTCGATCCGGAGATATGCGGTTCGCCATCCAGGAGGCCACCGATGATAAGACCTTCGCAGAAAACGAGATTCTTCCCGCTGCCGGCCGGCCATTCCAACCCGGACCCAGCGGTGATGGGACTGTGTGACAACGCTCCATTGTTGCCGAGCCACATCAGTATGCGGTTGATGTTGATGAAGTCGTAGAAGTCATTGGTAAGAATTTCGTTCGGCCTCTCGGTTCCCTTGTTTTGTGCGAATGCGGCGAATGAAATGCAAAACAGCAGAAGAATCCCGCTGATAAAACGCATACGGCCTCCTTTCCTCGGATGGTGTTACTAAGGACTTGCCTATCCTGTATCATGAAACGTACGGAACAGGATGCGAAAAGTCAAGGGCGTTTTTTTACCATAATATCATTTATGTCAGCGTGCGGAATCGCAGCTGTAACTTTCCGGGTCTTCACGGTTTATTTATAGAGGCCTTCGGTGCAGATTTGCCGGCACGTACATATTCCAGGAACAGGCATCCGGCTCCACCATCCCGAAGCGTCACCGACCGGAAGCACAGATGAACCGTACCGGGCGTCGATGCGGGGCGATGGAAATTCTAATGGATAATATGATGTGATATCGGTATTTTATGAGAACATGTTGTCAATGAGTCACGCTGTGAAAATTGTGAGCACCTCCCGCCTCCCGCTGCGTCCCGCCCAATGGATCCTTCTCCTTCTGGTCGCGTTTGGATCGTCGGCCATAGCGCAGCCGAACCTGACATTCAAGCGCATCACGGTAAACGGACCGACAATTGAGCTGTACTCCTCCATCTCCTGTGACGGCAATCCAGCCTACCACGCGACGCTGCAGCATTTCCGGATCTTCGAAAACGGCGTAGAGATGGCGCCTTCAACCCTGTGGTGCCCCGACCCGATCGCACGCTGCCCGGTGTCGGTGGCTTTGGTCTTCGACGCCTCCGTATCGATGGCTGGCAGCGGCAATGCAGGCGCGAAACAGGCAGGCCACGCTTTCGCCGATCTCATGGACGGATTCGTCGACGAGGCCTCCGTACTCTGGTTTTCTTCCGTTGTCACAGTGATGCAATCGATGACACGTGACAAAACACTGCTGCATTCCGCGGTCGATGTGCTGCCGGCAAATGGAGTAACGGCCGCATGGGACGGTGCCTATGCCGGTCTGATCGAAGTCATCAACAACGGCGTGAACCAGTGCCGTGCTGTGATTCTGCTGACCGATGGCGCTGACGAGGCATCTACGCGAACTCCAGATGACGTCATCGCTCTTGCGAGCCGCCACCGCATCCGTGTATTCACAATTGGCCTGGGTATGAGCATAGATGCGACGCAGCTGGAACTGATCGCATCGTCGACCGGCGGCAAATACTATCAGACCCCGAACGCGGGTCAGTTGGCCGCGATCTATCAGGAAATATCCACGATCATGTTCCTTGGCTGGAATGAATGCCTCATCACATATCATAACGGCTGCGCGGACGGCACATTGCGTACCGTTGTGCTGGAGCTGAAGGATTTCTGTGGCGGGTCCGATGCAAAGTTCAAAACCTTCAGGGCTCCGCTGGATTCCTCTACTTTTTCGACTCTGCATATGGAGTTGGGCAGTTCGGTCAATGGCCGCGGCACGAATGCGACCATTCCGCTGCGGCTGATCACGCCCGTCAACGACGCCATGTTCTTCCCCTTCCGGTTCACACTGGAATTTGATACCGCGCTTGTCGAGCTGCAACATGCCACGACCGATCCGACACATCTGCTCAGAGGGGTACCGATATCGTGGACGCCCACCGCAAGCGGCGCGACGATTCAGACCGCGGCGCCGACACTGCTCAGCGGCAGCGGGACATTGATGGAACTGAATTTTCGGACGAAGACATCGGCTGATTCAGCGTGTACCGAGCTGAAACCCGTGGCCGCTTCCTTCGAGCAGGGGTGCTTCATGCCGGTCATCGCGGACGGACGGATCTGCATCCAGCCGGATACTCCAATAATCACCTGTGAAATCAGCGGTCCTTCCGAACTTCTATGGATGAGGGGAATGCGTAATTACTATCCGAATCCCTTCACAATCGGAGCTCACTTTTCCAACACCGGCGACGCCGAAGCACTGCAACCCCGCTATAGGATCACCTACGATTCCGCTGATGTGACCTTGTATTCTCCCAAGACCGATACAAAGGGGGGAAGCACCGGCGTCATCGCCACGAACTCCGTCGAGTACGTTTCCTGGTATATCCGGGCTGTCCACCGTTCAGCCGGCGATACGACGCGTATCTGCATCACCGCGAGCTTCGACAATCATCCTGATGTCGTCTGCTGCCAGCAGGTGTACATTCCGATGATGGAACCCCTTCTCGACTGCCAGCTCTTTGCACCGCCGATCACCGCGGACAGCGCCAATCTGCGCTACACGCCCATGCCGTTCACGGTGACACTTGCTGCGACAAACCTCGGCCCCTCCCCCACCGATTCCGTATGGGCGACAATCGACGTGCCGATGGATCTCGACCTGGCCGGGCCGGATGCACCCGACTCCTACACCAAGCTGCTGTTTCCCGCAACGATGGCACCACTCGAGACCGCGAGTGTTTCCTGGCAGCTTCAGCATCCGCGGAGCAATACAGACAGGGAATATCTGGTATCAGTGCTGCTGAACACCGCCAACGCCGACTCGACGCGTTGTAGCATCGGAATAACCATCCCGGGTCTCCCCGTCTCCACCTTCGCATTCACACTTACAGCTCTCGGACCGATGGTATTCTGCGAGGGTGACTCGGTGGTGCTGGATGCAGGGGCGGGTTATACCTCATATCGCTGGTCCGACGGTTCTCGCGATCGATTGCTGACCGTGAAACAGCGAGGCAACTATTTCTGCAAGGTGGAGCACGGCGATGGCAGCATCGGATTTTCCGATACGGTGCGGGTGACGGTTACCTGGAATCCAACGCCACGGATTGCGGTAAACGGATCGATTCCCATGTGCGAATACGATTCCGTGCGTCTCGACGCGGGCGGCGGCTACACCAGCTATCTCTGGAACACCGGAGCAACGGAACAGGTCATCACTGTTCACTCAGTGGGCGCATATTTTGTACGGGTGCGCAGCAATTACGATTGCGAGGGTTACTCCGATACCGTGCTTGTCACCACAAAACCCATTCCATCCAAACCCAGGATCCGCCGCAACCTCGATTGGCTCATTGCCGAGAGCGATATCGGAGGATTCTACTGGTACCGCGATGGCGTGCTGTTGCCGGATTCGGGGTACGGCAGTATCAAGCTACGTGAAACCGGCCGCTATCAGCTGAGGTTGAGGTCCATGAACGGCTGCTCGGCGATGTCCGATCCATTCGACGTCACCGTGCTCGACGCTGAAGAGGTACCGCCGGTGGCGGATCCTGCGGTGCTCGTGGCATATCCGGAGCCGGCGGAAAATATGCTGCACATCGAGCTTGGCGGAACGGGAGCCCAGACGGTTACCCTGGCGCTCTACGATGTGCTCGGCCGTGCGAAGGTGATCCACAGCGGCGTATTGGAGGACGGTGCTGCGGTATTCACCCATTCCCTACACGGTCGCGAAGCCGGTGTGTACTATCTCGTCGCGCTGCTGGGCAAGTCCGTGCTGGTGAAGCGTGTGACGAAATTGTGATTTACGAGTGACGAGTGACGATTTTTGATTGCGGAACGCCCGCCGAGGCATCAACGGTACATGCCACAACCGTCGGTAAACGAAAGCGAAGACGGGACGATTTTCGATGTTAAGACCCCGGACAGCCGCAGACCCAAGTAAATGAGACATTTATATATATCTCCGTGCCCTCGGCGACCTCTGTGCCCTCGGCGATAAAAATCAACGAGGCCTTGTCTTACTGCGATTGTCCAGATTGTGCGGATCTCCTTTTATCGCAGAGATCGCCGAGGGCACAGAGAGAAATTTGAGGGCGCATCGCTCGCTGCGCTCTGCGCTTCGCTTTTCTGCAACGTCTTGACATTAGAATTCTTTCTTTATACAATTGTATCATTATATCTTCTTATTCGCCGTGGAGGGTGTGATGAAGAGGTCCGGCAATTTTAGCACAACAACGCGATGGCTTTTCGCGCTTATCATTATCATCTGTCTCACCGCGCCGCTTACGCAGCTCCATGCGCAGCCGAACCTGACGTTCAGACGCGTCACGGTCAACTGGCCTACGGTCGAGCTGTATTTCTCGGTCGGTTGCGACGGCAATCCAGCGTTCAACATGTCGAAACAGGATTTCCGCATCTACGAAAACGGCGTGGAGGTAAAGGACTTCACGCTGTGGTGTCCCGATCCCACCATCCCATGTGCTATCTCGGTGTCACTCGTGTTTGACGCATCCGGGTCGATGAGTGGTTCAGGCAATGCGGGCGCCAAACAGGCTGGCCACGCGTTCATCGACCTGATGGACGGCGTGATCGATGAAGCGACGGTAATCTGGTTCACGTCTGTCGTGACGCCATATCAACAGATGACAACAGTCAAACCCATGCTGCATTCGGCGGTGGACGCTCTGCCAGCGAGTGGAATGACGGCGGTGTGGGACGGCGGCTACGCAGGCTTGATCGAATTGATCAACAATGGCGTGAATCAATGCCGCGCCGTCATACTGCTGACGGACGGCGGCGACAATTCCTCGACGCGGCAGCCTTCAGAGATCATCGCGCTGGCCAACCGCCACCGCATCCGGGTGTTCACCGTCGGCATTGGTTCCGGCATCAATACTGTGGAACTCGAGCTGGTCGCACAGGTGACTGGCGGAAAATTCTATCAGACGACGAACGCCGGCCAGCTCGCGGCGATGTATCAGGAGATTATCACCATGCTTCGCCAGGGTTTCCAGGAGTGTGTCATCACGTATGATCGTGATTGCGAAGACGGCGCCCTGCGAACTGTGGATCTGCAATTGAAGGATTTCTGCGGCGGAACCGACACGAAGACCAAGACCTACCGCGCACCCCTTGATTCGTCAACTTTCTCGAATCTAACAATGGAAATTGGCGACACTGTAGGGAAGAGTGGGGCCGACATCACGATACCCATGAATCTCCGCACACCGATCAATGGCGAAATGTTCTACGCCTTCCACTTCGAGCTGGAGTACGACACATCCTGCGTGCAGCTCAAAAACGCAACGGCGCCGACGGGGTCCCTGCTGGAGGGTGTGCCGATCACGATAATGCCGATTTCCACAGGCGCCACGATAGAGTTGCTTGACCGAAAGCTGCTAAACGGCAGCGGTCTGCTTCTGAATCTTGCGTTCAGGGCCAGCGACAGAGCGGATACCTGCTGCTCTGATATTCTGGCGGTGAATCCCCTTTTTGAACAGGGCTGCTTCAGACCAGTCATCGATACCGGCAGGATCTGCGTGTATCCGAAAACTCCCAGCGCCTTTTGTGACATCACCGGACCAAAGAGCCTGATGTGGAGACGATCACTCGGCGACTACCAGCCGAATCCCTTCGTCATTATCGGACGCTGCGACAATCCCGGAGATGCACCCCTGCAAAACGCGCGGTACAGGATAATCTATGACAGTTCCGACATTCAGCTGCTTATACCTGCTACTGAAACGCAGGTAATAAGCCCGTCGAATATCGATCCTGGCGGCTATGCGAACGTGTCATGGCAAGTCGCGGCAAAGCGGCGTACAGTTGCGGATTCGGTTGATATCGGCATTCTCAGCAGCTTCGACAACTACCCGGATGTACTCTGCGCAATGCGTGTGTTTATTCCGACGGCCGGACCCGTGCTCGAGTGCGCGGTCGATGTGCCGCCGATCACGGTGGACAGCATCCAGCTCCGTTACACACCGATGCCGTTCCCGCTCACGGTTACGGCCATAAACACGGGCGGCACACGCACGGACACTGTGTGGGCCTCGATCGTATTGCCACCGGAGCTGACCCTGGCGGCACCCGACGCACCCGACCGATATACAAAACGCATCATGCCCTCGGTGCTCGTACCGCAACAGAGTGGGAGTATTCCGTGGATGCTGCAGCACGCGCCGACAACGGCCGAGAGGAATTACACGGTAACGGTGTGGACCTTCGCCTCGAATGCCGATTCATCGAAATGTGAGATTTCGGTCCGCATTCCCGGTCTCCCGCCACAGGACTTCGATATACAACTCACAGCCACCGGGCCACTGACATTCTGCGAAGGCGATTCCGTCATTCTCGATGCAGGAAGCGGATACGCGTCATACAATTGGCAAAGCGGCGAGAGGACGCAACAGATCTCCGTTACGCGTTCGGGTGAGTACTCTTGTATTGTCCGTCGCGCCGACGGTTTTTATGGCCGTTCCGACACGGTGCGTGTGACGGTGCATCCCCTCCCGATACCCGTCATCACGCCGGGCAATCCTGTTTCGATCTGCAAGGGCGATGTTGTTACGCTGCGAACCACCGGCAGTTTTGCCGAATACGAATGGAGCACCGGCGCAAAGACGCCCGACATCGATGTAACTGCCGCCGGACGGTATCATGTGCGCGTACGCAGTGCGGAGAACTGCTGGGGCATCTCGGACACCGTGACGGTCACCATGAAGCCTGATCCGGCGAAGCCCGTCATCACGCCGGGCAATCCTGTTTCGATCTGCAAGGGCGATGTTGTTACGCTGCGAACCACCGGCAGTTTTGCCGAATACGAATGGAGCACCGGCGCAAAGACGCCCGACATCGATGTAACTGCCGCCGGACGGTATCATGTGCGCGTACGCAGTGCGGAGAACTGCTGGGGCATCTCGGACACCGTGACGGTCACCATGAAGCCCGCTCCGGCGAAGCCCGTCATCCGCCGCCTCGGGGATGTTATTCGAACCGACACGGCGCATCAGTATCAATGGTATCGGAACAGCGTTCTCATGCCCGGCGCAACCGGCCCGCTGCTCGCGCTGACGCAAACCGGTGTCTACCAGGTACAGGTCACCAACGCCGAAGGCTGCTCCGCTATGTCGGATCCGTTCAACGTCACCTTACTCGGCATCGGCGACGAAATGCCGATTGCGGAACGCGCCGCGCTTGAAGCTTGGCCCGAGCCTGCAACCGACGTCTTGCGCATCGCCCTCCGTCACTGCGAAGCCCGGGCGGCGACCCTTGTGCTCTACGACATCCGCGGTCGGGCAGAGGTGATATACAGCGGCGGACTTTCAGGAGACGCCACGGAATTCAGCTATTCACTCCGCAGCCGCGACGCCGGCGTGTACTATCTCGTCGCCGTGTTTGGCGAGTCCGTGCTGGTGAAGCGCGTGACGAAAATGTAACGCGGTGACGCGGAGAGAAGAATGAAACGCAGAGACGCAGAGGCGGAGAGGCGCAGAGGGGTTTTTTCGAATGTTTAATTCTCCTTTGCGACGTTGCATCTTTGCGTCTCTGCGTTAAATTCTCCTCTCCTCTGCGACTTTGCGTTTATTTCTCCTTCGCGCCTTCGCATCACAGTGGGGCGTAATAGCCTGGTAGATTGATTTCAATTGAGGAGAATGTGATGGAGAGTTCCGGGACATTCACCCTGAAGACGCTGGCATTCGCCGCGCTTATCATTATCATCGGTCTCACCGCGCCGCTTGCGCTGCTGCAAGCGCAGCCGAACCTGACGTTCAAACGCGTGACAGCGAGCTCGCCGACGGTCGAGCTGTATTTCTCGGTCGGTTGCGACGGCAATCCAGCGTTCAACATGTCGAAACAGGATTTCCGCATCTACGAAAACGGCGTGGAGGTAAAGGACTTCACGCTGTGGTGTCCCGATCCCACCATCCCATGTGCTATCTCGGTGTCACTCGTGTTTGACGCATCCGGGTCGATGAGTGGTTCAGGCAATGCGGGCGCCAAACAGGCTGGCCACGCGTTCATCGACCTGATGGACGGCGTGATCGATGAAGCGACGGTAATCTGGTTCACGTCTGTCGTGACGCCATATCAACAGATGACAACAGTCAAACCCATGCTGCATTCGGCGGTGGACGCTCTGCCAGCGAGTGGAATGACGGCGGTGTGGGACGGCGGCTACGCAGGCTTGATCGAATTGATCAACAATGGCGTGAATCAATGCCGCGCCGTCATACTGCTGACGGACGGCGGCGACAATTCCTCGACGCGGCAGCCTTCAGAGATCATCGCGCTGGCCAACCGCCACCGCATCCGGGTGTTCACCGTCGGCATTGGTTCCGGCATCAATACTGTGGAACTCGAGCTGGTCGCACAGGTGACTGGCGGAAAATTCTATCAGACGACGAACGCCGGCCAGCTCGCGGCGATGTATCAGGAGATTATCACCATGCTTCGCCAGGGTTTCCAGGAGTGTGTCATCACGTATGATCGTGATTGCGAAGACGGCGCCCTGCGAACTGTGGATCTGCAATTGAAGGATTTCTGCGGCGGAACCGACACGAAGACCAAGACCTACCGCGCACCCCTTGATTCGTCAACTTTCTCGAGTCTAACAATGGAGCTTGACAATGCTGTCGGGATGAGCGGGACCGACATCACGATACCCATGAATCTCCGCACACCGGTCAATGGCGAAATGTTCTACCCCTTCCACTTCGAGCTGAAGTACGACACATCCTGCGTGAAGCTCAAGAGCGTCGCGACCCCATCGGGCTCGTTGCTTGAAGGCCTTCCGATCGCGGTGACGCCGACGGCGGCGGGAGCGCTGATCGAGGTGTCGGGTCGCAAGCCGCTCGCCGGGACTGGCACGCTTATGGAATTCACGTTTCGAACGATCGATCGATCGGATACTTCCTGCTGCGAAATCCGTGGTGCGAATCCGGTCTTCGAACAAGGCTGTTTCGTACCGGTCATCGATCCCGGCGAGATCTGCATCTACCCCACACTGCCGTCAATCTCCTGCGACATCAATGGTCCCGATCGTCTCCTTTGGCGGCGGGATATCAGGGACTACAGCCCGAATCCGTTCAGCATCACGACGCGCGTGAGCAACACAGGCGATGCGGCGGCCCTGAACGCCCGATACCGAATCCTCTTCGATACATCGGAGGTGCGGCTCGTATCGCCCCTCTCGGATACGCAAGTCCTCTCGCCGGCTGATATCGGACCCTTGACACATACGGATGTGACCTGGCAGCTCGAACCAGGGCTTAGACTCTACGCCGATTCGATTGACATCTGTATCAGGAGCAGTTTTGATAACCATCCCGACGTGACGTGCTGCATGAAGATATTCATACCGCAGACAGGGGCAATTCTCGAGTGCTCGCTGGACGCTCCGTCAATCATAGCGGACAGCCTGTTTTTCCGGAACGTGCCAATGCCGTTCCCGCTAAAGGTCACGGTAACAAATAACGGAGGCACGGATACGGATTCGGCCCGTGCCACCATCGTCCTGCCGAACGATCTTGAACTGGCCGCACCCGACGCTCCGAATCAGCATACGAAAATAGTGATGCCCTGGTTTGGGTTTCCAGGGGATACCGACAGCACGTCATGGATGGTCACGCACCCGCATTCAACAGTCGAACGCAGATACACGGTGATCGTCTGGATTGTGACCCGCGATGGAGATTCGTCGAAATGTGAAATCGATGTTATCATTCCCGGATTACCGGCGAAAGATTTCACGACGACACTCCAGGCCGATGGCGCCTTGCGTTTCTGCGACGGTCAATCCGTCATCCTCGACGCAGGCCCGGGCTATACCTCTTATCACTGGTCAAATGGACGCCAGACCCGGGGCATTCAGGTTGAGACAAGCGGAGACTATTTCTGCGTCGTCCAGCACCCGGACGGTCGCAGGGGGATATCCGATACCATCCACGTAACTGTCCTGCCGACACCGGCCCCCAGGCTGTCCGTCAGCGGATCGATACCATTCTGTGAAGGCAATTCGGTACAGCTCAGTGTCGTCGGATCTTTTTCGCAGTATCAATGGAGCAACGCAGCAACGAGTGCGAGCATCACCGCCAGGACAGCCGGATCATATTATGTGAGGGTACGCAACGCGGACAGCTGCTGGGGCTACTCGGATACCGTCGTCGTCACAACCAAACCGGTTCCCGCGAAGCCCATCATTCAGCGCAATGGCGATGTGCTGACTACCGGCCCTGAACACGCCTACCAATGGTACAGAGATGGCGTCAAGTTGTCTGTCGCGACAAATCAATTCCTGGTCCTCACCGGGACGGGACGCTACCAGGTTTGCGTTACGAACGCGGAGGGCTGCACCGTATGCTCCGATGATTTCATCGTCACCGTACTCGGCATCGACGACGAACAGCCGATCGCGGGAAGTCCCGCGCTCTTGGTGTATCCGGAACCCGCCAGCGACGCGCTGCACATTTCCCTTGGTCGTTCTGAAGCGCAGGCCGTGACGCTGATGCTCTGCGACATCCTTGGACGCACCGAGGTGATTTTCAAAGGAATGCTCGCGGGTGATTCGCCGGATTTCATGTACTCCCTCCGCGACCGCAAGCCCGGCGTGTACTATCTCGTCGCGATTCTCAGCGATGCCGTGCTGGTGAAGAGGGTTACGAAATTGTGATTTACGATTGACGATTTTGGATTGACGATTGACGATTGACGATTGTGCGGATCTCCTTTTATCGCAGAGATCGCCGAGATCGCCGAGGGCACAGAGAGCTTTTTAGAGGGCGCATCTCGGAAGGTTTTCAGAAGTTGATGAAAGTACACTGATCAATTTCCCGGAATACGATTAAGCTTTAAAATACCTCGGACAGCCACAGACTCATGTACATGAGACATTTAAAAAAATCTCCGTGCCCTCGGCGCCCTCTGTGCCCTCGGCGCCCTCTGTGCCCTCGGCGATTAAAAGTTGACCCGCACAATGGAACACAGCAGCAAGGACTTATGTCGTTACAGGTGGCCACATTGTGCGGATTTCCTTCTATCGCAGAGATCGCCGAGTGCGCATCACTCTACGCTCTCCGCGCTCCGCACGTTGACAATCCTGCCATTTTTTCATACTGGGAGTGAGTGATGGAGTATCCGGGCAAAACCAATCGTAACGCGTGGCAATACGCAGCGCTGCTGATCATCATCTGTCTCGCCGCGCCGTTTGTGCAGGTGCAGGCGCAGCCGGAACTGACGTTCAAGCGGGTGGCCGTCAACTGGCCGACGATTGAATTGTTCTTTTCGGCTGAGTGCGGCGGCAATCCGTCATTCAGCATGACGAAGCAGGATATCTGTATCCACGAAAATGGAATTGAAGTGACGGATTTCACGCTCACGTGCCCGAATCCGGCAGTACGCTGCATTGGCTCGGTAGCATTGGTCTTTGACGCGACCAGTTCCATGACCGCTTCCGCGAATGCCGGCGCGAAGCAGGCTGGGCATGCGTTCATCAATGCAATGAACGGCGTGTCAGACGAAGCCGCGGTTCTCTGGTTCGGACAGGCGGTGACGATTCGACAGCAGATTACGACCAGTAAAGCGCTGCTGCATTCCGCCGTGGATTCCCTGCCCATTGGCGGCGAAGTGTGTATGTGGGAGTGCGTGCATGCAGGTCTGCTTGAGTTGATCAGCAACGGAGTCAACCCGTACCGCGCGCTTATCGTGATGATGGATGGATACGATAATTCAAGCATAGCAGAAGCGCAGATGAATGCGGCGCTGGCGAGACAGCATCACATTCGTCTGTTCACAATCGCACTGGGGACAAATTTCAACACGAACGAGCTCGAATATGTTGTACCGACGACGGGCGGAAGGGTCTACAAGACGGCTGATCCGGGACAACTGGCGGCGATCTATCAGGAAATATCCGGAATCGTCGCCTCAGGTTTCCGGGAATGCATGATTGCCTATGATCGTGAATGCGCGGACGGCGGTCTGCGCACGGTCGAGCTACGGCTGAAGGATTATTGCGGCGGGACGGACACGGAAACAAAGCAGTACCTGGCCTTGAGGGACACCTCGACGTTCAGGACACTTTCGCTGGAACTGGGGAGAGGCAGCGTTGCAAGCAACGGCACGATTACGATTCCGCTGAACCTGCTCACGCCACTCAACGCCGAAATGTTTTTTCCGTTCGAATTCACACTTGAACACGACACATCGTGCGCGAAGCTGCTGAGCGTATCGACTCCCCCGGGTTCCTTGATCGAAGGCCTGCCCTTGTCGGTAACGACCATTGCCATGCGAAGCCTGATCCGTATCAACGACCGCAAGTTGATTTCCGGCAGCGGATTGCTCCTTGAATTACAGTTCCGGGCGTCCGATCCCGACGACACCCTATGCTGCGGTATCTACGGCAGCAATGCCGTGTTCGAGCAAGGCTGCCTCAGTCCTGTAATTACTCCGGGTGAAATCTGCATTCTTCCCAGACTCCCCGAAGTCTACTGCGGAATCGAACGTGTACCAGGTTTGACGTGGAATAAGCTGGCGAAGGATTACACGCCAAGTCCTTTCCCCGTCAGGGGAGTGCTCCTGAACGTTGGTGACAAGGAAGCACGCAATGCTCGCTTCAGAATCGCATTCGATACTGCAACCTTGAGACTGGCCGCACCCGTGGCCGATGTTCAGGCTGCTTCGCCTCCGGATGTGCAGCCAGCAGGGGAAAGCGAAGCAGTGTGGCAGCTTGCCGCGAACTGCCGGGCGAGCAGCGACTCGACAATGATTTGCATCACCGCATCGTTCGACAATCATCCTGATGTGATATGTTGCACGAACGTGTTCATTCCGCAAACCGGGCCTCTCGTGGACTGTGCGCTTGATGCGCCCGTCATTATCGCGGATACGGTGAATTCCGGGTACGATCCGATGCCGTTCCCGATTACGGTCACTGCAAACAACACAGGCCTGATGCAGACCGAACCGATGTTTGCATCCATCATCCTGCCGCCGGATCTCGAACTCGCATACCCTGATGCTCCGGACCGCAACACCAAGAGCATGGTACCGTCGCAACTGAATCCCGGTCAGAGCGCAAATCTGGCATGGATGGTGCATCATCCCCATTCGGATGCAGATAAGCATTACACCGTGACTGTCTGGGTGAAAACGGCGAATACGGATTCATCAAAATGCGAGGTGAACATTACCATTCCGGGATATGTGCTAAACAGATTCGCGTTCAAACTTGCGGCGCAGGGTTCGACCGCATTATGCCAGGGGGATTCCGTGATACTTGACGCCGGGAACGGCTACGCATCCTATCGATGGTCGCATGGCCCGCAAACGCAGCGCGTCCCGATCACAGCAGCGGGTTTGTATTTTTGCACAGTGCAACAGGCAAACGGAAGCATCGGATACTCCGACACGGTTCAGGTAACGGTTTCTCCAAGGCCATCTCCGCGCCTCAACGTCAGCGGACCGACGACGATCTGCGAAGGCGACTCTCTCCGATTATCCGTCTCCGGAAGCTATCAGACATACCAATGGAGCAACGGCGGCACGAATCCGGACATTATAGTGAGGGCATCGGGGGCGTATTATGTGCGTGTTGGCGACAGACCTTTCTGCATGGGGGAATCCGATACGGTGGTAGTCACAGTGCTTCGCAATCTCACACCGCGGATATTTCCAATCGGATCGAGAACGCTATGCGAAGGCGATTCGCTTCATCTGTCTGTCAGCGGCATCTACCCGTCGTACCAGTGGAGTAACGGAAGCACCGACTCAAGCATAATCGTGACAGCGCCCGGCACGTATTATGTACGGGTGAGCAGCTCTCTCACGTGCACCGGGATTTCCGACACCGTGGTGATTACCTTCCTGCCGAAACCATACGCGCGGTTGGTCATCACAGGATCGACGGAGATTTGTGAAGGAGACTCGGTGTTCCTTTCCGTAGGAAGCGGTTTCCTGAGCTACCTGTGGAACAACGGGCTGATGACTCCGGGAATCTCAGTTAAAACTGCCGGCAGCTACTATGTTGAGGTCAGCAATAGCGCCGGTTGCCGCAATCTTTCCGATACTGTCGTTGTAACGAAAAAACCGTCGCCGCCTAAACCCGGCGTCCAGCGAAACGGCAATGTATTGTCCACCGATCCGGCGGTTTCGTACCGATGGTACCGAAACGGTCTCCAGCTTCCGTCCGCATCCAGCCAGTCGCTGAGCGTCACAGAGTCGGGACAATATCAGGTCCAGGTCACCAATGCAGAGGGCTGTCCGGCGATGTCCGATCCGTTCGGCGTCACCGTGCTCGAAACCGGGCATGAACCGGCAATCGCAGAAGGTAGATTGCTGAACGTTTGGCCGGAGCCTGCGACCGATGTACTGCGCATCGGGCTTACCGGCGCGGAAAATCAAACCGTTACCTTGGCTCTCTACGATGTACTCGGCCGTGCAGAAATCATCCACACCGGTATCCTGCCGGATGGCGGTGCGGTATTTACCCACTCCCTCCGCGACCGCAAGCCAGGCGTGTACTATCTCGTCGCGTTGCTTGGCGATGCCGTGCTGGTGAAGCGGGTAACAAAAATGTAAATCGGAGACGCAGAGAAGAATATAACGCAGAAACGCGGAAGGGCAAGATTGTACGGATCTCTTTTTATCGCAGAGATCGCCGAGATCGCCGAGGGCACAGAGAGAAATTTGAGGGCGCATCTCGGAAGGTTTCCTTTGAGTTGAAAAGAGCAAGCCGAAATACCAGCTACGCGCATTGTTCTGGAAACTAAGACCTCGGACAGCCACAGACTAAGGTAAATGAAACATTTAAAGAAATCTCGGTGCCCTCCGCGCCCTCTGTGCCCTCGGCGATAAAAATCGACGAGGACTATCGCGGCGGAGCCACATTGTGCGGATCTCCTTTTATCGTAGAGATCTCTGCGCTCCGCATGTTGACATTCGTGCCATTTCTTCATACAATGGTGTCATTATATCCTCTTATTGGCCAAGGAGTGAGGAATGAAGTTTCCGGGCAAATCCAATAGTAACGCGTGGCGGCATTCCGCGCTTCTGCTTGTCATCTGTCTCGCCGCGCCGATCGTACAGGCGCAACCGAACCTGACGTTCAAACGGGTGACCGTCAACTGGCCAACCATCGAGCTGTATTTCTCCGTCGGCTGCGACGGCAATCCGGCGTACAACATGTCGATGCAGGATTTCCGGATTTTCGAGAACGGCGTCGAGGTCAAGAATTTCACGTTGTCGTGCCCTAATCCCACCATCCCCTGCGCTATATCGGTGTCGCTTGTGTTCGACGCGTCAGGATCGATGATTGGATCCGGCAATGCCGGCGCGAAACAGGCGGGCCATGCCTTCATCGATCTAATGGACGGCAACATCGACGAAGCCTCGGTGCTATGGTTCAATTCGACGGTGATAATCCAGCAGCAAATGACTACGGACACGACCAGGCTGCATTCAGCGGTGGATGCGCTTCCTGCCAATGGTGCGACGGCGGTCTGGGACGGCGGCTACGCTGGCCTGATTGAGCTGATCAATAACGGGGTGAACCAGTGCCGGGCAGTGATCCTGCTGACCGATGGCGGAGACAATGCATCCGGCCGTCAGCCGTCGGAGATTATTGCACTGGCCGACCGCCACCAAATCCGTGTATTCACCGTTGGCATTGGTACCGGCATCAATACGGTGGAACTGGAACTCATCGCCCAGCTGACGGGCGGAAAATTCTATCAGACGCCGAATTCCGGTCAGCTCGCGGCGATATATCAGGAAATTTTCGGCATACTTCGGCAGAGTTTCCAGGATTGTGTGATTACCTACGAAGATGATTGCATGGACGGTGCCCTGCGGACGGTGGAATTGCAGTTGAAGGATTTCTGCGGGGGAACCGACACGAAGATAAAAACCTACCGCGCCCCCCTGGATTCATCGACATACTCGAATCTCAACATGAAGCTCGGCGATGCTGTCGCGAAAAGCGGTGACGGCATCACGATACCCCTGACCCTCCTCACACCTATCAACGGCGAGATGTTCTACCCCTTCCAGTTCACGCTGGAGTTCAATCCCTTGTGTATGCAGTTCAAAAGCGTGTCGACGACCCCGAGCACACTACTCGATGGCCTGCCGATCTCGGTGACGCCGGTACCGACGGGCGCGCTGATCCAGGTGATGGACCGCAAGCTCTTGAACGGGAGCGGCGTTTTGATGGAGTTTACGTTCAAGGCGTCGGATCCTTTTGACACGACGTGCTGCGAGATTCGCGGAGTGAATCCGCAGTTTGAGCAGGGGTGCTTCAGACCGATTGTCGATACAGGCAGAATCTGCATCTATCCCAAACAGCCAAACGCTGTCTGTGGTATCACCGGCCCGACGAGCCTGGAGTGGAAGCGCACGCTCAAGGACTACTATCCGAATCCCTTCGTGGTCACAGGGCGCTTTGACAATGTCGGCGATACAACACTGCTGAATGCGATCTACAGAATCATCGTGGACACGAATGCAGTCAGCCTGATTTCGCCTGCCACTAGCACACAAACTCCCACACCGGCGGATATCGCCTCGGGGATGTTTGCGGAAGTGACCTGGCAGCTGGCGGCGAAAAAACGGACCTCCGGGGATTCTGTCGAAATTTGCATTCAAAGCAGCTTCGACAACTACCCGGATGTGACATGCTGCCTGAAGGTGTACATTCAGCGTACAGGACCGATGCTCGAATGCGACATCGATGTACCGAACATCACAGCAGATACAGTAAACCTGCGCTATTCACCCATGCCCTTTCCACTCACCGTAACAGCGCTGAACACCGGCGGCATGTTAACGGACACGGTGTTGACGAGTATTGTCCTGCCACCGGAGTTCTCGCTCGCAGCGCCCGACGCCCCGAACCGCTTTACAAAGCATCTGCTACCCCCGATGCTTAATCCAACCCAGAGCGGAAACGTAACATGGATGTTGCTGCACGCACCTGTCGAGACGGAGCGAACCTACACCATCACCGTGTGGACATATTCGACGAACACCGATTCCAGCAAATGCGAAGTCCAACTGCGCATCCCTGGTCTCCCGCCTCAGAGCTTCGATGTACAACTCACAGCCAACGGCCCGCTGGCGTTCTGCGAAGGCGATTCCGTCATTCTCGATGCGGGGAGCGGATACGCGTCGTACCTTTGGATGGGCGGCGAACAGACACAGCAAATCATCGTCAAGCGTTCAGGTGACTACTCCTGCGTCGTCCGTCGCAGCGATGGTGTGTATGGCCGTTCCGACACGGTTCGCGTCGCGGTGTATCAGCTCCCTGTGCCGGTCATCACGCCGGGCAATCCTGTTGCCATCTGCAAAGGAGAAGCGGTCACGCTGCGGACCACGGGCAGCTATGCGGAATATGAATGGAGCACCGGTGCAACAACGCCCGGCATCGACGTAACTGCCGCGGGAAGTTATCATGTGCGCGTCCGCAGTACGGACAACTGCTGGGGCAATTCGGATACCGTAACGGTCTCGATGAAACCGTCACCCGCGAAGCCCGTCATCCGCCGCCTCGGGGATGTTATTCGAACCGACACGGCGCATCAGTATCAATGGTATCGGAACAGCGTTCTCATGCCCGGCGCAACCGGCCCGCTGCTCGCGCTGACGCAAACCGGCGTCTATCAGGTCCGGGTCACCAATGCGGAAGGCTGCTCGGCCATGTCCGATCCATTCAACGTCGCAGTGCTCGATGTCAACGACGTGCCGCCTGTCGCTGAAGGCGCCGTGCTGAATGTGTACCCCGAACCAGTGGCTGATATGCTGCGCATCGGGCTTACCGGCGCGGAAAATCAAACCGTTACCTTGGCTCTCTACGATGTACTCGGCCGTGCAGAAATCATCCACACCGGTATCCTGCCGGATGGCGGTGCGGTATTTACCCACTCCCTCCGCGACCGCAAGCCAGGCGTGTACTATCTCGTCGCGTTGCTTGGCGATGCCGTGCTGGTAAGGCGGGTTACGAAATTGTGATTTACGATTTTGGATTGACGATTGACGATTTATTATTTACGATTGACGATTTTCGATTCGAGAAATCTCCAATTCGTCGATGGTCAGTTCGTTATTCGCCAATCCTCAATCTTCAAATCTTCAATCGTAAATCGTAAATCGTAAAATTTCCCCTCTCCCTACTGGTCCCGGAGGGATGCCTCCGGCAGAGAGGGGTAGGGGTGAGGGCGGGGAACATTTTGAATTCTCTTTCGTTGAATGCCGTCTGGCTGGAAATTCAGCGGCCAGCCGGCGTTCTCACCGGCCCAAAGCACCCGGTTATCTTTATTGCCGCTTCACCTCCTGCGGACCGACATCCGCGAAGGTCTACGCAATTTCATCCACACCCGTCAGGAGAAAGGAACATGAAGCCACACGTACTCGCCATCATGATGTTCATCGTACTCATCGTCGGAGGACGCTGCCTCGCGCAGGAGCAGGTGGACGCCGTCATCCTGCACAACGGCTCGAAAATCCTGGGAACCATCATCGAGCAGGTACCGAACAAAAGCCTGAAAATCAAAACGAAGGATGGGAGTGAATTCGTCTACACCTTCGACGAGATCGAGATCATCAGGAAGGAGAACGTC
This sequence comes from uncultured Chromatiales bacterium, assembly GCA_964371045.1. Lineage (GTDB taxonomy): Bacteria > Bacteroidota > Ignavibacteria > SZUA-365 > SZUA-365 > JAOSJT01. Next base: position 79,010 of record CAYJMN010000004.1, on the reverse strand, counting down.
GAGGGAATGCCCGGCTATTCCGATACGCAGTCCTATCCCGAGCTTGGGGTCAATTTCGGAACCCCCGCCGGTATCAATTTCGCGATGGGCTACCAGTTTGGACTTGTCGGTCTCCGTCTCTCGGGAATGATCTGGGGTAGACCAATCAGCGGGCTTCAGATGAACGTCGGATTCAGATTATCCGACAATGCCGACCGAAGCCATGTGGTGGCAGCCATCCTCGGCAGCATGGAGGTGGAGGAGGATCTAGGGTTTTCCAGCAGGATGAGGGAGTGGAACTACGTCGGAGCGGTGTACGAATTGAATCTCAGTGGTTTCTTTTTGCAGGCCGGAGCAACGGTCGGCAGCGGCGATTTTTCATCTCCCCAGCTGGTGTTCCAGATTGGGTATATGCATCGATTCTTTTGAGAGAGGGGGGATAGCTGCGAAACGTGCGACCCATGCAGCAAAGTCTCCAGCCAATCGCTTTCCGCATATGACATAGGTGCTCATTGCATCTCTGCGTCTCTGCGTTTGATTCCCCTCCCTGCGGCATGTCACACACGATATAAACCGGAGTGCAGCAAAGCTTACCTGACTCAGCGTGACGATCCTTATGATTTTTTCTAAACCCAAGTATACCCGATACGCACCTGCGCAAAGCGCTGGTGGAATGACTCAGAAATGTCCGGGATGCACGGCAGTCTCGGGGAACGCACGCAGCAGCTTTTTGTCCGTTGTAACAAGCTTCAAGGAGAGCGTTTTGGCGAGAGCGATATATTCGCAATCGTAGGCGCTGCAGCCGGATGCGGATAAATAAAGCAGGACATCTGCCGTGCTCACACTGAACGACCTCTCCATCATGAGCAGTTCCGCCGCCCCGGCACTGGTCATCGCCTGTTCAAGCGTGAGAAAGCCTCCGACGATATATTTTCTCAGTACGTTCCGGAATTCACTCAGCCACAAATGCGGAGCAATCCAGTCCGGGTCCGCAGCGTAGGTGCGCTCCGCCAACTCCGTGAAATCTCCCTGGATGAGTAAATAGCAGAGCATAGTATTATCCACGACGATCATGACCGGCTATCCCTGACAGCCGCACGCCGGATCTTCTCTGTGAGACGAACAGGCGTCGCAGCACGGATGCCGCGGATGTGCTGCAGCAGCTCGTCGTTGTTCGCGGGTACGCGACGGAGCGCCAGTTCGAGACAGAGCAGTGCCTCACTGTTCATACTGCGGCGCTCACGCTTTGCGCTGTCCTTCAGACGCTGATAGAGCGCGTCAGGTACATTCTTGATAGTCAAAGTAGCCATGATGTTCCTCCGTGGTTCCATTTTGGATGCATTTTGAATGTACACAGCGTCCGAGTCACTGTCAAGGCCGCAGATACGTCGCAATGCGCGTTGGCCAAGCTCGCTTCCGGTGGTTTCGGCTCCGCTCAACCACCGGAAGCCCGCTCCCTGAACGAAGCCGAAGGGAGCGAGACAGGGGTGAGTTGTTCGAGACCCCCAATGACCGGATCCCTGACGGTGAGTTTATGAATTCAGGCCTATTTAAGCCGAGTTTATAAGATGTCATAAGAAGGAGCCCACCAGCGCCGCGCACCGGAGCATTTCGTGGATGACATGATATTCGCTCCGTGTAACCGCCGTGTATGCCTCCGCATGTATGAAATATACACTGAATAGTACCTTTTCCTCCCCCTCTCTCGTGAGAGAGGGGGCCGGGGGGTGAGTTGTTCGAGACCCATAGTGGCCGGGGAGTGGGTGGGGTGCTGATCGCTGAACACCCCACACATACGTGAGGGTCGTAGGCCGCAGGCCGGAGACTCGCCGCGGCGAGGTCTACGGAAGTGTCGCCCTGCGGGCTGAGGAACTCAATTTCCCACCTACCCTTGTGCGTCTCCACGTGGATTTCTTCTCCATCTGCCTCTCCTAGCTGCCTCTGTGCGTTGATTTCTTCTCACCGTGCATCTCTCCTCTGCGTCGCTGCGCCTTTGCGTCTCTGCGTTAATTTCCCCTCCCCTGCGCCTTTCCTTTGCGTCTCTGCGTTATTTTCTCCTCCCCCTGCGCCTATTCCCTTGCGCCTCCCCCCTGATCCAAACCGTTCTTGATTTCGGGCCATCTTGTTTGCACATTCCTCATTGAATCAGAATACCTTCGCATCATCAATACGGAATACGACATGCCACGTCTGTCAAAGGAAGAGAAAGAGAGTATCATCAATCTGTCGCAGGAACAACTGACCGAGATCGTGCTCAAACTTGCCGCGAAAGAGCAAATGGTGTATGACTTCATTCTCGTCAATTATCTCGATAAGGAGGAGGGTGAGCTTGTGCTGTTCGATGACGTGATGTTCGATATTGAAATGGAACTCACCATGCGGCACAAGGGATTCTCGAAGGAGCTTCAACTCGCGAACACGCTGGGTGCCTGTGTTCGGCACATCAACGATTTTACAAAGGTATGCAAAAACAAGCTGCTTGAAGCGCGATTGCTGATGCGTCTGCTGGAGGTACCTTTTGCTGAATCAACGAAGCTGTTCGGGACCTGCTTTTCGCAATACGATACGAAGGTCGCGATAATTCTCCGGCGTGTCATCACGCTTGTGACGACCAAGCTTCATGAGGACCACCGGTCGGAATTCGTCGACACAATCAACAAGTATCTCACGATACTTCACGGAGCGTCCAACCACCTCGATACGGTCTACGATCTGCCGAAATCGATCTGACTTTTTAGCGGCAGCCCTCAATCCGGTCGGGACAATGGGCGCTCGGAAACTGCTCTCTCGAAATCAGGTAATCCGCATGCACAGCTCATGACATGTGATGCTCCGGACCTATAAACACCGAGATGGACGAACGCGGCCCTTCGACTGCGCCCCCGTGGAAGTACGTACCGAACACCCCACACTCTACTGCGGGTGCTGCGCTTCTCATGACATACACTGAAGCCCCCGGGTACATTGGCGTATGGAGTAGTAGCCAATGTGTAAAGAGAGCAGAGAGAGCGAAGAGATTTTTATAAGGGTTCATACATTGAAGGCATGGTGTAAAATCGCGTACGGAGCGAATCCATGGGGTAACAAGCCTCGCACAACCATTCGAGCAGCGTTTGGCAAAAACTCTCTCCGCTCTCTTCGCTCTCTCCGCTCTCTTTTAACGGATTCTGCTCCGATCTCACAACCCCCGCCGTGCAGCAATGTCACACTCGATATAAACTGAAGCGCAGCGAAGGTTACCTGACTCTGAGTGACGAGCTTGGCTATAGCGGATAAGTAACTCACATGTCTTCCTCGATAGTCACTGGTGGACTCTTGCGGGCGATGTAGGTGTACAAGGCGGGAATGACGAAGAGGGTGAGGACGAGCGAGAACAGCAGTCCGGAGATGATGACGATGCCCATGGAGACGCGGCTGTTGGCGGTGCCGTCGAGCGAAATGGCGAGCGGCACGGCGCCGAGGACGGTGGCCAGCGTGGTCATGAGAATGGGACGAATACGGTCGATGGCGGCCTCGGTGGCGGCCGACATGATATCGCGCCCTTCCTCCCTTTTCTGATTGGCGAATTCCACGATGAGAATGCCGTTCTTTGTGACGATACCCACCAGCATGATGATGCCGATCTCGCTGAAAATGTTGAGCGTCTCGCCGAATATCCACATCGAGAGCAGGGCGCCCGCGAGAGCGAGAGGCACGGTGAGCATGACGGTGAATGGATCGCGAAAACTCTCGAACTGCGCAGCCAGCGTGAGATACACGAGCAGCAGGGCGAAGAGAAAGACGAGCAGCAGATTGGATGAGCTTTCAGCGAAATCGGCGGACGTGCCCGCGAGAGAGGTGAGAAAGGTCTCGTCTAGTACCTTCGCCGCGATTTCATCCATCGCGGCGATGCCGTCGCCGAGCGTGTAGCCGGGAGCAGGGGAAGCGGATACGGTGGCGGATGAATATCTGTTGTAGCGAAGCAGCTGCGGCGGAAGGCTTTCATGCCGGAGGTTCACGACGTTGCCCAGCGATATCAACTCTCCGGATGAAGCCCGTATCTGTATGTCGGTGATGTCTTCGGGCGTCCGGCGCTGATCCGCTTCCGCATGCGCGAGTACGAAATACTGCTTTCCGTCCTTGATGAAATAGCCAATCCTCTGCTCGCTGAAGTAGGTCTGAATCACCTGCGCGATGTCCCTGACGCTGACTCCCAGATTGAACGCCCTGTCGCGATCGATGTCGATGATCAGCTCGGGTCTGGTGAAGCGCAGATCGATATCGACGACTTCGAACGCGGGATGCTCGCGCGCGGCTTCAAGGAATGCAGGGAGATAACGTTCAAGTTTGCTCAGATCGGCGGCCTGAAGAACGTACTGCACCGGCAATCCCGCCCGCCCTCCGCCGGCGCCGGAGATGGTCGGATCCTGCAAGGCGTACGTCTGCGCCATGCTGAACACGCTGAGCTTGCGGTTCAACTCGGCAACGAGCTCCATCTGCGTCTTGTCCCTCTGATTGGGCGGTTTCAGCATGAGACGGGTAAATGCCGAGTTGACCGCGCCGCTGCCGCCGAAGCCCGGTGCGGTGACGGCGATCAGGTTCTCCTTTTCGGGAAGCGAATCAACGAGTTGTATAAGTTTCTCATGATAGGCGCTCATCATATTGAAGGACGTGCCTTCGGGCGCGGTGGACATCAGGCGCAGCGCACTCTTGTCGTCGAGCGGAGCCAACTCCGTCTTGAGCGTCACCAGCAGGACCCCGATAATGGCCGCGGTGACCAACACGATGGGGATGGCAAGACGCCTCCGCACCATGAACCAGCCCAGCCAGGCAGGATAATGTTCGAGTATATAATCAATGGGCCGGTGCACCTGACGCAGCCAGCGGTATTCCCTGTCATCCTGCTTCAACATGCGGGAGCACATCGTTACCGTGAGCGTCAACGAAACGAACATGGAAATGATGATGGAACCGGCCATGACCATGGCGAATTCCCTGAACAGCCTGCCGGTGAGGCCGAGCATGAAGAAAATCGGGAGAAAGACGCAAATAAGTGTAATCGTGGTGGAAATAATAGCAAAGAATACCTGCCGCGATCCCTTGAACGCAGCCTGGATGGGATTCATCCCCTTTTCAATCTTTGTATATATATTTTCCATCATCACGATTGCGTCATCCACCACGATACCGGTAGCCAGGAGAAGGCCCAGAAGCGTCAACACATTGATGGAGAATCCGGCTGCCCACAGAAAAATAAAACCGCCGATCAGCGAAATCGGAATTGCGATAATTGGTATAAGCGTCGTCCGGATGTTTCTCAGGAAGATGAAAATGATTGCGACGACCAGGACGAACGCCTCGATGATCGTGGACTGCACATTTTTAATCGACTGCCGTATGCTGGTGGTGATATCGAGACCGGTACCGATAATGATATCCTGCGGAATTTCCTTCTTCAACATTTCCACGCGACGGTACACTTCGTCTACGATATCTATATAATTCGAGCCCGGCTGCGGTTGTATAGCCACGCCGACCATGGGAATCCCCTTGTTTCCACGCATGATGGATTTCTCGTTCAACGCACCCAGCTCCGCGCGGCCGATATCCTTCAGACGGATAATTGTCCCGTTCCGGTCAGTGACCACGAGGTTGTTGAAGTCTTCCTCGGTATTCAGCCGTCCCTCGGTCTGAATTGTGAGATAGCGGCTGTCGCCTTCGACCTGTCCCGAGGGGAGTTCGATATTCTGGGCGGACAGTGCATTGCGCACATCAACGGGATTCACACGCAGTGCGTTCATGCGTCCGACATCGAGGTTCAGACGCATGGCATATTGCTTGCTGCCCCACACATTCACCTGACTTACGCCCGGAATGGTTTGAAGCCGTTCGGCAAAAACGTTCAGTGCTATATCGGTCAATGCGAGCAGGTTCCGTTTTCTGCTCTGCATGGTGATGGTCACGATGGTCTGGGCATCGGCATCGGCCTTCGAAACAATCGGCGGATCGGTATCCGGAGGGAGGGTGCGGATGGCCTGGGACACGCGGTCCCGCACATCGTTCGCGGCATTGTCCAGATCCATGCCGAGTTCGAATTCCACACGAATCGTGCTGCGTCCGGTGGAACTTGTCGACGTGAGTGTTTTGATGCCGTCGATTCTGTTGATCTGGATTTCGAGCGGTTCGGTAATCTGCGACTCGATGATCTCCGCGTTCGCTCCCGTGTACGTCGTCGAGACCGTGATGATCGGGGGATCCACGCTGGGATACTCACGCACGCCGAGCGAGATGAACGACGAGATGCCGAAGATCACAATGCCGATGGCGAAGACCATCGTTAGCACCGGGCGTTTGATGCTCAGCTCGGAGATGGTCATTCGGTCTCCGCGGTGTGCAGTTTCTGCAGGTCGATGGTACTTCCCTCTCGCACTCCCATCAATCCCGTCGTGAGCACCGTATCGCCAGGTGAGAGTCCCTTGAGGATCTCGACCCTGTCCGCAGTGCGCGATCCCGTTTCAACCACCTGCCGCACCGCCTTGCCGTCTCTGACGATAAAAACTGATTGCGTGTTCAGCTCCGGAATAATGCACTCCGCAGGGATGAGCAGTGCGTCGGTTTTTCTCTCGACTTCGAGAAGCACCTGCACAAAATCACCCGGGATGAACGACTGATCCCGCGTATTCATTATCGCGCGAATCTGCAGGCTTCTCGACGACTGGCTGATCTTGGGATCGATAGCATAGATTTCAGCCGATGCGGTATCACCGGCGCCGGAGGAAATGACTCTTACGTTCTGCTTGCTGTTGGCCTGGGCGGCATACTTCGCAGGGATGGTGAAATTCACTTTCACCTTGTCGGCTTGCACCAGCCGCGTAATGATGCTCCCCTGCGAGAGGTAGGCGCCGGGGCTGAAGTTCCGCATACCGAGGCGTCCCGCGAACGGCGCGCGAACCGCGGCAAGATCGATCATGACGTCGAGTCCCTCCATCTGCGCTTTCAGGCTGGCGACCTCCGCCACGTTCTGCTCTACGTCCTCCTCGCTTACGCCCTGGACGGCGAGCAGCTGCTGTTTCCTGCGCAATTCGCCTTCCGCGGATATCAGACGAGCTTCCAATCCTTTTTTCTGCGCGATCCAGCTGCGGTTGTCGATATCAACAAGCAGAGCGCCCTTACTCACATGCTGACCTTCACGGAAGTATATTTTCCGCACATTTCCGGCAACCGGTGCCTTGATTTCCACATCTTCATTGGCGAGCAGATCACCGGTCGCGCGAATGCTGACCGCGTGGAATTCGGGCTGCACCACGTAGCCTTCCGCCATCACCGGTGCGGAATCATCGGGCTTTTTCCTGCCGCTGCTTTCTCCGCAGGACGACAGGAGCAGGAGTGCAAACACGGCGAGCATGCCTGTGACGGGGTGGTGCGCGCAATGGATTCGACTGGGGTGTATCATAAATTTCATAAAATCAAAAGTTAAAACCAGATTCAGACAATCCGGTACTTATTAACGGATCGCGGGACCACGCATCTCCAGTCTTCCCGCCGCAGAATGAACGATACATTCCAGCTTGCACACGCGCACCCGAGAGAACACCGGGCTATCCTTTTCATTGCTGTTGCTGGTTCCTGGGTACATTCTGATTAAAGTAGCGAGTTCCTTCGGGTCACGCAAGGCAAAAGAGCGACGACAATAAGGACGGCGCAAATCCTTGCGGGGCAGCGGCTTCTATAATCATAAGTGGCAGCTTGACGTATGTCGGTTCCGTATATTGCCACGGATCAGGTTTGCTTCCCTCTGATACATGGGGGAGAGAGCGATGGAACTTATTTTGACGAGCATTTTAGCCACACAACTCCTCTTGACACTTGTCACACACACAGGGATTCTTCGAGCAAGCAACAGCGTCCCGAATGGAAGTACAGATTATGTCCCGTAAGGATACGTTAGTAAAAACAGGCCATACAGTGAAGGTGAGCCTTCAGGTTAAGCTCATTAGGGACGGCGATTACATCGTAGTATACGCTCCCGCGTTGGAGTTGAGCAACTACACCAGCACTCCCGAAAAAGCGAGGCAGGCCTTCAACGAAGCGCTGAAGCTGTTTCTCGAAGACACCACGGAGCGAGGGACGCTTGAGCGTATCCTCCTCCAACTTGGTTGGACACTGCGAAAGGTTCCCGAAGCCAAATACACCCCTCCGAGGACACCTGCATTCCCTGCTGCGATTGAATCGCTACGGCAGGATGTATTCATTCCCGTGTAACTCTCCATGCCCGACAAACCAGCCGACACTTCAATCTTCATTGCCTTTCTCCAGCACCTCGGCCTGACCGCGATGCGTCGAAGTGTCGAGTCATGAGGCATGGAACCGGGTAGCCGATCCCTTTGACCGACCGATTATCATCCGGCCAAAAGAAAAACAAATCCCCCTTCTGCATATCAAGACTAATTGTACGACGCTCGGTTGGACTGTGAACGATTTCTGGAGATGGGTCCAAAAACACGGCTGAATTCGACCTGAGTGAGTTTACCAGCCCCGCGCACGGGTCCATTGCTTGGATGACATCAGAGTTTCCTAGCGCATAGCCAAGCACGTCACCCTGTGGGCCGCTGCGGTATAGGCGTTCGTTGTTCCGACAGCGTGGGTCAGCGGCGTCTCGAAGGTCGAAGATTCCTCCGGAAGTGATTCGTTCCGTTACGCACGTGGAGACTAAATACCTCCTCGATGTCATAAGAAGGAGTCACGACAAGATAATCTATGATCGAAGCTCAGCACTTTGCAGAGTGACGTCTCGAAGGTCAAAGATTCCTCCGGAAGTGATTGGTGAGCAATTGATCTCGAGTATCCGAGTGCGTTACGGAAGCACTCACCCCGCCGCGGCGAGGAAAAAGGAAGTGCCGTCCCTGCGGGACTGAGAGAGGGTGCGGTGCTCGTCGCGTGAACCCCACACTTACGTGAGGGGATGACAGAAGTGTCGCCCTGCGGGCTGAGGAACTCGTTTTTCCTCATCTCCTGCGCCTCTCCCCTGCGCCTCTGCGCCTTAGCGTCTCTGCGTTAAATTCCCCTCTTAATCTTTGCGGCTTCCTACGACATCATGGACATACCTAGTCTCCTCTTGTGTCACGGAACGAATCATCCTTCAAGACGCCACCGAACAACGTCAGAGCATCTACTAGAGATTTTGCCGCGGTGGCTCCTGCTAATGACATCGAGGAGTCTGTACTGGTTAAACTTGTAGAAGTCCGAACGCCGCCCTTCGACTCCACGACCGTGAACGGCTGTGCCTTGAGCTCACGTTGTGCCGCGGTCGTTGCGCTCAGGGTGACGGTACTTGTTTACGATACAAACCCAGATGTCATCCACGAAATGGACCGGTGCGCGGCGCTGGTGGGCACACTCAGGATGACGAGTCTGGCTACCGCGCAAGTAACTCACATCTCCTCAATGATAAAATGCGGAGCGCGGGAGCACGGCGCTCAGCGATTTCCGCTACGCCGGTGTGTCGGGTATGCAGTGAAAATCGGAGATTGCCTGACGATTCGTTAGAAATTTCGCACAACACGGAAACCCAGGCGGTTCTGTTCCGGAACCGAGTCCGATCGAGCCGCTGACCGACAGCTATAAGCGGTCCAACTGAACCTGCCACCACGGGTGGCGCGGCCACCGGCGTAATAGATCCCCCCGCGAGGATCCGCCGAGGGTCCCCATGAATAATAGTCTCCGACGAGACTGTCCCAACACCATTCGTGGACGTTTCCATGCATGTCGAACAGACCAAACGCATTCGACGCTTTTAACGCAACCTTCATCATACTGTCCGTATTCGCGCAGTACCAGCCCACAGCGTCCAGCGCAGAGTCAAGTTCCGCACATGAATTGTGCGTCAGGTTTCCCGTCGAGAAATCCGCCTCGCTTCCGGCGCGACATGAGTATTCCCACTCGGCTTCCGTAGGCAGGCGATATCCGTTTGCAAGGAAATCGCAATCCGTCGCGCGGCCGCTCCCGCTGTAGCACGTGTCCAGCCCCTCGAGCTTCGATCTGGCGTTGCAGTAGGCAACGGCGTCGTACCACAGCGCATGACCAACCGGTAGATCGGGATCGGGCACAGATGCAAGGCCGTATCCAAGGACGGTATTGAAATCGCCATGCGTCACTTCGGTGTGGCTCATAAGAAACGGTTGCGTTATCGTGACTTGACGCACCGGCACCTCATCTATAGTACCTACACCGGTCATGTCCCCCATCCGGAACGTGCCGTCCGAAATGAGCACCATCTCTCCCAGCCTCCATCGCAGTGGCTGGACGCGAAAGAGGCACGTCTCGCTAGGGGTGTTCGGGATATCCCATCGATAGGATGTGCCTGTCACGGAATCCGCGATCAGCATCCAGGTGAATCCCACATCGATGGAATATTCCAGCCGCACGCGCTCTTCCGCCGAGAGGGGATCCCAGGTGAGCAGCTGCTCGCTGCCCGCACCGAATCGTTCACCGCCGTTGGGACGTATGACCCGCACCACCCGTTCCGGTCGCGGTTTGCTGAGCCATCCTCCGTCGGCATGCAGTACATTGCCGAGGCAGACGTCCGCGTCCACCTCGATCCGGGACAGCGTGTAACACGAATCCGCGGGCGAGAACTCGAGAGTCAAGGTACGCCTTTGATTCTCATAGACGGTAAACGGAGGTGATACTCCCCCATAATCGACGATGCGCACAGCCGGGTTATCCGGAGAGATGGACTGGACATGAACTGCCCCGCGTCGCGCGGTTATCGTCACCGATCTGCGCGTCCTTGTTCCCGGGATTGTTTCGCCAAAGCGCACGGCTGCCGAGGGCAGGTACTCCAGTCGGGTGTATACCTCCCGCGGGGTTTCAAATTCTATTTCATTCGCCACTCCGAGTCGCGGGATGCTGACACGAAGCCCTTTGTACGACTTGCAGTCCGTGGCTCGCCAGCGCAGTTCACAGGGCGATGCTTGTGCGGCGGCGCCCGCGTGGCGCAGCGCAGTCAGCACCTCCCCATAATTGGCCTGTAACCTCTCGACGACGAATCCTCCTGAGCGCGCACAGAGATCGTGGAGAACGTTGCCTGCACTCATAATAAATGATGAGCTGAACATCATGATCTCCAGCTCCTCAGCCTCCGCGAGCAGCTCCCACGGGTGGCGCTCCGCATCGCCCGAACAGCATAAATGCAAAATGACCCGTTTCCATCTCGCCCGTTTCAGAACCTGGAAGGCGCCGTTCGGGCTAGACGTGAGCGCATCCGTCAGTCCCCCGGTACTCCATCCTCCGGCAGGTACTGCGTTGATCGCTGTTCGGATCGAATCCCGGCTTGTAGTAAAGTCATGCACCAATGTCGCATTGGAATATGAAATCAGTGCGAATTCAATGCTATCGGCAGCGATTTCCCTTATCCACGCATTGAGGGCCAGCTTTGCTACAAGAATCTCTTTCTCTTCCAAACGCTGCAGCAGGATCACAACGGAGAGCGACTGTGGCGGCGCCGGGGGCGGGCAAGTCACGGAAACATCCTGTTTCACCCGATCGAATTCCTCGACCACGACATCCTCCGGAGTGATATCGCGGACGATTCTCCCGGCCGGATCGATAACCCAGAACTTCGCCTTCATCTCCGGGTAGTCTGAAGTAACGACATCGTACACGACGATTCTCTGGGCGTTGGAAGCATTCGTCAGCCAGACGATCGAAAGCACGAGCATGCTCAGCCATCGTACAGCTCGCCGTGAACAACCGGCGCACATCGCACGCAATCGAGTTCGCGCATTCACTGGTCACATTCCATGTTATGGCACAATTCACCAGCCGTTTACAGGATTATGTTACCCAATAACAGCATTTTCGGGCTGAGTGTCAAGAGAGATGCGCCCTCAAATTTCTCTCTGCGATAAAATCTCGATCCGCACAAACTTACGCTCGAGTGATAACGCAGATCCTCATTGATTTTTTATCGCAAAGGGAGAAGAATTCAACGCAGAGACGCAGAGGCGCAGAGACGCTGAGGAGAGGATATAGTGGATACAGATGGTCGATAGCGCTGCTCATGATGTGGAGGCTTTTGGTTCCGAAGAGTGTAGTCAACATCGTTACTATGAGTGTGCCCACCAGCGCTGCGCACCGGTCCATTTCGTGGATGACATGAGGGTATGGATCCGCGCTAACCAAGCTCGTCATGCTGAGTGTGCCCACCAGCACCGTACGCTGGTCCATTTCAAGGATGACAACAGGTTGGATCTATGTATCGGCGATCATGTTTAATCCGCCTCGTCTACGGAAATCACTGATTTTCCCCTCTTCCTCCCCCCTCTCTACCAGGGGGCCGGGGGGGTGAGTTGATGAAGGCGAAAATGAGGATTCCGCCCATTTTGCATGATGTCATTAACAGGAGCCGCCGCGGAGTGAGTGTCCATGCTTCCACGAGTTTACTTCGGCGGCGTCTCGAAGAATGATTGCTTCCGTAACGTACGGGGAGACTCGAGAAAACTAGCTCACCCCTCACCTCGCCGTGGCGAGTGTACAGCCTTCGGCTTTCGACCTCGCCGCAGCGAGTCTCCGACCTACGGTCTTCGACCCCCGGCCGTCCTCTCTCACGAGAGAGGTGGGAGGAAGAGGGGGAAGTAATTCGATCCAGCGCTTAACAACTTCCGAATCTGCGCCTTAAGCACTGCATAAACTTCGCTCAGCGCACAGCTTACTCCACGGGCGAGGATCGAAGTGATGTTCATGGTGGTTCCCTGGGATCGTGTGTGAATAGCGAAAGCCGTGCGTACTTGCTTGCCCTCTCCCCTGCCCCTCTCCCAGAAGGAGAGGGGTTCTACTTGTGGCATTTAGAAAAATCTCCCTTCATCCTCACCGATGGGAGACGGGCAGAGGAGAGGGCGGAGAGGGCATTATCTCCAGCGCCAGACGCCGGGTTCGTTGTGTTCGGGGCGGGAGTTTACGAAATCAGGACGATTCAAGCCGATTTTAAATGATGTCATTAGCAGGAGCCGCCGCGAAGAGAATTATTGGAATTTTGAAGTCCCTCTTCGGAGGCGTCTCGAAGCATGATTCGTTCCTTTACACACGAGGAAACGAGGGCACGTCCCTGACGTCAAAAGAAGTGCGCCACCGCAGCAAGATCTCAAGATGATCCTCTGAGGTTGTCCGGTGACTCCGCTACTGCGGAGAAGCATGATTCGTTCCGTAACGCACAAGGAGAATAGGTACGTCCATAATTTCATACCCACGAGCCGCCGCAGAACGATCGTGCGAGGATTGTGAGTTCGGAGAAGAAGCCGTTAAGTAAAGAGAGCATTCATCTCATTCAGCCCGATACGAACGTGGGCGGCTGGAGGATTGACCACACGGAACATTCTGGTGAAAAGGAAACTGTGACAGCGGATAAAACCGGTGTAGGTAGCGAGAGCCCTTTCGTCCACTCAGCTCAGAGTCAGCCGCGTGTGTCTCGTTTGTGACACGGGATCAATATTCGCAGTACCACGTATTCGACTCATCAAAATCCTCTTAATTCGCCACCAGCATTTTCTTTACCGCCACGAACAACCCCGCCTTCATTTGATATAGATAAATGCCGGCGGCGACAGGTACACCGGATTCATTTCTTCCGTTCCAGATGATTGTATGCGTCCCAGCGGTTTGATACCTTCCCACCAATGTGACCACTTTTTGCCCCCACAGATTGAAGATGGAGATTTCCACCTCGGAGGACCGGGGCAAATGATATTCAATCACCGTTCCTGGATGAAACGGGTTGGGATAATTCTGACCAAGTTCGAACGCAGATGGAAGTAAGGGTGGACTGGCCTTAACATCGGTTAAGAAAGCTCCTTCCAAAAAGATCGGCTCATACCCCAATTGTATAGTGATCCTATCTGTAGGCGTAGAAATCATCTCCACCTCTGGTTCCGTATGTATCGTGTCGGTGATGATGTGGGTCAATTTGAGCTGAGAAACATTCGTAATGATTTTCAGGGTTACGGTTTCGCCGCCGGAATTGCGGTAGTTCAGGTCCGGTGGTGCCTCGCCGGTTTCACTCCAGAGTACATAGACCGGACCGCGAGCCGGGCGATCAAATTCATAGACTCGCGTGCGCGGATCGTGGGTCACCGCAACGCCCTTGACTGCGGTGAAATCATGCAGCTTTTCTATCAACAGTTTGAGCGTGTGAAACTGCGGCTTCTTGAAGTAATCTTCCTGGCGAGTCCCGAGGAGATTGATCCAGCCGCCCGGCCAGCCGCGACTAATGGGAAGAATGCTCCGCGGTACATCGTTGGTACCGGAGAAGGAAACACGTTCCGCACCCTCGCCGAAAGCCGATACGATGGATTTCACCAACCGCCGGGCTCCGTTTGCATAGTACCAGTCCAGCGCCGCCTGATCATCCTGATTCAGTTTCTGATACAGCGTGGCGTAGGGATCGATCCCCGGGAAAAGAGAATTGGGAAAATCGCCGTTAATCCGCTTGATCCAATCTGTGCCAGCGAACGGATTGGACGGGGCTTGGAATTGTGCCTCACCGGGAATACCGGGCAGGGGGGCGACATAGCCCTGGGCGTACAGGTTCGCCCACATGTCATCGACGTACACTGGCTTGTTGCCGGCATGTGCGCGGATGAGAGCAAATTCCTGATCGATCACCCGCCAACTAAAATGAGGGTGCCAACCCACGTAATCGCACTCGATGCCATCGGCGTCGTTGCCGAAGCTGTCGAGCATTTTTTTGAGACTGTCCCACCCGGCGACGTAGGTACTCCCCTTATGGTTTTCGCCACCCAGGCGTTTCAGGATTTTACTGTTGGGATCGCTGGAATCGAACGCAGGCCAATCCGGGAAATCGGCATACAGGTCCCACAATAGCGCACCGCTAGAAACAACCTTGGAGTTGCCCGTAGGATCGGCCTCGTGAATGGCCTGATACGTTATCCGGTGCAAATGCAGGAGGTTGTTGATGCTGTCGAACCAGAACGGTCCCGATTCCGCATCGCCGGTGCCGGTCATGCCGAACTTGATCTCGCCTGGTTGGATGTAGAATTGAATCGGTTTCCTCAAACCAGGCATATCGTCCATGCCATCGCCATCGTAGCGCTCGACGACCGCTTTGATGAAATCTATCCAGTTGGATTCGAATGCGGGTTCGGGGGAGCAGTTCCGGTAGATCACGACTCCCAAAACAGTATCCGGTTGGCAATTGGGCTTATTGGGAAATGCCCAGGGAGCACTGCTGGCAATATACCAGGTCAACGAGAAACCATACCGTTGAAAGAGCCTGACAATAGCATCGTTTTGTGCCCAGTTGATCGACGCTGAAGGGCCGCTCTGCATCACTCCCCAACTTCCGTGGGCATTGACATTGATGCCTCCGGCGGTGCCCAGTTCTTCCAATGTCCCGAGAAGTTGCTCAAGGATGGGATCGCTCCATCCGAGCAGCGTTCCCTCATTCCATTCCAACCCGAATCTCCAATCGACGGTCTGTCCCTCCGCTGAAAACAGGGCTACTAAAAGAAGACCCGTCGTTACAGAAAAGATCTTTCGTTTCTTCATCGTACCCTCCACAAATGAGGTTTCTCTTCGTTATTGCATTGCATCAAAATCGGATTTCTGCGATCTACATATCCACACAACAGCACGTTTTTCGTGGTATGCGGATGCAAGGCCAGCAGGGGCATCGAGTATCTTCTGTAGAATCTATCGCGAAATTGTACGAAGAAAATACGCGTATGTCAATCCTCGCGAAAGAAAAACGGAAGAAAAATGGAAGTCAAGGGATTAGATGAAAGTGGGCGGGCGTCGGCAGGGAACCTTTCATCAGGAAGCTCTTCTGCTCATAGAAGTGTAGCCGTGATCATATTGTTCGAAAGCCGGGTAACTGGTCCCTGCCTCCCTCATTGGGAAGAGTTTAAACTCAACAAAATGCATCGCCGAATAGAATGCAGTTGTTACAACCCAATCATCCCAACGGCCATCCTCAGCCAAAACCTCGCAGAGCAATTCGTTGTATTTGGCATGCTTTTTTCTCATTTCCCGAGAGAGATATGATGTACTATATAACCGTCCGCCCTTAGCAAACCCTCATCCAGGTTGTCACCGAAGCTGGTGAACATGAATTCAATCGAATACCTGGGCTCTTCCCACGCTGGTTCGCGTTCCTTCACCTCCATATAAATCCCTTCGAAAATCTCTCCCACATACTCTTCTAATGGTAGAAGAATGAGAACCCGTAGATTGTCGAATTGCGTTGAATTCACAATTGCGGATTTCGGGTGCATTCCTCTTTTGTGCAGAATATCCAATACCTGCTGTGCATGGTCGCCAGCCTTAGTAATGTTCTCGCTCTCAATCGCCGCCGCCCATTCTTCGAGGACCACCATAGCCTTTTTTACTTCCTCGGTCAGCCCCGCTTCATAGGCTCCAATCATTTGGTTCGTGCTCCAGCTGGTCTCACCTGGCATAGGATCAATCCAATTCTCGAAACGGACGCCAGGGCGTATTCTTTTCTCCACGATCTCGTTTGGAATCTGCAAGCGGCGCGTAATAATTTGGTTCCTCCAGTCTATAAGTTTCTGAAAGTAAATACAGAAGGCAACAGAATAATTCGGTGGCTGTTTTTTATTCTCGCAATACGCAAAAAGTCTCAATTATGTAGAAGAATCATATCGTGTTTGAGCTTTTGAGCTGCGGAAACGCGGGCTTTCATCAGAACGATGGACGATTTTGACTGACTGTAAAAAGTATGTTGACTCTTGAACGACTGACCGCAACCACAAAACATACCGCCCGCCAATGAACACTGACGGGCGGTAGAAGTCATCGGCACGCTCACAGTTGAAGCTCACCATCGAAGACACGCTTGACTCGGGTCTGCCGCGCGCCTACACGCCCGAGCTCTACAAGCAGAAATGCTCGGCGGTGTTCGAGCATGTCTATGAGAGCTACCCGGAACGTGATGCCGGGGTGTAAGCCGGAGTGGCCTGAGTAAAGGAAGCAGGTGGAGTGACAACTGGGCAAAAAAAGTAACTTTACGCGCATCGAAAAGCAGAAACTCGAATTGGAATTCAGGATGAGTTGCAGCTATTCCTACTATGTTATAAAAATATTTCGTATCTTACGGCATCGAAAACACTCATGGAGATCCGATGCCACTACCTTCGACACCCGAACTACGCTTTGATGCGTACATGAATCGACTTACCGCCGCCATAGGCCACGCCGATCGCGCTGAACCGTTGCGAGACTATTGCAGCGGCTTGCTGCTGCCCGGCGAACGCAAAAGCGTCGAGCCGATGGCGGCTCGCATCGATCCGGATCATGTGCGGCAGAAACACCAGTCGATGCATCATTTTATTGCCGATGCGCCCTGGAGTAACGATTCCGTCATGCACGCCATCATTGACTACGCGCTCCCCATCATCGAGACGATCGAACCCATCGAAGCATGGATCATCGATGACACCGGTTTGCCAAAGAAAGGCAAGCGCTCGGTTGGCGTCGCCCGACAGTACTGTGGGCGTTTTGGGAAACAAGAAAACTGCCAAGTGCTGGTGACGATCTCGGTGGCACACACGCAGGCGAGCCTTCCGGTCGCCTTCCGATTGTACTTGCCGGAAGTGTGGGCAACGGACCCGGAGCGACGGAGCGCATGCGGCGTTCCTGAGCACCTCTGGTTCCAGACAAAACCCACGATCGCGATGAGTCTGATCGGATCCCTCGTCGAACGCGATCTGCCGCGTGGTGTCGTGCTCGCGGATGCGGGCTATGGCAACGACGGTTTGTTCCGGCACCAACTCACCGAACTCGGATTGACCTACGCGGTCGGTGTGCGGGCGTCGACCACCGTATGGTTGCCCGGAATGCAACCGCATCGTGGAGAGAAGGTGAAGCATCCGCCCGTATCGGTGCTTGATCTCGCGCGGGATGCCGGTGAGACCTTGTTTCAGGAAATCCGTTGGCGGGAAGGGTCCTCGGCCGTTCTTACATCGCGTTTCTGGGCGATACGCGTCGTCAGCGCGCACCACATCCCAGAGCGCGGAGGCGTGGCGCGGGAGGAATGGCTGCTCGTTGAATGGCCGGAAGGCGCCGACGAACCGACCAAATTCTGGCTGGCGACGCTTCCCAAAGGAAGCACCTTGCGGCAATTGGTCCATGTCGTGATGATGCGGTGGCGTGTCGAACGGGATTATGAGGAATTGAAAAGCGAGATCGGGCTCAACCACTTCGAAGGGCGAGGGTGGCGGGGGTTCCACCATCACGCGACCATGTGCATCGCGGCATACGCGTTTCTGGTCGCTGAACGCGGCCTTTTCCCCCCAGAAGAAGAATCCCGATGGAATCCGTTCCGGACACCTGTGCTACCCGCAACCTACCGTCCACGGGGCGCAACCCGTGCGATGGGAGCGCTACGTTGAATCCTTGATCGCGACGATGCGTGCGAGAATCATTGCGGTGCTTGTTCATCGACTCCCATGTTGTCCAGTGTGTAAGCGAAGGAACCACCCGCAAACAAGAAAACCTCAAACACATGCACCGTAGTTTTTATAACACAGTAGAACTATGTGCACGGCTTCTCAAATGGGATATTCGAGGCGTACTTTCGCGAGGCGGTAGGCGGTGAGAACTATTCCTCGCGCTTCGATTTGGGTTCAGGCTACAAGGCTAACTGCATGCGAGGGAAATATTTTCCACATACGGAGATTTTTTGCTCCCATATCTTGACATTCGAGAATCCTTTTCATAGATTTCATTGATATACTACGCTAGAAGCTCACGACAAACGGACATGAATTGCGGTATCAAGTTCACGAATCGATCATTCAGAAAGCGGTTACCGTTGCAGTCGGGAAGGCGGGCATGGTGAAACGGGCAACATGTCACACCTATCGTAATTCCTTCGCGACACTGCTTCCGGTGGCCGGCTACGAAATCCGAATGGTTCAGGAATTGTCTAGACACAAGGATGTGAAAACGACCTTGCTCTACACGTACGATCTCAGCCGCGGCGGCAGAGGTGCTAGCAGTCCGCTGGACGACATATGAAAAGCAGCTAAAGTAATGTTAGATGGAAACCGCATATCACCCAGGCGAGAGACTCGCACAGCATCAAACGTGGCAATGCCATCGACTTACCGCAGCTCATTTTTTGGTTGTTCTATTGCAACAGCATTAATCAGGAGTGATATGAAGGAACTGTATGCGGCTTTTCATTTCTCGCACTTCGTACTAGGATGAGACTGATACCACGAATCGGTAGCCTACGAGAATGGCTGTCCGAGGCCGTGAAGAAACAGATCGTGGCTGACTACGTATACACGTACCCGCCAAGACAATCTTATTTGCCCATTGACCCAGACGGACTGGATTCCGTCATCAATGCTTCATTGGCAAAATCGAACTCGATCAATTTGTATTTTCACGTTCCACATTGCCGACAGCTTTGCTCGTATTGCAATCTATTCACAACACCGACCAAAGCATATCCAATTTCGTCTTACGTTGCTCTGCTTGTTCGGGAACTTGAGTATTTCTATGCGCAGCAACTACTGAATAAAACCGTTTCCACAATCTACATAGGCGGTGGTACTCCTTCCTTAGCGTCACCAGAAAGCATTGGTAATCTACTTCAATCTATCGAAACGCTTTGTCACTTCCCCTTAGACGGCATTTCGGAGATTGCGATTGAGATCGACCCACAAACCGTAGACGGCTCGAAATTAGATGACTTTCACGCGATAGGCATAAACCGAATTAACTTAGGAGTGCAGACGTTAAATCCAGACGAGCTCTCTGGTATTAATCGACTGCGTATAACGAGGACACTTCTTGATGTAATCGATCAGTCATTATCTGTGGGCTTCGGTAACGTCTGCATTGATCTTATCTACGGATTGCGTGGTCAATCGCAAGATTCGTGGCGGCATTCAGTAGCCACTGTTGCAAGCCTCGCACCACATACTATCTGCGTTTATCCGCTTACGTTACGAACCAGAACTATCTATTCAGCAAAGGGGTACCAAGAGGTCAATGACGCTGAGCAGATCAGCAAAGCACGGATTGCTCATGACATATTGCTAGCCAATGGCTATAGGAGAGAAACACATGTTAGATATAAAAAAGAGGGCGGTGGATACGTCCAAAAGAGTAACCATTGGAGACTAGAGAACGTGCTCGGTATTGGTGCTGGCGCAAGAAGCTATTTGTGGGAGGCAGATTTTAGGAACGGTTACAGCACCACGAGGAGAAATTCTGTCGTCCGAACCTACGCAACAAAGGTGTCTAGCCACTGCTTTCCAGCGGATAGCGGTTTCCTTATGTCGACCGCCGAGAGAAAGCATAAGGCGATTATCCTTGGATTGCATGACCTTGATCGCGGCTGGTACGAGTCGCTATTTGGGACAGATGCTACCGAGGACTTCAACAAGGAATTTAGAGTGCTTGAAGAACTCGGTCTAATTACTGTATCGCCAGAGAGGATATGGCTAACTGAGGAGGGCTACTTTGCGAGAGATTTGATAGTTCAAGCATTCTTTACGGATAGTGTTGTAGAACGGATATCAGCATATACTTACAACGATTAGAACAAATGTGATGAGCGAGATCGATGACCTACGTGCCCGTTGGCGTAATGAACCGTTTCTGTCACGCCGGGACAGCTTCCTTGCCAGCAGCAATTTTGAGAGTGCTTTGGACCTTCGCGGTATTTCCTTGATCGGCACACTCAGCATTCAGGGCCTGCGGATACCTGAGCTATCAGATCTTTCTTACGCCGATCTAAGTGAGACCAATTTGTCATCGTTGCGCTTTCGTAAAACCAACTTGACTGGAAGCGATTTGCGTGGCGCTCTAATAACAGACTGCAACTTCAATGGTGCAAACCTTCAGTACGTCAATGCGACTGGAACCACGTTCTGCGAGTGCAATTTTGAGCGAGCCAAATTGCAAGGCGGAGTATTTACGAATTCAGTATTCGATAAATGTTCCCTGAAGAACACGTCTTTTGAGCTTAGCCCAGAAGGAAAAAGAACGGTTCTACAGGATACGAATTTCGTGTCTTGTGATCTCTGGGGAACCCGATTTAATGAATCTGTTTTGATTAATTGCACATTCGATGAATGTCTTCTCTATCAACTGCAAAATGTAAATTGGAAGCTTATAGACATATCTTCTGCTGGCGCATTTGTCGGTCCCCATCGCTCTGACGAATTCTATCAACCATTTGATGCGGATATCAAGTTCGATGATTTCTTTAAATGGCAGAGTTCGATTACGAGATGGTACATGGTGCCGCGGCAGAGTCGTACGGTCGTTATGCAGCATTTGCTGTATTTCAAGAAGTACGTTGAACAGACCAAAGGGCTTGATCTTTCCGTTGAAACAGTGACGTACGGCAGTAAGGTTGGCGTTCGGGTCGCATCTCCACGAATTGCCGATCTTGCCCACGTCGACGAGTGTCTGGCGGAGTACTGGAGGGTAACTATGCTTTTAGCAGGTGGTCACGCTCCTGACACAACCCGTATGTCTATTCAGAATCAGAAGGCCCTAGCTGAGCTTGAGTTGGAAGTGTTTTCATTAAATAAGAAGCTTGAGATATTGGGTTTCGCGCTCGAGCAGCATCGTAACCAAGAAACAAACGTGATAGCATCGTCCACACCGCTTCAAATTGTCATATCAGCGAACTCTACTTCATCAGCTCAACTTGAACAATCAAAGAAGGCCATCATGGGTGATCAATATGTTGTTGAACAGGCGGGCGCAGTTGGTCCAAATTCGACTGCGACAGGTAATAGTTTAATGCAAATTCACAACCAGTTCCAAGCTGAGATTGACTTGAAGGTGCTAGCACCAGAACTTGCCAAGTTACGATCACATCTGCGAAAGAAAGCTGAAATCATTGAGCATGATCGGGCACTTACCGCTATAGCTTCTGCGGAAAAGTCAGCTCGCAAGGGAGATGCCACCGGAGCACTCAAATTCCTGAAGGAAGCAGGCAAATGGGCTTTTGACGCTGCAACTGAGATTGGTACAAGCGTTGCGGCCAAAGCAATTGAAATCGCACTTGGCCAATAGGGGCAGCGGTGTAACCCTGCGTACGAGGCGACCTGCGCGAAAAACCGCGCAGGCTGGTGAATTCAGACGTTAGCGGCCGGGAGATTGAATGATAGAACCGGATCCCAAGTCGACACCTGCGTTGCCAGATTGGGCTACAGGACCCTTTCGGGCGTTCCTAGATCATCAGCAAGATCTTGCTAGGATCCTTCACATGTCAATCGACGGTATCGCTATGCTCCGTGGAAGATATCAAGCCATCAAGGTCCTAAAGGAGATCGATGGAGAGGCCGAGGAGACCGACGACCTGAAACGCGCCGCACGCGAGAAGGAACTCGCTCAGCAGGAAGTCGACAACGACTTTCCTCTTCTTCATGAACAGGCGACTGTCTTCCTGTGGGGTTCTCTGGAGGCTTTGGTTCGTTCGTTTGCTGCGAGCTGGCTCGCGAACAATCCGGAAACATGGCGCAACGAGGGGATCAGGAGGCTTCGCGTTCGTCTTGGCGACTATGAGGCCCTTGATCCCGCAGACCGATGCCTGTGGGTCGTGGATCTTTTGGATCAGGAGGGCGCAGGCCCACTCCACGCTGGAGTTGCTCGCTTTGAAACGTTACTGCAACCTCTCGGGCTAACGGGTGCATTCCCTGAGGAGGGGCGAAAAGCACTATTCGATTTGTCACAGGTCCTACACGTGATAGTGCACCGTCGCGGGCAGGACGACCGTCGTCTAATTGATGCTTGTCCTTGGCTGGGCCTTTCGTCTGGTGATCGTATCAAGATCAGCCATGCGATGTGGAAACGCTACGACAGAGTGGTCGGTGAGTACGTACTCGAGTTGATACAGCGTATTCGCACCTCATTCGGCCTGAAGCGTTACGAGGCTAAGAGCGTGGACGCCACGGGTAGTGGCTAAGGCGACTACTAACAGCATGCTGCCGTCGGTGTTGTGCGTTACCGCTGATGCTGAACGTTCGGGCTCGACGCCAACAGGTAACGCGTTTTGCGGCAATTCAACGATGTGCTTGGCGCACATCCGCCACAGGTTTTCAACTATGCCATGGAGATAAGCGTTATGAGCGAGTACGAACAAGCTAGAGAACAGCTCTAAGAACTTGCCGAGTGGCTTATAAGCCATGCGGGCGATTCGTGCTTGAAACTATAATTACTTCTGCTTATATTTCCAATATATAAGCACTACCGGAATAATACTATGATCTCAACTTTTTTTATCCAAGCATTACCAGATGACCCACTTCGAGCTGCAAAAATTATTCTCGATACTATTATGAATAATAAGTATGACTCGCAATCGAGACAAGATTTTTTATTTGATCTCACTGCCTTACAGCATTTTCTCTCCATGGCATCGATTGAGCCTCGGTTGAGCATTGAACCCGATATTGAGTCAATGGCATTCGAGGAAACCAACCACGAGTACTTATATAGTGCAAAAGAAATGGTTAATAGTACAATCGGTAGACTTACGGGAGCTGAAATGTTGTAAATCATCGAATCTGCACGACAGGGGAAACCTGTATATGAAATAAATGACAGCGATTTCGAATCGATACAAGATAGAATAAACGTGCTCAGAGAAATTCTCCAATCTCATTCTTCACTATCTGGTAACCATCGTGAAAGATTGCTTGCCCGACTCGAACAACTCCAGCGCGAGCTTCACAAGACATTCACGGCCCCTGACAAAATTCTCGGATTTTACTACGAATTTATGGTGATCACTAGGCAGATCAAAGAGGATGTCGATGATATTCTCGGACCATTTCAGTCCCTTATGCATATTCTTGGCAGAGTACTCGCAGCACGAGACGGCAATATGATTGAGGAGATGCAAAAGCCCCTGATTCCGCCGGATTCAAATCACACATGACAAGATATCAGCATCGCGTAATACGGATAGAGATAGCTTAAGGAATGATAATTTAGACTAACAATCCGATTACCACCTCCGTGCAACTTGTGAACTCTGATTCCATTGTGCCTGCGATACTACGTGACCACCGCCCGTTCGATGCTACACCTCTGGACATTTATGGGCCGCTCAAAGTACATCCGCAGCTGCAGGTACGCGCACCGAAAATTGTGCTCTCGCGAATGTTCCGAAGCCCAACACATCTCGCAATGGAACATACCTTTGGATAGAATGAACTCCTCGTGTATACTGAAGTACTTGCTGGATACGCAGACCTATCCAAACTCCATAAATTCAAACGTGCATTAAGCTGAAGACAGACGCTATAACATTTATTAACTGTCCGATTTTTTCATATAGTTCAACTAGCCCGACGCGACGTGAATGGATCGCCCGCCGAACCAGTGAAGCACATTCAGCACGCGATTGACATTTCGGGTTGCTGCGCCTCGGAGGTGCGCGAAGCATACCTTCATCAGAACATAAGATCAATATTTCTGATTGCAAAATAATTCTGGATTTTGCCAGGTTAGGTTAGCTTGCTCGAGTGGCTAGACCTGAAAATAATTCCGCTCGCCATAATAACCGGCTCGGAGGATATTCTTCGGATGAAATTGTCCTGGTTAACTCGTTGTGTACGATTGCTAGCTTTGCTACAAGGATCGCACTAAGTTCTTCAACGTAGTCAGCATGGAATTACTGTGGCAGCAATGCAGTTAGAATACGATAGCCCCACGATCAGCTTGTGATAGCTTATCCCGTCCTCCTTGAGAAGGCTACACTTGGCTTTAGCGATTGAGATGCATGAATCAACGCGATCTTTGTCTTCCCCGGAAATTATTATCCAAGTTTCGGAGAAGCAAGCTTCCGCTATTTTCTCTGTTGACAAGTGCTTATTTATCGCCTCATAGAATTGATCTTTGGTGAGAATCACATCGAAATCGTTATTAGTATATTCGAAGGCCTCAGGTCCAACTCCAGCCCGAATGTAATGTAATGATGTATGTGGACAAGCTGAAAGTATATTGTCATTTATTATTCTAGCCTTTACACGCTCGGCGCAATTGGATGAACCCGCAACGACAATGATATTCTCCCCGTTGAGTACACGTGATACATAGAGATTGGGCGATCTGTCACGTGCGTCAACAAACTCGATTTCTGTAATCACGTGATCAAACTGCTTCGTGCTCATATCTGTACCTTTAAGAAATGTAGGTGAAAACGGAAGTTGGCGTAGGACTCCAAGGCTCCTTATCGGGGCATTGTGGTATCTGTACAATATCATAAGCCTACAGCATCACAATCACAGAATCCCGGCTTCCAGAAAACTGTAATAGCCCGATCGATTGAAAATGATGTGATCCAGAACATCGATACCGACAATGGCGCCCGCGGCTTTGAGCTGTGTAGTGATCTCGATATCGCTGTGCGATGGTTCGAGCCCTCCGCTTGGATGATTGTGAGCGACAATAACCGCGGATGCACGATCAGAAAGTGCATCGGCGAAGACTTCCCGCGGGTGAACGGGAGTGCGATCTATCAGACCGATCGACACTACGCGAATGTTTAGAATTTCGTTCGCACCGTTGATGCTGGCGCAGAGAAAATGCTCCTGTTTCCGGTCCGAATAGTGACGGACATGAGGTAACAAATCGGCAGGAGTCACGATTTTCGCGCCTTCCGGTTTGATTCGGCGGCGGGCGAACTCGATAGCCGCGAGGATCAGAGTTGCCTTGGCGTTACCGATACCCGCGAAGTGCGAGAGGTCCGTGGCTTGCACATCCAGTCCCTTCTCGTCAATGAGCCGCGCGAGCTTGGAGGCCAGTGTCATCACGTCCATGCCGGGCGTCCCTTTGCCGATCAGGACGGCAAGTAATTCCTGGTCGCTAAGCGCTTTCGCGCCCTTACTCAGGAGTTTCTCGCGTGGCCGGTCTGCTTCGGGGATGTCGTGAATCGACTTGTTCATGGGCTTACGCAACCATTGAAAGATGAGTTTGGATGACTGTCACAGCCATGATGTCAAAGATTCCGCCATTGTCGGTGTACTTCCGGTCGGCGAGTTCGTCGTAGCGTCCGAGAGCATTGAAGGTCGTCTGAATGTCTCCGTTGACTTTTCCACGATACGGGTCATCAAGATATAGCGGATCATGGCGATGTGCCTGGACGGTTGTGCGAATAGCCAGATCGGCTATCTTCTCTTCCGTCACCTGCCGGATGTACAGCGCCTCTTCGTCGGTGATTTGGAACTTGGCCTGGATGTCGATGATCATGTCCTGTACGGTTGCCTTAGCCGGCACCGGACCTGCACCGCCTTTCCCTTTTCGCGACTGGAGCTTCACTTGGCCGCTGCTCGTGGTCACACCCTGATACTGCACCGCCGCCTTCGTGACCATAGTGGCACGAATCTGCTTCATCAAGTCAGAAACTGTCCCGGCCTTGATGAGCTGAGGGCCGACCCATTCAGCGAAAGTGACAAACTCCTGAATCGCCGACGAGTAAGTGAAGAAGCAGGTGAGGAAATGGTAGTTTTTCACAAAGCGGGCCAGCAGATATACGAACGCCTTGCGCTCTTCCAAGTCGGTGAGCTTCGCATGAAAACGCGTCCGCAAGGCGCTCACCTGAAATTGCACTTGCGCATCCGTACCGCTCTTGAGTAGTGCAACCATATTGGTTGCGTCTTGCTGGGTGAAGACGCCGGCAGCGAGAATCTCAGTGAGAAGTTCCGGGCAGGTCTCTTGGTCAGGTTCTTCCGGTTCGAACGGTGTGCCCTTCCGATACTTCGCGAAGGCTTTGAGGATTTGCTTGGCGTTGTTGGTGAAATCCACGACCACGACATCCTTCTTGCCGTGGTGGCAGCGGTTCAGCCGCGAAACAGTCTGCACGGCGTTGCGGTCGATGACGGGCTTGTCGAGGAACATACCAGCCAGCAAGGATTGGCTAAAACCGGTCAAAAATTTGTTTGCCACCACCATTAGCCGGTAGTCGTCTCCAGCGAAGCGGTCTTCGATCAACTCGCCTGTCTGCAACTCGTTCACCGCGTGCTCGCTGATCGCGATGTTGGTATCAGGGTGGACGAAGTCCGAGAAGGCATAGAGCACCTTGTAATTGGCTCCGCGCTCCTTGAGCTTTTCCTTGATGATGTTGAAGTAACGCAACCCGGCTACGCGCGACGATGCAACGATCATCGCCTTGGCGCGTCCACCGATCAGCGGCTGCACATCCTTCTCGAAGACGCGAAGCATCACCTCGGCTTTGTATTGGATCAGCCCATCGTCCTGAAACGCCACGTTCTGGAGCGCCTTGGAGACAACGCCCTTGGGGTAGAGTTTCTCTTCGTCCTGCTGCGGGACGATGGGGCAATGCAAGTTGTAGAGCGTCTTATAGGAGATGATGCTCACAGCCACATCCACGATGTAACCCTCCGCGATGGCCTCCGCCTCGGTGTACGTGTCGAACGGCTTGCCAAACATTGACACGGTTCCTGGTGCCGGAGTGGCTGTGAAGGCGACGAACAATTGATTCAGATCATGCTCGCCGATGATCTTGGCAATCTGCTCTTCGAGATCCTCTTCTGGTACATCGTCGTCCGGCTCGTTGTCGTTACGGAACGGTAGCCGAATGGCCGCTCCCATTTGGCCCTCCTGCGAGCGATGGGCTTCATCGATTAGAAACGCCACACGCAGTTTCTTCAACGCAGGATTCTTCTGGATTTCCTCCAGCACCCAGGCAAACTTCTGCTGCGTGGTGACGATGATGGATTTCCGCTCCTTGAGGAAACGTGGCAGGTCGCCGGCCTTCTTCGCGATGCCCACCACGTCCTTGAGGTGAGTGAATTTTTCTATATCCTCGCGAATGTTCGTGTCGAGTGATTTGCGGTCGGTGAGGATGAAGGTGATGTCCACCAGCTTCTCGTTGGTGCCGGGCTTGAAGAGGCTGTGCAACCTGTCGGCCAGCCAACAGATAGAGAGCGTCTTGCCGCTACCGGCGGAATGGTCGGCCAAATACTTTTTGCCGATATCGCCCGTCGTTGCGAAGTGGGCCGTGATGTCCTCGGCTACCCGCCGCACCAGGCGGCTTTGGTGGTAACGCGGAAAGATCGTGGAAGCCGGGCGCGCCGGTTTGTCGTCCTCGGCTTCACGCTCCGGTACGCGAATTAGGAAGAATGAAAGTGCCTCAAGCAATTGATCCTGCGACAGCACTTCCCGGTAAAGAAACTCGACCGGGTACTCGTTGGCATTCGTTGGCGTGTTGGTCAGGCCCATGTTGTGCCAGCGGAAGTTCTCTTCCTTGCGCGGATCGGTGGCGGCCATCACGTCGGTGGTGTCGGCGGCGAGGTAGAGGAAGGGATGCTGGAAAATCTTGTGCCTGTGGTCTCGCCTAATGAACTGCGCCACGGCGTCGTGGACATTCTGGTTGGCTTCGTGCTTCAGCTCCAGCGCCACGATGGGCAGGCCGTTGAGGTAGAAGACGAAATCGATTTCCTGGTTGACGTCGCCAAAGTAAAAATGCTGGCGAAAAGTGATGCGGTTTTCGGCGTAGCCTTTGACTCCGGCGCTAGCGGCGGAGCGCGGCTTGGGATAAAAGAGCCGGATCTCCAGCCCTCGCACTTTGAGGCCCTGGCGGAACAACATCCACAACTGAGTGTGCTCCAGTTCTTTGCGCAGCGCCTTGAAAACTTCCTCTCGCGCGTCCGTGCCGTAATCCACAACCAGCTTTTTCAGCGTCTCGGCCTGACTGGCGTTAAGAAAGGCCCATAGCTGGTCTTCGGCGATGAAATTCTCGGTGTCCATGATGTCGGACTGCTCCAGCACGGCATACTTGTGCTCCCGGATGAGATACTCCGCGATGTGCTGCTGAAACGTCAGCTCCGGGGGATTCCTCTTCTTAGCCATGTGATTTTATGCGGTTTATGTCTGCTTCCGTTATCCGCCGCTGACCAGTGACGCATTCGTGAATCAGCGACTTGCGGTAGGCGGTGAGGGTGGCGATTTGGGATTCGATGGTGCTGCTGATCAAATGAGATTCGTGCTCCTTCGAATCCAAATACTCAGCGATAGCTGCTTGTTCGTTCAGTGGTGGGACCGGAGCGAAGTTCGTTCCAATGCGGACGTAGTTCAGGTTGAGTTGAGTACTCTGAACGGCGGACCGCAGCATGATGCTCCTCATGGAGCGCATGAGGTAATAGAGAAAGTCGAGATTCGTTTTAGGACGGTGAATCATGCCGATCATGCTGTCCGGGAAGCAAGCTTCAAAATCGAGAATGGCAACGTCGCCGATGTTGGCTGCGATGGACATGACGAGAGTCCCACGCGGGAACTGTTTACTGACGCTCAGGCCAAGCTCGTTGAGCGTTTGGGAATGGGTGCGGATATATTTCCCTGCGGCAGTGATGTCACCGGTTTGGATGAATGGATAAGGGCCGTCGTAGAGAGCTGGGTCATTTCTCGGACGGTGGGTAAACTGGCCGCGAACCAAACTGCACAGGCGCTTGATCTGCTGGACCTGCCAATGTGCCGGAACTTCTGGAATCCAATCCAGGCCGGAAGGTTTCAATGCCGCTTTCGCGTTCAACCCGTGAGTCACTGTACGGCTGATGATCGAAGTGCGAAGAGCATCGAGTGTTTCGAGTTGGCGCCGTTTTGCAGCTACCGACGCGTCAATCGCCGCGCAACTCGCATCCAGATACGCGGCGATGCGCTGTTGCTCTGGCAGAGGGGGGAGCGGAACGCGCGCTTCTTTGAAGGCTGCCTGTGAAAGCCCGAACCTTGTGACGCCTACAGCTTGGGCTTCGTAGTGAGATCGGTACGCTTTACAGTTATGAAGCCAAAACAGATATGCCCCATACACATGATTTGACCTTGGTCGAATTAGCGCTAAATGATAACCGCAGAGAACGCCGGGTAAGGTTTCCGCCACCAATGATGGAATCGCTATATCGTCTGGAGTCTCGGAATCTTTCGTTGCCAGGACATCGCCCTTCTGAATTTGGAAGCGCGCTATCTCGCGAGGCTCCGCAGAGGCCTCCATGAATTCGATGTCGGACGTGATGCGGTCGTTTTTGTAAACGTCCATATAGTTGCAAAGGCAAACAGAAATCTCAGAATCGAAAGTATGTTTATCTACATTGCTGAAAAGAATTTCGGCAACATTGCCCATGCGGTCGGATCTCCAATCTTTCGGGATATCTTTTAGAAAATGGGTCTGATCGCTCATTACTCGCCTCCCTCCATTTCCATCCGCAGCACGACAGCGAGTTGTTTGGCGGTTGGCAATTTCCCTTTCAGTTCACCGGGCAGCTTGGACTGCAATTCATACACCGCGACGCCGATGGGGTTGGTTTTGCTGCGCAGGGCATACTCGACTTCCACGTCGTCCTTTTCCGCGCAGAGGATGATGCCGATCGAAGGCTTATCGTCGGGGCCGCGTTCCTTATCGTTGAGCAGGTTCAGATAAAAATCCATCTTTCCCGCGTGCTCCGGTTCAAACTGGCCAACCTTGAGATCGAAGGCGACAAGGGCCCTGAGAAAGCGATGGTAAAAGAGGAGATCGATGAAATACTCCTTTTTTCCCAGGGTAATGCGGTGTTGCCGCCCGACAAAACAGAAGCCGTAACCGAGTTCCAAAAGAAATTCCTGGAGACGCGAAACCAGCCGGTCTTCCAACTCCCGCTCCTTCACCTCACGACGGATGCCGAGGAATTCCAGGTTATAGGAACCCTTGAGCATCTCATCGGCCTGTTCGGCGAGGTACTCCGGCATTGCAAACGGAAAGTTGTGGGTCTTATTCTCTGTTACTGCCCGTTCGTAAGCACCGGCTTTGATCTGGTTGAGCAGCACATTGCGGGTCCAGCCGAAGCGGGCCGTGGCGCGGAGATACCAGAGACGAGCAGCGGGGACCTTGACCTTCTTGAGTAGTTCGACGTGGTGCCCCCAAGCGACAGGGCCAAGCAATTCTGGAACAAGCCGTGCCAGAAATTTGTCATGGCCGAAGGCAACGGGCTTCCCGGGTATTTCAGCAACAGCTTGTTCCGCAGAAGGGGTACCCCGATGTTTCATTTCTGGAACAAGTTGTTCCAGAAATGAAGGAGCGGAATACTCGGAAAAAAACTGGCGCATTCTCCAGACACTGTCTGAAGAAAATCCGCGCATGCCTGGAAACGCACGTCTCAAATCCGCGGCGACCATCTCCACCACGGAATCGCCCCAGCCGTGCAGTTTCTGCTTTTCCACGATCCCCTGTCCAATGTCCCAGTAGAGCAGAATGGCTTCATGGGTAATGGCCCGAGCCGCCGAAATGCGGGCGGAAACGACACGCGCCTTCAATTCCTCGATGAACCGCCAATAGTCGGCGCTCATGGTCAGCGCAGTATCCGCGGCCTTTTTCATTTCGCCAATCCTTTCAGCATCTTCTCCGCTTCTTTCTCAAGCCTCCAGAACTCCGCGAGCAAGTCCTCCGCTGGAATGGGTGGCTGATAGCGATAGAAGTATTTGTTCGGGAGGATTTCGTAGCCGAGGATGGTCTTGCCGTCTTTCTTCGTCTCTTCCCAGCGGATGATCGGTTTGGCGATTTCGCGATGGAGAAAGGTTTCGATGTCCTCACCATGCGGAATGTATTCATCGTCCTGCACCAGGTGGCGGTGAGTCCATTCCACGGACACCACCTCGCCAGCATCAGCCAGTGCTTCCTTGTACGTTTTGGCGGCGTTGTCCTGCACCTTGATGGTGAACTCGACAGTTCTCTCCTTGCCCTTCGCTTTCACCTGCGCGCGGAAGCTCAGATCGCTCTCGTGGAAGTCTTGCTCTTTCTTCACGTTTGCCGCAGTGAATGCTTTCTCGTATGACTCCGTGATCGTGGCGGGTTGATCATGCTCGTCCGTCTGCCAGAATACCACGCTGACCTTGTGATAGGCAAAGTCTTCGCGCGGGAATATTTTAACATGCTCGTCGGCGTATCCCTTGGTCCAGCCTTTCTTATAACGCGTCTCAATCCAGGCGCGGTGCGCATTCGTGATGCGGTGGCGCTTGTTGCCGAAGGATTTCGGCTCCTTCTCGAATTGCCGGCGCGCGTCGATGAGCATCACGCGGCCTTTATGGCTGGCGGGCTTATCGTTCCGCAACAGCCAAATGTATGTAAAAATGCCAGTGTTATAGAAAAGCTGGTCGGGCAACATCACGATGGCATCGAGCCAGTCGTTCTCCAGAATCCAGCGGCGGATTTCGCTCTCGCCGGAGCCGCAATCGCCATTGGAGAGGGGCGATCCATTGAAGATTATAGCGATGCGACTACCACCATTCTCGAGCCGGGCCATTTTGGCAAGCATGGTTTGTAAAAAGAGCAGCGCTCCGTCATTCACGCGAGGCATCCCGGCTTTGTAGCGGGTCTTTTCAAGCTTTCGGGCTTCCCGTTCGTAGCCGTCCTTGCCGCCCCAAGTGACGCCGAAGGGTGGGTTGCTCAACATCCGGTTGAAGTGATATTTCTGCTCCGGCCACTGATCGCCCGCTTCCTTTGAGTGCGGATCGTGCGGGATCAGTGAATTGCCCAGCGTCACCGTTGCCTGCTTGTCATCCTTGAGAAGGAGGTCAGCCTGACAGACCGCGTAATTCGTTGGGGAGAGTTCCTGTCCGTGCAACGTGACGTATTGTTCCACTCGTGCCTTCTCATCCGCCGTGCTGGCCCGTTCCAGCAAATGTTCCTTCCCAACAGACAGCATCCCTCCAGTGCCGCTGGCGGGATCATATATGGACAGATGTTTGACCGGGATGGGAATATCGAGCAACTCTACCATCAGGCGGACGACCTCGCGCGGTGTGAAGTGCTCCCCGGCCTCATCTCCGCTCTGTTCCGAGAAGCGACGAAGCAGCTCCTCATAGACGTATCCCATCTCCAGTCCGGAAAGCTGGTCGGGGCCGAGCGCGAGTTCCTTGTATTGATTCAGGATAGGTGCCAGCCGATTGTTCTTCACCATCAGGCCGATGGTGGCGCGGTAATTGAAGTGCTCGATGATGTCGTCAACGTTCTTTGAGAAGCCATTGATGTACGCCCGGAAATTCTCGTCCAGCAGTGCGTGGTCTTCTTCATAGACCGCGCGGAGCGTCCAGTCGGTGGCGTTGGAAAACGGGCATTGCTTGGGATTCAGCTCCAGATCCTTGACCAACCTGGCGAGTTCCTTGTCGGTCAGTTTGGGCCGGTTTTTCCGTACTTCATCCACCTTTTTTGTCCGCCAATCAATCAGAACACATTCCAAGCGTCGAATAACGATGATGGGCAGGATAACACTCTGGTATTCGTAGGATTTGAACTTGCCGCGCAACCGTTCAGCGGATTTCCAGATGTCGGACGCGAGATTGTCGAGCTTGGGTTTGTTGAGGGAGAGGGCCATCAATTAATTCCAGAAGAAAGCAGTTGAGTTGTCGAGTATTTTTTCCAGAGAATCATAGGGAGATGGAAACCTTTCCACCGCAGCACGGCTGCCCAGGGAGGGTGAGCATACATTCCATGAGATCGGCTTCGATGAAAGTGATGCGGCAAGGCAAACGCAACCAGTGATTGGACATCGATGAATTGAGTATGTGCTTATTCATTGTTTTCCCGCTCAGATGGAGCAAGGTAACGGCGTAGTCAGAAAATAGGACAATTTTGACTTACAGGAAAGAGGATCCCGATTCTTGTCCAAACCTGTGCCCCCCGTATCCATAAAATATACCGCCCGCCAATGAACATTGACGGGCGTAGAATGTAATCAGACAGATGAGAGAGTACAGGACTCGCTAGTCCATGATCTTCCTCAAAAATGCCGGCCTGTCCGGATTGCTCTTTTCGATGCGCTGGGTGTCCTGGTCGGTGTCGTAGTCCTGCGAGGGGGCGAGGGTGAGGCCCTTGCGGATGAAGGTGGGCTCGTCGTATTCGCGGATCTCGTTGATCCCGGTCGGGATGCGCATCGCGGCCTGGGACTGCGACTGACGCGGGGACGCCTGCGGGATTGATGGACGACGCATGCCGGCCGTGCGCTTGTTGAAACCGGTTGCGATGACGGTAACCATGAGACGGTCTTCGAGATCGGGATCGATGACGGAACCGAAGATCACATTGGCGTCTTCGCCCGCGGCTTCGGTGATGATGGACACGGCTTCGTCGATTTCCACCAGCGACATATCAGCGCCGCCGGTGATGTTGACGAGCACGCCCTGCGCTCCGCCGATGCTGACACCGTCGAGCAGCGGACTCGAGATGGCGTTATGCGCGGCTTCGACGGCGCGATTCTCGCCTGAGGCGATGCCGCTGCCCATGAGCGCGTCGCCCATGTCGCGCATGATGGTGCGCACGTCGGCAAAGTCCACGTTGACGAGTCCGGGCACGGCGATGATTTCCGCGATACCGCGCGTGGCGTTGTACAGAACCTCGTTGGCGAGCTGGAATGCTACGGATACAGGAGTATTTTTTTCCACCAGAGACAGCAACTTCTGATTGGGAATCACGATGAGCGTGTCGACATGCTTGCGCAGTTCCTCGATGCCTTCTTCGGCCTGGGCCATGCGTCTCTTGCCCTCGAAATGAAACGGCTTGGTGACGATGCCGACCACCAGCGCTCCCGTGCCCTTGGAAATATTGGCTACAACGGGCGCTCCTCCAGTACCCGTGCCGCCTCCCATACCTGCGGTGACGAAGACCATATCGGATCCCGCCAGAACGGACGTAATCTCTTCCTTGTCCTCCTCCACCGCGCGATAACCAACCGAAGGATCGGCGCCCGCGCCCAGTCCGCGCGTCAGGTTCTTGCCGGCCTGAATCTTGAAACCGGACCCGCTTCGATCCAATGCCTGTGCATCGGTGTTCACTGCGATGAATTCGACATTCTCCAGACCGCGCTGGATCATGTCGTCGATAGCGTTCCCGCCTCCTCCGCCGACACCGACTACCCGGATCTTCGCCCGGGTGTCCATCGTGTTGTCATACAGAATTGCCATAAAATCCTCCTCAGAATGTGGGTTATGTTTGTGCATTCACTTGTTGTATAGGTACTGTTTCATTGTTTCGTTTGTAAAGGCAGAATCGGGGATGGTAAAGAGTGAAGGGTAAAGGGTGAAGGGTAAAGGGTAAAGAGTGAAGAGGGGATACAACGGTGAGCGGTAGCATCCGTCACAATTAACCTTCCATTATCACTGATTCGCCGTTCGTTCACTGCTTCGTCCTCATTTCCTGTGTTATCCTTGTTTCCTCTGATTCGTTGAGCCTGCTTCTACTGACTCCAATAATTAATGCTATATATTTTTCCGGGCATTCTTAGTTCGATCGATACTTGCATACATTATTTCACATTTCATCCGCCTTCACTGTTCACATTTTCACGACTCCTACCTTTTCACCTTTTCACCTTTTTACCTTTTCACGACTCCTTCCTTTTCACGACTCCTACCTCTTTACCCTTTACCCTTTACCCTTTACCCTACTACAATTCATTAAACCAATCCATAATCCTCTTTATGACATTCGGTTTGCCTTCGGACGATCCGGTGTCGAAGCTGCCGGGCCCGATATTTTTCATGCCGTGCATGACGAGACCGACACAGGTGCTGTACATGGGATTTTCGACCTCGGCAACAAAGCCGCCGGAGAAGCCGGAAGGGATGCCGATCTTGACGGGCATGCCGAGCACCTCGCGCGCGAGCGCGGCGGTACCCTTGATGAGCGATCCGCCGCCGGTAAGAATGATGCCGGAATGCAGATGCTTCGAGTACCCTGATCGCTTGATTTCCAAACCGACGATTTCGAGAATTTCTTCCAGCCGCGGTTGAATAATCTGGCATAGCAAATCGCGGGTGATTTCGGTGGCGTCGCGTCCGCCGATGGGGCGCAGGGGAATGCGCATATTTTCCACGATCTCGGGGAGATACGCGTACCCGTGTTCGCGCTTCAGTTTCTCCGCCTCGTCATTGAGAATACCCAGACCCTTGCGGATGTCCTCCGTCACCTTCTTTCCGGCGATGGCTAGCACGGCGGTGTGTCGGATGGTGCGGTCCTCGAAGATTGCGATATCGGTGGTGCCGCCGCCGATATCGACGAGCACGATGCCCACTTCCTTTTCTTCCTCGCTCATCACAGCGTAAGCCGATGCGAGAGGTTCGAGCACGAGATCGTTGACCTCAAGTCCGGCGCGCTCGACACATTTATATATATTCTGCACAGGAGTGATGCCTCCGGTGATGATGTGCACGTTGGCTTCCATGCGCACGCCCGCCATTCCCACAGGATCGTAGATGCCGTCCTGACCGTCGACGATAAATTCCTGTGGAATGACGTGGATAATGCGGCGGTCTGAAGGCAGCGCTACACGCTTGGTGTCCTGCAGCAGCCGCTCTACGTCCTTGCGTCCGATTTCGTTCTCGGGATTGCTGATCGCGATCACGCCGCGGCTCTGGAAACTCTGAATGTGGTCTCCCGCGATGCCGACGTTGACGGCCCGCACCTTGATGCCGCTTTGCCGCTCGGCGTCCTGCACGGCCTGCTGAATGGCGCGGACGGTCTTGTCGATATTGGTGACGGTACCGCGGGCCATGCCTTCGTTCTCAGCCTTGCCGATGCCGAACACATTGATGCGGCCATCGCTGTCTTTGCCCGCGATGAGAACGCAGATCTTGGTCGTCCCGATGTCGAGGCCTACGACGATATTATCTGCTATGCCGGATGAGGATTGTCTGGTTTTCATTGTCTATGCCGTCGTTGAATCAATCATTAATCAGAATTGTGTCGATCGCGGCGGAATCCGCGGCGGCCGCCTGTTCGGGAAGACGGGAGGAGTCTTTCCAGCGCGTGACGACCTGCTCGCTCCAGCGCACGTCCACGTATTCCAGTGATGCGGGATCGTACTTCATCGCGACATTCTCCCAAAAGGTGCGGAACGCGCGGAGCTTGTCTTCGATGCGATACGGCGGACCGATCACCACGGGAATGCCTGCTTCCATGGTGTACAGCACGAGATCGCTTTTGTGGGAGATATTCACCTCTGAAAACAGATGGATCATGCCCTCGCCCATTGCGCGGGCTCTTTTGAGCACCTGCAGCGCCTGCTGCACTTTGCGGCTGACGATCCGTACCCCGGGCTTCAGGGTGCGGAGATTGCCTACGCCGGTGAGCACAGGCAGATCATACACCGCCGGCGCGTGTATGGATGGCAGCACGTAGCCATCTTCGTCCACCAGCCAGTCGCCGGTTTGCACGTTTATGAGCATGGCGATGGGCTTGCGTTCGCTCACTTCCACGATGAGCGTGCGGGGGGGATCGCGCATAAGGTCCACATCGCGGATGTACGGATTCTTCAGAATGCGCCTGCGGATCTCAAGCAGATCGATGGCGGACAGGCTGGAAGAATCCGTGACGCCGATCGCGGAGGCGATATCCTCCGGGGTCGTGATGCTCACTCCGCGCACATCCAGATCGACACCCATGACGCTCTCCCGCCATTCGGCCGCGACAACCGCGATCGCCGCGATTGCCGACACGACGAAAAACATCGAGATGCCGACGGAGCGGTAGCGTGCGGGTTTCACTGAGCGTTTGCGTCTCATGGCTGTAGCGTCCTCGTCATTCCAGGTTGTCGATGACGTTTGAAGAAAAACCTATGAGCTGAATTTCCAGCTCGAGTGCGGTGCCTGTGCGGTCGAACACGGTACGACGGACGTGGTTGATCAGTGCCACGATGTCCGCCGCCGTGGCTTCGTTATCGTTCACGATGAAGTTGGCGTGCAATTCGGCCACCGACGCTCCTCCGATGCGCGTACCTTTGAGGCCGCAGGACTCGATAAGCTGCGCCGCGAACTGTCCCGGCGGATTCTTGAAAATGCTCCCCGCGTTGGGTAGTCGCACGGGCTGCGAGGCATTGCGCTTGAGAAGCAATTCCTTGCGGAGAACACGCAAGAGTTCGGCATCGCCTTCGGGAAAACGGAAACGCGCGGACATCACGATGTCGTTCCTGATATCCGAATCGCGGTAGCGGAATCCGACGCGTTCGGTCGGCAGCGTAACAGGCTTGCCATCGCGAAGCACGGTTACATCGATAAGATGATCCGAAATCTCGCCTCCGTACGCCCCCGCGTTCATGATCAAAGCTCCACCGAGCGTACCGGGAATGCCGGCCAGCATTTCGGAGCCTGCGAAGCCATTGGAAATGCAGAAATCCACGAACTTGCTCAACCTGATGCCGGCGCCCGCCGTCACGATACCGTCGTCGAGATTGATGTAGGAAAAACCTTTCTCGATGCTCAGCGCCACTCCGCGGAAACCGTCGTCACTGATCAGGATGTTGCTCCCGTTGCCGAGCAGTATCAGCGGCACGTCGATTTCTCGTATATAATTCACCACGGCCACCAGCTCATCCGCATCAGCCGGTTCGACATAGATATCCGCAGGTCCTCCGATACGGAAGGTGGTCAAAGGCGCTAGCGGTTCGCTGATGCTGATGCCGCCTGAACAGATCTGCCGTATGTGCTCGAGATTCAGCACGATTCAGTTTTTTTCCTTCATCAATTCAATAAAACGCGCACCGTAGAGGTAGATGTCACCCGCGCCCATGGTGATGACGAGGTCGCCTTCCTGCACAAGACTGAGCAGGAGTTCCGGCAGCAAGGTTTTGTCCTGGACGTACTGCACGTTTTTGTGTCCAAAATTCTTCGCCGCTTCCGCGATGATTTCGCCGGTGATGCCCTGAATCGCGTGCTCGCGGGCGGCGTACACGTCCGTGACGATCAAAAGGTCGGCATTCATAAACGAACGGCCGAAGTCCTTGTAAAAGTCGCGCGTACGGGTGTAGGTATGGGGCTGGAACACACAGATCACCCGGCGGCGCCAGCCTGCCTTGATGCCTTTGAGGGTCACCTTGACCTCCGTGGGATGATGCGCGTAATCGTCCACCACCAGCACCCCGCCTACGTCCGCCTTGACTTCGAAGCGCCTGAAGGCGCCGGCGAACGCATCGAGCGCGGTCTTGATGTTTTCAAACGAAATGCCAAGCTCCAGACTCACGGCGATGGCGGCAAGGGCATTCTGCACGTTGTGTTCGCCCGGAACGCCAAGCGAAATGACGCCGAGTTCGCTTCCATGGACAACGACGGTGAAGCTGCTGTTCTGCTCCTTTTGCACGAGGTCCACGGCCTGCACATCGGCCTGGGAAGAAAAACCGTAGGTGATGACCTTGCGTTGAATCTCGGGGAGGATTTCCTGGAGCGTCGGTTCGTCAAGGCACAAGATCACGAAGCCGTAGAACGGGACTTTGTTCGCAAATTCGATAAAGGCGGTCTTGAGGTCCTCTATACTGCCGTAGATATCGAGATGCTCCTCTTCGAGGGTCGTGAGAATGGCGATCGAGGGATTGAGTTTGAGAAAGGATCGATCATACTCGTCAGCCTCGACGACCATGAACTCGCCGCTGCCCAGGCGCGCGTTGGTTCCGCCAAACGCGTGCAGCTTGCCGCCTACGATGACGGTTGGATCCTTGTTTCCTTCGATCAGCACCATGCCCAGCATGGACGTCGTGGTCGTCTTGCCGTGCGTGCCGGCTACTGCGATGCCGTGATGCAGACGCATGACTTCCGCAAGCATTTCGGCGCGACGGATAACGGGGATTTTCCGCTCGATCGCCGCCATGACTTCGGTGTTGTCCTGCGATACCGCCGAGGAATATACCAGCACGTCGACATCGTGCAGGTT
This sequence comes from uncultured Chromatiales bacterium, assembly GCA_964371045.1. Taxonomy (GTDB): domain Bacteria; phylum Bacteroidota; class Ignavibacteria; order SZUA-365; family SZUA-365; genus JAOSJT01. Next base: position 39,364 of record CAYJMN010000004.1, on the reverse strand, counting down.
TTCTGGATTGTGTCCTTCGTACACGGTCGCGCCCACCTCGACGAGATGCCGCGTGATCTCCGTGATGGCCAGATCAGAGCCCGATACGCGGAATCCCTGGTTGAGCAGAATTTCGGCGATTCCGCTCATCCCGATTCCGCCGATACCGACGAAGTAGATATGGTTGATGTTCGCGAATTTCATGGGTGGCTCTTGACGATTTACGATTTACGATTTACGATTTACGATTTACGATTTACGATTTACGATTTACGAGTTACGAGTTACGAGTTACGATTTGTTGATTGACCTCGACTCTCTGCTCTCCCCTCTCCCTACGGTCTGGGAGAGGGGCCGGGGGTGAGGCCGGGGGTGAGGGTGAGGCCGCTCTTCACGTTTTTCGCGTTTTTTCCTTCACAAGACGATACAGTTCCGTTTCGCGTTCATAATTGGCGAAGCGTATCCGCACAAGTCTGCGACGTCCTGATACACGTAATTTCAGCACGGCGAACGTTCCGTCATTGAGCTTGTTCCGATCGAGAGTAAAGGCGACGCGTTCGACATCCGTGAACCGGATAATTCGCTCTTGAAACCTTGTGCGGATGATCATCGCCTGGTCGGTAATTTCCAGACGCTGATTCCTGATCACGCCCGCAAGCAGCATGACCAGAGCGTACAGGATGAACAGCGCGATGATATACACCACGGGATCGCGGAAACCGAACTGCACGGTTTCGTCGGTGATGGTGCCTGTAACGATGATGTACAGCACGAAAAACGCCACGTACACCAGCAGTGTGAGGTAATAGACATCGTGCTTGCGCTTGAAGACGCGGTTAACCTGTTCCATGTCACGCTCCTCTGTTTTCCGCGAGACGCAGTGCCGCCTCCGCGATGTCGAATGCCGCCCGCGGACGCCCTAACGCCGCGCTGGCTGTCGCCATGCCGTGGAGCGCCGTATCGTCATCCAATAGACGGAACAATTCGTTTTCGAGATTTCCGAGTTCCTCATCGCGCAGAACACGCGCGGCGCCGGCCTCGGCCATGGCCCTGGCGTTGTGGTATTGGTGATCCGCCGCGGCGTGCGGGTACGGGACCAGAATTGCGGGGAGACCAAGGACGGTCAGTTCCGCGAGAGAGGTCGCGCCCGCGCGACAGACAACCAGGTCGGCGGCGGAATAGGCCTTGTCCATATCGTCGATGAATGCGCGCACGACGACCTGCCCGTTATACAATGCACCGATGGACGCGAGATCGACATGGTCGCGGACGCCTGTCTGCCACAGCAGTTGATAGCCTTCCCGCACAAGGCGCGGAACGAGATGGCGTACTGCCTTGTTGATCGAGGCCGCGCCGAGACTCCCGCCGAACACGAACAGTGTGCGAGTCTCCGGCTGAAGACCGAAAAATTCTCGCGCTTCGTTCGCATCGATACGCCGGAGATTCGGTCGTACGGGATTGCCCGCCACGTACAGTTTGTTCGCTGCGGGAAGCCGTTTCGCGCTGGACTCGTAGGTCACGTACACTTCATCGACGAGCGACGACAGCATGCGCGTTGTCGCGCCCGGGTACTCGTTCTGCTCGTGTATCATCGTGCGCCTGCGGGTTTTCGCGGCCGCGTACAGCATCGGTCCCGATACATACCCACCGGTACCGATGACGAGATCCGGTTTGCGGCGACGCAGGATCCGCAGCGATTGTTCGAGCGCCACGACAATCTTGATGGGAAGCAGCACAGTGCCGACACTGAAACTGCGCTTGAGTCCCGAAATCCACAGAGCATCGAAATCATAGCCGAGTTTCGGAACGATGCGCGCTTCCATGCGATTGCCCGAACCGACAAAGCTGACGCCGCAGTCCGGACGAAGTTCCTGCAGAGCCTGCGCGATGGCGACACCCGGGAAGAGATGCCCGCCTGTTCCGCCTCCCGCGAAAATGATATGTAGGCGCCCGCTCATTGATACAACTCCCCGACCCGCGGACCCGACGGCGCTTCCTGAACGATCACGTCCCGCGGCCTGATCCGGGTGAACATCGAAATATTGATCAGAATCCCGAGCGCATACGCCGTGAAAATGATGCTAGTGCCTCCATAGCTGAGCAGCGGCAACGGCAGACCCGTGGTCGGCAGCAACCCGGTGGTGACCATGGTGTTGATCATCGCATAGACGGTGATCGTCACGGTGATTCCTGTGGCGAGGAAGCGACCGAGATCGTCCGTCGCGCGTTTCGCGATTTTCATTCCGCGAATCATGATCACGACGAACAGCACGAGCACAAGCACGGCGCCGATAAATCCGTACTCTTCTCCGACAATGGCGAAGATGAAATCTGTGTACGATTCGGGGAGGAAGAGTTCCCGCTGCTTGCTCATCCCCATTCCCACACCAAGAATTCCTCCGCTGCCGAGTCCGATCACCGCTTGCTCGATTTGATAGGTTCCCGCCGCGGCTGTTCCCCCGCTCTCGCCGCCGAAATGCGCCATGATGCGGTTCCACCGATAGTCGGCCGAAACGGCGTAGACCAGAATGATCGGCAGTGTGGCGATGAAAACACCTGCGATGTGCCTGATCTGGACCCGGCCGACGAACAGCACCATGAAACTGATGCCCATAATGATCGCACCCGTACTGAAGTTGGGTTGGAGAAATACCAGTCCCACTACGGCGAACACCCAGATCATCAGCGGAAGAAATCCATTACGGAAGTCGTAGATGTATTTCTGTTTCGCATCGAGAAGTACCGCGAGATGGATGACGAGCGCGAACTTGGCAAATTCCGAAGGCTGGAAACGCACCGGACCGATGGCGATCCAGCGCTGGGCGCCTTTCACCACCGCGCCCCCGACGAGCGTATAGGCAAGCATGGCGAGAGCGATCAACAGCAGATACTTGCTGATGCCCTTGTATGCGTGATAGTTGACGAACATGCCGACGAAAAGCGCACCGACGCCAAGCACAACGCGAATGGCGTGCGTGCGGAACAGATAATCCGAATCCCCTCCGTGCCTGATACCGGATATCGATACGCTGGCGCTGTACACAACGCCGACGCTGAACATCATCAGCGCCAGGACACTGAGGAAGATATACAGATCGATATGTCCGGTCCTTGGCTTCATGCTACCATCGGTTGACGACAATAGGTGCGCACACATTCCTTGAATACCCGTCCGCGATGCTCGAAATTGTCGAACATGTCGAAGCTCGCGCACCCCGGCGAAAGCATGGCCACGTCGCCCGGACGAGCAACGGCGCGTGCAATGTTGACTGCTTCCTGCATGTCGCGTGCGTGCGTGATGCGTGTGACGCGCGAAAAGGCTGCTTCCATGCGATCGCTCGCTTCGCCGATCAGAACCATGGTGTGAACTTTCTCCTTGACCAATTCGAGCATCGGTTCGTAGGACGTTCCCTTGTCGCGTCCCCCTGCTACAAGCACGACTGGCTGCTTGTAGCTTTGCAGGGCGATGACGACGGAATCGACGTTCGTGGCCTTGGAATCGTTCACCCAGATGACGCCATCGAGTTCAAGGACGAATTCAAGCCGATGCTCCACTCCGCGGAAGTCAGTGACCGCTTGACGAATGACCTCGATCGGAATACCTTCGAGGCGCGCGGCGAGAGCAGCCATCAGTACATTCATGTGATTGTGGACACCGCGGATCTGCAGGTCCTCTACCCGTGCGGCGATTTCCATGCCATAGCCCGCATCCAGAACCAGATGTCCGTTTTCACGCCAGCCACCCTTTTTCAGTCGTTGCGTGATGGATACGGGAAACAACCGCGAGGGTGCGGTTTTCACCGCTGCTTCAACAACGGGGTTATCGTTGCTGTAAATCAGATTGTCGGACGAACCCTGGTTCATGAATATCCGCTGCTTTGAGGCGACGTATTCTTCGAACGATCCGTGATACCGATTCAGATGATCGGGCGTGATCGTGGTGACGATGGCCGTCGACGGATGGAAACTGACGCAGGTATCGAGCTGGAAGCTGCTGATCTCAAGAACGCTGATGTCGACCGTCCCGGTCTGGTCAAGTAATGCGTCCGTGAACGCCAGACCGATATTACCGGCCACGAGGGTCCGCCGTCCCGACGCTTTGCAGATATCGCCTGTCAGCGTGGTCGTCGTGGTTTTTCCGTTCGTTCCTGTCACGGCGATGATCGGTCCGTCAATGAACATTGCGCCCACCTCGATCTCGCTTATCACCGGCATACCCCTGCGCTCGGCTTCCAGCAGCACCGGCGCATCGGAGGGAACGCCCGGACTGACCACAATAATATCGGACGAGAAGACGCGATCGCTGTGCTCGCCGAATTCATGCGGAATCGCTTCATTCTCCAGAACCTTCGCAGCTTCGGGATACTTGTCCCTGGAGGAAAGTTCGGTCAAAAAAACAGCGACCCCTCTCCTGTGCAGCAGACGTGCGGCTGCCAGGCCGCTCCGCGCCGCTCCGATGACTGTGACGTTCAGGCTTGCGATGTTGAATGCGCGTTGCATATTAGCGTACCTTGAATGTTGCCAAACTGAGAATGGTGAGTATGATCGCCACGATATAGAAACGCGTGACGATTTTTGGCTCGGGCCATCCGAGCAACTCAAAGTGGTGATGAACAGGTGCCATCCGGAACACACGCTTGCCCTGTCCGTACTTGCGCTTGGTGTACTTGAAATACGCCTTCTGTATCAGTACGGACGCCGTTTCCGCGAAAAAGATGCCGCCCAGTATCGGAAGCAGCAGCTCCTTTTTTATCAGAACCATCATGACGCCGAGCGCGCCGCCGAGTGCGAGGGAACCGGTGTCGCCCATGAACACCTGAGCCGGATATGCGTTGTACCAGAGAAAACCGAGCCCCGCGCCGATCACCGCCGCGCTGAACACCGTCAGTTCGCCGCTCCGCGGGAGATAAAGGATGTTGAGATAATCAGAGAAATCGACGCGCCCCCCCGCGTAACTGATGATCGCGATGGCGATAAACGCGATCGAAATCGTGCCGATGGCCAGTCCGTCCAGACCGTCCGTGAGATTGACGGCGTTGGAGGTGGCGGTGATGACGAGAATGATCATCGGGATATACAGCCACCCATAATCGAGCAGGAGATCCTTGAAAAAAGGCACGTTGGTTACGGACTTGCTCGCCGAGAATTCCGGAGAAAAATACAGCACGCTGCCGACGATGAGTCCGACAACGACCTGACCCACGATCTTGTACTCACCGATAAGGCCTTTCGGGTATTTTTTCACCACTTTCAGGTAATCGTCAAGGAAACCGACGATGCCGAGCAGCACCGTGGCCGCCAGGATCAGCCATACATAGGTGTTGTGCAGCTGTCCCCACAGTAGCACCGGTATAACGATGGACGCGAGTACGATCAGTCCGCCCATCGTGGGCGTTCCGGCCTTGACAAGATGGGTTTCAGGCGCTTCGAGCTTTGCCGCCTCGCCTATCTGACGGCGCTTGAGGAGGCGTATGACACGCGGACCGAGGAACCAGCTGATCAGCAGAGCGGTGATTGCCGCCGCCGCCGCGCGGAAGGTGATGAAACGGAAAACGTCGAAACCCGGAGGGTTGAACACGGAATTGATATATTCGAAAAGATAGTAAACCATGGTTATGCCTGTCCTCCCTTGTCGGTGAATCTCCGGAGGACTTCCTCGACGGTGTCCTCCATGTGCATGCCGCGTGAACCTTTGATCAGCACCGCGTCGCCGTCCGTGAGCAGCGCTTCGAGCGCTTCGGCGAGCGCGATCTTCTCCGTAAAATGCACCGCCAACAGACTGAAGGACCGCTCCTGCGCCTTGGCACGCGCCGCGCTCGCGATGGACCGCGCATGACGACCGATGGTGAAAAGGAATGGGATGCCCGCTTCGACGACGGCCTCGCCGATGCGCTCGTGCTCGATTTTCGCGCTTGATCCGAGTTCGAGCATATCACCCAGGACCACGCAGCGCTGTCCTTTGATACGCAGATCGCGAAGGAGGTCGAGCGCCGCAAGCACCGAGTCCGGATTCGCGTTGTAGCTGTCGTTGAAAACCAGGACGCCACCGGCACGCACGGCCTGCAGTCTCCGTTCAATCGGTGTGATGCTTTCCAGCGCTTTCTTCATCGCGGTGGTTGAGCAGCCGAAGGCAAAGCCAGTGGCGAGCGCGGCGGCGGCATTCATGGCCGAATGACGTCCGGGGGACTTCAAACGCAGCACGATGGGACGCGCGCTGAAACGCCTGGCCTCGATGCGCGCGACAGGCAGCCCATTGGTGTCAAGCTCAACGGAAACGAGCCGCACGTCGGCACGCGAAGAAATTCCGAAGCCGATGCGTGACGCGCGCCGGGGAACCGTACCTTTAAGCAGGGGCTCGTCCATGTTCACGATAGCCACACCCTTCGCGGGCAATGCGGCGAACAGCGTGCACTTCTCGACCGCGATGCCTTCACGCGATTTCAACTTCTCGATATGGGCTCGACCGATGTTGGTGATCACACCGTGCGTAGGCTGCGCGATGCCGCAGAGCCATGCGATGTCCCCGGGTTGATTCGTTCCCATCTCGGTGACGACCACCTGGTGATCCGCAGTCAGGCGGAGGAGAGTCGCCGGCAGGCCGATATGATTGTTGAGATTTCCTTCGGTGTGCAGGACGTTGAAGCGCGTACCCAGCACCGCGGCGATCATCTCCTTCGTGCCGGTCTTGCCATTGCTGCCGGTGATGCCGACCACGGGAACGTCGAAACCAGCGCGATGCAGCCGTGCAATTACGCCATAGGCCGATTCCGTCTCCGCTACGACGATGAGGGCGAGACCCGCGAGTTCGGTGCGATGTTTCTTCCACCATTTCCGCTCGACCATGCAGGCCAACGCTCCGCGCGCCATCACATCGGCGACGAAATCGTGCGCGTCGGCGCGGGCTCCGCGGAATGCGACAAACAGGTCGCCTTTCCGCGCTTCTCGCGAATCGGTGATGACGCGTTCGATGCGCGTATCCGGCAAAGCGTCGCAGTCGTGGAACGCTGCTGTCGGGATTGCGGCCAGATCACGTATGCGGAGCGTCATCGCACACCTCCGTGCTTCGCGACAATATATGCGGTGATCACCTCACGGTCGTCGAAATGCTTGCGTTTCGTGCCGACAATCTGGTAGTTCTCGTGACCTTTCCCCGCGACAAGGACGATGTCGCCAGGGCGAGCCTGCTTCAGGGCGTAATGGATCGCCGTCTTCCGATTCGGACGAACGGCCACCTGCCTTCCCTCCACGATGCCGGTCATGATTGCAGCGATGATCGCATCGGGATCCTCGGTGCGGGGATTATCGGAGGAGACAACAGTCAAATCGCTCATCGACGATGCGACGGCGCCCATGATGGGTCGTTTGCTTTGATCGCGATCGCCTCCGCAGCCGAACACGCAGATGACGCGCCCGCTCCCCGCCAATGCGCGAGCGGTTTCGAGCGCTTTTGTGAGGGAATCCGGTGTGTGTGAATAATCCACAATCGCGGTAATCCCGTCCGCAGAGGTAATTTGCTCGAAGCGTCCCGGCACGCGCGTTACGGATTCGAGTCCGCGGCGCACAACGGCCGGATCAATGCCGAGCATGACACCGGCGGAAAATGCGGCAGTAAGATTGTATGCATTGAATCCACCGACAAGCTGTGAGCGCAGCGCCCAGGATTCGCCGGCGTATTCGATCGTGAGCGTGGTTCCCTTCGCCGTCACGACGACGTCGTGCATACGGAACGCGGAGCGTCCGCCGCTTCCATACAGTTTGCGCTTGCGCCCCAGTGCGTCGGCAAAACCCTTCCACGCCGCATCGTCGCCATTGAATACGCCGAAACCCCGTGTATGGGCGCTGAACAGCATCGTTTTCGCATCGCGATAGGCATCCATGCTGTGGTGAAAATCGAGGTGATCCTGCGTGAGATTGGTGAACACGGAAACGTCGAACGACACGCCGTGCACGCGCTTCAACGCTAGCGCATGCGAAGAAACTTCCATCACGGCGGATTCACAGCCTGCCTTGCGCATCTCCGCGAACATGCGGTGCAAATCCTCCGCCGGCGGCGTCGTGAATGAGGCGGGAATTACGGAATCACCGAGGCGGTACTCCACCGTTCCGATCAATCCCGGCTTCAGCTTCGCCGCCTTGAGTATCCCTTCCACCAGGTACGCGACCGTCGTTTTTCCATTGGTACCGGTAATGCCGATCAGCTTCATTTCGCGGGAGGGAGAACCATAAAAGCGATCCGCAAGATGCGCCACCGCTTCACGTGAATCCTGAACGACAAGAACGGTGGTCCCGCTGTGTTGGCAGTAGGCGGCCGAAAGCAATTCGTGCAACGATTCTTCATACTGCCTGAGCTGAACGACGACGCTCACCGCTCCTCGCTCGATTGCCCGCTGGACAAAAAGATGACCGTCCACGTGCTCCCCTTCCACCGCGACGAACAACCAGCCCGGTCGAACCGCTCTCGAATCCGTGGTGATTCCCGCGATCGCCGCATCCCTCGGACCGAACAGCTGTACTGTCGCGAGATCGCGCACGATCTCGGACAGCCGGCGGCCCGACGGAAACGCATGAACACTTGTGGCGACCTGGTTGAACTGCATGATTCCTCAGTACAGATTCGCGGTGATGATGTCGGCATCGGCGCTGACGGTACAGCGCGTGCCGGACGGGACCATTTCGCCCGCCTGCGGATATTGGAAGCGAACGACACCGCTGCCCATGGGACTCGGTGTCAACTGCATACTTTTTATGAACGCCATTGCCTGGCGGAGAGACATACCCACGACGTCGGGTACCCGTACAAGACCAGACGTGGACTCGTCCGTCGAGGGACGCACATGCAGCGTGACGATACTCCTGCGGCGTACCATGCTGTCCTCTGGAGGATCCTGTGTGGCGATCCGGTCACCCCTGCCGACAAACTGCATGTTGAGACCGTGCGCTTTGAGCATGGATTCGGCTACATCGCGATTCATTCCGCGGACGTTGGGTACGCGAATGCGATCGTTGCCCTTGAACGATGCGTAAAGCGGCTCGGGGCGTTTGGCGAATTCGCTGGATGAATTGATCACGCGCATTGCGATGCTGCGAAAAATCGGCGCTGCGGTGGAGCCGCCGTAATACCCGCGTGTCGGTGCTTCAAGAATGACGAGAATCAGTACCTTCGGATCGTCCACGGGGAAGAAGCCAACGAACGATGCGACATGTGATTTGTTGGAGTAGGAACCGTTGACCAGGCGCTGCGAGGTGCCTGTTTTTCCACCAATGGTCATACCTTCGATCTTGGCAAGCTTCGCCGTGCCGCTGTCCACCACGCCATGCATGAAAACGCGCATCGTGCGAGAGGTTTCCGAAGAGACGACACGCCGCACGACCTGCGGAACCGTCTCGTCAACGATATTGCGATCCTGGTCCAGCAGCCACCTGCGGATGAAAGGCCTCATGAGTACGCCATCGTTGGCGATGGAGGCATAGGCGCAGGCGATTTGCAGCGAGGTGACGGCGAGACCATAACCGAAGGCGAGATAATTGAGCGTGGTGCCATCCCAATCCAGCGGCTTTCTCAGATCCCCGGACAATTCGCCCGGAAGTTCGATTCCGGTTTTCACTCCGAAACCGAAATTCCTGGAGTATCTGTAAAAACGCTCGTCGCCCAGTTTATTTGCGAGCTTTGCGCTGACGATGTTGGAGCTGTGTTCGAAGGCGCCGCGCAACGTCAGTGAAGAGTACGGATGATCATCGACGATTGGTTTGAGTTTTGCGTTGTACTGCCAGGAGCCGTTTTCGGCGTTTATCACATCGTCGGGTTCGTACAGTCCCTCGTTCAGCGCCGCACTCATCGCTACGATCTTGAAGGTGGATCCGGGTTCGTATAAATCGGTCACCGCGCGGTTGCGCGCCTTCTCGGGCGTGTACTCCTGCAGTTTGTTCGGATCGATGCTCGGGTAGTTCGCCATCGCGAGAATTTCACCTGTGCGCGGCTGGAGAATGATGCAGCGTCCGGATTCCGCCGCATACAGTTCCGCGCCTTTGGAAAGCTCCTCCTCGGCTATCGACTGATAGACCTGTGAAACGGTGAGCACGACGCTGCGGCCGTTGACCGGTTCGACCTTCGGATAATCCACCTCTGGCCGCCGGGTGCCCCGCGCATCACGCTGATAGACGATGAAGCCCTCATGTCCGGACAGCTCACGGTCCATTTCAAGTTCAATACCGCTTTGACCTTTGTTATCAACATTTGTGTAACCGATCAACGGTCCCGCCAACGCGTTGAAATTATATCTCCTGCGGGGAGAGGGACGCAATTTGACGCCGTAGCAGCTCCAGTCGCGCAGTTTTTCAGCGGTTTCCTCGCTCATGCGTTTCTCGACCACGACATAGCGTCTCGTCGTGTCGGCCATCAAGCGGCGGATGTCGCCGATCGATCGTCCGAGCGCCGCCGAGATGACGCGGGCAACGGAATCGCGACCTTCGATCACTGCAGGATCGAAAGCGAGCGAGTATTCGGTGACGTTGGATGCCAGGATGGACAGATTGCGATCGAGAATCAATCCCCGCATCGGTTTGATGCTCTCCCGGCTTTCGTACTGAATGCGTGCGAGTTCCTGGAGCTTCTCTGCGTCGCGAACCTGGATCACGAACAGTTTGACCGCCACACCAAAAAAGCCCGTGATGAACAACACCATGAGAACGTACATGCGCACCGAACTCTGCTGTCTCTGCAGCATCCGGTACTCTTCATTCTTGTTCGTGTTGTAATTGTAGGGTTCCAATGGCGCCTTTTGGTTAGTGCTCGATTACGTCGGGTTGCAAGCCGTACACTGTAAGCGAATACGGCTGCTGATTGGCATGTACCAGACCCAGACGCTCCACCGCGATACTCTGTACGCGGTTATAGCTTGACAGCATGTTGATTTCAGCGCGCAGGTTCTCGCGTTCCTGCAGGAGTTGCGATTCAACCTTCTCCACGTCGATTTGCCGCATCATGAGCGTGTCTACCGCGACGACATTGGAGATGTACATGGTGACGAGCACAGCGAGACCGATCAGCATCATGACGAGGCTGAATGTCGTCAATCCACGGCTGCGTCGCCGGCGAGGCGCCGCCTGAATGTAATCGAGCGGCACATCCTGCGAGGGAGTTGCGAGCGAGGGTTCCATCCGCCTACGAGTGAATCTTTTCACCTGCTCGAAGACGGGCACTTCTGGCTCGTTGATTTCGACGTACTTCATCTTCGTCTGCCTCTATGTTCCTGGTTGTCAAGATTTTGATTCGGGATACTTTTCCGCACACGCACACAGGCAGTCCGGGTGGACAAACGCAGTGCGCGGCTTCGGCTCTGAGAAAATGTTTGACGATGCGGTCCTCGAGTGAGTGGTAAGAGATGACCACGATACGTCCTCCGACCGTGAGCATGTCCATGGCATCGTGCAGGGTTGTTTCCAATACACGCAACTCGTCGTTGACGGCTATCCTCAAAGCCTGAAATATGCGTGCGAGCGTCTTGTTGAGGTGTACCGGAGGCACTGCCGATTCAATGATCTCGCGAAGCTCCGTCGTGGTTTCGATGGGTTTCACATCCGCCGCTTTGCGTATCGCGCGCGCGATGCGTCTGCTGTTGCGTTCCTCGCCCCAGGTGAAAAAAATCCTGGCCAGGTCCTCGTCCGAGGAGGTTGCGATGATGTCGGCTGCGGTCACGTGCGTCTCTCGATTCATTCTCATGTCGAGGGGACCGTCAGCGCGAAAGCTGAAGCCCCGCTGCGCTTCGTCTATCTGATGGGACGACACTCCGAGATCAAGCAGAATGCCGTCAATTGTCGTGACGCGATGATGAGAAAGAAGTTGTTTCAGATGGACCACATTGCCATGTACGAGCGTCATTCGAGCGTCCGAAGCGAACAAAACCAGCGAGTGCTCGAGTGCTTCGGTATCCTGATCGAACCCGAAGACGGTGCCGGCTTCTCCAAGCCGTTTCAACAGCGCGCTGCTGTGACCTCCTCCACCGAGTGTGCCGTCTACATATGTGCCGGACGTGTCATTGACGAGCAGGTCGATCGCCCGATCGCGGAGAACCGGCATGTGATATCCGGTGTCGTCATCCTGCCCACTCACACGTCCCCCATCACACTCGCAGCAACTGCTTCGTATGATTGATCGGCGTGTTGCTCGTCGTATTTCCTGAAGTTTTCGGGGCTCCAGATTTCGATTTTGTCCAGAACACCGATGATGATGACGTTCGAGGTTATTCCTGCGAAATCGAGAAGGTCCTGTGGAATCGTGATGCGCGCCTGTTTGTCGAGCGCGGTGTCCTGCGCCCACCGCATCAAGGTGCGGATGTACAGACGATCATCTCCTTCGTGTCTGTTCGTCTGCGCACGGAGTTGTTCTTCGAAATTATTCCAGATGTCGAGCGGGAAGAGATCAAGGCTGCCGTCGTATCCTCTCGTAATGACGAAGGAATCCTGGGCCTCGGGAGCAAGATTTTTTCGTATTTTGGCCGGGAGGCTTACGCGCCCCTTGTCGTCCACCGAGTGCTCATATTTTCCTTTAAATCCAGCCATATCCTTGTTTTGCTACGTTGCACCATTCTTCCCCACTCCAACCCACTTTTCCCCAAAATTATCAATTCGGCGATCAGAATCAAGGGCTTTTTCCCCACGGAGAAAAATAATTTTTCATACACGCTATTCGGGCTGAATTCGTTGATTTTCAAGAGGTTGAGTGGTGTTTTTCTTTTGAGTGCGAAAGGCGGTTAGCGGGATTTACCTCGATTGGCGTACGAATTTCCCTCCCCCTGATCTCTCCACATTCTCCCACCACATTTGCACATCATGCGAAATGCTTCTTTTTCCAGGGACGATGCATGAAACTCGATTGACGATTTACGAGTGCGGAACGCCCGCCGAAGCATCAAAGGTAAATGGCACAACCTTCGCTAAACGAGAGCGAAGGCGGGACGATTGGCGATTTTCGATTGACGAGTGACGACTGACGATTTGTCGATTTGCGAATTAACGATTCCCTATTAACGATTAACGATTCCCTATTCTCGATTGACTATTTACGAGTGACGATCTACGATTGACGATTTGGGATTAACGATTGACGAAAAGCGTAAAAGATATCCGCAAGTATTCGGTCCTCCTCAAATCGTAAATCGTCAATCGTAAATCGTAAATCGTAAATCCTCCCTCTCCCGCTAACTACACCCGATCATGAATTTCGCTGACGGAATGGGGGAGCACGATTTTTTTGTATTTCGAAAAATACGCAAGGATGGTATCGACGAGGCCTGTGCATGGTTCACGCAACGGATCGACCGTAAGGAGTTCGGTGCTCTCGTGCAATTCCTGTACGGCGAGGCGGTAATCTTCCTTGTTCAGGTCCATCGAATTCAATCCTATGGCTATCACGTTCGCCTGCTTGAACACCCCCAGCATCGCCTCGTGCAACGATATGATGCGCGATAAATCGGGCAAGGGTAGCCCGTATCCGTCGGTCTCGCGCGAGGGCTGATGGCACAGGATCATGGCGTCCGGCATGGCGCCTATGAGCAACCCTTGCGCGATGGGGCTGTTGCCGCAGTTCGTCAAGGCGCCCTGGCCCTCGATAATGACAAACTCGTACCCCTCGTTCGCGGCCTTGTCGATTTCAAGTTCGATGGCGCCCGTAAGAAAATCGCTGGCGATGTCTTCCACGGAAATGCCGCGTCTGCTTATTAAAATACCCGTTGGTCCGGTACCGATCATCGCGACGTTGATTCCCCTGCGAAGCAATTCTCTGTACACCATCAGCGCCGTGGTCATTTTTCCCGTGTTGGAATCCGTGCCGATGGTCAGGATCGTATTGACGCTTCGTCGCCGCCAACTCCCCTGTGCGCGAATCTGGTGGCTTTTCGAGACTGAATGCAGATCGTGGATGCGCGCGGAATGCGCTTCGGCGATACTTTTGAATTCGGTATCGTGCGAAAGCCGCTGCTTCAATCCGCTGACGATGTGCAGTCCGCACCCAAGCGCTTCCCGGATAATCGCACGCCACGAATCCGGCAGTTGCCCCCCTATCGGTGTGACACCGATCAGCATGGAATCGGGATTGAACGCCATCGCCTCTTCCAGCGAGTGCACGATAGGCGTATCTCCGCCGAAGCCGATGGTACCCTGCGTGGTGCCGCGATCTTTCGTGCTGTCGATCACCGCGACGATGCGGTCGGGAATGTACAGCAACGCGGCGATGACCATGCGCAGACCGATCGAACTCAGACGGCCCTCCGCAAGCAGGACCATGCGCTCGGTATGCGGATCGAGCATTACCATGCCGGTACGCCCCCCGGGAACAGGATTTGCGACCTCTCGGGACCTACCGAAACGCACGCGATACGTACGCCGATACGCTCCTGCATAGCCTCGACATACGACCGGGTAGCGGCGGGCAGATCGCTGTACGAACGGACCGAGGAAATATCTTCGTCCCATCCCTTGAACGATTCATATACCGGCATCATGCGCTCGAGGGTTTTCAGATTTGTCTGGAAACGCGAGGAAATCTTACCGTCGAATTCGTACGCGACACAGATGTTCAGCTCGGGGAGTCCGCTGAGCACGTCGAGCTTGGTCATGCCGATGGAGCCGATGCCGTTCAGCATAATTGAATACTTCATCGCGACGGCGTCGAACCAGCCGCATCGTCTGCGCCGACCTGTTGTGGAACCGTACTCGTACCCCTTCGTGACCAGATGCTCACCGATGCTGTCGTTCAGTTCCGTCGGATACGGACCGTGTCCGACACGCGTGGTATAGGCCTTCATCACGCCGATAACCGAATCGATAGCCGTGGGTGGAATGCCCAGACCGATGGTCGCACCGCCGCTCACCGGACTCGAGGAAGTGACGAAGGGATAGGTGCCGTGATCGAGGTCCAGCAAGGCGCCCTGCGCCCCTTCGCAGAGCACGCTCTTCCCGTCGCGTATCGCGTCGTTCAGATAAAATGCGGTGTCGGTCACGTACTCGTCGATAAGACTGTCGAAGTGCTGATAGTCCTCGAGAATCTGTTCGACGTCGAGTTCCTCCGCGCCATAAATCTTGCTCAATATCTGATTTTTTTCTTCGATGTTTCGGCGGATGCGTTCCTCCAGAATCTCGTGATCGAGGAGATCCACGATACGGATGCCTACGCGGGCGGCCTTGTCGTAATACGCTGGCCCGATGCCTCTGCCAGTGGTTCCGATCGGTGTCTGGCCACGCTCGTACAGAACATCGAGAAGCTTGTGATACGGCATGATCAGATGCGCGTTGTGGCTGATCTTCAATCTGCCCTTCAGCGATATCCCCGCAGCCTCGAGCAGCGCGATTTCGTCCATGAGCGCAATCGGATCGATGACCACGCCGTTGCCGATGACCGTCACCACATGCTCGTGAAAGATCCCGGATGGAATGAGATGCAGCACGAATTTCCTGTCGCCGATTTCTATGGTATGACCGGCGTTGGCGCCGCCCTGATACCGTGCTACGATATCGACATCGCTGCTGAGGATGTCGACGAGTTTTCCTTTCCCTTCATCGCCCCATTGGGCGCCGACGACTACTCGGACGGACATGGATGCTTGCTCCTGCTCAAATAAAAAGTATGCGGCCTCCCGGTGTTTCCCGGGAGGCCGTGCATGGTGTTGTGTACACTCTTCCGGGTCAGGACGCGAAACTTGCGACAGCTTCATCCACGCTCGCGAACGGCGTGAATATCGTGTGCAGCTTCGTGATCTCGATCAGTTTGCGGACATTGTCCGTGACGGCGGCGAGCCTGAGTTCGCCTCCGTTGTTTGCCATCGTCGTGTACCCGCCGATCAGCATTCCGAGTCCGGAGCTGTTCATCAGGGTCACATTACCCAGATCGAGTACGACATGTTTCTTTCCTCCATCTATCAGGCGATGCAGTTCTTCGTTCAATGCACTCGCTTCGGGACCACCAAGTATGGCTCCCTGCAGCGCGAGTACAACGACGTTGCCGAATTCGGACGATGGAATAATCATTGACGGCCTCTAGAATGTAATCTTCGCGTTGCGGGCTTTTACCCAGTCAAGTGTCAGGGCGCTTGCCACAAAAATGCTCGAGTAGGTACCGGTGATGATACCGATCACCATTGTGAACGCAAAACCGCGCGTAGGCTCACCACCGAAAAACAGGAGAGCGATCATGGTCACCATCGTGGTCGCACTGGTAAGGATTGTACGTGCCATCGTGGCATTGATGCTCTTGTTCATTAGCGGCTCGAGCGGGGCGGTTTTGAACAACTTCAGATTTTCGCGCACACGGTCGAACACGATAACTGTGTCGTTAATCGAGTAACCGACAAGCGTGAGGAATGCTGCCACCATCGCTTGATCAAACTCGAGGTTCAAGCCGGGAATGAGGCCGGTGCAAATCGAAATCAGACCCAGCGTGAGCAGCACGTCGTGGAAGAGCGCAGCGACCGCGCCAACCGCGAAAATGAACTTGAAGCGGAATCCGATATACACCAGGATACCGATCAGTGCAAGGAAGATCGCGATAACCGCGTCGCGACGGATTTCGGATCCGATCTTCGCTTCTACGCGATTCTCCTGCAGCACTTCGATGTTGTTGTTGAAGGATTTGTCCAGCGTGTTCTTGATCCGATCGGAAATCGTGGAACCGGCGCCTTTCATTTCCGTACGGACAATATAATCCGTTTCACCGCCATAGGATTTAATCTCGACACTACCGAGATCCGCTGATCGCATAATCGAGCGCAACTCTCCGATCTCGACAGCGCGCGGGAAGCGCACGACGACTTCCGTGCCGCCCTTGAAGTCGAGACCGAATTCAACGCCCTTGAACACGATCGATAAGAGACCAACGACAACGATGACAGCGGACACGAGGTAGAATATGTTCCTCTTGCCCATGAAATCGACGTTAAGATTCTTGAAAATTCTCATTGTATGCTTTTTGCTCCTGACTCAAACTTGCAATTCTGAAATTAACACCGGTTCAACCGAGCTTGACGAGATTCGGCGATGAATCGAGGGTAAGCTCGAAAATCACGCGCGTCATGATGATCGCCGTGAACAGCGAACAAATGATACCGATCATCAGCGTCAACGCGAAACCCTGAACAGGGCCGGAACCGAACTGGTACAGGATGAGACAGGTGATGAGTGTTGTAAGGTTCGAGTCGATGATGGCAGGGAACGCTCGAGCATATCCGGCTTCGATCGCCGCACGCAGAGTCTTTCCTACGCCCAACTCCTCACGGATTCGCTCGTTAATAAGGACGTTCGCGTCAACCGCCATACCCACCGTCAGCAGGATGCCTGCGATGCCGGGAAGCGTGAGCGTGCCGCGGAATCCGGCAAGAATTCCGAGAATGAAAAGAACGTTGAACATCACGGCAATATCCGCCGCTACGCCGCCGTACTTATAGTACACAACCATGAAGACGAGAACCAGCAACAGGCCGATCACAAAGGAATTGATGCCCTTTGAAATGGAATCCTCACCGAGCGACGGTCCAACCGTGCGTTCCTCGATGATCTCCACAGGTGCGGGAAGTGCGCCGGCCTTGAGCACGATTTCAAGCAGCCGGGCTTCTTCCATGTTTTCCATGCCGTCGATTTGCGAGTTGCCGCCGATGATTTTCTGACGGACGTTCGGCGCGGAGAACACGGCATTGTCGAGCACGATGGCGATCTGTTTGTCGACATTCGCGCCGGTGATGCGAGCCCACTCGCGAGCGCCTTCGGCATCCATCTGCATGGTGACCACGGAACTTCCGCCGAGACCGCTCTGATCGATCTGCGCGCGGGCATCGGTGATGACTTCACCGGTGAGTTCCGCGCGCGCTTTCAGGGCGAAGAGTTCGTATGCCTTCGTTCCGTCGTTGAACGTTTGCGGCTTGGCGCTCCAGGCAAAATTGATGTCTTCCGGAATGACCTTCCGCACGTCGGGACGGTCAAGAATGTTGCTGATACGGGTCTTCTGATCTTCGGTCGCATACCAGCCGTACTGCGTCCCGATGAGAAGCGCCATGAACGGGTGTTCCTGTTTGAATTTCTGCAATTTCTGCTCATCGGAAAGCGTCGCATCCTTCAGGGAATCTTCGCGGCTCTTCACAATCGTGGCGCTGTCAGCTTTCGAGGCCATGCTGTCGGCTTTGGCGGTGGCGCTGTCGGCCGAAGTGGTCGTCGAATCGGCGCCGGAGATGTCGATCTTCTTGCCGAGCAAAATCTTGTCGATGTTTTCGAGTGTCGAATAATAGATGTTCGGATCCGCAAGCAGCTTGAATTCGAGCTGCGCGGTTTCCTGAATCAATCCGCGCACTTCGCGTTCGTCACTGACGCCGGGGAGTTCCAGCACGATGCGTCGGCTTCCCGAGCGCGTGATGCTCACTTCCGACACGCCGTACTGATCGATGCGGTTGCGGATGATTTCGAGAGCGCGATCCACCGCTTTCTCGCTTTCTTCCTTGAGCTTGGTCATGACGTCGGAGTTCGAATCCCGGATATCGCCGTAATAACGGCTGAGCCGCATGTTACGGTCTTCGAACTTGCGTCCGAAGATATCGAGCACGGATTCGTCGGACTTCGCCGCGTCGGTACGCGTTTGGGTAAGAATATCGCGCAGGTTGTAGTCCTGATTCTTGGCAAGCTTCTCGAGCAGCTGGATGATGTCCACTTCCATGGTGACGTACATGCCGCCCTGGAGGTCGAGGCCGAGCTTCAGGCGCTTGTCGCGCGCATTGCGAATCGACTCTTCATTCTCGTCATAATATTTCGCACTGTCGGCGTCCGTGAGAGAACTCAGGGAGTTCTGATGGCTGGCGTCGCTGAACGTCGGCCACAGCAAATAACCCGAGAACCCGATGAACGCGACAATCAGGATAATCCGGAACATGTGTTTCTTCACGGTCTTTCAGACCTCCAACATCGATATTAAAAAATCTCAAATATTCAATTCAAACTGGCATAGAGTAACAAATATAGGCCGGAAGTCTAATAAAGTCAATCGAATACGGCGATCATCTTTATCAGGGGAAAAATAGTTCGATACCTAGGATATAAATCCGGGGTCGCCTTGGCGCCGTTCGGAACGGTGTCGCCCCCGGGTACTCCTCCGGAAATCACGCCCCACCATCAAAAAACTGCGATTTATCACTACTCGCCCGGCCTCGACGGCAGATGAGATGGATTGCGCGTCGACACGCTTCCCCGCCGGTCTTGTCGCATTGCGTGCTTTCCCCTTGTTTCGCACTGATCCATTTCGGGAATGAACGTGGGTGAGTCTATTCTTGAATTCCCCGATTCATCAGGATGACCAACCCGAAGGGCCAAACCCTCTTCTGACCTCCAGATCCATCTGGGGTCGAGGGGGACCGGCCCGAAGGGCTTGCGACCTCATCGTGCGTCCTTGCCGTAGCTTTCACGTATCAATGCCCGTATCCGGGGATCGCGCTCCTGTTCAAGATGTTCAAGCGCGATGCGACGTGCTTCCGTGTCGCCCAGAACCTTCAGCGCGCTCACGCTAAAGCTGCGGATCGCTGCCCGCGGTTCGGAAAGTTGACGCAGAAGCATGCCGCGCACCTGCTCGATCGAAGGACGCATGTCGAGAAGCGTCTCGAAGGCCTTTGCCCGGAGAGCGAACGCGTGCCCCGGGCCGGCAAGACGCTGAACCGTCTCGAACGACTCGGATGTCACGAATTTTGGCGCCCAATCCAGCGCGGCGAGAGCGAGAACGTCGTTGTAGGAACGAGAGACGAGCCGGGGTTGAACGATGCTCCACCCTTCGCGATCATCCGCGTCCAGGAGACAGTTCATAGCAGCGGCTTCCACATAATAACTGGAATCGCGCATCCCCTCCATGAAAACCTCTCGCAGTGTGGGATCATGGAAACCGCGCAGGCCATTATAGGCGAGTGAGCGCACGCCGGCATACGCATCGCGACGCAGCTCCAACAGCACCGTTCGCAGCGCCTTCGCGTCCTTCACGCTATCGGGCCTGAGTCGTGAAAATACCGCAGCGGCGGCTTTCCTGACTTCCCGATGCTCGTCGTGCAGCGCGGCCGCCGCCAGGGCATCAAGCACATCGGCGTCATCCGTCGCTTTGCCCGAAAGCGCGGCAATGGCACGAAGACGGATCGCGATGTTCCGGCTTTCCCGCAACAAACCAATCAAATCACCGACCTGATAGGCGACCTCGATGCGTCCGCACAGAATATTGTCCGGATCTATTTCGATGCGCTCCGGTTTGTCCGACATGGAAAAAAAGATCACAGTGTCCGGTCCGAATAGTTCCGCACGAAAACGGAATTCATCTCCTCCGGCGACGGCGAGTACGTTCAGGGGAAACCGGAATCGCCCGCAGATTGAATCCAGGGCCTGCACCTGCTTTACCTCGATGCGCAGCGATTTTCCCTTTTCATTCCATGTATGTGCGACCCGTAGTTCAGGATACCCAGCCCTGTACAGCCACTGGGAGAAAAACCAGTGCGAATTGATGCCTGTCACATCCTCGATTACGCGCTTCAAATCGTTGGTCTCAACACTGCCAAGCGCATGCCGTGTGATGTACGCTTTCATGACGCGGCGGAATTGCTCCTCGCCGAGCAGATCGTTCAGCATGTGCAGAACGGCTGCGCCTTTCGAATAGGTGTTCGCCGACGATGTGCTGCGGTGATGCACGACAGGCAGCCGCCCCGTCTTGTCCGTCCAATCGAGATAGCTCTGAATGCCGTTGAAACGCTGCGCGTTGAAGTCATCCTTGCCGCGGTGCTCCAGCGTCCATCGCTGCTGGTAATAGGTGGCGAAACCCTCGTTCAGCCATTCGTTGTTCCAGTCGACATACGTGATGTAATCTCCCCACCATTGATGCGCCAGCTCGTGCGCGATCAGTGGTTCCGGATCGTAATCCAGCGCCGCCCTGGCATCCACCACTATTCGCGTGTCTGACATCACGGTGGCGGAGGTGTTTTCCATGCCGCCATACAAAAAATGCGCCACGGATATTTGCGCGTACTTGTCCCATGGATATGGAACGCCGATGTGGTCTGCAAAAAAATCCATCATGCCGGCTGTGGTGGCGTATGTGCGCTCGACATCGGCAGGATTGTCGGTCGCATAATGATAGGAACGTACAGATACGCCCCGGCTCACGCTTTCATGCACCGCGTACCAACCGGCGGCGAACATGATCAGGTAACTGCTGTGCGGCTTGTCCTGCAACCAGTGCCACGACGCCGTCCCGTCCCCGTGGACGGTGCGGGAAACAAGCCGCCCGTTGCTCACCGTCTGCCAGGCTGTATCGAGCGTGACGCGCAATTCGCTCGTGGCCTTGTCGTTCGGAAAATCGTAGCACGGCAGCCAGTGCCTGTTGTCCTCACCCTGTCCCTGCGTCCATATCTGCCGCGGATCGTCGGGAAAGCTGGCGTCCGGTTTTATAAAATACATCCCGCGGCGTGGCGTGCAGCCGTAAACGATGCGCAGAAACAGGGAATCGCCATAGCCGAACGCATCGTCAAACAGGACCGTCAAGGAGCTGGAGTCATTGAGAAACGAGACAGGCCCTTCATTGCAGAACACGCTGTCTATACGCATTGCTACTGCATCGAGCCGCAGCTGTCGCAGTGTGTCACGAAGCGATACCGCGGAAATGCGCATGTCGCCTTCGACCGACGAAGCGGCTTCATTCAGACCGATACGGATGTCGTAGTGCAGCATGTCCACGCTGCGCTCGCGCCTTCCGAAATCCTGCGCGTGGATTTGGGTGGAGAGCAGTGCGAGAGCGAGGACAAGAAGCGGGAATAAGGGTATAAAAGGAAATGAGGGAAAAAAGGGGAATAAAGGAAATGAGGGAAATAAGGGTAATGGCGTGACCATTTCCTTTATTTCCTTCATTCTCCTCATTCCCCTCGATTCGTTCACGATTCGATTGTCGGGACTATTTCACCAGCGTCATCTGATGCGTGCGGACCGCCGCGCCGGACTGCAGGCGCACCGTGTACACGCCGCTGGGCATGCCGGAAGCATCGAAGTGCACGCGCTGAACTCCACCCACCCGAGCTTCGTCAACGAGGGTGCGCAACACTCTGCCCGCAGCGTCAACAACGTCGAGACGCACCTGATGCTGACCGACGGGAAGCATGTACTCGATCACGGTTCCCGGATTGAACGGATTCGGATAGTTGCCGAGAATGGCAAAGTCGCCTTCAGCCGGTAACGGTCTCGCGCCAAGGGAACTGCGCACCGTGAAAATCCAGATGACGACGGTCGTATCTCCCTGTCCGGATGCCGCGCAGGGATCGAGGATACGGCAGACAACCTCGTACTTCCTGCTCAGATCGAATACCTTGGTGAAAGTGCTGTCTGGCCTCGCCAGTTCGAACACGCCGTTCACACCCCACTGGTACACCAGCTGCGCGTGATCGGGATCAATGGCGTCGACGACAAAGGTCACGGCCGCGCCCCGGTCAACCGTATCGAGCTGCGCCGGTGTTCTTCCGGTAACTGTGGGCTTGGCGCTGTTCGACGACTCTACAAAAATCGACGACGTACACACATGAGGCGTTCCGATCTGACTCAGTACGGACACATTGATGTCCATATCGGTATCGGCACAGCGTCCGATTGGCACCAGCTTCCAGGTCACAGTCTGTTTGATACCGACAGCCAGAGCACCAATGGTTTTGACGGGGGTTTCGCCGGGGGAAAATATCAATCCACTGGGAAGCTGTATCGAAGCGCTGACACCGGGCGCTTCGACAGTGCCGGTGTTCTCCACGCTTACAGAGAACTCCGCTTCATCGGGAGTATAGCTGCCGGTCGATGGCGACCAGAGGAGGCGTTTCGGCGTGACGTCGCAGGTCACATCCAATTGCTCTCCCTGCAGCTCCGGCACGAACATGGTCACATACGAGGTGTCGGGTGTCTTCCCCGTCGGTTCGGTAATGACTCCGATCGTGTATGTGGCGGCGGTGCCGTCCTTCGGATACTGCAGCGACCACACAAGTACCGTGCTGTCGCCAGGCTGCATACCGGTGAAGGCCTGCGTTTGGTTCGTTCCAATAGTCACTTCGCTGGGAAGGTCGAGGGTGACTGTTCCGGCGGGGCTGGTCAGCGTGCCGATCGCATGGACCGCGGCGGAAAAAATCGCAGGATCCGGGACGTAGCTTCCGCCCTGAACACGGATTTCATCCACGTGCGCGCGAGTGACGACAGCGGACTCGGCTGCCTTGATGTTGAAAAATATCGTCCCTGTTTTCGAGACAGGATTGCCGGTGACGGTTACACTGACCTGAGCGGTCTTTTCGGTCGATTGCGGCAGCGCCTGAACAAAAAATGTCGCCGTACCTTTGTTTCCCGGAGCTAGACTGTCCGGTATCACCGCGACACTGGAAACGGCGCCGTAGGCGACGCGGATATCGGGAGAATTCGCAAGCTGCGCTGTGAGCGCCGTCACCGGCACATCGCCGGTGTTGGTCACTTCAACCGTTACGATAGCGGGATCGGGATTATAGCGACCGGATGTCGAATTCCAGGTGAACACGACGGGCGAGGCGCTGATTGCCAGCGCTGCATTTTTCGGACGTACAGTGATGCGCCCCGAAGAATGCTGAGTGTTGATGCAGCCACGATCAAACTGGATGCTTGAAATCCCGACTTGTGTGTCCGTATTGGCCGGCACATCGGCGGCGGTGAAATTCAGCAGCATGAGGGTCCCGCTCCCGTTGAGCTTGACGGCATTCGACAGGGCTATTGTCGCGCCCGTTTGCGTCGGAGTCACGACAGCATTCATGCCTGCGCTCAGTGTCCCGGCGGTCACCGCCTGGTTCAGTCTGAGCAGCGAGGTGTCGAACGCCAGCGTAATGGTCCCCGGGTACAGCCGCTGCGATTGCACAGTGGGTGAAACCTTCAACGCCACATTCTTCGACGCGCCCGAGGTGATGCTCGCGGTGTCGACGCCGACGTTCACCGTGACGTTGGTCGACGGATCCGCCGAGAGCGGCAGTTGATAATTGGTTGAGACGCTGTCGTTATCCTTCCGGAAACGTACAAGCAATTCGCGCGCCACTCCGTCGCGGCATGCGTTGTTGCTGGTATATTCGAGAACGCCATACTGCGGCTGACCGGTCAGATTGTCGATAACTTCCTGAACTAGCAAATCTACGTTCGAGTAATACGTCCCCCCGGTCTCACGCGCCAGATCACGCATTTCCTGATCGTTATTAACGGCGCTCACACCGAAGCAGTGCACCTTTATGCCACCGTTCTTGGCGAGATCTATCACGTCATTCAGGCTTTTGGTTCCGGATCCTCCCCTCCCGTTCGAAATGAGGATGACAGCTCTATCGGGATTGGTTCCTGCGAGTCCGGCAAGCGTGGCATAATACGTCCCTTCCCAGATCGCAACTTCGGGACCGCCCGACTGAATACCCTCAATCGCCTGAATAAGCAACGGTTTCACATGTGTCATTTGCTGCCGTTCATTTGGACCATCGAACACCGTGCACTCATCCGTGACGCCGTTCATGCGATCAACGAGTCTGAGCCCGATGCCTCGTGCAATCGAGACATCTCCAGCGGACATTGATGCTGTAACAGGAATGATGATGGATATTGAAAACGCGCGGGGCGGTTCTTCGAACGTAAGTTTCAACGGATTCTGTTCGAAACCGTCTTCGAACAATCTGAACATCGAACTGTCGATGCTGCGCGTCAGAGCGCTGTTTTGCCTGACGGCTACATGTACATCGATGATCGGGAATCGGTCTGTGACGACGTCGACGACGCTTTGGCTCCACTGGCCCAAGGCGGCGACACTCGTCAATGCGAAAAGAAACAGGATAAGGGAACTCCGGAACAACGCTTTCATCGATCGGCCTCGTGCTAACTGTTTGTACAGGCGAAAACATTAAAAATACGCTTCCAGCACTGAAAATCAAGGCAGAACGGAGGAAGGGACGATTTACGATTTACGATTTACGATTTTTTGAGGTAAAGGGTGAAGGGTAAAGAGGTCGTGAAAAGGTGAAAAGGTAGGATCTCTCTTAATCTTGCTTTATGGCTAATTTGCGATCTGCATCCGGGAGGTCCTACTTATTCACTTTTTCACGATCCCCTCTTACCTTTTCACCTTTTCACCCTTTCACCTTTTCACGATCCCCTCTTACCTTTTCACCTTTTCACCCTTTCACCTTTTCACGAT
>CAYJMN010000004.1:0-14081 GCA_964371045.1 uncultured Chromatiales bacterium | reverse complement strand
CCCCCCCCTTCTTGCCTCGCGAAGCACCGCGAGGTATCTTGTCTTTTTTCCAATACCATTCCGGATCGTCATGAGCAAAGCAGAGATATTGTTCTCCCCGCAAGACAAGGAGCGCCTCGCAGCGGCGGTTAAAGCCGCCGAGGAACGTACCTCCGGTGAAATTGTCCCCTTTGTGGCGGGACGCAGCGACAGCTATCCGGAGGCGCTGCTGCGCGCGGGTTCGCTGCTCGCATTCGTTTCGCTGTTCGCGTTCAGCCTGATTTCCATCGGAACCACCATCTGGCTGCCTTTCGGTATTCCGGAAGTCACCATGATCACAATTGCATGTTTCGTGCTCGGCGCCGCACTCGCTGCGTTTATTCCATCGTTCAAGCGCTTGTTCATATCGGCAGGAGTGTTGCAGCAACGCGTAGACGAACACGCCGCTATGGCGTTTCTGGACGAAGAGGTATTCTCGACACGCGACCGCACGGGAATATTGATTTTTATCTCGTTGTTCGAGCATCGCGTACGCGTCCTCGGCGATGCGGGCATCAACAGCAAGGTCCGTCAGGAAGAATGGGACGAGGTTGTCGTCCTCATCGTGCAAGCCATGAAAGCAAGACGTCCCGCCGAGGGATTGCTGCAGGCTATCGAACGTTGCGGCGAATTGCTCGAAAAGCACGGCGTGGAAATCCGCACCGACGACACGGACGAACTCGACAACACCGTGCGCTTCGGCGACAGGTAAGGTGCGGGCATGAAAACAAATCGCCGATCCCTGACACTTGCCATCGCCGTGTTGCTGCTTCTGGGCGGCATAGCGTATGCTCTGGATATCCCCTTTCTCTCCGGACACGTCAACGACACAGCTCATATGCTGAGTCAGGAAACCGTGACGGACCTCGAGCGGATGCTCAATGCATACGAGGATTCCACGACCAACCAGATCGTGCTCCTCACCATCGCCTCCCTGGAAGGCGAATCGCTGGAGGACTTTTCCCTCCGCGTGGCCGAGACCTGGAAACTCGGAAAAAAGGATGTCGACAACGGAATTCTTTTATTAGTCGCCAGGGACGACAGAGAACTCCGGATTGAAGTCGGATACGGCCTCGAAGCGTCGGTCACCGATGCCGTCGGCTCGATGATCATCAGCGGTATCATCACCCCGCGGTTCAAGCAGGGCGATTTCGAGGGTGGTATCCGGGAGGGATTGCTTGCGCTTATCAAGGCCGCCGACGGCAACCTCTCGGAGGCCGAACTTGCGCAGACGAGCGACGACGATTTTCCACTCGTGTTTTTCCTGCTGTTCTGGTTCGGCATCGTGGGACTCTTTACAGCGCTTGGCATCTTCACGCCGGGTTTCACCGGGTGGTTTCTCTTCGCCTTTCTGATCCCGTTCTATGCCGCTCCGGCGTTCCTCGTGCAGCAGGAAACCGGTATGCCTCTCGGTTTCGGTCTGTTCGGGCTGTACCTGATCGCCTATCCGCTCCTGCGTATCTTCCTTCCAAAAACCGCGTTCGGCAAGAAAATGAGCGAGAAAATGAAAACCTCCGGTGGCGGCATGAGCTGGTCTTCCAGCGGTGGATGGTCCTCATCCGGCAGCAGCGGCTTCTCTTCTGGTGGTGGCGGCTTCTCCGGCGGCGGCGGTTCTTTTGGAGGCGGGGGCTCGAGCGGTTCGTGGTAAACGGATTTACGATTTACGATATACGATTTACGAGGTACGATTGTCATCTTTTATTGACGAGATTCTCATAACCAAATACCGTCATGCTGAGCGAAGTGCCCGCAGCAAGATGGGTGGAAAAGGCACTGACGTTGACGGGCATCCCGCTACTGCGGGAAAGGAGCAGCGTCCGGTCTTCTACAGGATTAGCAAATAAAGACTCTTCGATGTCATAATCTGGAACCACTGCCACAAGATTGTGTGAGAGTTGTGAGATCAATGCAGAATCCGTTGAAAGAGAGCGGAGAGAGCGATGAGAGCGGGGAGAGTTTTTTTATACGCAGCTCGAAAGGTTATGAGGGGGGGGAGACCGTAGCAGAATCCGTTCGGTAAAGCAAACGGAGAGAGGTCGAATCCGTTCCATGTAGAGACGTTGCATGCAACGTCTCTACATGGAACGGATTCGGAAGAAAAGGTTATGGGGGTTTTACCCCATGGATTCACTCCGTTCACGTTTTTACCCCATGCCTTCAATGCAAAGACCCTTAAAATAATCTCCTCGCTCTCACCGCTCTCTTTACCCCTTGGCTTCTGCTCCATACACCCATTTACCCGATGGTTTCAGGGAAAGAACCTGATTTATTCGACACACTATGTTAGAATATCGACGTACTTATCATCAGAATTGCAACAACAGTTGCCACAATAGCGCAAAATGAGTAGCACGTCAACGTCACCCAATACCAAATGGGTTGATCATCTCGACTGTAGGTGCGCGTGCTGAAACCCCACCCACGAGCAAGGATTTCCCGCTCAGAAATCGCCTGATAGATCAACCAGGAAAACACTATGCCCAATACCAAAAAGATGATTGCGAACACTATCTACTCCTGAATAAGGATTTACGATTATCGATTTACGAGGTACGATTGACGATATATGTTTGACAATAATGTTCCTGATCTGCTTGACCTGATACGCCTTCGCTTCATTGCCCTTTGGTTGCAGGTTGATGATCTCGGCGATGTCTCCCCTTGTAAAGATATGATGAACCTGTGATATGAAAACGCTTGTAACCGTTCTTCCTCCGACTATTCTCATCACTTGTCAAATCTTGGGAAGCTTTCCGGCTTCGATTTGAGGCAAGGGATTTGAACGTAAATACTCCGTAATATCATTAATTATCTGTACGTCCGTCTCCCGACGTTGCGCACATTTTTCGGCCCAGCCCCTGCCTGGATGGAGTACATCCCACCTGGGCCGCAAGCCGTTATAACGTCCGCTCCCTGGGTCGTGATTTCCGAAACCATCTATAAGGGTATTCCAGATAGGGGAAAACCATGCGATGAGGAGAGATTCGCCCAGCGGAATCCAGATATCATCAACGACAAGATAACGGCATAAAAAATCCTTTATTTTAAGGTTCTTTACCTGTCGAATACTCTCGGCATGTTCAATCAGGCGGTTAAAAAGCGCCTGACTCATTGTACTATCGCACCCGACGCCCCCCTTCCTTGCACCTGGAGGGACAGCTTTCCCGACATAAATCGGGACCTGGTGTTTTCCCCGTGAATCAATTGCGCAAGTGGTCGATATGGTTTGAAACTACCGCGATAGTAAATCGCGTAAATTCCGGCGCCGTTAAATCGCGGTAGTCCATCCAATGGCTTCGCGGGTCTGGATAGTAACGCCTCTGCAACGGATGCCCCGAGGTTTTTTTTATCCAGCGGATTGTACGGTTGTTGTTCGGTCAATTCAGGTCCGGATTATGTTGTTGACGAAGTCGATTCGTAGTGCTCTCGATGAGTTTTTCCGCAACACTCGAAGCGACAATATGCGCGAGTTTGACTGGTACCGCGTTCCCCAATTGGCGCATCGTCTCAGACCAGGTGCCGTGAAATACATAGCCGTCCGGGAATGTTTGCAGGCGCGCCGATTCGCGTACCGTGAAATATCGGACTTCTCCGTCGTCTTTCACCATCATGTTCTCGCCTCCCGGCACACCGTGATCGCCCGACTTCAGGGTTTTGGCTGGTTGGTCCAGGGGACTGCCCGTATGACCGGGATATGCCTTTGCACCCGCCTGGTATCTGTGATTCAGGAACAGCGAATCATCCGTGCATTCAGGATCGGGTAGATCAGCCAAGGCGTCACGTACGGTACGCCACGGGAGGTGGAATAATGGCTTCCCGCTCGCCCGAAGTCGATCGACGCGGGCATGGCCAACGGATGCCAGTTTCGCTCGCATCTTTAGTGAGAGTTCGTGACGATCCCAATACATCGAACTGACCATCTGGTCATACAATAACGCCTCATGCGAATGGGTTTCAGAAGGGAAACTCCATTTAATTCCCTGGTCATCTCTGAAACCTACGATAAAAATTCGTTCACGTCGTTGCGGAATACCGTAATCCGCGGCATTGACCAATGTAGGTACGACGTTGTAGGCCAGATTTCGCCCGTGGTGAAGAACGCCACTTGTTTTTTCGGCTTGAAGCCGTTTGAAATGTGAGAACCAATCTTCCCCGCTGCGCCTTGTTACTTCCGGAAATTCCAATTGCAGGAGGATAAACTGGAAATAGTTGGCGAAGCTCGGTCGCGTCAGACCCTTTACATTTTCAATGATAAACGCACGCGGTTTGAGTTTCCTTATCACATCGATTGCCGCGGGAAACATGTCGCGTTCGTCATTGAAGGCCTGGTGTTTACCACCCATGGAAAAGGGTTGGCAAGGCGGACCTCCAGCAATGAGATCCAGCCCTTCCGGATGAATGTTGTAATCATACTTTCTGACATCGCCTTCGGTAAGATTCCAATGGTTCACGAGCGGATACCCACGCTTGATGTTTTCCCTGATCGTATCGCAGGCCCATGTATCCCACTCAATCACCGCTAGATGCTCGAATCCGGCAAGTCCGATGCCCATTCCCAAGCCACCGGCGCCGGCAAAAAGTTCAATGGATTTCATTACTCCCTCCTGTCAGGAATTCGACGATTCGTTCCTTCACCATTTCGATATCTTTCAACTGACACTCCCAGATTACAAGACACTTCCATCCTTGTTCGCTAAGTCTCTTCAGATTCACTTCATCACGGAGAGCATTGCCTTCAAGTTTTGGTATCCAGAATTCGGGTCGTGATTTGGGCATTCTCGCGCGAGAGCAAGCAGGGTCCTGATGCTTATGCCAGAAACATCCATTCACAAAAATAACTTTCCGCATCGTCATAAACACAAGATCTGGAGTTCCCGGCAAATCCCGCCTGTGCAGCCTGTAACGATACCCCATCCCGTGCAACAGCCTGCGGATGACGAGTTCCGGCTTCGTGTCCTTGCTCCGAACACGCGCCATCAGCCTGCTTCGTTGCTCTATTGTCAGCGTATCGGTCATTGTCCACGACCCATCCTCACTGTTTCATCGCATCTGGATCTATGCTGAATGTATGGAATCTCCCGGACATCCGCACGACGCACCGCACGGACGCTGGCTAATAAAAAGGGCGACCCGTTGGGCCGCCCTTTGACATTGCACACGGGCAATGGATCAATACATGCCGTCCATGCCGCCGCCGCCTGGCATGGCGGGCATCGGATGGTCTTCTTTTTTCTCGACAATGGTGCACTCGGTGGTGATGAGCAGGGACGACACCGAAGCGGCGTTCTCGAGAGCGATACGCGAAACCTTGGTCGGGTCAATGACGCCGGATTCCACAAGATTCTCGTACACTTCGGTCGCGGCGTTGAAACCGTAATCGCCGGTTCCTTCCTTGATCTTCTGAACGATCACGGAGCCTTCGAGACCGGCATTCGTGACGATCTGGCGGAGGGGTTCTTCGAGCGCGCGACGCACGATCTCGATACCGGTCTGCTGATCCTCGTTCTCGCCTTTCAGCGAATCGAGCTTGCTCATGGCGCGGATAAATGCCACGCCGCCGCCCGGAACGATGCCTTCTTCCACTGCCGCGCGGGTCGCATGGAGAGCATCTTCAACGCGCGCTTTCTTCTCTTTCATTTCGATTTCGGTGGAAGCGCCGATTTTCAGAACAGCGACACCGCCGGACAGTTTGGCGAGGCGCTCCTGCAATTTCTCGCGGTCGTAGTCGGAGGTCGTGTTCTCGATCTGGACCTTGATTTCGTTGATGCGCTTCTTGATGTCTTCTGCTTCGCCGGCGCCTTCAATGATGGTCGTGTTGTCCTTGTCGATCTCGACGCGCTTGGCGGTGCCGAGGTAGTTGAGGCTCGCATTTTCGAGTTTGTAACCTTTTTCCTCGCTGATAACGGTACCGGCTGTCAGCACGGCGATATCCTCGAGCATAGCCTTGCGGCGATCACCGAAGCCCGGTGCCTTCACCGCCGCGACGCGCAGCGTACCGCGCAGCTTGTTGACGACCAGTGTAGCAAGAGCTTCGCCTTCGATGTCCTCGGAGATGATAAGGATCGGACGACTCTGCTGGGCGACTTTCTCGAGAATCGGGAGGAGGTCCTTCATGCTGCTGATCTTCTTGTCGTGGATCAGGATGAGGGGACTCTCGAGTTCGGTTTTCATCGAATCGGCGTTGGTGACGAAGTACGGGCTGAGATAGCCGCGGTCGAACTGCATACCCTCGACGACGTCGAGAACGGTTTCCATACCCTTGGCTTCTTCGACGGTGATGACGCCGTCCTTGCCGACTTTCTCCATCGCATCGCTGATCAGCTTGCCGATGGCCATGTCGTTGTTGGCCGAGATGGCACCGACATTGGCGATCTTCGCCTTGTTGTCACCGATTTCCTGGCTCATTTCGCGCAAACCGGCGATCACATGCGTAACAGCAAGGTCGATACCGCGCTTGAGATCCATGGGATTGGCGCCGGCGACCACATTCTTGAGGCCTTCGCGAACGATGGCCTGCGCGAGGACGGTTGCGGTGGTCGTTCCGTCGCCTGCGACATCCGACGTCTTGGAGGCGACTTCTCGCACCATCTGGGCACCCATGTTTTCGATGGGATCTTCGAGTTCGATTTCTTTCGCGACGGTCACACCGTCTTTGGTGACAGTCGGGGGGCCGAATTTCTTGTCGATGATGACATTGCGGCCTTTGGGACCGAGCGTCACCTTCACGGCATTCGCGAGCTTGTCAACACCGGCCTTAAGCCCATTGCGTGCTTCGGCATCGTAGTTGATGATTTTCGATGACATGTGAGATTACTCCTTACGTTTCTTCTATTTGAATGTTGTTCGTTAAATCAACCGATGATCGCGAAAATGTCGTTTTCACGCATGATCAGATAGTCTTCTGCGCCGACATTGACTTCGGTACCCGAATACTTGCCATAAAGAATTTTGTCGCCAACTTTGACTTCCGGCTTAATGCACTTGCCGTCGTCGCCAATGCGACCCGGTCCGACCGCCATCACTTCGCCCTGCTGGGGCTTTTCTTTGGCACTGTCGGGAATGTACAGGCCGCCTGCGGTTTTGTCTTCCGGCTCAAGGGCACGCACAATTACGCGGTCTGCCAGGGGTTTCAGATTCATCGCCATGGTTTTTGTTCCTCCATTTTATTTACGAGAGATGTAATGTGAAAAAGTTGTTAGCACTCACTTCGATAGAGTGCTAACATACAAAGGAATGGGGCGAAAGTCAACACCCGGAACACCAAGGTCTTTGTTTTCAATACGTTAGGGCCGAATATCGTCGCTCCCTCACTGAAATTCCCTCCGAAGCCACGAACAAAATTGAATTCGTGTTTGGGGACTGCAACTCCACGAACTTCAGGAAGAAATTAACGCAGAGGTGTAAAGATGCCGAGCTGCGGGGAGATAATAATATGGACACGGATGGTGGATATCGCTCGAGTCAGTCTGCGTAATCAGCAAGGACGTTTGCACCGTTTCCTGCAGATTGCGCAGATTGCTTCGAGGACGATTTCCGCAGTTGGTGTCCACATAAAAAACTCCTCTGACCTTTGCGTCTCTGCGTTAATTTCTGTTCTTCTCTGGGTCTTTACGTTATTTTCCCTGCGCCCCCTCTACCCGTCTACAGCTCCACCATTTCCTCGTGATACCTGCGGAATACAAGGAGAGCACCCTCGTCGAGATGCACGGTGAATTCCTTCCCGAGCGCTTCATTGCAGGTGCCTTCCGCGATTCCGTTGGAGAGAACGGCGCCCTCGAACTGATAGCGCAGGCCGTCGTAGCGAACGCCTGTGCTGGGGGCGAGCGGAACAATGCTGACGCGGTCGCCCTTGCGGCAGGAAAACGAGCTGGCGGCAGTGACCACGTCGATGCGGTAATGCGGATCGAACAGGACCAGGCGGAAGTCCCGCACATAGCGCAGGATGATCGACATGTTGCCCAACGTGTGGTCGAGCAGTCCTCCCGTGACGCCGGAAAGCGCTATCGTGGTCGTGCCGCGTTCGCGAAGATGTAGCAACGCTTTTTCGAAATCCGTGTCGGTTTGCCGGTTGAGATACTCCATGCGAGTCCCTTCCCGCTCATAATGCAGCCGGGTTTCCCGGGTCATGGAATCGAAATCGCCGATGATGATATCCGGCTCCAATCCCAGTCTGCGAGCGACATTCGCCCCCCCATCGGCGCAGACGATGTACGCAGCCCGCGTGGCGAGTTCCCGCAACGCGACGGATGGCGGCTGTTCACCGTTGCATATCAGCAGAGCGTATGATGCGTCCACAGTACTTCTCCAATTTCCATGAGTGTACGGGTGGGTGGAAAAAGCGCGGAGCCTGCGGTCTACTCCGCGCTTTTCCTGTTCGTACGATTATAGTTCGAGCGCCAGATCCACGAAAAAATTCCGCTCGGCGCCAACGAAGAACTGCTCTCCTTCACCGCTCTGCGCGTACAGCGTGTCGAAGAGATTGTTCACGGAAAGCCGGATTTCAGCAGCCTTGCACATGGGCAAAGCGGAAATGCGATATCCGAGAGCAATATTCATGATGCTCCACGGATCTACTTTCTTTGCTTCATCCTGCTCATTGTCGGTGTATTGGTCCCCGACATATTTCCACGTAAGCACGGCGGTAATCCCGGATTCTCTCCATATCAGCTTTGCGTTGGCAAGCTTCTCGGGAAAACCGGCGATGCGATTTCCATCGAGCGCACGGGCAATGGGAGCGCCCGCGCCGTCGGTTTCGTATATCGTGTACGTCTGCAATCTGCTGCTGCTGAACATGCCGTTAACATCGAGCGTGAGCGTGCGGTGGAGCACCCACTGCGCCGAGAGTTCGAGCCCGCGGTGGAGGGTTTTTTCGGCATTCCCGGTGATGGGCTGTCCGAAACGGTCGAGCTGACCGCTCTTGACAATCTCATCGCTGAAGTCCATCACGTAGGCGTTCAGCAAAATCCTGAGGTCTTCGGTTGCATACCCGGCGCCGAATTCGAAGTTCAGCAGACGCTCTGGTGTTACCAGCGGTGAGGTGAAATCGAACGCGCCTGCTGGAGTCACCGCAAACTGCGGACGCTCGCCGCCGCTGGATTCAGCCGCGTCGTACAGGTTTTTCAAGCGCGGCTCGCGATTGGTCCAGGACAGATTCCCGTACAGATTCCACTGTTCGTTCAGATTGTAATTCACGCCGAAGCGTGGATTGAGAAAATGATAGTCCGCGGTGAAATCGGTTCCCACGTACATCTCGTCGAACAGCAGATAGCGATTGTACACGTACTGCACGCTGGCCATAAGGTTAATCCTTTCGTTCAGCCGGTACTGCTCCTGAGCATAGAGCGCGGCGATATCCTTCCCGGCCTTGTACTCGTAATAGTGGCGCGAGGGATCAAGCTCCTCGGGCAGACCGGCCGCGGACTGTATCCTGCCCCAGTGATTGGAACGATGGCGCCGCAGCTCAAGACCGGTGGTGAACGTTCCTCCCGCATGATTCAGGGAAATCCTCGGAAGCCAACCTACCTGCGCATTCTCCACATTGGCCCGGATAATCGGATTGATGGGATCGGGTGCATTCTGGAAACCGAATTCCGGCGTCAGGCGGTAATATTCCGCACCTGTCCATCCGGTACCGTCATAATCGAAATACCCTTCGCCCGTGACGTAAAACACCGCGTTGTTGAGCGTTACGTTTTCCGATGCTCGCCACTCGTTCAATATTTCATAATGCGGCTGGCTGAATTGCTCGTGCTCCTGCTTGCGCCTGTCCTGTGTGTAGGTGTAGGTGCTGGCACCCTTTTCCGCTTCCCAGTAATTGTAGTTTTTTCGTCTGGCTTCCCGGTCCCCGATAGCGAACTTCGGGAGACCTGTGTAGACAAGTCCGTCACTGAGCGGTCCTCCGTACACATTCACGCGCGTCGTGACGTTGTTGTCATAGCGCGTGGCGGCGAGATAGTAGGATGAAGCGTTCACCCAGGAATGATCGCGGTAGCCGTCCGTGCTCAGTCGCGAAACCCGGGCGTAAAGTGTGTAGGTGTCGTCGACGAGGCCTGAGCCCATGGACAGCGCATACCGCTGCGTATTGTAGCTGCCCGCCCCGGCGCTTACGGTGATTCCTTGTTTATCAACGAAATCACCTGTGACGATGTTGATCGATCCGCCGATCGCCGGGGGGCCGTAAAACGCACTTCCCGCACCCCGCTGCACCTGTATCTCATCGGTATTGCCGAGCAAATCCACCATGTCGATCCAGTACACGTTGTGGTCCTCCGGATCGTTTTGCGGTATGCCGTTGACCATGACGGCAAGCCGCCGCTGATCGAAACCGCGGATCCGCAGATAATTGTACCCGATACCGCTCCCGCCCTCCGAATAAAAGGTCACGGACGGCAGATCCGAAAGCAGCACCGGGACATCCTGGACAAAATATTCTTTTTCGAGAGTTTCACGTCCTATGTCCGAAAACGTCACGGGTGAAAATCTCTCGCGCGCTTTCGATGCGGAAATTTCGATGGCCGGACCCGGTAACGTGGAGGTATGCAGATCGAAACGCAAATGGACATCGCCTGCGCCGAGGTCGATGGTCTGCTCCTCCATTTTATAGCCAAGATAGCTGACGCGAACGACATAGCTGCCCGCGGTCAGACCGTTGAAAGAAAAACGCCCCGAGGCATCGGTAGCCACACCGCGGCTGCCGGGCTCAAGAATCACGTTGGCAGATTGCAGCGGACTTCCCGTTCGCGCATCGCGTACGGTACCGCCTATTGTTTGTGCACGCAGATTGCCCTGCAGAATTATTGTTGCTGCGAGGGCGAGTAACCAGAATGTTCTCATGACAAAGCTCCTGAGCAGGTTTCCGGAACTCGACCCTGACGCTGGATGTGGGTGCGGGAGAGGGATACAAAAAACCGTTGACCCTGCAGTGAAGCAGAACAACGGTGTCGGGAGGTTTCCTTCCCTACGCCGGCATTATCCGGGTCAGGTTCGACGGGTGTGTTCTCAGCTGCCAATGTTGTGCGGCAGCACCCCGAGTGAATGAATGAATATAATGTCGTATTTGTCGAGACACAAACGGAGGATCGTACAATACCGGTATCGTTGTGGGTCTACAACGTTCCTCGGTGGATCGTGAAAAGGTGGAAGATTCGTGAAAAGGTGAAAAGGGAAAATGGTGAAGAGGTAGAGGATTCGTGAAAAGGCGAAAAGAAAAAAGTCGAAGGCCGCAGGCCGAGGACTCGCCGCGGCGAGGCAGGACACTGTTGCTTCTGGATTGGTGCTCTTGCAGGAGTCTGGAAAAGTGGTGGATTCATGGATCTACCACGTTCCCCGGTCAAAAGTGGTGGATACATGAGCGAAAATGAGGGAAATGATGGAAAAAAAAGAAATGACGCATATAATGGAAATGCTGGAAATGACGGCGATATGGAACATCGCGGGCGGCTGTGCGAAGGCCGAATTGCACCATATAAGAGAGTACGAGTATGTTACATGATGAATATGAGCAAACACCTCTGCATCCTCTCCTTCCTGTTTCTCTTGGCCCAGCAAGTCACGGCCCAAGGCTGGACACCCTCCTTCGAGAAATTCACGCTTAAAAATGGCCTCGATGTGATCCTGCACAGGGATACCACCCTGCCGATCATATCAATCTCAATGGCATACCGTGCAGGATCGTCCGCCGATCCGCCAGGCAAAACCGGGCTCGCCCAGATCGCCGGTGAGCATCTCTTGTTCGGAACCGCGAAGGTCCCGCGCGAAAAACTCCTTGAATTTCGCAACGACAATAATGCCGTGATTCAGGCGCAGACCGGCGTCGATTGGGTAAATCTTTCCACGACGGTCCCAATGAATCTGCTCGAAGCCGCGATAATGATAGAAGCCGACCGACTTGAGCATCTTGACGCGGTCGTGACAAACGAGTCTGTGGCGTCGGTAATCAAGCGTCTCCGCGATGAACACGCTTCGCGTAGCAATAAGCCGCTCGGTACACTGAACCAGCAGATCTACCGTGAATTATATGGCGACAGACATCCGTATCGCCACAGCACCATCGGCGACCTGGCCCACCTCGACAGTATTCAGGCCAACGACGTAAAAACTTTCGTGCGACGCAACTACGTCCCGGCTAATGCAAGCCTCACGTTAAGCGGGAATTTCAAGCCTTCCGCGGCTCGCGATCTCGTTGAAAAGTACTTCGCAAAAATCGCACCTGGACGCGGAAAACAATGGACGCGTATCGAGGAGGTCTTCACCCCGATTGGCTTGGGTGGTTTCATTTTGGAGGATAATATCCGCGTCAATCAAGTGATGATGATTTTCCCCACCGTTCTCGCGGGCAACACGGACGAAGCCCCTCTGCGTTTGCTGGCGCAGGTACTCTCGGGTTCGAAAGAAGCTGTTCTCAATCGGAATCTTCCGAAGAAATTCCCCTCGATCTTGTCCATCGAAAGCTCGCAAAGTTCGCAGGAGCTTGCAGGTTCATTCTGGATCACCGTAACCTGCAAAATGGAAACCCCTTTGCAACCGGTGTACGATGAGGTCATGCGCATCATCGCGGCTATCGCAGAGAGCGGCGTCCCGGAAGATGATCTCCTTTCCGCGAAAAATCACGCGTCCATGGCGTTCTACACTCCTCTCGAAAACTTCTACGGTTTTGGTGGCCGAGGCGACCTCCTGAACCTTGGAAATCTGTTATCCGGCAGTCCGCTTTTCAGCGTGACCCAATTCAATGCGACGCTCGCAACAGGGTCGCCTTCGATACAGCGTGTCGCGGCAACATATCTGACAAAGAATAACCAACTCGTTGTCAGCGTTCTCCCCGCCGGCAAGACTCCGCAAGCCGTCTCGTTCGACTGAGGCGACCCCCCAACGTGTGTTGTTGCATGCGACCAGATTGTGCGGATCTCCTTTTCTGATGGGCTACATTGTGCGGATCTCCTTTTATCGCAGAGATCGCAGAGGTCGCAGAGGGCACAGAGAGAAATCTTGAGGGCGCATCTCGAGAGGTTTTGCGAAGTTGACAAGCAAGTTGGAATGTACTCCCGGTTACGATTACACTTTAGAGGACTGAGACATTCTAAAAAATCTCCGTGCCCTCTGCGCCCTCTGTGCCCTCGGCGATTAAAAGTTGACCCGCACTATGGGTCCGGAGCGGACAATGCGCTCATCGCCGACCACAAGTCGGAAATGTGAAACAGGTTCACAATTCGTTCAGGAAATTCACAGGGACGGATTTCTGCCCGTACGAAAATGTGACCAAATCCGCTGATTTATTAGTGAAATTATTTTGGCATGGTTTTATGATCTCATGTTGCCGTGACCGAAAAAGCGGTCTGATACGACATCGAAAGACAAAGGAGTTGATACCGTGAA
Organism: uncultured Chromatiales bacterium; assembly: GCA_964371045.1. GTDB lineage: Bacteria > Bacteroidota > Ignavibacteria > SZUA-365 > SZUA-365 > JAOSJT01. The sequence goes on along the minus strand of CAYJMN010000004.1, from coordinate 692 downwards.
AAAGCTGATCGTCCTGGCTGTGTTTTTACTCGCTGTTCCCAATATGACCATGATGGCTCAGGGTCTGCCAGCAGGTCTCGTCATGACCTGCACCACCATGGATGGCATTGTGCTCATATCCGAAAATGGTCTTTCCATTGCCGACCATCGACTACAGCTTGAGGATATCCCCGAGGACGGAATTGCGACGTTCGTTGATCCGGTGAACAATACCAGGGCGTTGCTGGACGCCAGGTCCGACGAAGGTCTCTACATTGAAATCCTGGAGGGTTCAGCTCGTATGCAGGTAGTAGCCGCGCGCGAAGCGATCGCATACAGTTTCGAACGCAACGGCGCCGAACCTGCCTCGCCGCCTATGTCCGCACGGTTCAATTCAACATTCTCCAGGTTCACCCAGCAACAGAGGTGAATCCCGTCGAGTAGACGATCCTGATCCATGGCCGATAGATAAACATAGCACCTTCCCCTGCATAGCACCTCCGTGCAAAAACACCCGCCTCGAAGAACTGGCTCTTCGAGGCGGATGCTTTTTTAGCTCAAGGACGCAAAAGTGGGCGATTCATGAAACACCCATTCCACAGCGGATCATCCATAAGTCGGCCGGTTGTGGGCGATTCATGAAACACCCATTCCACAGCGGATCATCCATAAGTCGGCCGGTTGTGGGCGATTCATGAAACACCCATTCCACA
>CAYJMN010000003.1:0-148372 GCA_964371045.1 uncultured Chromatiales bacterium | reverse complement strand
CACCAGCTTTAGCTGTACTTCGAAGCCACCGCCTTTAGGCGGTGGTCGTTCACTTTCGATGAATTCGACAATATCAACAATGATAAGACAAGAGCGGCTTTCGCAGATTTAATCAAATCACTTTCCGACAATAATGTAAATACAACTGTTGTTTTAGTCGGAATTGCTGACAGCATTGAAAATCTAATTGGAAATCACCAATCTTTAGAAAGATGTTTGAAGCAAGTAAAAATGCCTCGGATGAATTCTGAAGAAGGAGAACAAATTATCATTAACGGTCTGAAAAAATTGGAGATCAAAATTGACCGCGCAATTATTGATAAAATAATTGAATTCTCCTCGGGTTTTCCTCATTATATTCATTTGTTGTGCAAATATGGAGCGAAAGAGCTGATTATGGAAAACAAAGATGTATTTTCTGATGCATATTTGACAATTGCAATACGAGAAGGCATAGAAAATACCTCAGAGCAACTCCGAATATCATTTAGAAAAGCGATACTAACTTCCAATAGCAGCAGTAAATGGCGCGACTTACTTTATGCATGCGCCAACTGTAGTTTAGACGAATTTAATGCTTTTACAATTTCCGATGTAGTTTGCCAATACAATAATATTACAAAACGTAAAATAAAAAACACTGACCTAAATTACAACTTGAATAAGCTTACAACCGAGGACAGAGGAGAAATATTAACAAAACTTGGAAAGGATTTAAGTACAAAATATTGTTTCAAAAATCCAATGATGAGAGCATTCGTTAAATTGAAAATCCATTCAATATAACGAAGCATAAATATCATCTTAATTGTTGAATATGATCAACTAAATGGTACTACTGACTATAGAAACACCCCAACGCGATTGATCCGGACAAAGCCACCGCACCACAAATAAACCATGGAACAGTAGGGGACAAACTGTGATCATGAAAGGCATCGCCAGCAAAATGCCAGCTCACAACACCACCGGAGGCACCGCAGTTGGCGGCGATGTGGGCGGCGAGCTTGTGACTGGTTGAGGATATTCAGTTACGCAATGTTCGCTGCGGTAGAAACGGCGATATGAGATCAGACGCACATGTTTGAACAAGCATTCAAGAACATCGACGACGTCCTGTGGTATAACGCGAGTTGTACGAGTGAACTCGATTACACGGAGCAGACTTCGTGGCTGCACTTTCTGAAGAATTTCGACGCGATCGATCAGGGCGAGTGCGGCACATTCCACTGCAACGCCATCAAGTCCCCGCAGCCCCCAGTGGAGAATTGCGTCCTCTGCCACAGTGACGTCGTCGAATCATCCGGCGGCTCCATCGTCATCAAAGACGCCTCCAAGCACATCAACGACAAGCTCAACGTATCCGGCCAGGAGCGCACCGACTGGTAAAGAGCCTGATTATTTTCGCTTTATTCAGCGCCCTCCGCAAAGTTGTGGGGGGCGCTGTGTGTTTTGGGACGGATTTGCAAATGAGAGTCAGGTGCCTTAGATTCGTAGGAGAAAATCACAGTTGACCAGATTCAAGGAATGTCGAAGCACAAACCCATGTCCACGAAGCGAGCATACGGTAGATCCGGCAGGCAGGCGCTGAGAGTTAGAGCGGGGTTGTTGGGATTGCAGGAATGCAGCTTGGGCAATGGTCAGTCATACAAAGAAACCGGAATGCGCGTGTATTGTATGAAAAAATCATACATATATACAAGTTACCGCCAAGTGTAAGAGACAGACAACGACATAGAGAATGTAAAAGTAAACCATTGTGAAAGGACAGAAAAACGAAATATCGACAAGACCAGAGAGCTGACACTCAAGCTGACCCGATGTTTTTTATTTTTTGCCCACCGCACATTTTTTAAAACAATTGCCGACCCACATTGCACACATTGCCAAAGCCCCACAAGCCAACGCTGAAACCGAAGCTTTGCCAAAGAGTGCAATTTTTCCGACCCACACGCTGCTAAATTGAAACTAAATCTGTATTTTTATAAAATGACATTAGACTCTAATATATACAAAAAGATTTCAGATAAATTATTTGAAGATTTCTTTGTGGATGACCATAAATATGGACAACAACAACATGATGGTAGTTACAAACTAATAAAAGGCAAGATTACACCTGTTACTATTGATGATATGTTGCTTAACCAAAAAAGCTTACTAACATATCAAGAATTACACGTACTAAATCATGCTCTAATAAAGTGGATTTGTCTTGATTTAGATATTGAAAAAAGAGAAATTGATAAAAATTCTATTAATCAAGATAACTTAAGATTTGTAAAGGAATCAACTGATGAAGTTTGTTTATTTCTAGAATCGAAAAAGATACCGTATTTATTAGAATTTTCTGGGCGAAGAGGATTTCATATTTGGATTATTTTTGAAAAACTGGTTTCTAAAGAGGATGGTTTCAAGCTAATTGAATATATACATGAGAATACTGTATTAAAATTTAGAAAAAGTATTGTCGCAGATAAATTCCCTAAAACACCTAATGTCTCAGCTAATTCGAAGGGGATTGGTTTTGGAGTTAAATTACCGTTGTCACAAAATAAAAGAAGTGGAAAATTATCGTTTTTTCTAAATCGTAATGATAGTTTTGATTTTGATGATTCAAGCTGGTTGTCAAAACCAACAAATGAATTTTTACAAAACCAATATGAATTACTTAATTCTTATAATCCAGTATCTATAGAGCTTATAAAACCATTTGTAAATGAGTTTGAAACTTTAAACGCATATAGCAAACATAACAATAGATATATCTTTTCAAAAGAGGTCAAATTATTATTACCTGAGCATCTTAAATTAGAAGAAGCACTAACTTCAATAAGGAAATGTGAACATATAGATAAAATACTTAAAGACTTTGAAAAAGGCTTAGGAGGTAAAGAACGAAGTATTTTAGTTGGACTGTTAATTCACCTAAAATACGATTATGATGAAGAGTTCGGCAGGAATTTGTTAATGAAATTGTTTTCCCAAATACAGGGATTTGATGAGAAAAAGACTCGAGTAAATTTAGAAAATCTAAGTTATTATCAGCCGATTACCTGTAAAAGTTTAGGAAAATGCAGCACTTGTGAAGAATGTAAACTGGACTCTCCAATTCAATTAATTAAGGGAGTTACACTTAGTGAAAAATCTAAATTTTCTATTAGAAACATTAATGCTATCCTATTTGAAAGAATTAAAGCATCTCTTGATAATTATTCTTTTAGAAACGATGAGGTTCCTTTATTTCCATTAATAGAAAAAATTAAAAATATTGGACTAGAAGAGATAGCCGAAATAATTGATGAAATATATAATAATAACATTTCATGTAATGACGAGACATATAAATTCTTAAGAAATGAAAAAAACAAGATTCGTGAACTCTATAATATTAGTGCGTCTGACAATGTAATCTCTGTCTATTTCGCATTATTGCTAAATAGAATTTTGTATTCCCAAATCTCAAATAACTCATATGGTTATGAATTTATACCTAGTTTTTATAACGGAAATATATTTCAAAATTGGTTTGTTAATTGGATAAAATACACTAAGAATATTGAAAATATTCTTTTTAATAATGAGTATCAGGATTATTATCTAATAAAAATTGACATTAAGGGCTACTATGATAATATTGACCTTGATAGACTTAAAATAAAGCTCGATGAAGAATTACCTGCTGAAATCAAAGAAAATATTTCAAGTTTCTCGGATGAAGATAAACGGAAATATAAAAATATTGTTCAATACTTAATTAATTTAAGCAAAGTAACAACGGGCAATAAGAAAGGAGTACCGCAGGGACCAGCCTATGCAAGATATCTAGCAGAATTATACTTAACTGGTTTGGATAAACTTGTTGAAACCTACATACTGAAAAATCAAAGTAGGGAATTTTATAATCGTTTTGTAGACGATATTTTCATATTTATTGAAAGCCAGGAACGTGCAGATAAATTATATGAAAGTATTTCGGAGTGGATGCTAATAAATGGTTTAGAGTTTAATATTGAAAAAACCAAGGTTGTTAGAGTAGATGAATATGTGAGTTCTGGAGAATATACTAGGTATAGAGATGATGCCAAATACGATATTAATTATGTAAATAAAAATAAAAATATTTTATCTGATGATGAGGTTAATAAAGCGTTATTGAAGTTAGATAAACTTACATCAGATGTTAAATTTGGTTTAAAAGATCACTTAAGGTTTTTCTATTATCAATTCAAAGATGACACTCGTTTAAATTATATTAGAAAACGTCTATTAAATTTATTGCCCTTTCAAAATGATGGTCGAGGGACATTATATCTACTTTTCTACAACGACTTATTCAAGAATTTTAATGAAGACTTTTGGAAACTTGTTGAAAGAATACATGAAATTAGGGGCTTATCATTAACGCACTTCTTAAATACCATTTTATTAAACTATCAAAGTGATTTAATTGATGAAGATGCTATTCTAAAACTTGTAAATAGTGTCTACAATAGTGATAGACTATCTAAAGCCGATATGGTGCTAATTGCTACTTTAATATTGAAATATAAACTTGATGTTCAACATGATATTCCAAAAGAAATAATGAATTATGCAATTGAAATTCCGGGGATAAAATATTCACTTGAATCTTGGAAACCTATAGAACAAAAGTTATCAGTTTTAGATAAAATATCTTTTTTGAAAGAATTGGAAAGAATTATTCGAGAAAATGAATTTTCGATAGATTTTTTAAATCAGATATCAGCATATTCATTTATTCGGTTTAGCCAATGGTATTTAGAAGATGATAAAGCAGGTTTTATAGAAAGTGAAAGTTCCCTCCTTTTATATTATCATTGTCTTTGCTTTTTAACTTTATTTGAAGCCTCGGAACATAATAATGTTAAAACAGCTTGGAAATTATTGATTAACAAATCAGAAAAAATGAAAGTAAATGATAGTAGCTATGATTTTTATTGGATAAATAAACTTCAGGAATTACAATTTAATGATTTCTCTAATGAGAGCTATAATTTTATTCTGAGCGACAAAATAGGTTCTGAACTGTATTCAAGAAAATGTCAAAATAACTTTCTTGACCAATATAAGAATGTTTTAGTGTTATTCTTATTTGCAAAAGACCAGATTAATGGCTTTAAAGATTATAAAAACAATATATCAGAATATATTGAAAATAAATCTTTATTTTATAAATGGGTCGATGACCCTGATGTTAAGCTTTATCCACAAAATGAAGGGATTTGTTTAAAAAACATTGCTTTAAACGGTCTTATAACATTAATTTCAAAAAACAAAATATTTGTAAAAAGCATTTCTAATGAACTACAATATAAAAAGTATGATTATATAGATATATTAGATTCTTATGAAAATAATGAAATAGAATATAATATCCCTGGATCAACAATAAGTGCTGAATTAAAACATGATAATATTATTGATGTTGTTGTAGAACTTTCTTCGTTAATAAAAAAACACGAAGAGTTTAAAACAAAATATGATACTAAGACACCCTATTTCTATATTCCATCTTATTCGGTTGGTTCACTTCCTTTGATTCCGTTTTACTCAGATTATAATAAGGTTATTTCAAATATTGGTATACCGCAAGAATCATCAATTGAAGGATATTATCAAAACATCTTATATATTCTATCAAATTTGGAGAATATAGAAAATCTCTCCTTAGTTAAGGACGATATAAAATATAATTTTAAAATGGAAGAATTGGAGAATCGTTTTATTCCAAATTCAAATATCCTAATAGATGGAGCAGATGATAAAATTGATTTTATAAAGGAGTTTGCATCTGAAACTGGTGAAAAGAAAATATCTGATGTATTCCAATTTCAATATTTCTGGACAAAGACAATTTGTCAAATGCTCAAGAAAGGGGCTAGGAAAAGTAGTGCAAACAAATTGGTTAGTTATTTTAATATACATTCCACTACTTTCCATAAGGATTTAGCGCATATTGATATATTTTTCGCAATTAATAATAGTTTGATTCCTACCGATAAAAATTTGAAAGAATTCTATGATACTATTAAAAATTCACTAGAAATCTTTAATACGAACATTGAATTGGCAGATTTTAATTTTATCTCTGATGTGTGGAATGAATACGAACCAAAATTTGTATTTGAAAATAAAGATATTGATAATATAACTATGGATTTGGAGTTATTTATCAAATCAAAAGTAGAAATAAAAACAAATAGAGATTGGACAAATGGCAGAGATGTTCTTGTTTTAATTGTGAACGATGTTAAAATTGAAGATTCAACCAATGTTTGTTTATATGATAATAATATAAATCAATTTACACTTGTTCAATATCAAGATATGAAAGTTAAATCCAATTATGAATATCTGTTTGCATTTCAGATTAAGGATTATCTTTTTATCTATTCTCCAGAAATCGAATTGGTTTTCGCCTATAATAGAGTTATTACAAGATATGAAATTTACAAAGACTCATTATCCGAAAATAATTCGGAGATTTTAAAGCATTTCCCTCAAAATCCAAATTATGATTTGGCCGAGAAATCATATACGAATTTTGCGGATATATTGGATGTCAAAAGGAAGTTAGCTGTTCATTATTTTCACAATATAAATATAAAGGAAAGAATAATTAATTGGCTTAGTATTTTTAATAATGAAAGTATTGATGGGAGTGAACTATTTAGATATATGCAATCTAAGAATTTATCAATTGATACGCTTCATCATACCCTATTAACTATAATTAATCATCATTTTTCAATAACCGAAAAAGATATTACGTTTTTTAAGAATAAACTTGAAGAATATGAAAACAGTGAAGAAGCTATTGTCTTTGCAGTTAAAAATCCTAATGATGATTTAAATGGCTTAAGTAGACTTCTGCAAAAATGTGGCTTTAATGATAGACAGATTAATTTCAAAAAAAATACAAAGTTATTATTTAAGAACTTGGATGACAAAATCACTACAATTGTAATTCCTTCAGATGTTGTTTTATCAGGCTCGCAAATAAAAAAAGCTTTATCTTATTATTATCATGAATTTAGTGATGATGATGGTTTTTCTGAAGCAAGCAATAGTGCGCATGAGGCTTGGGGTAATAAGAAACCAGATGATGAAAGATATTATATATTTAGGGATTATCAGGAATCTGAAAACTTTAGAAACAATCTAAAAAAGTTTGACAGAATAGTATTCTTATCTCCAATAATTACAAATGATTTTAAAGAAAATATTACTAAATTATGTAAAGACGAATTTGGACTAAAAAATGAAATATTATTTGTATCAAATGGGGCTAGTATAAATAGAGACAAATATATTTATGAAGATATAATTGTTCATCCAACTTATTATAATCTATTTTCTGAATTAATTCAAGATGTGGATTTAATTGAAAAATTATTTCTTTTACCAACGAGAAAAACTTATAAGGATTCGGTAAAGAAGATTAATGAAAGAAATTTAATGTTTCGCATAGGTTCTTTACCAACTAAACATTTTTATATATTTTCATTACCACCTCGTAAAGGACGAGCATTACTTGAATATGTTTCAAATTGGAAATAAAGGAGCCAACGATATTCGCAAGCTCTTTGCCAACGCCCCACGAGCCAATGCTCAAACCAAAGCTTTGTCAAAGCGCTTGCAAAACCAACGTGCCGAGAAAAATTGTTAAAACAAAATTTCCTACACTTAAAAAATAAAGAACACAGACACGCAATCCGACACAGAATGAAAAGCAATATGACAATGACACGGAAACTCAGTATTAACAATGGTTTACAAGACTGGAAGACAGAACACCAGGTGGTAACAGGCGGTATATTTTATTGCCGAGATAGTGCGGGTTTCAGCGTTTCAGTATCTAATAAACTTTCGTGTAACTTGACAAGACGGTGCTTCGAAATCGTCAAAAAAATCATTCCACCAATACGTTATGCCTCCTTGTCAGTACAATTCCGGCCTGCCAAGCTGTGTGCGAGTCAATGATGATCAACCCGCTTTCTCCCGCACAATCTCCGTCTCCAGCTGTATGTACTGACCGCCTTCGTAGACTTCTCCCTTGCATCACGTGTATCGATCAGATTTGAGTTCTCCCAGGAAACATCACATTTCCACTCGCATCATTTCCCAATCCCCCCCTCCTCCCCAATGCAAACCTTCCCGGAATGTTTTATCTTGAGACTGGTAGAGGCTATTCATTTCACACAATGCTCGCTGCGGTTGAGACGGCGATATGAGATCTGACGCACATGTTTGAACAGGCATTCAAGAACATCGACGACGTCCTGTGGAAGGACGCGGGTTGTACGAGTGAACTCGATTACACCGAGCAGACCTCCTGGCTGCTCTTCCTGAAATATCTCGACGCGCTCGAGCAGGACAAGGCCACTGCGGCGACTCTCGGGGGCAAGAAATACGTACACATACTCGAACGGCCGTATCGCTGGGCTGCCTGGGCCGCGCCCAAGAGTAGGGACGGCAGGATAGACCACAATACCGCGCTGACTGGCGATGATCTCATCATGTTTGTCAACGGCAAGCTGTTTCCGTATCTGCAAGGCTTCAAAAGCAAGGCCAGCGGTCCAAACACCATCGAATACAAGATCGGCGAGATCTTCGGAGAGATAAAGAACCGCATACAGAGCGGGTACAACTTGCGCGAGATCATCGACCATATCGACGAACTTCGCTTTGCCTCGCAATCGGAAAAGCACGAACTCTCGCATCTCTACGAAGCCAAGATCAAGAACATGGGCAACGCCGGACGCAACGGCGGCGAGTATTACACACCGCGCCCGCTCATCCGCGCCATCGTACGCGTTACCGCGCCGCAGTTGGGCGAAACCATCTGCGATCCCGCCGTCGGCTCCGCGGGCTTCCTCTGCGAATCATTCGAGTACCTCAAAGCCCGCAATCCCAAACGCAGCACCGCACAAGACCGCGCCTTGCAGGAACGCACATTGTACGGGAAGGAGAAGAAGTCCCTCGCCTACGTCATCGCTATCATGAACATGATTCTGCACGGCATCGAGGCGCCCAACATCATACACACCAACACGCTCGCGGAGAATCTGGCCGACGTGCAGGAGAAGGACCGCTACCACATCATCCTCGCCAATCCGCCCTTCGGCGGCAAAGAGCGCAAGGAAGTGCAGCAAAACTTTCCCATCCGCACCGGCGAAACAGCGTTCCTTTTCCTCCAGCATTTCATCAAAGTTCTCAAGGCCGGTGGACGCGCGGGCATCGTGATCAAGAACACCTTTCTCTCCAACACCGACAACGCCTCGGTCAGTCTGCGCCGTAAGCTTCTGGAGGAGTGCAACCTGCACACGGTGCTGGACTGTCCCGGCGGCACGTTCATCGGTGCGGGCGTGAAAACCGTGGTGCTGTTTTTCGAGAAAGGCGCACCGACGCGCAAGGTGTGGTTTTACCAGCTCGATCCCGGCCGCAACATGGGCAAGACCAATCCGCTCAACGACGCCGACCTCGCCGAGTTTATCACCTTGCAACAGAGCAAAGCCGACTCGCCCAAAAGCTGGAGCGTGGACGTTGCAACCATCGATCCTAAAACCTTCGACCTCTCCGTAAAAAATCCCAACGGCGGCGAGGAAATCGCCCACCGCAGTCCCCGCGCAATCATGGACGAAATCGCCGCCCTCGACGCCGAGAGCGCGGAAGTGCTGAAGAGAATCAAAACGTTACTGTAAGGAGGCTTACGCCATGACCGACATTCGTTGGAAACAGCGGTTCAACAACTACAGCAAAGCCTTTCAGACGCTCGTAGCGGCAGTGGAACTGGCACGCACACGTGATTTGACCGACGTTGAGCAACAGGGATTGATTCAAAGTTTTGAGTTCACTCATGAACTCGCCTGGAATGTCCTGAAGGACTTTCTGGAGGAGAAAGGAATCACGGGCCTGATCGGCTCGAAGGATGCGACACGGACCGCGTTCAAGAACGGTTTGATTGAAGATGGCGAGGCCTGGATGGCGATGATCGAAGACCGCAATAAAACCTCACATACCTACGATCCTGAAATTGCGAACGCGGTTGCGGAAAATATCCTGGAGCGGTTCTATCCGGCCTTTGACGAGATGATGAAAAAGTTCACGGAGTTGAATGACCAGAGAATTGAGAATTCATGAACTTTGGTTTAAGCAAAACAGCAATCAAGAAGATTCGCACGGTATTCGCGCGGTTTTCCGGGATTGAAAAAGCCGTGCTCTACGGTTCCAGAGCCAAAGGTACTTTCAAGACCGGCTCGGATATTGATCTGACACTTTTCGGCGAAACCCTGAAACCCTCGCAGTTGGGTGAAATTGCCGAAGCGCTGGACGACCTGTTATTGCCCTACACCATAGATCTGTCGCTGTACGCCGAGCTGAATCATGCAAAATTGCGGGAGCATATCGACCGCGCCGGGGTTATTTTCTACGAGCGCGAAAGTACCGGGCCAGATCAGGGCGCTGTGATGAAGAAGGGGTGGGAGATAAAGACGCTTGGGGAAGTGTGCGACATCGAGCGTGGCGGTTCACCCCGCCCAATTCAAGAGTTTATCACCAACGACCCGAATGGTATCAACTGGATCAAGATAAGTGACGCCACTGCGAGCGGGAAATACATCTACAAAACGGAAGAGAAGATTAAGCCGGAGGGCGTCAAACGTTCACGCATGGTTTACGAGGATGATTTCATCTTGTCAAACTCGATGAGCTTTGGTCGACCATACATCATGAAAACTTCAGGGTGCATTCACGACGGATGGCTTGTGCTGCACCAGCCGAAAGTAAATCCCGACTATCTCTATCATGCACTCAGTTCCGACCTCGTATTTGACCAGTTCGATCGGCTTGCAGCTGGCAGCACAGTAAGGAATTTAAATATCGGATTGGCGAAGACTGTTCAAATCCCCGTCCCCCCTCTTCCCGAGCAACAGCGCATCGTTGCTCTGCTTGACGAAGCGTTTGAGGGCCTCGCCATCGCCAAAGCCAACGCCGAGAAGAACCTCCAAAACGCCCGCGCCCTCTTCGAAAGCCACCTCGAATCCGTCTTCGCCCAACGCGGGCAGGGGTGGGTGGAGAAGAGGCTGGAAGAACTTTGCGACATCAAGCACGGCTACGCTTTCGAGGGAGAGTTCTTCAGCAACGAAGGCGAGTATGTGCTCCTCACGCCTGGCAACTTCTTCGAGCGCGGCGGCTACCGCGATCGAGGCGAGAAGCAGAAATACTACACAGGCGAGATTCCCTGCGACTACGTGCTTAACGAGGGCGACTTGCTCGTTGCCATGACGGAGCAGGCAGCTGGTTTGCTCGGTAGTCCAATCCTCGTTCCAGAGTCAGACAAGTTTCTCCACAACCAGCGGCTCGGCCTTGTTAAAAAAAAGTCAGGGATCGATTGGACGAACGATTTCTTCTTCCATGTATTCAATACGAAACCTGTTCGGAAGGCGATTCATGACAGCGCTTCCGGTGTGAAGGTGCGCCATACGTCACCGACGAAAATTGGCGAAGTCGTCGTAGCTTTTCCCACGTCGTTGCCTGAACAGAACCGAATCGTCGCAACCCTCGCATCGCTTTCAGCCCAAACCCTCCACCTCTCCTCCATATACTTGCGCAAGCTCGCAGCGCTGGAGGCATTGAAAAAGTCGCTGCTGCAACAGGCATTCAGCGGAGAACTGTGAGCATGAAAGGCAGCGCAAGCACAGGGTCAACTCGCAACGCCGCCGGAGGCACAGTGGTGGGCATCGATGTGGGCGGCAAGCACAAGGGATATCACGCCGTTGCGATCACCGGCGGTGCGTACGCAGGCCGGCTTGCCACACGTGACGCACAGGAACTCGCCCACTGGTGTCGCACAACGATGCGTGCGCAAGCCATCGCTATCGATGCGCCCTGCCACTGGAGCACCGACGGACGTTGCCGCCCCGCCGAGCGGGAACTCATGCAACAGGGCATCTGGTGTTTCTCCACACCCACGCGGGAAAAAGCCGTCGCGCATCCCAAAAACTATTTCGGCTGGATGCTGCGGGGAGAAAAATTGTATCAGGCGCTCGTCGGGGACTACCCGCTGTGCCGCGGCTTGCCCATCGCAACTCGCAACTGCTGTTTCGAAACCTTCCCGCACGCCATCGCCTGGCATCTGCGGGGCGGCCAAGCCAAAGCGTCACAGAAGCGAACCCAGCGCCGCGAATTGTTGGAGCAGGCCGGAATCGACCTTACCCATGTGACCAATATCGATCTCATTGACGCCGCCCTCTGCGCACTCACGGCTTACCGCGCAGTCACGGGCGGCGAGTGCGTGAGTTACGGCGAAGAGGACACTGGCATTATCATCGTGCCCAGGCAATCCAAATCATGAAGATCACAATCCTCCGCCTCGCCGCCATCTCCCCGTGCAAGCTCGCCGAGCAGGAAAAATTGAAGAAGTCGCTGCTGCGGCTGGCGTTCGCTGGAGGACTTTAGGAAACACAGACATGAGCAAAGAAAAAAAACTCCAAATCCGCAACAGCACTGCCGAATTCCTCATCTTCACCCGTCAAGCGGGCGAGGATGGCATCGAAGTCCGCGTGGCGGAGGAAACGGTCTGGCTGACGCAGAAGCTCATGGCCGCGTTGTTCGAGGTGGATGTCCGCACCGTCAGCGAACACCTGCGAAACGTATGCGTCAGCGGTGAACTCCAGGAAGCGGCAGTTATCCGGAAATTCCGGAATACTGCCACCGACGGCAAACAATACCTCACTGCATTCTCCCCGTGCAAGCTCGCCGAGCAGAAGGCATTGAAGAAGTCGCTGTGGAGGCGGGCGTTTAACGTCGATTTTTGAGGAGAAAGGAAGCACATCATGAACACGTTGGTCTTGTTTGAGCAGAAGCAGGTACGCCGCGTCTGGAACGAGCCGGAGCAGAAATGGTATTTTGCGGTACAGGATGTGATTGAGATCCTGACCGGCAGCGCGGACATCAAGCAGTATGTCAAGAAGCTCAAAAGCCGTGATCCTGAGCTGAGTTCCAACTGGGGTACAATCTGTACCCTTGTTGAGATGACAGCGGCAGACGGCAAACAGCGGAAGATACAGGCGGCGAACATCGAAGGATTGCTTCGTTTGATCCAGTCCATTCCCTCGCCCAAGGCCGAACCATTCAAACGCTGGCTGGCCAGCGTTGGCTATGAGCGTCTGCAGGAGATAGAAAACCCCGAACTGGCCACCAAACGCATGAAGGAAATCTATCGGCAGAAGGGCTATTCCGACGCGTGGATCGAAAAGCGGATGCGCGGCATCGCGGTGCGTGACGAATTGACCGATGAATGGAAGAAACGCGGTGTCAGAGAAAGGATCGAATACGCCATTCTCACCGCCGAGATTAGCAAGGCCACGTTCGGTATGACGCCACAAGAGTACCGCGACCACAAGGAGCTGACCCATTCCGGAGACAACCTCCGCGACCACATGACCGACCTGGAGTTGATCTTTACAATGCTTGGCGAGGCTTCGACCACTGAGATCGCCCGCAACACCGATGCGCAGGGATTACCCAGAAATAAGCAGGCGGCAAAACAGGGCGGCACGGTGGCGGGTAATGCCCGAAAGGAATTGGAGAAGAAAAGCGGTCGCCGGGTCTCAACCAAAGAGAATTTCCTGGACACACCCGAAAGTCAGCGGCGTCTGCGGGAAGAAGGCACGGAATAACCATGAACGAAGCCGAAACCAGAGCCGAATATATCGACCCCGCATTGAAAACGGCGGGGTGGGGCGTCGATCAGGGCAGCCGCATCCGGCGCGAATTCCAGATTGCACCCGGCCGCATCGAGGGCCACGGCAAACGGGGCAAGCAGCTCACCGCCGATTATGTGCTGGAATACCGCAACCGGAAACTGGCCGTGGTCGAGGCCAAGGCTTGGGATGCCGCGTTTACCGAGGGCGTGGCACAGGCCAAAAACTATGCAGGTAAGCTCGCCGTCCGCTATGCCTTTGCAACAAACGGGCAGGGCATCTACGCCGTGGATATGGAGACGGGCAAGGAAACGGAAATCGCCGCCTATCCGGCACCGGAGGAACTCTGGGACATGACCTTCGCCGCGGGAAACGCCTGGCGCGACCGTTTCGCCGACGTGCCGTATGAGGACAAAGGCGGTTCGCATCCCACCCGCTATTATCAGGACATCGCCATCGAGCGCGTGCTGACTGCCATCGCCGAAGGCAAGAAGCGCATCCTGCTGACGCTCGCCACCGGCACGGGAAAAACCTTTATCGCCTTCCAGATCGCGTGGAAACTCTTTCACTCCCGTTGGAATCTGAGTGGCGAGCCCACGCGCCGCCCGCGCATCCTCTTCCTCGCCGACCGCAATATTCTGGCGAATCAGGCCTACAATGCCTTTTCCGCCTTCCCCGAAGATGCGCTGGTGCGCATCGCGCCGGATGAAATCCGCAAAAAAGGCAAGGCGCCCAAGAACGGCAGCCTGTTCTTCACCATTTTCCAGACCTTCATGACGTCCGGAGCTGGCGAAAGTACTCCGCGCAACAATGTGCGTGGTGTGCGTGATGCCGGCGTTGTTGATGCAACCAAGGCACCCGTTCAACAGCCGTTGCTCTATCCGCTGGCTGCCGAGGACTCGGCACGTATGGCCAAGGCGGCGGAGGCCAGCGAAGTGTACAACGCCTACCCGCCGGATTTCTTTGATTTCATCGTTGTGGACGAATGCCACCGCGGCGGCGCGAACGACGAAAGCAACTGGCGGGGCATCCTCGAGTACTTTGCTCCCGCAGTGCAAATGGGCATGACTGCCACACCGAAACGCGATGAGAACGTAGACACCTACCGCTACTTCGGCGATCCGGTCTATATTTATTCACTCAAGGACGGCATCAACGACGGCTTCCTGACACCGTTCAAGGTAAAGCAAATCCAGACCACGCTCGACGAGTACGTGTACACCTCCGACGACACCGTGATCGAAGGCGAGATCGAGCAGGGCAAGCGCTACGAAGAAGCGGACTTTAACCGCATCATCGAAATCCGGAAACGCGAAGAATATCGGGTGCGGCTCTTCATGGATTTGATCGACCAGCATGAGAAAACGCTGGTGTTCTGCGCCTCGCAGGACCACGCTTTGGCCGTGCGCGATCTCGTCAATCAGATGAAGACCAGCACGGAACCGAACTATTGCCAGCGGGTTACCGCCAACGACGGCGAACTCGGCGAGCAACATCTGCGCGACTTCCAGGACAACGAAAAGACCATCCCGACCATTCTCACCACGTCGCAAAAGCTCTCCACCGGTGTGGATGCACGCAACATTCGCAACATCGTGCTGATGCGGCCCATCAAGCGGATAATCGAATTCAAGCAGATCATCGGGCGGGGCACGCGGCTCTACGACGGCAAGGAGTATTTCACGATTTACGACTTCGTAAAGGCGCATCAGCATTTCAGTGATCACGAGTGGGACGGCGAGCCACTCGAGCCGGAGGCCTGCCCTACCTGCGGTTGCCTGCCCTGCGCGTGCGTGATGTTGCCGCCGCAACCCTGCTCCGTCTGTGGTCAGACGCCCTGCGCATGTCCGAAGCAGCCCTGCGAGGTCTGCGGCAAGCGTCCCTGCGAATGCCAGCGGCGGAAGAGGGCCGAGGTGAAGCTGTCCGACGGAAAAGCGCGCAACATTCAGCACATGATGATGACGAGTTTCTGGCATCCCGACGGCACGCCTATGTCCTCATTACAGTTCATGGAAATGCTTTTTGGCAAGCTGCCGGAGTTCTTCAAGGACGAGGACGAGCTGCGTGCACTATGGAGCTTTCCGGATACGCGGAAGAAACTCCTGCAAGGCCTGGCCGAGAAAGGCTTTGGCCACGACCAGCTCGCCGAGATGCAGAAAATCATCGACGCCGAGAAGAGCGACCTTTTCGATGTGTTGGCTCACGTGGCGTACGCTTTGCCGCCGGTGACCCGCGAGGTCCGCGCCGCGAATGCGAAAGTTCACATCAACGCGCATTTCAACACGAGGCAGCAAGTCTTCCTCGATTTCGTTCTCCAGCACTACATTTCCGACGGCGTGGAGGAACTCGATCAGGACAAGCTCACCCCGCTGCTCCTGCTCAAATACCACAACTCCATCATGGATGCCGTCGCGGACCTCGGCGGTCAGCCCGAAGAAATCAACAAAGCCTTTGCGGGATTCCAGAAATATCTGTATCAACACACGGCTGCGTGAGGTGTGGGGGGAGTTAATCGTTAAACGTGGAAGGTTAAACGGGGGAATCGTTCACCGTACACGCGAGGTTCCGCCGCGGCGGAGAACTCCTTACTCCGTAGCTATGAGTAAGCTGAAAACCAATACCGATCCAGAAGGTAGGGAATATGCGGCTTTACCTCACTGTATGACGGCCTGTGAAGCTGGCATGATATCGGCAGCGACAGCATTGAGACGTCGGTCGCCGACACAGCTTTGATCCGGTCGCAAGTCCAGCCTTCGGGAAGGTTTTTCATTTCCCGTCCTCCATCTCCACCCTCAGCACATCGGCCAGTTGTTTGGCGGTTGGTAGTTTGCCTTTCAGTTCGCCGGGCAGCTTGGAGCGCAGTTCATACACTGCGACGCCGATGGGGTTGGCTTTGCCGCGCAGGGCGTACTCGACTTCCACGTCGTCCTTTTTCCGCGCAGAGGATAATGCCGATGGAGGGCTTGTCGTCGGTGCCGCGTTCCTTGTCGTTAAGCAGGTTCAGGTAGAAATCCATCTTTCCCGCATGCTCCGGTTCAAAAGGGCCGACCTTGAGTTCGAAAGCGACAAGGGCCCTGAGAAAGCGGTGGTAAAAGAGGAGATCGATGAAATACTCCTTTTTACCCAACGCGACGCGGTGTTGCCGCCCGACGAAGCAGAAACCGTAACCGAGTTCCAAAAGAAATTCCTGGAGACGCGAGACGAGCCGGTCTTCCAACTCCCGTTCCTTCACCTCACGACGGATGCCGAGGAATTCCAGGTTATAGGAACTTTTGAGCATCTCATCCGCCTGCTCAGCGAGGTACTCCGGCATGGCAAGCGGAAAGTTGTGGGTCTTTTTCTCGGTAACCGCCCGTTCGTAGGCACCGGTTTTGATCTGGTTGAGCAGCACGTTCCGCGACCAACCAAAGCTAGCCGTGGCGCGGAGGTACCAGAGACGTGCGGCGGGGGCCTTGATCTTCTTGACAATCTCCACATGATGACCCCAGGCGACTTCAGGCAGCAATTCTTGAACAAGCTGTTCAAGAATTGCTGCAGGCTGGATCTCTTCGCCTTCTCTACGATGGAGCGTTGTTTCTTGAACGGATTGCTCCGGAAACAGCCGCCTTCCTCTTTCGATTTCTTGAACAAGGTGTTCAAGAAAGCCAAGAGCGGTATACTCTCTGTAGAATTGGCGCATAAGCCACACATTGTTGGCCGCGAACCCGCGCATCCCCGGAAACGCTCGCCGCAAATCGGCTGCGACGAACTCCACGACGGAATCCCCCCACCTATGCAGTTACCGTTTTCCACGATCCCGCAACCGATGTCCCAATAGAACAGATGGTTTCGTGCCTTTCGTTGCATGCCGGAGAGTACTACGAACGACGTCTGCAAGCACGTCGATCTGCCGCCCGCGAGTGATGTTTTTCCTACCTTTTTCCTACCCACTCCCGTCACACCCCGTCACGATCCGGCGTTTTCCATCGCTTTCCTGTCCCCGCGCCCCCAACAAAAAAACGGCCCTTCTCTCACGAAAAAGGCCGTTCTGCATTGGGTTTGGGCACTTGTGTGCTCGTACACGCGAGGGGACTCGAACCCCTGACCCGCTGATTAAGAGTCAGCTGCTCTACCAACTGAGCTACGCGTGCACAACCAAGTTACGGCGGCACGCGGAAATTTCCAAAACCAAGAGTGAAGTTTTTTGTGAAGTCTTACAAAATGCAACGAACAGGGGAGAAAGGCAAACCGAGGATAATTGATAATGGACAATGGATAATTGATAATGGATAATGGACAATTGACAATTGAAATCGTGTGGCGCGAAGGGATATCCGGAATTGGGAGGTAGAGGGATGAAGCCATCAACGTAAAAACAAAGAAATGTGCAGGTGTGGGAGCGCGGGAGAGCGAAAATGGCAGAGAAAAAGAGAGGGCGTCCGAGGCTCTCCGGCTTAATTTTCCTCTTCACGGTTATCGTCACAGATTCGCTTTCGGTATTCTCCGGGTTCACGATTACAATTCCTCTCCCTTTCAGGGGCCGGGGTGAAAACTCGCAACGGTGAGGTGTTTGTTTAGCAAGTGCTCTCGAGTCACAGAGTGCGTTACAGAACGAATCATGCTTCGAGACGCCACCGAACAACGTCAGAGCATCTACTGAAGATATTGCCGCGGTGGCTCCTCAGCATGACGATGTCAGAATCAAATCGTCCATTGTCCATTGTCCATTGTCCATTGTCCATTATCCACTGTCCATTATCCATTATCCATTATCCATTATCCATTGTCCATTGTCCATTGTCCATTCAAAATTGCTCATCGTCGAAGTACATGCTGACCTGGCGGATGCCGGAGAGGGACTGGAGGTCGCGGAGGAAATGCTGGTTGTCGTCGCCGTCGCGGAGCTGGACGTAGAAGGACATGTCCATGCGGTCGGTGTCGCCGGGAGCGCTGACGTTGACCATGCGATGACGCTTGCAGTACCGTTTCATGACGTCGAGGTAGGGGGGACGCTCGACACCGTTCGCGACATAGGAGAACTGCAGCAGGTATTCGCGCCGCTGGGTGCCGAACATGGGTACACGCGCGAGCAGCAGAATAATCGTGCCGATCATGATGGTCCCGATGAAGGCGATGGCCAGCGCGCCTGAACCGGCGGCGAGCCCGACACCGAGCGCGAAAAAGATGAACACGATATCGATGGTGTCCTTTACCGCCGTACGGAAACGGATGATGGACATCGCGCCGACGAGACCGAACGCGCGCGCGAGATTGTTGCCGATGATCATGATCACCATTGTGGTGATGAGTGTGAGGAGGATCATCGAGCTGACGAAGGACGGTGAGTAGCCTGGCCCCTTGTACGTCTTCCGGTACACCCACGAAATGATGATTCCACACACCAGCGCGACGAAGAAATTCGCCAGAATCTCTGCGATCGAGAGGGGAAAGAGGTCGAGTTGCTGAAGATCGGGAAACATGGTTCAAGGCGCTTCAAAGGATGATGGGGCCTTTTCCACGGCGGAATACTCGCGAAAAAGCTGATTGGAGCGGCCGCGTCCGGGCTCCGCTCTCGACGTGAATGCCCGGTGCGTATCGAGACACATCGTGTATTTCGACAGCGCCATGCGCTTGAGTTCGTGGCGCTGAATGACCTGCCGCAACGCGAGAGGTACGCCCGCGGTGAATTTCACCTCAAGAATGCAATGACGCTGCATGGTATGGACGCTTCCTCCGCCATCGTACAACCCGGCGATGCCTGGATCGAACACGCTGCGCAGATTACGGTCGATAGTGACGCGGAGATCTTCGGAGAATTTTCCGACAAATGCCTCACGCTCGTACATGATCAGCACGACGGGCTGCATGCGCTCGCCGTTGTGATGGTAAAAAAATCTGTCGGCGTTTTTTTTATCGATCGCATCCTTGCGAAGGGTCAGGATATAGCGGTCCAGATCCTGTCCGCTGAACAATACTTCGATATTCTCGGCGTGAAACGCGGCGCGATATTTCGTGAGCAGACCTGCATCCTTTCGCTTGATTTCAAGGAATGCGATATCGCCCGGTTTGTGCTCGTTGTAAGCGCGTACGCGGAGCTTTTTCCGCAAACGCTCACCACCGATTTTTTCGCGATATGCCGAAAACGCGGCATCGTCGAAATAAATGGAGCGCACCGTGTATTGACCGAGCCCGGTGCTTTTCGCGTACGGATCCAGCTCGAGCAACCGTTGCAACTCACGGCGCACCGCGTCGAGTCGCTCGAGCGGGAGGAGGTACTTGTATTCAAGTTTTGGATACGCCATGGCTAATCGAACAGTCTGGTGAACGTATCAACGATGTACGCGCGGAGAGGTACGGGGGCAATGCCGACCGTACACTTGGCCATCATGCCGGACGTCACGCCCGCGTCGCTCTGTTCTATCCGTGCGATGATCGAACAAACCGGTCTGCGGCCGAAATACCGGACGGTGCGGTCGATGCTTTCGAGACGCGCAGTGCCGCGGAGTTTCGTGGATGGAATCGTGAACGTGAGCGCTTCGCCGATCCTCATTTTATCCAGGTCCATGAGCCTGACGGGTACGATAAGCAATTGGTCGGTGTCGTCCTCGATGACGAGCAGCGTATCCGCCGCCCATGAAGGACGGAGCATACCGCTCACGGGCGTGATCAAGGTGTTTTGCTGCCTGAGTCTCTGAAGACTCTCAAGCTGCTCGCGCACCAAAGCTACGTGCGCTTCCGCGGAACGGATATCCTCCGGCTTCAATCCGGTGGTCGCGGAACGCACACCCGCCTCGGCGAGATCGACATTGATGCGGAGTTGCCGGAGACGGTCGGACGAGAGATCGAACAGCTCATCGGAAATCATGTTCTTCGCGTGCAACTCCGTCTGGCGTGCGTGGAGCTTTTCCTGCTCGCTATGAGCAGCCTTGGCGAAAGCCAGACGCTGACGGGCTTCCTCCACGAGCGAGGCCTTCTCGCCGCTGCGGGCGGAGGCAAGCTCCGCTTCGGCGACAGCCAGCTCACCATCCAGGGCCGTCATCTGCCGCATCAGCGTATAAGAGGTAATCCAGCCCACGGTATCACCAAGTGCGACGCTCCCGCCGCGCATCCGGTCGGAGAGCACAAAGCTCATGGCATCTCCGCGCTCGACCTGCATGACGGAACAGTTCTCGACGGCTCCGGTCCGGTTGTCGCGAAGCAGGGAGATGATTTGCCCATTGTCGTTGCGCAGCAGCACCCATTCACTTGAGGAAGCGACCGCTCCCCGAAGGCTGAGCGTCTGCGTGATGTCCACCGGCAGCACATACACAATGATGACGATGAGGACAATGCTTCCCGTGACGATGAGCGAGCGACGTGAGATACGTTCCATGGTGAAGGTACTTGTGCTACGTGTCGTTGTACTTATTCCAGAAAAATAGTTTATGGAATCGCCGTTTCAAGCTACTCTGCGTGTTCAATCTCCGAAGAGGAGTAATGTATGTACGCGGACCTCTCCTCCGGATTGCATCCTGCAAAGATAGACGCCCGGTGTTGCTCTTGTTCCGTTCCGATCCGTGCCATCCCAGGTTGCATGATACGTACCCGGCGCAGCTGTTTCGCGCGTAACGTGGGCGATCTCTCTACCCGTGACGTCATGGATGCCGATGCGCACAGGTCCAGCGACGGCGATGCTGTAGCTCAGAATGGTATAGTCGTAAAACGGATTCGGAAAATTCGCGATCCGGAAATCAGGTTTGGACGCCTCGGCGCCATCGACACCCGTTGGAAAAAGGGCGGACAGTCCCGGATACTCCGGAGCGTAGCGCAGCGCTCGTGCCGTTTCACGTCCCGGATTAAACTGCCATACAATCTGTCCCGCGGGCGTGACTTCCAGGAATAATCCAGGCGTGCCCTGCGAGATCAGGGTATTGCCGTTCGGCAGGCGCTGGTTACCTCCGAGATGGGCCGAATAAAGGGCGCTGCCGTTGGAATACGTCCATGCAGGCGCCGAGGGTCCGAACGCGACGCCCGGGCTCGTAATGTAATTGCCTTGTGCATCCAGCGGCGGTGTGATTTCAACGATGGACGATGCCCGCCCTTTCTCGTTGTTATTGAAAGCGAGGATGTTGCCTTCGCCGGGAAGACCCTTCGGCACCCACCATGAACAATGCACGACGTCGAACACGGTGCTTCCCGGGACGCCATAGTTTGCAGGTTTGCCCCAACGATACAGGATGTCTCCGCCTGCACCTCTCCGCCCTCCCGTCGTACCTGCAGCTTCCGCGGTGGTGGTGCTGTGGTCGATGACGTAGCATTCGCTCATGTAATGCGAGCTGATGACAATCTCGCAACGCTCGGGATTGTAGCTGATGGCGTTGGTGTGCAGCCAGTCGCGGTCCCAATTGTAGGCGGACTTGAGATTGACGTTGAGTCGTTCCGGATGTTCGGAAATGACGCCATAATTCGGCTTCGATGGGTCCTTGTCCTGCACAAGATGATCCCATGCATGCCATTCCCAGACGATCGTACCCCCAATGGGACGTGTGGGCTGCACTTCCACGATATGATCGGCCCAGATGATGGCGGGGTTGATGCGACCCGCTGCGGCGGCCTCCGCGGCGCTCTTCACTTCCCAGGCAATGAGCAGCACATTGCCGTTGGGCATGGGTTCGATGTCGTGATGCGCGATGTACGTCGCACTGCTGTATTGGTATTCCCAGACGAGTTTCCCATTCCAGTCGACTTCCTGAATCAGACCGGAATATGCACCGCTCCGCAGCTGTGCAGCCGGGAACGTGGCCGAGCGGAGGAGATTCCCGTTCTCCAGCAGATAGACGGAATATCCGCCGGCAAGCGTGTGCTGCCAGGTGTGAACCACCCGTTTCTGCATATCAATGAGCGTGGTCGTCTTGCTGTTGCCGGGATTGTACAGTGTGTAACCTTCGAAGGCGCTGACCTGCGCACGCAGCGGATTGTTCCGCATGAGCAGGAGAAAAGAAAGTAACGTGAATAATCCCAGCCGTGACAGCGCGGTTGTGAATTGAGACATCGTCATGGATTCCTCTTTTGAGCAGACACGAAGGTTAGCAAGCACAACATGATGACGGGATAATGTTCAAATAGGTCCTGAATACGCCAATATCGTTGTATCGTAACGAATGATGCTTTTCATAACATACCGAATTCCTCACGAGTGTGATCAGTCTCCGAGAAGGAGGAGTTTGTGCGTCCGGAATTCCGTTCCCGACTGTATGCGGCAGAGATACATGCCCGGTACGGCCCTGTTGCCATACTGATCGACGCCATCCCATGCTGCCTGGTAATGGCCGGGTGCGATGTGTTCGCGTGTGAAAACGGCAACCTGGCGTCCCGTCACATCGCGAAGGCTGATCCGCACCGGTCCTGCCGTGGTCACGCTGTAGTGCAATATGGTATAGTCGTAAAACGGATTCGGAAAATTCGCGATCCGGAAATCAGGATTGGGTGCTTCGGGGCCATCGACACCAGTTGGAAAAAGGGCGGACAGTCCCGGATACTCCGGAGCGTAGCGCAGCACGCGTGCTGTTTCGCGTCCAACATTATGCTGCCACACAATCTGACCCGAGGGCGTGACTTCCAGGAAAATCCCGGATGTGGCTTGCGCGATCAGGGTGTTGCCGTTCGGCAGCCGTTGATTGCCGCCGAGATGATTGGAGAAAAACGTGTTTCCGTTTGAATAGCTCCACGTGGGTGTTGAGGGTCCGAATGCGACGCCAGGGTTCATCATGTAATTGCCCTGTGCGTCCAATGGAGGCGTGACTTCGACGATGACCGATGCACGCGACCTGGCATTGTTGTTGAACGCGAGGATGTTGCCTTCGCCCGGGAGTCCTTTGGGCACCCACCACGAACAGTGCACCACGTCGAACACTGTGTTTCCTGCTGCACCGTAATTTGAAGGTTTGCCCCAGCGATACAGGATGTCGCCACCCTTACCTCTTCTTCCGCCTGTGTTTCCCGCCGCCTCGGCGGTGGTCGTGCCGTGATCGATGACATAGAATTCGTTCATGAAATGCGAGCTTATAACCACTTCATCACGTTCCGGATTGTAGCTTATACCATTGATATGCAGCCAGTCGCCGCCGCCCGGTCCGATGGCGCCGGACGCGAGATTGATGTTGAGACGGCCGGGGTGTTCCGAAATGACGCCGTAATTTGGTTTTGCCGGATCCTTGTCCTGCACGAGATGATCCCACGCATGCCATTCCCACACAATGGTCCCGCCGCTGGGCCGCGTTGGCCGCACTTCGACGATGTGGTCGGGCCAGAGCACGGTGGGATTGGTCCGTCCCATCGCGGAAGCCTGGGCTGATGATTTCACCTCCCACGCTATGAGCAGAATATTGCCGTTGGGCATGGGTTCGATGTCGTGATGAGCGATATACGTCGGGCTGCTGTACGGGTATTCCCACACGACCTGCCCGCTCCAGTTGATTTCCTGAATCAGTCCCGAATAGGCCGCGCCGCGAAGCTGCGCGCCCTGGATCGCCGCTGGACGCAACAGATTCCCGTTTTCGAGGAGATACACGGAATAGCCGCCTCCCAGCGCGTGATTCCAGGTGTGCACCGTTTGCTTCTGCATGTTGATCAAATGTGTCGACCTGCTGTTGTTGGAATTGTACAGCGTGTACCCCTCAAAGGCGCTCACCTGGCCGGAAAGCGTTGACGCGAGCGACAGCAGGAACAAGGAAATGTATGTGAATACCCCCGGTCGCGAAAGCGCCGCGGCGAAGTTCGGCATCATGGATTTGCCCTCTGGGGAAAACGGTTTCATGAATATCAAGCTTTCCTTACTGGAATATACGGAATTAACGAAGCACAAGCATTTTGCGGCTGCTGCTCGTGTATGTAGCGGAACCGGCGAAGCGAAGCGTCAGCGCCCATACATACATTCCCGAAGGAAGCGAAGCCGCGACCGACTCCACTTCGTGAATGCCTGCTGTACGCTCGCCCAGGTCCACGTCGAGGACTGTTCTTCCGAGCGCGTCGCCGATGCGCAGCACGATGTTTCCGCCATAGAGCAAGCGGAAGCGCAGCACGCTGGACGTCGATACGGGATTGGGGTAATACTCGAGCACGGGAATCGGATTTGCTGGAATCGGTGTGCCGTCGCGTTGGCCATAATATGCTTCCACCTGCGCAAGCAACTGTTCATTTCGTTGGCGTGCGAAGCGCAGCAATCCGGGGATGGTCATGTTGATGCCCACGACTACATCCTTGTCGATATTATCGACGAAATTCTGATATGTGTACAATTTGTTTCGATCTGCCCGAACCCACGGATCGAGGAACGCTTTCCAATGAAACACACGCTCTGAAAGCGAGTCGAGAGAAAGTGCACCGTGCGCGAGGGAGCGGATGTATTCGAGATACACATCCCGAAGAGAATCATTCTCGAACATACGACGCGTGAGTGGACGCTTGTCGAGGTTGGAAAGACCCAGCACGTCCTGTGTGATCACGTTCCAATTGTTTGCGTAGGCGCCGAACGACTCATTCGGATCCCATGGTATGAAAACGAAACGCCCGGATGTTTCATCGTCGTAGAGATAGAAATTCCTGCTCGAACCGGTATAGCTGTCAAAGTTGGACGCGGCCACGTTGAAGGCCGTGAGCCGGATACTGTTGTCCAGATCAAGCAGCGTTGCAAGTGTAGTGGAGACCTCCGAAGAGGGCGTGTGATTGAGTCTGTCCAGCATGGCGATCAGCCGCGACCAGTCATCGGCTTTCTCGTTGGTTTTGAGTTCGTACTCCACGTAATACCCGGCCTTATCGCCGCCGCGGAATTCAAGCGTCGCGCCGTTGTCGCTCGCCTTGTATAGGTTATAATCGTTGCTTTTGAAGTGTCGGGCGAGAAACTTCTTGTCGACCTGTTCAACCTGCGTGTACAGCCCGAGCAGGTCGCCATTCACCGAAAGGGTGGCGAATGCCGCGCGGGGAGAGGGGAGGAGCGTACGGAGGATATCGTAGGAGAGCTTCTCGCGCATGAAGCTGGGATCTTTCACTCCGTTGCTGAAATTCAGCCTCGTAACTCCGAAACAACTTTGCTTGCTCCTGTATTCGTCGAATTTCAGCTTGAACGGTTTCTTGGGAGTATTTCTGGATTGCATGAGGCTCGAGTTGCCCTTGTAGCGAATGCCGACGCTATCGAACACGATGCCGCGATATGTAACGCGCACAGGTATGTATTCCTCGTCGTTCGCGAAAGCGTATTCGAGAGAG
The DNA here is from genome assembly GCA_964371045.1 of uncultured Chromatiales bacterium. Lineage (GTDB taxonomy): Bacteria > Bacteroidota > Ignavibacteria > SZUA-365 > SZUA-365 > JAOSJT01. The sequence continues at coordinate 122,420 of CAYJMN010000003.1, read as the reverse complement.
TCCGTCCAGTGTTCCGTGTAGAACGTGAAGTCAAACTCATGCACCATCGCATCGTCGAACAGCATGTCCGTGGAATCCGTCTGCTGCGCAATCGTGATCGGCGTCAGGAGCAGGGATAGAGGCAAGAGCAGGATGGAGACGCGGAGGGGCATACGCGGTTCGTCGACGGTGGCGTGGTGAATCCGGTTATTGCGCGTTCCGCACAGTGCGGAAACCGATGAAGTTGAACAGATAGTCGGGGGTCACGAACTCGCGATTGGACGCGCGGAGATGCGTGGCGTCGTTCCCCCAGCTTCCGCCCCTGAGCGAATGCCATGCGCCGGAATCCGGACCCACGGGATCGGTCGACGGACTGCTCGTGTACCAGGTCTCGCCATACCAGTCGTGGCACCACTCCCACAGGTTGCCGTGCATATCGTACAATCCGTAGGCGTTGGATTTTCTCGAAGCGACAGGAAACATGCCGAAATCCGGGACGTCGGAGCTAAGATACCAGGAATTCCCCGCCCACACCGCGTATGATCCAAACTCGACGGTGTCGGAAGTGGAGGATGGGTAAGAGGCGTAGTTTTTTCCCCAGGAGAAATCGGAGGCTACTCCACCATAGCAGGCATATTCCCACTCAGCTTCGGTTGGGAGACGATACCCGTTGCGGGTCAGATCCACCGTCACATCCTCCAGTTTGCAGCCGTTGCCTGGCGTTCCGGTGATCGCGGTGTAACTATATACGGACTGCAAGCCCTGTTCACTGCTCCTCGCATTGCAATACAGTACTGCATCACCCCATTCGACAAGATACACAGGATAGTTGGCGCCGAGCCCGTAGGGGAGTCCCCATCCCGGTGCGATGTATTCCGGGTAGTGCAACTTCATAAGGCGGTCGTATTCACCCTGCGTTACCTCAGTGCTGTCCATCCAGAAATCCTTGCTGAACCCGACGTTGTGCGCGGGTTTTTCGTCTGCGTTGCCAGTCGCCGAGCCCATGACGAATTGTTTCCCTTTCGCCGACACCCGCACCATGCTTCCATTGCGCTCGATGACCGCTGGTTGGGGATTCGGTGAGGTGGAATCGTCGTCGCAGGCGGTAAACAGGGGCATTGCGACGATAATTACGACAAAAAATGAAGATATGGTCATTTTCATGAGCGTCTCGTATGCTGTGTGATTAATTCGGGTCCGCCGCGGGCAATGAACAGCCCGGAGAGTATGACAACACGCCGTCCCGAAAAGTTGCATGGCCGGTTGAGGGGCGAAATCAACAACGCGGTCTGGAAAGATACCATGGACGCGCTCGAGGGGCAATGCGCGGAGGGGCTCTCCGGGCTACCTGTCGTCGGACCTACGTTAAGATTACTTTTTGAGGCAATACGCCCGTCTCAACGATGACCGATTTTTTGGCTTGTCCGATTCCACAGTATTTTTATACATTTCCGGTCTCATAGTATCACTAATTCAGGGAGAATTAGAATGAAAAGAATGAAAGGACTCAGTACGCGGCGTGTGCGGGACTACGACTACTCTCAACCGGGAGTGCATCATGTCGTTCTCGAAACGAAGGGTGACGCTGAACTCTTCGGAAGCTGTACCGAAGGCATCACGACGCTCAGCGATGTAGGCCGGGCATTTCTGGATGTGCTCGGCATGGCGCTACAAAATTTTTCGTGCGTCCGCATCGACGGCATCAACATCGGGCCTTCCACCGTGGATCTCAAGATCGTTATTACCGATTGGCGGAATCGTCACGAAGTCCCGGCAATCGGAAGCAAGGAATGGAACTACTACCGACGCGTTATGACGCTGCCGATGTTTATGGGTTATCTGAAGATGAACAGCGGGCTTCGCATCAATACTCTTCGAGGCACGCCCGGTGGGGTTGTATGGACGCGGCGCTACCGGGCGAGGGTGTTGACGGATGAGGAAGAAAGTGTGCGTCTTACCGCGGAACTTGATGAGAAATGGAGTCATGTGCTTGTCGTGCCGAGCCAGCGGAGCAAGGTGAAGCGGGACTCGTCGCTGACGGACGTGCTGGCGCTGCGGTTCGATGCTGCCGGAAGCGGTTCTGGGCGGTCGGATGCTTTCGGCATGGACTCGGAATTGTTACGCGATACGATGTTTCTCGGGCGTGTGCTGCTTGTGACGGGAACGCAGAGGGTTGTGCGGAACATGAAGACATCGCGTTCCGGGAAAACCGTTGGTGGAGGAGCTGGAGGCATGGCGGCCAGGAACGGCCCATTGGTCCGATCGATCGGTCCGGACCAGATTTTCCTGACCCGATAGGTCAGAATCGAAGTGATTCACTGACGCAGTACGAACGTTTTGTTGAACGGGTATTCCGGGACCTCGGTTGGTCCGGCGGAGAGGGCGGAGCATGGGAGGGATATTGAAATCCTGGCGACGGGGGAGTCTGAGGAGAGGGCGATGGGTTCGGAGAACAAGATACGGAATCGAATTTCATTGACATCGGGAGAGCGGAGGGCGATTTCAGGGGTATACCGGCGGAATGTGGGCGATTCATGTATCGCCATGGGTGCGTCCTATTTCACAAAAGTGGGCGTTTCATGTATCGCCCCGGCGATCTCCCCTTTACCAAAAGTGGGCGTTTCATGTATCGCCCCGGTTACCCCTATTTCACAACGAGTGGGCGTTTCATGTATCGCCGCGGCTACCCCTATTTCACAACGAGTGGGCGATTCATGTATCGCCCCGGCTGGCCCCAAACGCCAAGCACTCTCCCGCGGCGCTGCGCTGCTTATGATATTGTCGAGGTGTGAATTGATCCAGAATCCAACAAGTATCGTCACTCCGCCGTGGCGGACTCGCCGCAGCGAATCTTCGATCTACAACCTGATCAGCTTGAGGCTGACATTTGTCCATTTCGTGCAGAGAATGATAATTTGCTCATCCCGTTTGCCCTCTCCTCTGCCCCCATAAGCGCCAACGTAAGCACCGATTTCCCGATCAGGGTATCCTGAAAGGATGTAATATCACAGCCCGGGATAGAGCCGCCGCAAATAATGACGCTCGATGTTGCAGATGTTCGCAGTGGCAGGGCGTCATCCCGGGGAAGCGGTGCCCACCCCATGCCGATGAATCTTGAAGGAATTCAACAAGCGAAACAAGATGCATTGTCACCCGGGCTCTGTACCTCGGACCTGCCGGATCATCCTCGTGATATGCACAAGACCGGTTGACAGGATTGTTGAATCCCTTCAGGATTCCACGGAATCCGGGGACCGCACATTTCCCGGGATGCCGCCCCGCCAGCCAACAATCGCATTGTGATTTGAATGTTGTAGGTGGCGGGGCTCTATCCCGGGCTGTGATATATAATCCTTTCAGGATACCATGATCGGAAGATTTCTGCAGGTCCCCTCCTGGATTCCATACTCTCACGGTCTGCCGCGTTTCCCGTGGTCCCGCTCCGCTAGCGATCTCAGCACCACCCAGCTTGAGCAGGGGGCTCTCTCCCGGACTGTGATGGCTTTCGAGAGGACTCCGTCGGAAGAATCGATTCAGGTTTACCTTAGATGAAATTCTATCGATCTAACGTTAACGCCTATGCCGCTGTCCCTCTCGCAGGAGGGAGAGGGGAAGACGCGGCATTGTATAACGATAATCCCATCTATTATAGGTGTGAAGTCCTTCTCCCTGTGGTCCCGGAGGGATGCCTCCGGCAGAGAGGGGCAGGGTCGGAGACCGCAGGTCGGAGACTCGCCGCGGCGAAGAGAGGGCAAGCGGAACAACGTCATGTTCGAAATGGATCAATATAGCGCGTTGGCAGGCACACTCAGGCCGCAGATAGGCCGCGGCGTGTTGACGATATGCATACCACTTATTCCAATGGATTTTGAATGGAGAAAATCTTTTTCGTAGTTTCCGTCATTCGGTAATTCCAGGTGTATCGCATGAAGCATGCATGTACAATGATCGCGCTGCTCCTTCTTTTCGCGTCGATGCAAAGTCGTGGCCAGACGGAGGATGAGGAAACCAGGCAGCCATGGTACGACAAGGTGGTGCGGCTCAAGGATGGGAGCATCCTGAAAGATGTCGAGGTGACGCTCGATGTCGAGGAAGGGAGCCACGAGCGGTACGTCATCAAACGGCGCGACGGCAGCGTGGTGACAAAGCTGCCCCGCGAAATCCTCGTCATCGAAACACACGCGCGGACGTTGCTCCCTCCACGCTACCATCCCATCGATCTCGTGCATCCCTGCGACGAGAGACAGCGGGAACGGCAGGCGTGGTTTCTGGAAGTGCGCGGTTGGGGCATGCTGGCCGGGGAGGACAAGTCGGTGAATGCGATCGGACTTGAGCAGTTGACATTTGGTCCGGAACTCGCGGCAGGATTCCGTTTCCACCCATTCGGAATCGGCATCGGTGCATCCTGGTTCAGCGCGCGCGACATCTCGAGGATTCCCGTGTTCCTGCACGCCCGGTATCAGCTTTCAAAGCAGTGCTTCGCGCCCTTCCTGTATGCGCAGCTGGGCACGGTGTTCGACGATCAGTCCGGCGTCGGATTCGAGCTGAAGAACGCCCTGTCTCCGTCGCCGAAAATTCTTGGCGCAGGCATCGGAGTGGACTATCCCCTGACGCCATGGGTGGACCTTTCCGTCGATGCGGGGTATCGCTACATGCAACTGCCGACAAAGGTCCCCTGCGACTGTTCCGACCAGCCTCCGCCATTCGAGGCCGTGTACTACAACGAGAGCCACGGGCTTCTACTGCGGCTGGGAGTGACGTTCTAGCGGAGAGCGTCGGGTTGACGATATACGATAGACGATGTACGATTGAGGATTTGGAAGGTGAAGAGTGAAGCCCACATTGCATTGATTGTCTCCATGGTGGAAACAGGACGATGAACGCAAAGAGAAGACTAGAAGCCCTGACGATTGCCGGCATCTGTGTGCTGACCATGCTGTCATGCCAATCGCCGGTCGAGACGCCGCCGGACACGGTGCGCACGGTGACGGTACACGTGCAGAACGGAGCAGGTACACCGGTGGAACTCGTGCCCGTCGCCATGTACGAACTTGGAGGATCGGATCCAGCCGGGCAACCCCTGCACAGCGGCCTGACCGATCGGGACGGCAACATCCGCTTCGCATCTGAAATACCCACCACGGGCAAGGCGTTCCGGATCATCGCCGGAGATGACAGGACCGGAACCGTGTCGGTGGACGCCAATCTGCTTTGCCGCGACACACTCATCGTCATTCAACTCGTGTTCGAAGAACTCCCCTGCGGAGGGGACATCTCGCACACCCTGCGGATCACGGGGCTGTGCGCGCCGCTGAGCACCGGGGAAAGGTTCAGCGATTCCGCCGAGGTGCGTTTCACATCAGGGTGCGATGTTCCGTTGACTTTTGCCTTCGGCGGATCGACCACGGGCAACGATCTCAATCTGCGTATTCTCGATGCGGCCGGCAGGGAGGTGCCCGGCTATCCGTTCACCATTCCCGCGCGGGGACAGTTTACCGTGCGTGTGGTCGCAACGCCGCTGGACAGCGGATTACAGCGCTGGAGTTTTGTGCTGACCGGAACCGGGCCCAACCAGGCGTCGGCGATCGTCAGGATCGAAGTAGAGGTGGATGCGGTGAACTGCAACGTCTGCGCCTGTCCCGATACGGTGATTGTGGTGGATTTCGGAGTCGTTCAGGCGAAACCGCAGCAGCAAAAGGCCACGCGATCGGTGCAGCTCCCGCGCAATCTCTGCAAATTCGATCGCTTCGACAATCTTATCAAGGGTGCGACGGCGCCAACCATCTTCGGTGTGTCGCCGATCGACAACGTCTTGTTGAACCCGGGCGAAGCTTCATCACTGCAGCTATCGTTCGTGCCGAAGGATACACTTCGTTACGCGGATACGGTGTATGTGGAACATTTCATTCCGGAGGAACAGAAGCGCTGCACGACAATGGTTATCCTTATGGGACAGGGGTGCGGTCCCGGATGCCGGATTATCCAGGAGAATCTTGTCCAGATAGACGCCGACCGGTACGAATTGCCTCTGGAGCGCGTGCGCGTGTACCAGAGCGGATCCGACGAGATCTGTTTCGAAAACACCGGGAGTTGTGGTGCGATATCCCTGACCCTGGCCGCAGGAACGAATCCGGGATTTTCCGTGACTCCACGTACGCTGGAAATCGAACCGGGGGAAGTCGGTTGTTTTGTTGTTCGCTTCGAAGCTTCCGATCAGGTTGTCTGGCCGCAGGGTCATGGTCGTCCTGCCGTCGTCGACCACCAGCTTCCGGTATCGATCAGCAACTGTGGCCCGCTGAAGCTGCTCAATGCCAAGGTCAGAGTCGACACGTTGCCCGCGCGATTTTCCCGCTGCATTTACCAGTGGGATCAAAACGAAAATTTCGGATACAATTTTACGCCGATCGAGGGCAAGGGTGAGGATAAATTCGATCCGAACGCGCTTGCGCTTCAGATATCCGATCTTGTTGTGCTGAGCGTGCGTCCCGGTGTCGATGCGGACGTCCTCATTCGGAGCGGATGGAAGTTCATCAAGAGCGACGTGAGTGAAACGCAGTTCAATTTCACCGACATCTCGTCCGCTTCGAACGGCTGGACGCGTGCCGAATACCAGGCGATTACCTCGGGCACCTTTTCGTCGCTTCCGGCCGCGACGTTGGTGTTCCGCGGCGTGTATTCCATCAGGATCGAACGTGGAGGAAGCGTGTTTTACGCTTGCGTACGCGTACGCGAATTGAGTGTCGATCCCGACGGAAAATTCAAGATGTGTCTCGACGTACTATTTCCCATGATCAAGGAGTGAGGCCATGCGCGGTGGTATGAATGGTGTTCGCTGCCTTTTTCTCGCCGTCGTGTTGATGGTGGGCTGCGGTGAAAGTGCGGAACTTCTCGACGATGCGGAGACGGATGCCGCCACGTCGAATCTTTCCATGTACAACTGCACGGTATTGAACAGCGGCGAGGATGAGTTCGCTCCGGTTGTTCTGGCGGATGGGAACACCGTGCTGTTTACGTCCAGCCGCCGCAAAGGCGGTGCCGATGCGAGAAAGCTCTCACCGCAATTCCTGTACGGCGAGGCCGTGTATCAGTCGGCACGGGCGAGTCAGAACGTCGAATTGAACCTTCAGGACCGTTCGGCCTGGATGCCGGTCGAACCGTATCACGCCGGAATACTCGATCGCGTGAATACGGGAGCGGTACACGTCGACGAGGCACGGGGCTCGCTCTACGTCAGTGGCACCTACGTCACGATGGGGGAAGGCGGGGCCGATCTCTATGCGCTTCCGTACCCGGAGGTCGGGACAGGATTCACCCGCATCGACAACGTGAACTCGCCGTGGTGGGATGCGCATCCGACGGTATCGGCGGACGGAGGCATGCTGGTGTTTTCGAGCGATCGCGTGGCGGCGCCACCTACGGTAAGCGATTCGGGCAGCCGTGCGCCACATCTCTGGATATCGAAACGCGAGGGCGCCGGGTGGTCCGTACCGCGACAGCTGCCTGTACCGGTCAACTCGGATGCGGCAGAAATCTCGCCTGTCTTCGGACCCGACGGTTACCTGTACTTCGCGACCACGCGTTGGATCGAGGCTGGTTTTGAAATCGTTCGCACGCAGCCTGTGCGCGAAGGTTGGTCGACTCCCGAGCGCCTTCCCGCGCCGGTCAATTCACGGAGCGACGATTGCTTCCCCTTCCTTATGCCTGACCGTCGGCAGATGCTGCTGGCCTCCAACCGACCCGGCGGGGCGGGTGGCTACGACATCTGGTGCGCGGAGATGCCCTACTGCATCGCGGTGACCGCGGATGTACGCCAACTCGACGGCGATCCCGCGGGAAGAACCTCGACCCAACCCGCCGCGCAGATCGCAATGGAAGTGATCGATCCCTCGACGAACAGCGTTGTCGCGCGGGGTATGACCGACGACAGGGGAGTGTATACGTCCAATGTCTGTCTGAAAGCCGGTGCGAGGTATATGCTGCGACCCGGTACGCGCAGCTGCTACGTGTCCCTGGAGGGATTCACCTTTGACACACCGATACCCGCCGCGCTGTCCGACACCGTACGCATGCAGGTGGATTTGCGAAGGCAAGCACTGCCGGAATTCCATGTCGTCAGCGACTCCATCCCGTTTTTTGTAACCGGATATTGGTATCCGAATACTACGTCGGAACTCGCGCGCATGCGTAACCGCCTCACGCGCGTCAAGGATCTTCCAAACGCAAACTTCATCGACACCTCCGACTATGATTACGACTGGGCTGCGGCACGCGTGGACAACTGGTTCGGGAACCTGTACGATGCTATCGACCGCATGCTCGTGCCGATGCTCGACAGCTGCTACGGCGGCTCCGACACACTGGTCATCAGCGTGCTCGGCTATGTCGATCCGCGGGGATTGGCTTGGGGAAAATTCGATGAAAGTGATGAAGTACGGACGCGGACAATGACGATCCGTCCGGGTACAGTCATGCAGGGTGAGGATGGAAACGAAAAACTGTCGCACCTCCGCGCCCATTACGCGAAAACCGTGATCGACGCCGAGATGCGGCAACGATCATCTCGTTACAGTTTACTGCGTGGCCTGGGACGGCTGCGAATGGAGGCCACCGGAGGTCAGATCGGCTATGGAAAGGGCGGGACAACCAAAGGACCGGTCAACGATCCGCTCAAGCGCAAGTTCACCGTCAACGTCGAAATCATAGCAGGGAAGTAATATGCCGCCGCGTTACAGGCCGGACGTGCATGTGGAGTCAGCCGCGTCGGATCGCGAGTGGTATTGAAGCTTGAAAGCAAGTCTTCCGTCAGGCTTCAGTGATCGGTAGCGAGGGTCTTTTTATGGTGACTAAAACGAACAACGTCCCGTCAGGCGGGACGTTGTTCGTTTGCTAAGGAGCGACGGAAACCGGGAGGGATTCCTGTCAGTCGCGGACCAGCAGCATCTTCGTCTGTATGATCTGCGATCCGTATTTCAGGCGCGCGTAGTACGCGCCGTCGGGCAGATCGTTTGCTTCAAAGATCACGGCGTAGGAGCCGGGGTTGTAGAGGCCTTCGGCAAGCTGGGCGACTTCGCGACCGAGTGCGTCGTACACGCGGAGGGAAATGCTCTTCTCTTCGGGCAGGCGGAAGACCAGGCTGGTGGCGCTCGCGAAGGGATTCGGGTAATTCTGTTCCAGCTTGGGAGTTTCGGGCACGCTGGCTTCGTCGGAGAAGACGATATCCTCCTCCTTGAAGAATCCAAGCGCGACGTATACCTGTCGTATGATCACGCGGCTGTTGCCGCTTCCGTCCGTCGCGGTGTATTTCACGCTGTACGTGCGCCCGAATCCGATCGGAGCGCGTTCGGCGCGAAGTGCGAACTGCGTAGTGGCTTGACCGGTCATGGCTACGATGTCGTTGGGGAGATCGCCCGGGCCGGTACCGGCATCGGGTTCACTGCTGGTCACCGACGTAAGTTTGAAGCTGCCCCCGGGACAGTTGTCGTTCACTGTCACGCTTGCGGTGATGGTGCGCATGGTACGGTTCGCGGGGAACAAGGATTGCGGGAAGAGCACCACCATGATATTCGGAGGCGTGACGTCCTTGACGATGACCTGCTGCGTCGCGGTGTTGACGTTACCGTACTGATCCTGCGCGGTCCAGATGACGTTGGTTGTACCGACCGGGAAGACCGCCGGAGCATTGTTCCAGGTGGAGACGGCGCCGCAATTGTCGCTGGCTGAAGGAGTCCCCAACATCACGGCTGTGCTGCGTCCGCAGGAATTCGCATCGGAATTCACGTTCACGGTCGGAGGGGCGTTGATGGTCGGCTTCTCTACATCGCGGATAGTGATGTTTTGCGTCGCGGTGCCAATGTTGCCTTTCGCGTCCAGTGCCGTCCAGATGACAGGCGTAGTGCCTACAGGGAAGAAATTGGGCGCGTTGTTGGTGAGGGAAAGCACGCCGCAGTTATCCGTCGCGGTGCCGGTACCCATACTGATCAGGCTCTTCGCGCGGCCGCACTGCCCGGCCTGATTGTCCAGGATCAGCGGTGCGGGTGCGGTGACGGTCGGCGCCTGCGCATCGTTGATGGTTACAAGCTGGGTCGAAGTCGCGGTGTTGGCGGAAGCATCCGTCGCCGTCCACGTGACGATTGTATTGCCGACAGGGAACACCGCTGGTGCATTGTTGGTGATCGTGACCGTGACGCAATTGTCAGCGGCGGATGGAAGACCGAGCGCGACATTCACTTTATTCCTGCCGCAGATACCGGGATCTGTATCGGCGATGACAGGAGAGAGCGTGGAAATTGTCGGCGCCTGGGTGTCGTTGATCGTCACGTTCTGTGTCGCGGTGCGCTGGTTGCCGTTGGCGTCCAGGGCGGTCCACGTTACGACAGTCAGACCTTTGGGGAAGAAGGCGGGAGCGTTATTGCTGTACGTCACTCCGGGACAGTTGTCGGAAACAATGGGTGTACCAAGGCTGATGCTACCAATATTTTTTCCGCAAAGTCCCGCATCGTTCCCAAGCACAAGAGCGGCCGGAGCGGTGATCGACGGCTGCGTCAGATCGGCGTTCAGCGTGATCGCCACGTCGTCGGTGTCAGTCCCGCTGATACCGTCGTCGACAGTCAACGTAATGACGTGCACGCCTGGACTGAGCAGGACCACTGAAGAGGAATTCGAGGTAGGCCCGGCCAGCACGGTCGCACCCTCGGTCCATGTATACGTCAGCGGGTCACCGTCGATGTCCGAAGAACCGGAACCGTCGAGCGTCACATTCACGCCGGAAGCGGGGACGCAATCCGCGGTCTGATCAAGGCCTGCGTCGGCGGTTGGAAGTTGATTCACGATGGGAATGTTTCCGGTTACGATAATGGAGGCGAGCTGCGAACCATTGGCGAGGAACCCCTTGTGCGTGACCTGGACTGTGTAGAGGTCGCCATTGGTCGGGGCCGGGATAGACACCATTTCCACGTTATCGCGAATATTGTCTCCCTGCGCAGCAGGGAAGGAGGGATTGTCCGGATCGAGCCGCCAGGGATAGAACACCGTGTTGCCCGGACCGACGACACGCAGGTCGAGATCGTTGACGAGACGCGGTGTGCGGTCGTTGAGAGCCGGAGTCAGCACCTGCGTGGCGGGATCCGTCCAGGCGACAGTGATGCGCAAAGGCGATCCGTCGCTTTTTACAACGCGGGTATAGGTCGCACTGTTTGCGAGGATGTGTTCTTCGATGTGACCGGGTGAGCCCGGAGCGACATCGTCGGTCATCACCTGCGCGGCGCTGGTCGTGTTCATCAAACCCCACCCGAAGGCATAATCGGGACCGGCGGTTGTTCCGGATTCGTTGGCGGTGTGAATGATGAGCGCTTTCATCGTCGAAGCCTTGAGAGGGGTGCCTGGATGCAGGTTGTTCTGATGTTCGAGCAGCAACCCGATCGATCCGGCCGCGCTGGGTCCAGCCATGGAGGTGCCGCTGGAAGATGCGTAACTGTTGTTGCTGGTGGACAGCGACGAATATAATCCGATGCCATTCGTGACGATATCCGGCTTGATGCGGCCGTCGTCGGTGGGTCCCCAACTGCTGAAGCTTGACATCACGACCCCAGCGGGATTCACATAGCCGCCGGGGATGTCGTCTATGGCGCCGATGGTGAGAATATTTTTCGATGTCCCGCGATCGGTGACGCAATCATAGCCCATCGCACCGCCGTCCTTGTCGCGCACCGCGGTGGACCACGACCAATTGTCGATTGCGGTATTCCAGTAGTAATGTCCGGTGCCGGAAGCGGGACCCTGTCCGCGATCGTTGCCGGCGGATTTTACTATGAGGTAATTCGGATTAGACACCGTGATATTGTCCCAATCCAATGATTCGATCGAGTAGTAACCGAAATTCGCATCCTCTGTCGTGCTGACCGCGACATCGCCGAACCAATACCAGACGCCTCCCGAACTGTACCAACCGGTGATGAACCCATACGAATGATTCGACACCTTGAGCCCATTCGCCGCCGCGGTGGCCATTTCCGTGTTGTCGTCGTCCCAGTCGTACGCCTGCAGCGTCGCGGTGTACGACATACCCCTTGCCGACGCCTGGACACCCGAAGCGATGAGGGTTCCAGCCACATGCGTCGAATGGTTATGGAGACTGACGGGACTGTCCATCTGCGTGACGCGACCGGCCAGTTCCTGATGTGTCGTGCGGACTCCACCGGCGTCCCATTCACCAAGCACGACGCCAGCGCCCGTCAGGAAAAGACCGGCGGATCCGCCGGGATACACCCTGTCGCTGGAGACGGTTGCCGCCGAAACGGAATTGTTGGTTGTGAAATACAGAGGCATCCCCTTCTCGGTGAATCCCTGCAGCAGCACCGTCGAAGTTTCATTGCTCATTGTCAGTGGAATGCCCAACTCCGCCGCGCGGCGTTCGATTTCGACCCGTTTCAGGCTGCGAGCCTTGGGCGCATCCTTCTGCGCGAAACCGGAACTCGTCATTATCAGGATGAAGAGCGTGGATAGAACCAGAAACCATCGTATCCGAGGTGTCATAAAAAAACTCCTGCAGGTGGTGAAATCCGCTGTTGACGCCGCCTTGCGGCTGTGGTTGGAAGAGAAGGCACTCGACATTGGAGGGATGTGACGGAAATCGTGAACGGTCAGCCATCGTCAATGTAATCGGTGATTGACGCAATTACAATAAACAGAGCCTTAATAATTGATTACAATTTCGTTACCGCGTGCTTGAACCGAACGCGGGCCGCACTTCGTGAGCCTTCCGGAACAGCGATGCTGTGCCGTGCGCGAACCGACGTCTGTCCGATAATCGCACAGCCGGCGCACCCTTGCGTCTATCAGGAATCTCGATTCGGATCGAATGGCGGGAATCGCGGCCCCGCATGTAACTTAGCAGGCGGTGAAGTGTTATTTATACCTGGAGTACTACTAATGACGCTACATGGTTACCTGATTCAAGTACAACGAATTTCCCTGCTGCTTGTGCTGCTCGCCGCGGGCATGCTCGTCTGCGCAAGCCAGTTGGCAGCGCAGCCCTCGCTTACCTTCAAACGTGTGACGGTGAACTGGCCGACGATAGAGTTGTATCTCGCACTCGGCTGTGACGGAGTTCCGCGCTACGACGCCACGAAGCAGAACTTCCGCATTTTCGAAAATGGAGAAAAAATCAGCGATTTCACCTACTGGTGCCCGGATCCTTTTGTGCGCTGCGCAGCTTCGTTTGGACTTGTGATGGACGTATCCGGCAGCATGCGCGGCAACGCGATGATCAAGGCAAAACAGAGCGCGCATGCTATTGTGGACCTCTGCGATGGCCTGCTCGATGAGGTGATGCTGCTTCAAGCGGGAGCGAAACCACTGATTACCGTTCCTTTCACAACAAATACGTTCCGCCTTCACACAGCGATCGATTCCTGTACGCCTGGCGGCGCATCGGCGCTGATCGACGGCGTGTACGCTGCACTGGAGGAAGTGATAGCGAACGGGGTGAACCAGTGCCGTGCGCTTATCGTTTTCACGGATGGCGGAGACAACGGTTCATCACGCACCCCCCAGGAAGTGATTGCCTTGGCGAACCGCAATCGCATTCGCGTTTACACCATCGGTTACGATGAGTACGGGCCCAAGCTGGAACTTGAACTGATTGCGCAACTGACGTACGGCAAGTACTATCAAAATCCGAATGCCGGTCAGATGGCGGCGATCTATCAGGAAATCACTTCAATCATGTTTGAAGGATGGAATGAATGCATTCTCACCTATGAGCGGGAATGCGCGGACGGAACCCTGCGCACCGTCGAGATGCAATTAGTGGATTTCTGTGGCGGGTCGGATTCCAAAACGAAAACCTACCGTGCTCCGCTCGACAGCTCCAGCTTCCGCTCGGGCTTTGTAGAGATCCCCAGTACCCTGCTCGTTGGCCTACAGCAGGGACTTGTCCCTGTAGTGGTGGACGGACCAGCAGCATCGATTCACCCCTTTGAACTCACACTCAGCTATAACCCTGCTCTATCCCTGACTGGTATCGATGCGCTGCCCGGTTCGCTTCTGCACGGCGTGGCGTATACTGTCGATCAAACTCCCGGGCAGATAATTCTCACGACCACAGAATCAGTACAGGTCAACGGTCGCGCAAAGTTGCTCGATCTGGTATTTCGAGCCCCGGCGGTTACGGATACACTCGATGCGGAGATCACCATTGATGCGATGATCGTACCGACCGGCTGTTTGCGCCCCGTCATTACGAATCATCCGGTATACATTATCCCTCGTTTGCTGCCCATCATCATTGCCACGAATACCAGTTTCTGCGCGGGCGACAGCGCAACACTCGAAGCAAATTCGGGTTTTGCGAGTTACCATTGGTCCACCGGGGAAACGACCCGCAACATACGGATCGGCGATGGAGGCATGTACGGCCTGTCCGTCATTGACGCTAACGGGGATACGCTGCGCGCAGCGCAGATAACAATTACGCGGCACGAATTACCTGGCGTCAGCATCGTGGCCGACGGTCCGCTGGATTTTTGCCGCGGGAAAAGCGTGAGACTCTTTTGTACCGGCGATATCGACGGCGCGAGCATACGTTGGTCAAATGGCAACACCGGCACCTCGATCACCGTCAATTCTGCCGGCAAGTTTTGGGCCGATGTCACCAGCGCCTTTGGCTGTGCAGCGCGCAGCGATACCGTTCAGACTACGACGACAGATATTCCGGTACAGGTCCTTCCTGGCTATGACATCAGTCTTTGCCCCGGGGATACTATTATCCTCTCTGTCGAGGGCAAATGGAGCAACGTGCGATGGTGGGGTGAGAACCGGGAAACCTTAACGGTCCCCTGGATGCTGAACGGCTCTTTCTCCCTGCGCGCCGAAGTCACAGACAGCAGCGGCTGCAAAGGATTTTCGGATACCGTACGCATTATCATGCTCCCAGCCCTCATTCCTCAAATATCGCCATCAGGGAGTATCGAATTGTGCGCGGGCGGCTCGATGACATTGACTGCTGATTCCGGTTATGCCGAGTATCTTTGGTCCACGGGCGAAAGAACACAGAGCATCATCGTCGACCGCGCGGGCTACTATACGGTACGGGTCGTGAACCAGTACGGCTGCTCCGCCTGGACCGACACGGTGCATGTTGCTATGGTGGATGCACCCCGGCCTCGCATCACGATGATGAAGGAACCCGTGTACTGCGGCGGAAATGAAATAGTGCTGGACGGTGGAGCAAGCTACCTGTCATGGCGATGGAGCACGGGTGCGACCACCCGTACCATTGCCGTTGCCGACAGTGGATCGTATTGGGTAGAAGTGTCGACGTACGGAGGTTGCACCGGAGTATCGGACACCGTGGTCGTCATATCGGAGGAGCTCGCGGATGTCTTTTTGCCGACCGTCCGCGGCTCGATTCCTATCTGTCCCGGCGATACGCTATGGCTCGATGGTCCCGCCGACATGGCGGATTGGCAGTGGAATACCGGCGCGCACGGGCGCAGCCTTCCTGTTACCGTGGCCGGACGTTACGCAGTGACGGTACTTACCTTTGGCGGCTGCGAGGCGCGTTCCGCGATCATCGATCTGAGCATGGCGGTCGTAGCGCTACCCGTAATCACCCGTATGGGCGATGTGCTTTCCACCGGCACGGCACAGGCCTGGCAGTGGAAACGGAACGGCATGCCCATCCCCGGTGCTACACAGCAATCCCTCACTTTGCGCAATTCCGGCACATACACGGTCACCGTTACGGATGACAATGGCTGCACGATGACGTCCGAACCGTTCTACGTAAACATTTTGGGCATCAGCGAAGCGGTAGTACCGGAGGAGCTGATCCTCTATCCAGAACCCGCTTCAGACTGGCTGCAGGTTGTCTTCCCCGAACCTTCGCGCAATGCCCGCGTCACACTGGTCTCGCTTCTCGGCCAAGTGCTCGCACGTCAGGAAACATCGGGCGAGAGTGATGCCCGCACGATGCGCATCGATCTCTCAGCCCTTCCCGCCGGAGTCTATCTGCTGCAGGCGAGTGCGGGGGAGAAGTGGTGGGTGAGGAAGGTGGTGAAGAGGTAGGATCGTGAAAAGGTGAAAAGGTGAAAAGGATAAAAGGTGAAAAGGTAGGATCGTGAAAAGGTGAAAAGGTGAAAACGTAAAATGTTGTATGCTCGCGATTCGCGCCGTTGGCAGGAATGCCGATAATGGAAAGAAGGAAAGAAGATGAAAATATATGATTCACCGCCTCTTACCTTTTCACCTTCTTACCTTTTCACCTTTTCACGATCTCCCGATGTAACTGTTCGTACTTGGAGAAATACTGATGAGCACCTCAACGCACAAATCTCGAATCCCACGTTGGCGCATACTCCTGCTTGGCTTGCTGTGTCTGGCGCCACTGTGTAACCTCGATGCCCAACCAACACTGTCGTTCAAGCGCGTGACGGTGAACTGGCCGACGATCGAGATGTATTTCTCCCTGGGCTGCGATGGAAAGCCCACCTACGATGTGAAGAAGGAGAACATCCGCATCGTCGAGAACGGTGAGGAGATCAAAAAATTTACCGTATGGTGCCCCGATCCGAGCATCCGCTGTATAGCTTCGATCGCACTCGTCATGGACGTTTCCGGCAGCATGCGCGGCGATCCGATGATCAGAGCCAAGGCGAGCGCCACGGCGTTTGTCCATAACTGCGACGGCATAGCGGATCAGGTCGCGGTAATCCGCGCGGCGGAGAAGCCGTATGTCGCCCTGCCGTTCACGACGTTCAAGCCGCCGATGCTGGCGGCCATCGACTCCTGCACAGCTTCCGGCGCAACCGCACTGTATGATGGGATCCTCTTGGCGCTTGCTGAGATGATCAACACGGGCGTCAATCAATGCAGGGCGATTCTCGTGTTTACAGACGGCGGTGATGTCAGCTCAAGCACGACCACCGCCGAGATCATTGCTCTGGCGAACCGGCATCGCCTTCGTATTTTCACGATCGGTTACGACGAGTACGGTCCGAAGACGGACCTTGAAATGATTGCGCACCTGACGGGAGGCAAATACTACTACAATCCGAATCCCACAATGATGACTGCAATCTATGACGAAATCACAACGATCATGTTCGCTGAATACCAGGAATGCATCATCACCTATGAGCGCGGGTGTGCAAACGGCTCCCTGCGTACGGTAGAGCTGGGCATTCAGGACTACTGCAAGGGGGCGGATTCACAGACGAAAACGTATCGGGCGCCTCTCGACAGCAGTACGTACCAGATCCTCAACGTAGAAATTCCACTTACACAGATTGAACAACTGCAGATTGGCACTGTCCCCGTGATGTTGGACGGTCCCGCGGCCATGCTTCAGCCCTTCGAGCTGACCGTGCGCTACGATCCACTCGTCACATTTCTTGGCACCGACGTACCTTCCGGATCCCTGCTTTTTGGCATTGCTCATGAAATCGATCAGCAGCCGGGATTGATCACCATACGCGGCAAGGAGCCTCTTCCGATTGGCGGACGAGCAAAGCTTCTCGATCTGAAGTTCCGCGCAGCATCGGTCGCGGATACACTCACCTCCGCAATCGTCATCGAGTCGATGATTATTCCCACGGGATGTCTCCTGCCGGTCATACATAACAATCCGGTGATCGTGGGCCCGCGGATGCTTCCGATTATCACGGCATCGGCTTACGAATTCTGCGCCGGCGACAGCGTGACGCTCGAAGCGAATGAGGGCTTCACAAAGTATTTTTGGTCCACGGGAGCGAGTACGCGAAGCATACGCACAGCAGAGGGAGGGATGTTCAGCGTGTCGGTTGTCGATGCTAATGGAGATACGCTGCATGCATCACCGGTCACGATAACGCGGTACGAGCTGCCAGTGGTCGGTATCTTCGCCGACGGTCCGATCGATTTGTGCCGCGGAAAGACCGTCAACCTCGTCTGTACCGGGGATACCGCCAGAGCCGGTATCCGCTGGTCGAACGGTTACTCCGGCAAATCCCTCAAGGTGAGTGCATCCGGCAAGTATTGGGTGGAAATCACCAGCCCTTTCGGTTGCTCCGCCCGTAGCGACACCATCGAAGTGACGGTAACGGACCTCCCCGTGCGCGTCCTTCCCGGCTACCGCATCGATCTGTGCCCGGGCGACAGCGTTGTACTCTCGCTGGAGGGCGACTATCAGGAGGTCACATGGGTTGGTAAATCCAGCAAAACGCATACCGTGCATTGGAGGGACTACGGAACTGTGTCGGTTAGTGCGGCGGTCATTGATGCATCTGGCTGCAGAGGAATTTCCGATGTGGTAATCGTTACCATGCTGCGGAGAAAAACTCCGTCTCTCACTCCATCCGGAATTGTCGAATTGTGTCCGGGAGGCGAGTTTCTGCTTACCGCGGATTCGGGGTATGTAGCGTATCATTGGACAACAGGCGAGATCTCGCAGAGCATCCTGGTCAGGCAGCCCGGCCTGTATGCCGCCGAGGTAACGGACGAGTACGGTTGCAGATTCGAGACAGACACCGTTCAGGTCATCGGTGTAGCCAGTCCGCATCCACGCATCCGTATGTTGGGTAGTCCGCAATTTTGCAGTACCGACACGATCACTCTTGATGGCGGCGCCAATTACCTGGCCTGGCGATGGAATACCGGGGCAAGCACGCGTACGATTTCAGTTGCCGACAGTGGAATGTATTGGGTGGAGGTGACGGGGTACGGAGGCTGCACAGGCATCTCCGATACTGTGATCACCGATGTGGAGCAGGTCCCGAGCATGTTCGACCCCGTAGTCCGCGGCTCGCTTCCTCTCTGTCCGGGCGATACGCTATGGCTCGACGCCCCTGAAGACATGCTCCACTGGTTGTGGAATACCGGCATACGCGCGCGCAGCCTTCCGGTGACTCAGGCCGGCCGTTATGCGGTGACCGTCGTGACTCTCGGCGGCTGTGAAGCACGGTCCAGCTTCGTGGATGTGACGATGACGACCTCCAAATCGCCCACGATCGTCCGCGCAAAAGATGCACTCAGCACCGGCGCCGCTCAGAGCTACCAATGGCGTCGCAACGGAATACCCATCCCCGGTGCCACACAGCAAACCGTTGTCGCACGCGAACTCGGCAGCTACACCGTAACCGTGCTGGACGAATTCGGCTGCACGATGACATCGGCGCCCTTCCTCGTCAACATCCTCAGCATCGGTGCTCCTATTGAAACGGACGATCTGCTCCTCTATCCAGATCCGGTGAATGACTGGTTGCATTTTGTTTTCCCAGCCGACTCACGCAACGCCCGCGTCACACTCGTCTCGCTTCTCGGCCAGGTGCTGGCAGAGCAGGAAAGCTCCGGCGAGAGCAACACGCGAACCATGCGCATCGATCTCTCGGCTCTCCCCGCCGGCGTCTATCTGTTGCAAGCGAGTGCGGGGGAGAAGTGGTGGGTGAGGAAGGTGGTGAAGAAGTGAAAAGTGAAAGGTGAAAGGTGAAAGGTGAAAAGTAAAAAGTTGTTTGTGAAAAGAGACATTGAGAGGTGAAAAATCCTTTCACTTTTCACTTTTCACCTTTCACCAAGCGTACCCGAAGAAAAACTAATGAGCACCACAATGCACATATCCCGAATCCGACGCTGGCGCATAGTCCTGCTTTGCTTGCTGTGGCTCGCGCCACTGTGGAACGTCGCCGCTCAGCCCGCGCTCACGTTCAAACGCGTGACGGTGAACTGGCCGACGATAGAACTGTATATGACTGTCGGGTGCGATGGAAGTCCTGGTTACGACGTTACGAAGAAGAATTTCCGCATCTTTGAAAACGGTGAGGAAATGAAAAATATCACACTGTGGTGTCCGGATCCATCGATTCGCTGCGCGGTCTCGCTCGGATTGGTTATGGATGTTTCCGGCAGCATGCGGGGCACTGCCATGACATCCGCGAAGAACTCCGCGCATGCCTTGGTGGATATGTGCGACGGCGTGATCGACGAATTGATGCTCCTGCGCGCGGGTGCTGCACCGGTGCTCAGCCTGCCATTCAATACAGTCAAACCCTGGATTCACGATGCGGTCGACTCCTGTTCCGCGGGAGGCGGGTCTGCACTGTACGACGGGATCTATGCCGCGATTGAAGAAATGGTGACTAGTGGCGTCAACACATGCCGCGCGATCATTGTGTTCACAGACGGCGGGGACAACGGATCATCGAGAACACCTGCCGAGATAATCTCCTTCGCGAACCGGCACCGAATACGGATTATTGCATTCACCTATGATGAGTACGGCCCGAAAACCAACATGGAATTGATCGCTCAGTTGTGCGGAGGCAAGTTCTTCAACAATCCGAACGCGGGCCAAATTGCGGCGATATACCAGGAGATCAGCAGCGCGATCTTATTTCCAGGCTACCAGGAGTGCATCGCTACCTACGAACGCGACTGCGCCGACGGCTCATTGCGTACCGTGGAAATGCAGCTCGTCGATTTTTGCGGCGGGACGGATACGAAGACGAAAACCTACCGCGCTCCGCTGGACAGCTCGAGCTTCCGGGCGTTCGATGTGGAACTCCCGCTGACGCCGCTCATCGGTTTTCTTCCCGCTGTCGTCCCGATCATGGTCGACGGACCGGACGCGATGCTCCAGCCCTTTGAACTCACGCTTCGCTACGATTCCACCGTGGTCCTGACCGGTACCGACGTGCCGCCCGACGCGCTGCTGCATGGCGTGGCGCATCAGATCGATCAGCAACCGGGACGCCTCACCGTGCGCAGCACGGAGCCTCTGCGGCTCAATGGACGCGCAACGCTGCTCGAGGTTGCGTTCCGCGCTGCCAGGACGGCGGATTCATTGTTCACCGGCGTCGCCATCGAATCCATGGTTATTCCGACCAGCTGCCTTCTTCCGCGCATCACGAACCACCCAGTCGTCATCGTAACGCGGCTGCTGCCGTTCATCACCGCAACAAACACCGCCTTTTGCGCAGGCGACAGCGTGACGCTTGAAGCCAACCCGGGCTTCGTGAAGTATCTCTGGTCCACAGGAGCGACGACGCAAAACATCCGTATCGGCGAAGGAGGGGAGTACAGCGTGTCCGTTATCGACATCAATGGAGATACGCTGCACACTTCGCCGGTGACGATCATACGGCACGAACTGCCCCGCGTCGGTATCGCCGCCGACGGCCCGCTGGATTTCTGCCGCGGGAAAAGCATCAATCTCTTCTGCACTGGCGACACCGCGCAGGCCTCCATCAGGTGGTCCAACGGCTTCTCGGGCAAATCCATCAACGTGAGCACTTCCGGGAAATACTGGGCGGACATCATCAGTCCCTTCGGCTGCCCGGCCCGCAGCGACACCGTTGAGGTCACAGTATCGGACCTCCCCGTCCGCGTTCTTCCCGGTTACCGCATCGATCTGTGCCCGGGAGACAGTGTTGTGCTTTCTGTGGATGGCGACTATCAGGATGTCAAATGGAAAGGCAAAAGCAGCCTCACGTATACCGTATACTGGCGGAGCTATGGAACGGAGTCGGTGAGAGCTGAAGTCAGCGACTCCAGCGGGTGCAAGGGAACATCCGATGCGGTGACCATCACAATGCTGAGAAAAAAAACTCCATCGGTCGCACCATCGGGAATCGTCGAGCTATGTCCGGGAGGCGAATTGCTGCTCACTACGGAGTCAGTGTACGTCGCCTATCGCTGGACGACGGGTGAAACTTCGGAGAGTATCATCGTCCGTCAGCCCGGCCTGTATTTCGCTGAGGTCACCGACGACAAGGGTTGCCGGGCTTGGACCGACACCGTGCAGGTCATCGGCATCACCGAAGCGCATCCGCGCATACAGATGTGGCAGAGTCCGATATACTGCAGCACGGACACTCTTCTCCTCGATGGCGGCGCCAATTACACGGCGTGGCGCTGGAGTACCGGCGCTGAGACGCGTACGATTTCCGTCACTGAAAGCGGCACCTATTGGGTGGAAGCAACGGCGTACGGCGGTTGTAAGGGAAGCTCCGATACAGTGATCATCGCGATGGACCAGGTACCGAGTATGTTCCAACCCGTGGTGCGCGGCTCGCTTCCGCTCTGTCCGGGAGATACCGTCTGGCTCGATGGCCCTGCCGACATGGCTGATTGGCAGTGGAACACCGGAGCGCACGGTCGCAGCCTCGCCGTTACCCAGGCCGGCCGCTATGCAGTGACAGTTCTGACCCCCGGCGGCTGCGAAGCGCACTCCGCGATTATCGATCTGAGCATGGCGGTTATAGCGCCACCTGTTATCACCCGTGTGCGAGATGTCCTGTCCACCGTCGCCGCGAGGTCCTGGCAGTGGAAGCTCAACGATCAGCCCATCCCCGGCGCGACGCAGCAATCCCTCACCGTGCGCTCTACCGGCAAATACACGGTCACCATTGTGGATGACCACGGCTGCACACTGACGTCCGAGCCCTTCGTCGTCAACATCCTCGGCATCGGCGAGGCGGTAGTACCGGACGATCTGCTCCTGTATCCTGACCCGGTGAACGACTGGTTGCATGTTGTTTTTCCAGCCGACTCACGCAACGCCCATGTCACACTCGTCTCACTGCTCGGCCAGGTGCTGGCAGAGCAGGGAACCTCCGGCGAGAGCAACACGCGAACCATGCGCATCGATCTCTCGGCTCTCCCCGCCGGCGTCTATCTGTTGCAAGCGAGTGCGGGGGAGAAGTGGTGGGTGAGGAAGGTGGTGAAGAGATGAGGGACGGTTTACGATTTGTCCAGACGCGTGTTATTCCGCGCCGCCGCCGAGAATGACGGCATCGTTCAACGTGAAATCGGAATAGCGGATCGATCTGTGACCGGCGTGAAGCGTCAGCGATTTGTAGGTCGGACTCACGCCGAACTGGTTGAAGGGCTGATTGTAGGATCGCTCGTGGGTGGAGAGGAGAAAGCTGAACGGGAGTTGCAGACCGTATATACTGAGAGTGGGATTGAAGTACAAGCGCGCGGAATTGACCGGCCTTCTGGTGTCCAGTCCGGGTATGGAATAGTTCTCCGCCGCCGTAACCAGGTTGCCAGTCAGCGTTACCGGGGGAGTGTCTGTGCGTGTGAGATCCTGCGACAACAGATTTCCGCTGGGAAATGCCAACATGAATGCAGCGAGGATAATAACCAACTCCCTCGGAGTGGACTGTAAGGCTCTCAGGTTGGACGCTGTAGCGTGCGTAAGCATGGCCTCTCCCGCGTCGGGAAATAATGGTGCTGGTTATCGTTCCATGATGGCTCGCAGTAACTTAGCATGCCGACATGATAGAATCCACTGAAAGATGAAAAAAGAGGGGATCGTGAAAAGGCAGGAATCGTGAAAAGGTGAGAAGGTGAAAAGGTGAAAAGGTAGGAGGGGATCGTGAAAGGGTGAAAAGGTAGAATCGTGAAAAGGTAGGAACGTGAAAAGTCGAAGGCCGCAGGCCGAAGACTCGCTGCGGCGAGGTGAAGAGTGAAGAGACGGACGGAAAATAACGGGGACAACGAATCCCAGCCTCTTGACCCTTTACTCTTCACCCTTTACCTTTCTTCGGATTCCAGCCTCTTTACCCTTTACTCTTCACCCTTTACCTCCCGACTTCGACTTCGGAGCTTCACGTTGATTTTTCCCCAGCTTCTTGCTATTATGCCGTTTGATGTCTGTCCATGGCTGTCACCTGTTCAAGCAGGCGCCGCTCCTTTCCGGTTGAGAGTTGGGAGGAGAATTTTGCGATGATGAACCAGCGATTCGCAGGGTACATATTGCCGGGTGTGCGGAAGGCCCTGAAATCACGGCCCGAAACCACATTCATGGCCGATGGCGTGCTTCGGTCGTTCTGTGCGTTCGATATCGTTTCGGATGTCGCACTCGACGCTAAACACTCCAAAGACCTTCCGCTCATCGCCGCCGCCTCCAACATCGTTTCGCGCGGACTCCCCACATTCACTTCAACTTCGCTATCGGATGAATTCAGGAAACGGTACGCATTTCTCCCGGATTCTTTCGACGATTCCGCAGTTTCCTTCCCGGAGGAACTGGTTGAGCCGATTCGCGCCATAGCCGTCCCCTTCGATCCGAGGATTTCCGTTCAGCAGGCCATCGCTCGTCTGCGCGACCCCGGCGTTTCCCGCTTACTCACTCCATTGCTGCCGGCGCTGCAACAGACGCTTGGGCTTGCCGCGGTCCAGTTGCTGGAGAAACAGGGCGATGCGCTGCTGCTTCCATTCCCGGCGCCCTCCGGAGCTGTCCGAGGCCTGCGATTCGTATCCGCGGAAGGCTTCGAGAAATCTTCCGGCAAGCCCGAAACCGGATGGCTCTCTGTTCCGATTGCCGGGGATGCCGCTGTCGTGAAGCAGCGACTTTCTTCGCTGCTAAAGGAGCATGCCGCGGAACTGCACCCTCTGCGCAATGCATCGAAGCGATCGCCCTTCGCATCGCCCCAGTCGGTCGCGGCGCTGGAACTTCTCTTTTCACCCATGGCCGTCGCGCGTATCCAAAGCGTACTGCTGGAGTGTATGCTTTCGGGAGTACTGGTCCTGTCGGCCGATGAATGGAAGATCACGGTTCTCGAGCGGGATGTGCCCTGCGCCCGTCTTGCTGTGCGTGATCTGACGAGATTGCTGTATGCGCTTTTTCAACTGGAAGGTGCCTCCCGTACGCTGCCTCCCATCGCGCTGACCGTGTTGACGACCCAGGAATTCGCAGGAGCGTCGCTCCATGCCTCGGATGAGGCCGCGCCGGTCGTGTTTTCGCAATCCGCGGAATACCCGGCGACCGGAGTGTTTATCGATATCGCCATGCTGCGCCTTGGTGATATGGATGAGCATCCGGTGACCATTCCGGCTGCCGCTGCTTTCACGATTCGATCTTCACGAACCGCGCAGCGTGAGCGACGCTTCCATCTGACGGGAGGACTCCGCTACACCGGACTCAGCCGGGGTAGGGAACACGCCTGGGAACTCGTTCCGGAAACCGAGAGCGCTGTACGCGCATTGCTTCGCGATCTCTTCCGCATTGCCGAGCCGCGACCGGGACAAATGGAAATGATCGATCGTCTGCTGCGTGGAGAACACCTTATCGCCGCCATGCCTCCCGCAGCCGGCAAAACCCTGCCGATCCTCTTTTCAGCAATGCTGCAGAGCGCGGCGACACTCTGCATTGGACCGACTTCCGCGCTGCTGGCCGATCAGGCCCGGATACTCGAGGCGGCCGGCATCGATGCATGTGTACTTTTGCAGGAGGCTCAACACCGCGA
Organism: uncultured Chromatiales bacterium; assembly: GCA_964371045.1. Classification (GTDB taxonomy): domain Bacteria; phylum Bacteroidota; class Ignavibacteria; order SZUA-365; family SZUA-365; genus JAOSJT01. The sequence goes on along the minus strand of CAYJMN010000003.1, from coordinate 97,218 downwards.
GGAGCGTCTGACGCTGCTGCATGCGTTTTCATCAGGGCAGGCGATCATCGCATTTCTGCCCTCAGATCTGTTTGTGGAAGAAGACACCCGAACCGCGCTGGGTGATCTCAGGAAAAACGGTATCGTCTGCGCACGCGGCGTGATCGACGAGGCCGATTGCGGAAGCGAGTGGGGGCATGATGCCCGTTTTTCGATGCGGCATCTCCCGGCACGGCTCTGCGGCATTGTCAGTGCCGCGCCATGGAAGCTCCTCCCGATCGCGGCGCTCACGGCGTCGATGTCACCCCGCGTACATGCGCACATCCGGACACAAATGCGTTCCGCGGATTGCGCTTCGTTGGAGGACCGTCCCTGGCTGCTGCTTTCGCCCGGAGTCCTTCCCCCAGCCTGTCGCTTGCTGCCGATCGTATCCGGCGAGAGAGAATCCGGTGCGACGTCGGACCAAATCCGTGCGCTGCTCTCGCGCGTACCCTCGCTTCTGCAACGGTGCCAGACCACGATGCGACCGGATCAACGCTTCAACGATCTCGAACTCCGGGGGTTGTTTCAGAATAACCGGAATGACGCGGTTGTCGTCTTCTGCGCGGATGCTACAGGACAAGATGGCGTGTCGATTCGTTACGGACAGGCGGGGATAAAAGGACTTGCGGAGTCGCTTGATCACGCACCGTTCAGGACGAGCCGGTTTGCGGGGAACGATACCGAAGGCGTCGCCGTCGGTCGGCAGATTTTGCGGGATTCCGCCCTGCAGTATGCGCGGTTTGCGCTGGGCGAAGCTAATCTGATGGTCGCCACGCGTGCGTATGGAATCGGGACCAATCGCTCCGGAATTCGCGCGACGATCCATGTGCGTCCACCGGCGTCGATTGTCCGGCTTCTGCAGGAATGCGGAAGAGCCGGGCATGATGGATATGCGGCGGTCTGCGCGGTGCGGCTGCCCGAGGATTTCCGTCAGGGAAAACGAGGAGAGACTTCCGATGGAATGCGGGCGGAGCTTCGGCGTGGCCTCAGCAGCGCCGCACGCGAAAAACAGATCATCCACGGCCTTCTTCGCGAGATCAGCTACTCCGAGGATACCAATACCTCGCGCATCGCGAACATGATCGGCGACGAGTTCGGCGTGTCCATCATCGCAAGTTACTGGCAGCGCAATCTCGACGAACGACTTTACGTGCAGACGCGGAAGGGAGAGGTGCTCGGCTACGTTGATCTCGTCACGCTCGCGATTGTCGTCGACGCGGTGTATCCGGATCAGGCCTTCGCGAAAGAAGTACTGGATTTCGCTTTTTCCGAGAGTATCGCCGCAGCGGGATCAGGTCCGAGACTCAGCACCTGGGTTTCCACCACCTTCCCTTCCGATCTCGAGGACGGTATCGCGAGACAGATGAAGGATTTCGATCCAGGTGCGACCTTCACCCTGCGCATCGGCTTCGAAAACGACAAGGAACCTCTGCTGACGCAAATCCACAGCCTGCTTTGGCGTCGCGCCGATATCCAGGTGCAACGGAAGATATTGTCTGAAATAACCGCCGACAGCTGGGAATCCTTCTGCGAGCAGGTGGAGCAACGCAGCAGGAAATCCAACATATTCGATACGCTCGATCCGGACCTCGCGTCGGCGATGCGACAGATATTTCTCAAAATTCGCGGACGCGAGGATACGGAGCGGGCGATTCTTCGTCTCATGGCTCTCGGCGCGGTTACGGATTGCGTGTCGTACCCGGCATCGCGAAAATTCGCGCTCACGCTTGGCGTGCTGCGGGACGAGGAGTACATCGAGCATATTCAGCGTTACGTTCGCATGCTCATGCCGGAGAAGGATGCTCAACGCGTACTACAGATGCTGCCTGCCTGTGCGGGCAATTCCGTATTGGAACAGTGCCTGAACTTCCTGGTCGATCAATTGTATCGCTGGCTCGACGACGATCAACAGCGCGAACTCGCCGATGCGCGGGCTCTGGCCATGATCGGATGGGAAGACGATGCGGACGAGCGATTCCACGCATTCGCCGAACACACGATGGTCGCCCGTTATGCTCGGGAGGATGAGCTGCCTCCCGCACTCCTTCGCGGAGGAGATGCGTTGATGCACAGTCTCCTCGCGACAGTGGATAGTCTGGAAGCGGAGGGCTCGGCTTCGGTGTACGAGCGCCTGGGACATCTCCGCAGGTCGTGCGAGGTGCTCGAGAACCGCTTCCCGCGACATCCGCTCCTGACGGCGCTCATGTGTATCGCCGATCTTCTGGAAATGACAGACAAGGAAAAGGCCGAAGCTGCGCGACGAGGATTCGGTGACGCCGTGCTCCACTGCCTGGCCGAAGGTTCGGGCGATCGCGCCGCCTGCGAAACGTCGATCCATCGTCTCGGAATGATACTGCGGCGGCATCTCGACGATGAAGTGCTTTCGCCGCTGGAGCGAAGCGTGACCGAACGGTTGGGTAGTCTTTCAGAACTGCGTGAGACGCTCCAGCGCGAAGGCGCCGCGGCCGCATCCGCGGATACCCCGAAGCAGGAAGCGCCGCAGCCTCGATCCGTTGGGGGTTCGGCGCCGACCGCTATCTCGCAGTATGTCGTTCCCGACAAGGCGGCACAGCAGGTACCCCGGGATAGCGCCGCCGCACACGCGCAATCCTCTCCAAAAGCCCAGGATCAGCCGGACGTTAACCTGCCGGCTTTTCCGTCCTCATCTGTCGCCGTCACGGGCACCAGCGTTTCGCTGCCGGATGCGACCGATGAAGAAATCGAACCGCTGCCGCAAGCGGAAACGCGGAATCATGCCGCCGAGGATCGCGGTGCGGGCGGGGATGTCGATGCCGAAAATGTTCGGGAAAGCCAATCGCAAGGTGCCTCCGCGGCTTCCGCTCCCGCACCGGCGAACCCGGAGACAAGCCCCGCGATTCCAGCGCGTGAAAATCAAGCAAACAAGCCCGCGTCAAGCAAGACATCCCGGGCGACTGCACCCGTCAAACAACCGCCCACTCCGCACGACCCGATCATCAAAACGCATCTTGCCTGGCTGCAGGCGTTCAACCAACGATTTTTAAAAGAGTATGAATCAAGAAACCCAAAACTCCCTTCAGACGCTTGAGCAGGAACTCCAGCGTCTCCGCGCAGCGGTAGACCACATCGACCAGGCAAAGGGAATCGCACAGAAAGTGCTTGTCGCCGTTGCAGGTGTGCAGAAAAAATATGCCGAACATCTCGATGCGTTACTGGAGCTTCATAAAAGCACGGTCGAGCACCTCGGTGCCGACTCGCATTCCCGTTTCGATGAAGTGGGCGCCGCGGCCAGGCGGCACATACTGGAGTCGGCCGCGCGGGCAAAGAAGCTATTTGAGGAACAACAGGCTGAAATGCAGAGCGCTTTGAACGAAGCGGGAGAGACCGCCTCCGTTCGTCTCGCTGACTTGTCAGCACGCGCGGAACAGCTTCTGACCCACGCGGGCGAGTCCATCCGCAAGGCCGTGAGCGACGCTGGATCAACAGCCGCGGAACACGTATCCACGCTTGGATTCCAGGTTCAGAAGCTGATCGAAGAACTAGGCGCCGACGCGAATCGCCTGCTGGAAGACAGCGGACGCAACGCCGGTGCGCAACTGGAGAGTCACAGCGCAAAGGCCGGACATCTGCTCGAGGATTTTGGCGCCACCGCCCGAAGCCAGGTGATGGAACTCGGTGCGCGCGCGCACAAGCACATCGAGGAACTGGGAGGGAAATCTTCAGCGGGTGTCGAGAGAATAAGCGCACTGGCTGAGTCGGGCGTGAAGGATGCGCTTACGGAAGCGAAGCACGCTTTGGAAGAGACGAACGCCCATTCCATCAAGGTGTTCGCCGCGATCAAGAAATCGTATGATCAGCATACGCTCGAATTCGAAAAGTTGTCTTCCTCTACCGATGGCGTCATCGCATCGGCGGCGAAGCTTGTCCGCGCCATTGATGCGATCGACTTTCCTGAAAAATTGCATGCGATACAGACCGATATCCGCGGACTGCATTCCAATCTCAATAGCGCGATAAGCCGCACCGATGCGCTGGACAAATCGATGGGAAAATCGCTCCGTGAACTCGCCGACGATATCGTTGGAAAAATCGGGCGACTCGAAATGTTCACCGAAAAAATCGTGCGCACCCTCGGCGAGGAAACCGAACATCGCCTCCGGGACCAACAGGAAGAGATCAAACGAACCCGCATACTTGTCATCATCATGCTCGTTCTCAATGTCGTGATCATCGCCGGACTGTTCATGCTGTGGAGCAGGGAACCGGCGCCTGTTGTACAACCGCCTGCGCAGACGACTGTGGATACGACGGATACGTCGCTTCCGGTCGAAGCGGAGACCGAACCCGCGCGACGGAAGAATCGGTAATATCTTTTTCTTTTCACGTTTTTCTGGATCCATGTATCTCCTTTAGAAAGACGATACACGGCCTGCACGCCATAACCATACGCGAATTTTCGCAGTAAGGCGGAAATTCAGGGCGAAAAAGGAAGCCACCCCGCAGGGAGTGCGTGGGGAAGAGGGGGAGAGTGGGGGAAAAGGCGTGGTGATTGCGGACGCAAAAAGGAAGTATCACGGTGCGGAACGTGGGTATGTTTAGCGGGAGACGTAAACCGGGCGATTCATGAATCGCCAGGTTTCACGTTCCGATCCAATAATCTCCAATTACCCGAGATCAATCCTCAAAAACACCCCACCATAGTTCCGTGACTAACCGCGAAACCGTGCGCGCTGAGCAATGCCGTTTCCCGAAAAGCTATACGCGTCTGAAGCGCGTAACACCTTTGTCGCATACCCACTTCTCGCCGATGCGCGGGGATCACCGCATTGTGCTTATGGGGGGATCGTCTCCCGGTTCCGCGAATCCCGCTTCGAGCCAGGCCGACCTCAGGCTGCTCAACATTTCGGCGGGCACCTGACGGAGCACCTTCCGGTTTATGGAATGCACGGGGAAAGGACCGATAAGGGAATTGCAGATCAGGATCGCCGAGTCGAGGAGGCGCTCAGCGGGCACCGCTCTCGAGCTGAGCCGCTGACCCTGTTCTTCAAGTATGTGTACGAGGAGTGACTGGGTAATGCCGGGCAACGCGTCGCGCGACTCCGGAACGACCCATTTCCCCCGATACAGCAAAAGCAGTGAGGCGATAGTGGTTTCGGCTGCATTGCCCTCGCTGTCCAGAAGAATCATGTCGTCATACCCGAGTTCGCGGGCCGCGTGCAGAGAGAGTCGGAATCCGAAATAACTTGTGCTTTTATGGGCGAGAATAGTACCGGATTGCCGCCGTCCATCCATGCACAATCTCCATGGCATTGAGGGAACCGGGCGGAGGTAGGGTTCGGCTGCGATCAACATCGTCGAACGACGGATCGGCTGATATGAACTGATGTCTCCAGGTGTGACGATGATTTTAAGCCGGGCTGCGGATGCATCCAGACTGTTTTTTGACAGGACCCGACCAATGACGTCTGCGATTTCATCATCGCTTTCGTTGATGGAAATGCCGGTCGCGGAAGCCGAATTTCGTAATCTGGCCAGATGCATAGCCAGAACATGCGGACGGCCATTGAGACACAGGATGGTCTCGAACAACCCTGCCCCGAATTGAAAGCCCGCATCGAAGGGTGAGATATGCGCATCATGCGCATGCACGAGTTCCCCGTTCAGATACACGATCGAGTTCATACGATATCCCCGATGATGGAAGGATCAACGCCGCTGTGTGCGAAAAATGTGCGGCCCTTGTAGATGGTTTCCAGATATTCCTCCGCGAGATCGGAATCGTATACGATTCCTCCGCCGACCGATAAATGGCACATGTTGTCCTTTACGATGGCGGTTCGTATCGCGATGCTGAAATCGCAATGGCCTTCCGCAGCGATGTATCCGATCGCACCTGTGTATACGTGACGCGTTACGGGCTCAAGCTCGTCGATGATTTCCATTGCCCTGATCTTGGGGCATCCGGTGATCGATCCGCCAGGGAACATGGCCCGGAACACCTCGGCGAGTCCTTTACCCCCCATCAACCGCCCCTCGATGACGGACACGAGATGCTGTACATTCGCATAGCGTTCGAGGCGCTTGTGCTCCGTCACGTTGACGCTGCCGATAGCGCAGATTCGTCCGAGATCGTTTCGTTCAAGATCGACGATCATGCAGAGTTCCGCATCGTCTTTCGGATGCGAAAGCAGTTCCCGCCCCAGACGTTCGTCTTCTGCTGCTGTGCTTCCACGCGGCCGTGTGCCCTTGATCGGACGCGTCTCGATGCGCCGCCCATCGATACGGAATAGTCGTTCCATCGATGAGCTGAGAATCCTATGCCCGGGCGCATCGATCCAGGCGAAGAAGGGTCCCGGATTTTCTCTGAACAAATGACGCCACAGCTCGGCCGCTTCGCCTTGCAGAGGAAAAATAAAACGCTGCGACAAATTCACCTGATACACGTCGCCCTCGTAAATATAATCGCGTACGCGCCGCGCAGCCGCGAGATATTCCTCGCGCGTCCAACCGGTGCGTTCGGGGACTGCCGCCGCGGTTGTTGATCCTTCCATCGCGGCCAACGGCTGCAATGGTGAGCCATCCGGGGCCGTCCAATCAAAGGAGGTGACGGTTGCGTGCTCCATGGCACGCTCATGGACGATTGTGACGGATGGAAGGATAAAAAGCAGGTCCGGCAGATTCAGATCGTCGTGGCTCCGGGTTGGCAGCGTTTCTATAAGCCTGCCCGCTTCGTACGAAACGTAACCGGCGAGGATCGGCTGCTCGCGCCACGATGTTCCAGTATGGTCGATGCATTGACCGAGAGACTCCAACGTATCGAAGGGATCGGCCTCGAAGTGCATTATGCCCTGCGAGGTTTCGATTGTGCAACGTCGTCCTTTCGCACTGAACAACAGGACTGGCCGCAGGGCCGCGAGGGAGAGCGTGCTGAGTTCGTGTGTACCGCCGCTGGCGAGAATGACCGACGAGCATCGCTCCGCGAGATCTCTTGCCAGGTCGAGAAACGCCTCGTCACCCGCGCAGTGGCGCGTGAATCGTGATCGTACAGTATGCGCGAGTTGCTGGATCATCGTTTGCCGGTGCCGCTGTGCTCCACAATGGAAAGGAAATTCCTGGCGATAAGCAGACCTTGATCGGTAAGGAAGGATTCCGGATGGAACTGCACGGCATGCACCTCAAAGGTGGTGTGGCGAAGCGCCATGACGATACCGTCGTCCGACCATGCCTGTTCTATCAGCGTATCGCTGTTTCTTTGTACGGCCAACGAATGGTAACGAGCGACAAGAAGTGGCGATGGTAACGTGGCGAGTACTCCCGTACCATCGTGTCGTATCAGAGTCGCTTTGCCATGCACCGGTCTCGGTGCGTGTACCGTCGCACCGCCGAACGCCTCGTTGATGAGCTGCATGCCGAGACAAACTCCGAACACTGGAATCCTGTCGTACCAATACAGCAGCGCCGCGCTGCTTACACCTGCATCCTTCGGCGTACCGGGACCGGGCGATATCAGCAGCGCATCCGGTTCAACTGCCTGAAGCTCCGCGAGCGGGACCGTATTCCGTACGACCATCACCTCCGCGCCCGCAACGCCAAACAGTTGCGCCAGGTTGTGTGTAAAGGAATCGTAATTATCGATCAGTAGAAGCCGCATAATGTAAAGATAGGAAGGAAGATCCGTAGGCACGCAATACGTTGCGTCCTTGAATCGACAATCGAAACCGACAATCGAAATCGGGAACAGGTGGAAGGATAATGAAAGGACCGGAGGAAACGAAGGATATCAGGAAAATGAAGTCAGGAATGCACAATACATTCGGGTCCCGACGGTCAAATCGTCAATCATCAATCGTCAATCGTAAATAAAAAAAAACGCCCCCCGATCGGGGGGCGTTTGAAGGACGTGTCCGATTATGCAGGTATCAGACAACACCCTGTGCCATCATGGCGTCGGCGACCTTGAGGAAGCCGGCGATGTTCGCGCCATTGACGTAGTTGCCAGGGGTGCCGAAGCGTTCCGAGGCGGTGACGCAGGACTGGTGAATATCGAACATGATCCGCTTGAGATGCGCGTCCACTTCTTCACGTGACCACGACATGCGGATGGAGTTCTGGCTCATCTCGAGTCCGGAAGTCGCGACGCCGCCGGCGTTCGCTGCCTTGCCCGGTCCGAACAGCAGCTTGTGCTCAATAAATAGTTCCGCCGCCGACGGAGTCGAGGGCATGTTCGCGCCTTCGGAAACACAGAAACACCCGTTCGCGATAAGCGTCTTCGCGTCGTCGCCGTCGAGTTCGTTCTGCGTCGCGCAGGGCAACGCCACGTCACAGGGGACGCTCCAGATGCCTGTACCTTCATAGTACTCCGCGTTGGGATACTGGTCGGCGTATTCCTTGATGCGTCCACGACGGTTGTTTTTCAGATCCATCACAAACGACCATTTATCGCCGCTGATGCCGTCCATGTCGACGATGTAACCCGCTGAATCGGACAAGGTTACGACCTTGCCGCCCATCTGATTGACTTTCTCTACGGCATACTGCGCAACGTTTCCGGAACCGGATACAACGACGGTTTTACCTTCAAGCGTCAAACTGCGGGTGCCGAGCATGTTCGCCGCAAAATAGACACATCCGTACCCGGTGGCTTCCGGACGGATGAGCGACCCGCCCCACGACAAGCCTTTTCCGGTGAGCACGCCCTCGAACGCGTTACGCAGTTTTTTGTACTGTCCGAACAGAAAACCTATTTCGCGGCCTCCGACGCCGATATCGCCGGCGGGTACGTCGGTGTTGGGACCGATATGCCGGAACAGTTCGCTCATGAAACTCTGACAGAATGTCATGACTTCATTATCCGATTTACCTTTGGGATCGAAATCGGAACCGCCCTTGCCGCCGCCCATGGGAAGCGTGGTCAGACTGTTTTTGAATACCTGCTCAAAACCGAGGAACTTGAGAATACCGAGATTCACGCTGGGATGGAAACGCAGCCCGCCTTTATACGGCCCGATGGCACTATTGAATTCGATACGATAGCCGCGATTCACTTGTACATCGCCGCTGTCGTCAACCCAGGGCACACGGAACATAATGACGCGCTCCGGCTCCACGACCCGCTCGAGAATCTTCGCCTTCCGGAATTCAGGATGCTTGTCGACAACCGGCAACAGCGATCCAATGACTTCCTCGACTGCCTGATGGAACTCGGGCTGGGCGGGATGTTTCGCCTTTACCTCGTTCATGAAATCGTTGAGTGCGCTAGACATGAAACACTCCTTGGACTGATTGAATGTGTAGTGATGGTGGTGATGAGCCGGTACTGACGCCATTCCGGCGCCCGGTCTATCAAACTGTGTTCGTGTCGATTGGGAAGGTCTGCACCGAAGACTGATGATACAAAATTAAAGTGTTTCGGACCCGACTGCGTGAATAACTACCACACTAAACTACCAAACTTCCGCTGAACTCGGCGTAGGGAATCTTCGCTGAATTATGTAGGGAATACCCTACAACTGAATTCTATGCATATGAAGCATTCAATATCGGAAAACCCACCGCGATATCCAACGCTGTCGTAATGTTCCATCGCCTCTGCCCGGCTGCGGCTGCGCGGCCATCCGGCTCCGCCATCCCGCTCTGCTCGCACGGTTTGCGTGGGCCTGACCCGCAACGTACATTAGTCGCTGACCACTCACTCGAACAGCAGGAACGCGGGATGAAACGCAGACGCATAAAAAGCGATGAACTCCGGGATGTCATCGTCGAGTCGGGGTTCTCGAACAAGGATGTCAGTCCTCAGGATCTCGACTTCAAGGACCTGATGCGTTTTCGCGTCAACAATATCCTGCTCGTCTCAAGCCGCTATGATTTCTACACGCTCGTCGACGACGGCCAGCTCACGGAAGCCATTTTCAGCGAATATCTCGAGTTGAACCTCCACTATGCGCCATCTATCACGCGGGTGTACTCGGGTGAAGCCGCGCTGGCGATGCTCGAGGAAAGCCGCGTCGATCTCGTTATCACCATGATGCGGCTGGGAGACATGCGTCTCAAGGATTTCGTCTCGGCGGTCAAATCCCGGTATCCCGATTTGCCCGTCGCTCTGCTTGGCTATCAAAGCCGCGAGCTTCAACTGCTGCTGGCGCAAGGCGCGGTCGCGGAATTCGACAGGGTGTTCATCTGGTCGGGGGACAGAAAACTGTTCCTCGCGATTATCAAACTGCTTGAGGACCTCATCAATGCGCGTACGGATTGCAAGGAGTTCGGCGTGCGGGCGATTCTGTTGGTGGAGGATTCTCCGCAATTCTATTCATCCTTCCTCCCGTTGATCTACACCGAACTCATCAAGCAGGGACAGATGCTCATCGAGGAGGGGAAGAACTTCGCCGAGAAGCTTCTGCGGCAGCGGGCCCGCCCGAAAATTCTCCATGCGGCGAACTTCGAGGAAGCGTGGCGCTATTTCCATAAATACCGACACGAACTGCTCGGTATCATCACGGACATCACCTTCCCGATCAATGGCGTCGATGACGAATACGCCGGCCTGAAATTCATCCGGCGCGTGCGGGTCAAGAGTCCGGAACTTCCGGTGCTTGTGCAATCGTCGCGCGAGGATCTGCGGGAAGAAGTCGCCGTCCTCAACGCGGCCTTCGCCAACAAGAATTCGCGTGTGCTGCTGCAGGAGGTGCGCGAGTTCATGCTCACCAATTTCGGTTTCGGCGATTTCATTTTCCGCATGCCCGATGGTCGCGAACTCGATCGCGCCCGGACACTCCGCCAACTGCGGCAGAAGCTGCGCAGCGTACCCGAGGAATCGATCCGCTATCATGCCTCACACGACCATTTCAGCAACTGGCTGATGGCGAGAACACGGTTCCGCCTCGCACAGGAAATCAAACCTGTGAAAATCACCGAATTCACCTCCACGGAAGAACTGCGCCAGTATATGCTTGCTAAAATCGATGATCTGGTGCTTCACGACGAACGGGGATTGATCGCTGATTTCTCGCACGAAGAGTACGATTCGCGATCGACCTTCCTGCGTATCGGCCGCGGATCGCTGGGAGGCAAGGCGCGGGGGCTCGCATTTATCGACAACATTCTCAAGAATTATCTGCATCCATCCTATTTCCCGAATGTGCGCATCAAGATCCCGAGATCCATTATTCTCTGTACCGAGGTATTCGCGCAGTTCATGGAGATCAATCAACTCCTGCCCATCGTCGTGCGGAATATCAGCGATGAGGAAATGGTTCGGCACTTTATGCAGGCACGCTTCCCCGACGCCGTTGAAGAGGACCTCCGCGCTATCGTGCTGCGCAACACGGAGCCTCTGGCGATTCGTTCGTCCAGCCTGCTCGAAGACACACTGTACCAGCCCTTCGCGGGGATCTACGCGACGGTGATGCTTCCGAACGGCAATACGGATCCCTATGCCCGGTACAGGGAACTCGAACAAGCCATCAAGTACGTCTATGCCTCGACCTATCTGAAAGGGGCCAAGAACTACATCGAAGCGACCGGTCATCGCATGGAAGAGGAACAAATGGCCGTGATTATCCAGGAGATGGTGGGCAGAAGGTACGACAAGTATTACTATCCCCACTATTCCGGTGTCGCGCGCTCCTTTAATTATTATCCTTTCGGCGATGCCCGTCAGGCCGACGGCATCGTCAATCTCGCGGTGGGTCTGGGCAAAACCATCGTCGAGGGAGGAGTGAGCACGCAATTCTGTCCCCTGTACCCCACCATCATGCCTCAGTTCGCGACGCGCAAGGATTACTTTTCGAATTCACAGAAAAAATTTTATGCCGTCGACCTCGAGGCGGAACCTTTGCTGCAGGATCCAAGCGAAGACGAAAACCTGTCGCATCTGGATGTGAAAGTGGCTGAAATGCATGGAACGCTTGACTATGCGGCATCCACATACTGCTCCGAGGACGATTCCCTTTATGAGGGGACGTTCAGAAAAGGACTTCGCGTCACGAATTTTGCGCCAATTCTTCAATCGGAGTTTATCCCGCTGGCGAAAATTCTGCGGCTCCTTATGCATCTCTGCGAAACCGCCATGAACTGCCCTGTTGAAATCGAATTCGCGGGTACACTCGGTGAGAGTTTCGATTCCATTTCCGAATTCGATTTTCTGCAGGTCCGCCCCATGGTCAAGGAGGAGGGGACCGTTGATCTCGAATTGGGTGACATTCAACGGCAGAATATCCTGCTCTGGAGCGACAAAGTCCTCGGAAATGGTGTGTACTTGCTTCGTGACGTGGTGTTTGTCAAATCGGAAAATTTCCAGAGCGCGAAGACGCAGGAAATGGCCGGCGATATTTCGGCTATTAACCGTACCCTTGTCGCTGCGCACCTGCCCTATCTTCTTATGGGGCCGGGAAGGTGGGGATCGGCGGATCCATGGCTGGGTATTCCGGTGCGCTTCACCGACATCGCGGGCGCTCATGCCATTGTCGAGACATCCCTGCCCAATATGTTGCCCGATCCTTCGCAGGGCTCGCACTTTTTCCAGAACCTCACATCATTCCGTATCGCCTATTTCACCACCCGCCACTATAACGAAGAACACGCCATCGACTGGGATTGGCTCAATGCTCAGGAGATAATTTCGGAAACCGCGTGGGTGCGCCACATACGCCTTCAGGAACCGCTTGAAATCCGTGTCGACGGGCAAAGCGGCAACGGCCTCATCGCAAAGAGCCGGCGGGAGTAAAAAAAAGCGCCCGATTTCTCGGGCGCGTTTCCTGATCGAAGAACGGGGCTAAACGATGCCTTGAGCCATCATGGCGTCGGCGACCTTGATGAAGCCGGCGATGTTGGCTCCGGCGACGTAGTTGCCGGGAGCGCCGTATTTGCCTGCAGCGTCGAGGCAGGATTGGTGGATATTTGTCATGATGCGCTGCAGATGGTTGTCCACTTCCTCGCGGGACCAACTCATGCGGATGGAATTCTGTGACATTTCGAGGCCTGAGACGGCCACACCGCCGGCATTTGCCGCCTTGGCGGGACCGAAGAGGGCCGACGACTCGATCAACAGCTTCATTGCTTCCGGCGTCGAGGGCATGTTTGCGCCTTCGCACACACAGATACAGCCGTTATCGAGCAACGTCTTGGCATCGTTGCCATCGAGTTCGTTCTGCGTTGCGCAGGGTAGGGCCACGTCGCATTTCACTTCCCACGGACGCTTGCCCGCCACGAATTCGCAACCGAATTGCTCGGCGTAAGGCGCGACCACGTCTTGATTGCTGGCGCGAAGTTCGAGCATGTACTCTATTTTTTCGCCCGAGATGCCTGCGGGATCGTGTACGTATCCATCGGGACCGGAGAGCGTAACGACCTTACCGCCCAACTCACTGACCTTCTGGACCGCGCCCCAGGCCACGTTGCCGAAACCGGAGACCGCTACCGTCTTGTCTGCGAAACTCTGACCTTTCGTTTTTAGCATTTCCGCGGCGAAATACGTCACACCATAGCCGGTGGCTTCGGGACGGACCAGTGAGCCGCCCCAGCTGAGGCCTTTGCCCGTGAGAACGCCGTCGAAGGAATTGCGCAGTTTTTTGTACTGCCCGAACAGGAAGCCGATCTCCTGACCGCCCACACCGATGTCACCTGCGGGAACGTCGGTGTTCGGTCCGATATGACGGAAGAGTTCGCTCATGAAACTCTGACAGAATCGCATGATTTCATTTTTCGACTTGAATTTCGGATCGAAATCCGATCCGCCCTTGCCTCCGCCCATCGGCAGAGTCGTCAGGCTGTTCTTGAAAATCTGCTCAAAACCAAGAAATTTCAGGATGCTCAGTGTGACACTCGGGTGGAAGCGCAGGCCGCCCTTGTATGGACCTATGGCGCTGTTGAACTCGACACGATACCCGCGGTTGACGCGGACTTCACCGTTGTCCGCAACCCAGGGAACACGAAACATGATGGTACGCTCGGGTTCGACCATACGCTCGAGAACCTTCGCCTTCCTGTATTCCGGGTGTTTCTCCAGAACCGGCATAAGCGTTTCAACCACTTCCTCTACCGCCTGGTGGAACTCGGCCTCGCCAGGATTTTTGACCTTGACTTCCTGCATGAAGTCATTAAGTGCGCTTGACATCGAAGCTTCCTTGATAAATTTGATGAACAAAAAGAAACAAACGAACCAGTACGTACAAAGATACCGACTTTTGCATTCGAAAGAAAGATTTTGACATCATATTGAGAAAAAAATCACGAGCGAACGCCTAAATCAGATCCACGTTCGCAGTAATGTGACGTCTCTGTGATCAATTATGTCGGATTTGGGTTGGAAAGGCAAGGAGATGCACAATTTCCGGGGAATTATCATAATCCCGCCCGTCGGTCCCTGGTGAATCTGTCCGTCGCCGAGGGTTTACATCCCGATGGTCGCGGCTTGCTTTACGCTACTGAGCAGAGCGCCCGAACGATTCAAACTGTCGAGAATGCTCTCGTATTCAACCGGACTTCCCTGTGCGCGCGCGTCATCAAGCAATTGTTTCTTCACAACCTTGGCGAACACCGCCGGAGAGATGTGGGCCTGGCCCTGTGTTACCAGGGTGCAGAACATGCCGTCATCGTACATGAACCAGATCTTGAATCCCTCCATGATGTCGCTGCTCAGGGCGGCGGCAGATACGATCGAGTCGGCGAGCTGACGCGGTAACTTGTGCTCCGTCATGAGATACTTCATGCTCAAAGCGTAATGCGTCTCTCCTTTGCACACCATATGCGGTGGCGGCAGGGAGGCGGTGAGTTCATCGACGATCGACCGGTGTTGGTCGATGTGCTCCTGAAGTTCGAAAATGCGCTCGAGCAATCCGCTGCAGGAGGCATCGGTTTCACAATCGGTATGCTCTCTGAGACGATTCAGGGACTCTTCTGTAAGTCCGCGGTCCGGATCCAACTGTACAGTCAATCGGCGGGAGGCGGGCACTGTCTGATTGTACGCCTGGACGATGTCCCGAATCTCGGCCTGTTTCATGGCGATTTTCAGTGAATGCTGTTCGGCCTGTTCGGCGGTCTGACGGAATTCCTCATTGCTCAACCGCTGACTTCCACAGGAGGCCAGAACGATAAGTATGCACAGTGTAAGCACAGGAGCAAAATATTTCATTCGGGTCGGTTCTTGTGTAACTGAGGGTGTACGATCAGGTCCGGTCTTCGGAGGAAGAGGTGCGAAAAAGCCGCGACAACGAGTGCGTGTCGAGTGCTTCCGTCGAAGGTGGGTCCAGGGATGCCCGCCGCGGAAACAGGCGGATACGCGGATGCTCGGGATCATCCTGTCTGAGGCCGCATACCGGCACGACATCGGAAGCGACGAAGGAATGGCGACTGTCGCATTGGATTGCGGAATCTGGCGGCACGACGCCGGTTTTCTCGATGGTCTCACCGTCGTGGCCGCACTCTATCGGCATTTCGGGACGAGCGTGCGACGCATCGCCGTCCTCGGCATGAATGATGCCGCCTGGAGCTTTCGGCATCGCGTTCTGCGTCCAATGTCGGAATTTCCCGACCATGACCACAGTGCCGCTAAGGGTGAGGGGAATGATGCCGTACCAATCGCTTCCGTTCGGTACGAAGACCTCGCCCATGCGGCGGTGATTCCGGTGCCGCTGCCGTTCGACCGAAAACGCAGAGTAGTCAGGAACGGTATCGGAAACCAGGGTGTCACGGGTCAGTTCATGCATCGACGCATTCCTGAACGCGGTGATAGCCCGGAGTGTCGCCGGGGACGAGAAGAATGATGGAGGACCGGAGAGAGTAGTTCAATTGCATTCGCTGTTCTCAAGGTCTCGACGTGAACAGGAAAGGTGGCGAAAAAAATGGAAGAAAAAAAATGTCGATCCAACACGAACATCATGAGGGGTCCGCAGCCTCGCAACTTTCGCCGCCGACACGGACGGGATGAGCAAGAGGCATCCAGAGTGGGAGGGACCCGGTGAAGCTGCTTCGTGAGTTCACGCCCGCTCGATTACAGCTCGATTGACTCGCCATAGCGCAGCACACGGGCCTGGAAACCGGCGGACTCGACCTTGCGGCGGAAATCATCGGGATCCGCGGCGATGATGGGAAACGTGTTGTAGTGCATTGGAATTGCCACTCCTGGCCGCACGAATTCCACGGCGGCGACCGCATCGTCTACACCCATCGTGAAATTATCTCCGATGGGCGTCAGCATGCAGTCGACGTTGTTTTGCTCACCGATGAGTTTCATATCCAGAAACAGGCCAGTGTCGCCCGTGTGATACACCGTCTTGCCACCCATGGCGATGATGACTCCCGCGGGTTCGCCCATGTATTGACCATCGGGCGAGGAGGAACCATGATGGGCGATTGTGAATTTCAGACGGCCGAAAGGGAATTCCCACGCACCGCCGATGTGCATGTTGTGCGCGCGAGCGCCGTGCGATGCCACATAGTTCGCCAGTTCGTTCACGGCGATTATTTCCGCGTTGCTGCGTCGCGCGATCTCGATACCGTCCCCCAGATGATCGCCGTGACCGTGCGTCAGCACGATGTAATCCGCCGTGATGTCGGCCGTCTTCACTGGTGCTGTCGGATTTCCATTGAAAAAAGGATCGATGAGCAGCTTGATGGCGCCATCATCAAGCATGAACGAAGAGTGGCTAAAGTAGGTGAGCTTCAGCATGATTGCCTCCTGTGAATCGGATACCGTCGGAATATACGGAAGATGGCAATGAGCGCATAGCGCAGTGACGGTCGACTCCGCACTCTACCTGTGAAGAGGAGGACAGGACGAGGACCCAGGGTGAAGCGAGTAAAAAAAACGGCGCGGAGATTATCCGCGCCGTTCAGCGTTCCGTGGGACGGGACGATTATTTGCTGAGCATCATTTTCCTGGAGGTGCTCATGGCGCCGCTTTCCAGACGATAGAGGTACATACCTGTGGGGAGTGAACCTGCATCGAAGGTGACCTTGTGCGTGCCCGCGGTCAGGTATTCGTTCGCCAGTGTGGCGACGTTCTGCCCGAGTACGTTAAAGACACGCAGAGTGGTCTGCGAAGCCGTCGGCAGCGTGAAGCTGATTTCGGTCGAGGGATTGAAGGGGTTGGGATAGTTCTGCTGCAATGCGAAAGAACCCGGGGTTGCGTCCAGCTGCTGAACGCCTACCTGGATACTATTGAATTGCTCAGACTCGGCCTGAATGTACCAAACCGTCTGATCGGAAAATACCGCATCGTCATCGCGCGTCTCGCCCACGCCCCATTCCATGGCTATTACATGGACGTGACCATCGTCGCTGGCGTATCTGGCAACCTTGGTCAATTTGATGGCGAACGCATCCAGATCATCCACGAGGGGAGGGAACGTCGAAGTGAAACGCATGAGGCTGTCGATTTCATACGTGTTTGCGTCGGGTGTGGCGAAATCCCATTTGTGGACGTAGGGATTTCTGGTCCTGCTGTCGACGTGGCGTCCGTTGATATAAAGCTGCGACAGGCTGTCCTGGAACAACGTCGGAACACCGGCAACCAAACCGATACGCCAGGTGAGGAAGGGTGAAATCCATTTCGCGAAAATCTTGCTGCCGTCAAAGGTGCGAGCCCACCGCGGTTCGTTGCGGAAAACATAGGCGGCCGAAGTCGCGGAGGCTGCGGTAAAGGAGCGACGGTCGATGCGCAGACGGCGCGCCGGACCGATCGGATAAATCTTCCAGTTCCCGTCGACTTCCGTGATTTCGCATACAAACGTGCTGTCGGTGCTGTTCAGGGCGATGGTGCTATCGGTCGGTTTGTCGAGACCGAATGGATTCACATCGGCTGAAAGTACTGTGAGGAAATGCATTTTGTTGTGGCTGTCGAGCACCATATCGAAATCCCAGGACGTGTTGCACTGGAAATCGAAGGGCTGCGGCTTGGTTACAATGTCCGAAGGTTTCATGCGCTGGAGAGGTCCCCATGACACTCCCTTGTCCGTGGAAACGCGCCAGGCGATTTCATGGTTGGGATCGACGAGGAACGCGCTGCCCGGCTGACTCTCTATTATCAGGGAGAACGCCATGACCATGATGCTACCGTCAGGCGAGATGTCGAAGCGGAGGTTTGCATCAAAGTAGCCGCTGGGAACGATGTCCGAAGTGTACACGGGATTCGAAAGATCCGCTGTCCAGCTCGCACCCTTGTCCGTGGAACGAAGGAGGTAGAGTTCTTCCGTGCTGGCGCCGTTCGCGGGATCGAGTGCGAGTGCTATCGTATACACGTCGCCGGTGCTTTGGTCAAGGAAGGGATCCCAGGGAATCGACCACAACGGCGGTGTCGGGAACGTCGAGTACACCTGATTCGCATTGGCGAAGCCTGACCGCACACTTCCTACGGCCCCGAAACCGGTATTGCCGTCGTTGTACTGCATGACCTGCGCCCAGAAGGCGGTAACCGCCGTGCTGCCGGGCGAATCTTCACTCATGAGAATGTTGGGGTAGCGGGGCTCCGTCGTGTTTGCTACGTTGTCGCCCTGGGCACCCCAGCTGGTGCCGTTATTATCGGAATAGCGGATGTACAACGCGTTGCCGTCGCTGGTGCCGCGATCGTTACCGCGGAATATGACGCCGACGCGGCCGTTTTTCGGATCGCAGGCGACCTGATTGCGTGTGTCGCCGAGCATACCGTAGGTGTTGGCCGACTTACCGATTTCGAACAACGTTCCCTGGGTGGCGGTTTTTCTCAGGCTCTTCGTATTCTTCGTCGCCCTGGGAGATCCCGGCTGTTCTTGCGGCGGCATCAACTCACGGAAAATGGAGGGACCTTCCATCTGGCTGTTATCCAACGTTTGCGGAGGAATTTGTTCGGGCGCGCGGACGGTGGTCTGCTGTGCCTGGGCTATCCCGACAAAGGATGCCAGGAGAGCAAACAGAAACAGTTTTTTCATGTGTAACTCCAGGATGGTGTGAGATAGTGGCTGAAATATCATTTGGTCAATAACGTCGGGCTGAAATGAAGATGCAAGGTATTTCGCGATGGGCACACTGCGCGGGACCGGATGAATTACGCTCTCCGTTCCTGACCGCGCATAACGAGTCTCACGAGTCGAATGAAAATCGCTATCCCGAAATCTACGTGTTTAGCCAATAAATCCCTAATTGAATGCCGCCAAATCTCCGTGGGGATGGATTTTCGACCTTTCCGAAACCGTCATTTATTGGACAAATTGGTGGTGTACGCCTCATTGCCGAACGTCACATTGATCAACTTGGTGTATTTGTCCGCATCCTGCCGGCTGGTGAACGGTCCTACCAGCACGCGATACCTTGACGAACCGCCGATTCTGGCTCGGGTGATAAACGCGGGATATCCTTGATCGACCATTTTTCTGGCTTCGATGCGCGCGATGTCGAGGTTTTTCAGCGATGAAACCTGAACCGCATACCCGCTCAACGGTTCATCGACAATGTCGAAATCGCGCATGGGACGTTGTGCTTGAGTCCTGGCCCTGCTCTTGTCTCCGGATTTGCGTGAGGTGGATGATCGAGCCCGCGGCGCTCTTTTTTCGGCGGGAACAGGTAGGTCTTCGCTCAATCGCACGCTGTCGAGAAAGGCATCGGGTGGTACGATTCCCGGTCGGCTCGCCGCAGCCTGATACGCCTCGTCCGCGCTTGCATAAGGTCCGAGTCGTACCCGGAAAAACGTACCGCCGCGCGATGGGAGAGCCTCGCTTTCAACGGCTACGTCGAGTCCCTGGGCGCGGAACTGTTCCGCCGCCTGATCGGCCTTGGCCAGATCCTTCCACGAAGATACCTGCAGGTAATAATCCCAGGAACGCAATTCGCTCTCGTCCGTTTCCGTCGCCTCGGACACACCAGGAGGAGCGGGAACAGGGGCGGAGGGAACGGGATGGTTCAGACCGAAAAAACCGGCGATCGCCGATCTCAACGGCGGGTAAGGATTGAGATGCCAGATTAACGCCACGAGTACGAGCAGAATGACAACCGTTCCGATGACGATGAATGGCCAACGGGAGGTGTTGTTATTCCTTGACGCTGTCCGGACGGGATCGGATGATTCACTCATGATGCCCTCGTCAGATTCGTCGACGTCGGGAGTATGTGGATGAGATGGTCCTGTAATCGGTGATGCCGGCGCCGGAGGTTGTGGCTTCACATCGAGATGCGAAAGGTCGCGTGGAGGATATTTGTCAAGAACGCTGCCGTGCGTGGCGCTTGTGGCTTTCTGGGAAGGTGCCGTTCCTCCGATGGAGAAGTCCTGACCGGGAGCGCCGTGTTTCTCTCTGAGTGGCGGGTTGTTCAATTCGAAGGGCAATTCATTTTCGGGAGGATCGACGGAAACCGGCCTTGACTGGCCGGTTTCCTGTTTCCTTGGCATGCCTGGTGACGATCTGTCGCCCTGCTTGCGCGTGTTACCCTTGGCAAAGTTGAAATCTGGCACGGAACGCTACCTCTCTTGTGACGTGAACACCAGATTAACGGCGTCTCCGGGGAACAGTGATATTCTTGATGTTGCCCTTGACCTTGTTCTTGTAGTAATTCGATTCCGGACCAAGCTCGAGGTAGCGGTTGTATGCAGCCAGGGCTTTCTGCAGATCGTTCAGCCGAAGATAGGTGTCGCCGAGAATACGATACGTCTTGTTATGTGTCGGATCGAAGGTGGCCGCCTGCAGCAAGGTGAATTCCGCATCGGCGTATTTGCCGTCGTGAAGGAGAAATTCGCCGAGACGTACACGAGACCACGTCATAAACGGGTTCACACTCAGCGCTTCGCGCATGCCGATGATGCCCTCGGTGCGCGTTTCATCGCGATTCAACTTCGTACGCGATATTTTCGCCTTGGTGTCGGCGTCCTGAATTTTCGTGTAACCGGCCGAGTCGTACACACCGTAGCGGAGATGATTCGGAAGGAAATCCAGAGTCAGGATGTACTGATCCACCATGTTCTTCGAAGTCGGTGTACCACCGCCGGTTTCATGAATACTGTAGCGGACGACGAGTTCCTTGATTTTATCAAAATTGCTGTCCGTCCAGGCTGCGTCCACGATTTCAGCGACGTACCTGCCGTCGCGTATACCGCTGGTCTGCGTCCAGGAGGTCAGAACGATCAGCGCCGTTTGCGTATACCAGAGGATGGAGCCTTTGGTGATGGGATTGCCGTCGGCGGGAGTTGATCGGTTTTCCAGGTACATCTGCACGCCCTTGTCGAGCGTGATGATCGGCCTGATGAGGACCTCGCCCGGAGGCAGGGCAAGAAGATCCATGAGCTGATATTTGCCGCCACCGGCAGCCGTGATGACCAGGGTGACGTTGCATCCCGTCTTCTCCGGTCCGGTATGATAAAGCAGCCACATTTCCTCCTTCCCATCGCCGTCGTAGTCAGCCTGGAAACCGCTAAGCATGCCGGCAGGTTTTTCCGCGAGACAGACATCAGCGGGGGAAATTGCTTCTCCGGATTCGGTGATGATGTCCGTGAGGGCCGTCGCGGGCAGGGTCACCTTTGCGTAGGCATCCTCGGGTTCGCATGCGTACTGCATGCCGAACGAGAATTGCTGCGCGGTCAACCTGGACATTGACAGAAACAGAAAAACGAAAAGCAGGAGGGAGATTACGCGTGTTTTCATGAGCTTCGGAGATGGATATGAGTAATGTAGGTACCAAAAATTAAAATACGGAGAGCTTGGGCCAAGTGCAAGGAAGTTGGGGAATTCAAGGCACATTCCCGTTTTATTTACGGAGCTGCTCGAATGTTCCCGTCCAGCGCTTGACGGACTCCGTGCAATTCGCAATCTTTGATTACCGCAATGAAGACCTCGGTGCACCGGACGCCCCCAGCGTCCCTTCCCATCAGTTCCAGGATACCGCACACAGCAAGTAAGGAGACGACTTCATGCCCTTAATCTCTCTGAACCCGGCGACAGGAGAAATACTGGAACGCATCGATCTCCACTCGCCCGAAATCGTTGACTTCCTCATCGGGCGGGCGGCGGAGGCTCAGCGATCATGGCGCGCCGCATCGTTCGAGCGACGGGAGAAACTCATGCTCGCCGCGGCTGACGCGTTGCTACGGAACCGCGACAGGTACGCCCGCGTCATCAGCCTCGAAATGGGGAAGCCGATCACCCAATCCAGAGCGGAAGTGGAAAAATGTGCGCTTGTATGCAGATACTATGCGGAGGAAGCCGAACGCATGCTGCGGCGCGAGGTGATTGCATCGGACGGTTCGGAGAGCTACGTTCGCTTCGATCCGCTCGGTGTCATCCTCGCCGTCATGCCCTGGAATTTTCCCTTTTGGCAGGTGTTTCGCTTCGCCGCGCCCGCACTTATGGCTGGAAACACCTGTCTGTTAAAGCATGCGTCCAATGTACCCCGCAGCGCCCTGTGCATCGAAGAAGTGTTCACCGAAGCCGGATTCCCCGCGGGGTGCTTCAGCACGCTGTTCATTCCTTCCTCCGATGTCGATGCGGTGATCGACCATCCCCTGGTGGCGGCGGTGACGCTCACCGGATCCGAAGCCGCCGGGAGCGCCGTGGCGCGGCGCGCCGGCGCCAATCTGAAAAAAACCGTGCTCGAACTCGGCGGGAGCGACCCTTTCATCGTCCTTGCCGACGCCGATGTCGAAAACGCTGCGCGTACAGCGGCGCTGGCACGCATGCTCAATACCGGCCAAAGCTGCATCGCGGCCAAGCGCTTCATCGTGGAAGCCCCGGTATACGACCGCTTCATCGGGCTGTTCACCAAAGCAGTTTCAGCTATGATTGTCGGTGACCCTCTCGATGAAAGCACGCAGATCGGTTCGCTCGCCCGCGAGGATCTGCTGCTCGAACTGGACCGGCAGGTGCGGCGCTCGGTTGAGCTTGGGGCCCGCGTTCTGCTCGGAGGACATCGATTGGACAGACCGGGAGCGTACTACGCGCCCACAGTGCTGGATCGCCTTACCTCTCGTATGCCGGTTCTTTCCGAGGAAACCTTCGGACCGGTCGCGGCCGTTGTGCGGGCCGATGACGCCGACATGGCGGTCGCCATCGCAAACGACACGGAGTTCGGTCTCGGCGCAAGCCTGTGGATCTCGGATATGGAGCGAGCGGCGCAGCTTGCCGGTGCGATCAACGCGGGGTGCGTGTTCGTCAATGGCATGGTGAAATCCGATCCCCGGCTCCCTTTTGGTGGCATCGGAAAAAGCGGATACGGACGCGAACTCTCGCATTACGGTATCCGCGAGTTCGTGAATATCAAGACGGTGTGGATGGCGTGATAGATAAGCAAGCGCGCACGATGGACGGAGCGCGGCGTTTCATGCGGCAACCGATGCGAGTGCGATATGGAAACAATGAACAACAGGGAAGCCGACGATGCTGGAAAGGCGGACGCAGCGACGCTCGATCGTCGCAGGCGGTTCTGGTCTCGCGTTTTTATCGTCGTCATCTCGCTGGTACTGCCGGTGACAGTGCTTGCGCTCTGGCTGCTGACCTACGTTCGTATCTGGCGTCCCGAGCTTGATGTCACCGGCCTGATGGCGATCTCTATCGGGATTCTGGGGATACTTGTGTTCTTCATTTTCCTCTACAAGTATCAGATCGTCTCGAAGCTCGACCATCGACAACGGTGGATCGCTCTTGGCGTGCATGCCGGCATTGTGCTGGCGCTGTTCCTTGGCTGCATCTGGCTGGCCTTCGATTCGCCGTGGAGCGACAGGATGGTGTGGGGAGATTACGATATGCAGGACGTCGCCAAGTCCTGGATTATTTCCGTACTCGTAATCGGAACGATTTCGCTACTGGGAAGCCTGTTTGATTTGATCAGGAGACGGTTGTCGGAATAATCGATCCCCTGCGGATTCAGGCCGTAAAGCGGGTGATGGCGTCTATCACCGCTTCCGCGGCGTGGCCGTCCCCGAACAGCGCGGGTCTGTCGGGAGGGATGTCGCGTCCGAGCGCTTCATGGATCGCAGGTCCGTCGGCACCCGTGATGGTGCACCAGCCCAGACGCGTGAGTTCGTGCCAGGCGGTGGAATCGTCGAGACAGATTGAAGGAATACCGCAGAAATACGCCTCGCGGGTAAGCCCTCCGGAATCCGTCAGCACGCGCCGCGCGGATCTCGCGAGCGCGATTGTCGCGTGGTGGGAGAGTGGATCGATGCGACGCAGCGCTCCGTCCGCAGGTATGATGCCAAAGGTGTTCATCCTCGAAGCTGTGCGCGGATGTAACGGGAGCAGTACCGGAGCGTCAAGCGAATTCAACGTTTCCAGCAGCATCGCGAGCCGTTCGCGGTCGTCGGTGTTGATCGGCCGGTGTATCGTCGCGAAGTAATACCGCGCCGGTTCAATTTCATAGCGCGCGAGTTCATCCGCATTGCTGCTTGCGACGGCATGCGAGTTCAGGAACAAGTCGTACGTGATGTCGCCGGTATGCACGGCTGTACCGCTGCAATGCTCCGCGAGGCAATTGTCCTGGCCCTGCACGGTGGCGCAGAGGAGCAGCGCAGCGGAATGGTCGATAATAACACGGTTGATCTCTTCAGGAATGTCGGCTGCACGCACCCGAGATCCGTCGGCACGGTGGCTGCGCTCTCCGGCTTCCACGTGCATGACCGGAACCCCGAGCTTGACGCCCGCCAGAGCCGCTGCGAGTGCGCTGTCGGTATCCCCGAAACAGAGCAGTGCGTCGGGGCGATCCTCGGTGATGATGCTGTCGAGCCGGCCAAGATATGTCGAGAGTCGTGGCAGGCCCCCCGAAGGTGTAGTACCGAGGAGGTGGTCGGGCCGGGGCAGCGCGTACTCCTCCTGAAAAAGCCGCGAAAGCCCATCGCTGTAATGCTGTCCGGTGTCCGCGAGTACGACGCGGAATTTTTCGCGGAGCGCCGAAGCGAGCGCGGCGTACTTGATGTACTGTGGCCGCGTGCCGATGACGGTGAGTATCGTGCGCATGCCCGCCGAAACGCCTAGAGGGTGAAGCCGACGGAGGTGAGTTCGTCGTTGACCGCGGCGAGCTTGCTTTGCTTGAGTCCGAGATCTTTCACGATCTGTATCATTTCCGCGAGACTTCCGTCGAAATGGTATTTTTCGCGGAATTCGTCCCTGGGATAGATCACCCAGATCACACCATCCGGATCGATAGCCAGCCTGAGACGGCGGGCTTTTTGTTTCCACTCCGCGGCGGAACTCGGCGCCACGAAGGCGAGGTCGCACACGCCCTGCTTCACGAGTTTTGTATCCTCGGTAAACGGCAGCACGAGGTTCTCCAAATACGGCGGATCCTTGTCGATGCGAATTTTCAGCCAGGGCATGATGCCCCATTTTTCGCCCAGGGTTTTGTTGCTGTTTCCCATAGTCGTCCAGGTATCAGTGTTCGTTAAAGAAAGATAGAGCTTTTTTTCCTATGTCCATGCGATAATACGCTCCATCGAAACGGATGTGGCTGACCGCGTTGTACGCCACCCGGATCGTGGTGGAGAAATCCTTGCCCTGCGCGAGCGCGGTGACGCCGAAGACTCGTCCGCCGGCCGTGACAATGGCTCCGTCCTGTTGTGCCGTCCCGCTATGGAACACAACCACGCCTTCCGTGCTCTCGTCGATGCTGTCCAGCCCCGCGATGACCTTACCGGATGCGTAGGTATCCGGGTAGCCGTTCGAGGCGATGACGACGCAAACGGCGTTCGCGTCGTGGAGCGGAATGCGGTTGAGCTGCAGCTCGCCGGCGGCGATGTCCCGCATCAGCACCGCGAGGTCATAGTCGATCAGCGGGAGGACGACCTGCGTTTCGGGATCGCCGAAGCGGCAGTTGTATTCGAGAACCTTCGGTCCGTCTTCGGTGAGCATGAGTCCGACGAACAACACGCCGTTGAAGGGGATCCCATCGGCGCGCATGCCGTCGATTGTCGGTTTGACGATGCGGATCTTGATGTCGGCGAGGACTTCCGTCGAGACCCATGGCGTCGGTGCGAACGCGCCCATGCCGCCGGTGTTTTTACCGAGATCGTTGTCCAGAATTCGCTTGTGGTCCTGTGCGGGCGAGAGTGTGACGAAACGGTTGCCGTCCGTCATCGCGAACACCGACGCTTCGATGCCTGTGAGAAATTCCTCGACAACCACCGTTGTGCCGGCCTGCCCGAACGACGCGCCCGACAACATGTCCTGCGCTGTGAGCACCGCTTCGTCGTATGCCTGGGCAATGACGACGCCTTTCCCCGCCGCCAGACCGTCCGCCTTCAGCACGACGGGATAACGCGCGGTGCGAAAGTGTTCGCGCACGCGGTCCTCGTCACCGGAGTGAAAAACCTCATACTCCGCCGTAGGAATGTGATGACGCTTCATGAAATCCTTCGCGAAGGCCTTGCTGGTTTCGAGCTGCGCCGCGGCGGCCGTCGGTCCGAAAATGAGCAGTCCCTCCGCGCGAAACGCATCCACAATGCCTGCGGCCAGAGGAGCTTCCGGTCCGACGATGGTCAGATCGATGCCGGATTTTTTCGCGAACGCGAGTAGTTGTGGCACATCGGTGGCTTGAATGGGCACGTTTATGCCGAGCGTCGCCGTGCCGGCATTCCCTGGAGCGCAGAAAATGGCGCTGACAATCTTGCTATGTGCGAGCTTCCAACAGATTGCGTGTTCACGGCCACCGCTGCCTACAACGAGGATGTTCATGGAGATGATGCGTTGGTGATGGATGAATCCGGATTGTGTCGCTGCGAACGTTCGCCTGCGCGTCTGGTGTGGACGCGGGGATGCGCCGCATCCGTATCGACGAGCTGAACCAGCATTGTCGCGAGCCGCCCGGTCAGCGCCTTTCGTTCGAATTGCGAAACGAACTCGTATGACGGACTCGGTAAGGTATTGTTTTTGTGGAGGTCGAACAAGGTATTGAGTTGTCCCATAATGGACTCGGGATCGTCGGGCGAAGCAAAAAACACAGCGCCGCATTTTTCGAGCGTCCGGTGCGCGGCGCCATCGGGGATCGTCGCGAGTATGGGCTTCATCGCGCCGAGATATTCGTAGAGTTTTCCGGTGGACATCATCTCCTCGCCCCTTCCGCGTCCGATGGTTAGCCAGAGTACGTCCGCGTCGACGAGACGCTGCACAGCCTCGCGATGAGGGAGATACCCGTGCGTCACGACCTGGGACTCGAGTCCGAGCCGCCTGGCCATCGCGATATCGCCGTCGCGCGCGCTGCCGACAATGTGCAGTTCGATGCGGTCCCGCGTCTCGGGACGTTTTTCACCGAGCGCTTGCAGGGCGAGCATCATATTCTCGGGACCTCGATTGTAATAAAATATCCCGGAATAGAGAATACGGAGTTTTCCGTCCTTGGCGCGTTGCCTGGTCAGGCCTTCGAAATCCTGCTGATCGAAGCCTTGCGGGATGATGCTGATATCGTTGTGTGAAACGAGATCGTAGCTGCGCAGCATGCGTTCCTTGATGGGACGGTTGATCGTGATGATTTTATCGGCGGCCTTGAGCGCGCGGTGCTCGAGCCTGCGATGCAGCGCCTTGTGAAGCGGTGTCGGATAAAAATGAAGGGGATTGTCGAGCCAGGCGTCGCGGTAGTCGATAAGCAGCGGGAGGCCGCTCCGCCGTTTCAGTTCAACTCCTATGAGAAGATCGGTCCACGGAGGCGCTGTCGCGTAAATTACATCGATACTGTCCTGCTTGATGATGCGCATACCTTCCGCGACGGCCTTGCGCATCCATCCGATTTTGTTGTCCGGAACGAACAGCGTCTGGCTGATTTTCCCGAGAAAGCCGAGTGTGGCCGCGCCGGGCATGCGGACAACATTTTTCGATCGCATATAATGGAGGGGATCGAGCGATTGCGTCCTGCGTATATTCACGGGCAGACCGCCCAATTCATCCAGCAAGGCGGAGTCCTTGGCGAAATAACCCCTGTCTTCGACGGTGAGCACCGTTGGGTGCCAGTCGAAATCGGGGAGGTATTTCACGAATTTCAGCGTTCGCTGCACACCGCTCAATGCGAGCGGAGGAAAGTAGTACGCGATCACCAGAACGCGGTGTATGCTCCGGGCGTCGGTCACGTCACAGCTCCACCAGATCGCGCGTGAAACGCGTCAGCGTCTCCGAGCCGTCCTGAAGGACGAGGACGTCGTCCTCGATGCGGATGCCGCCCTGTCCCGGAATATAGACGCCGGGTTCGATGGTGACAACCTGACCGGACAGCAGCCTGTCCGGATTTTTTCTTGAAAGGAGAGGAATTTCGTGGACTTCGATTCCCAATCCGTGCCCGAGCGCGTGGCCGAAATATTCTCCCAACCCATCCGCATCCAGCATGGTCCGTACGAGGGCATCCACCGCGCGGGCTTCGACGCCTTCCCTGATCGCATTGCACCCGGCGTGCTGCGCCTCACGTACGCTCTCATACATGCGCCTGAACCGCCGGGGTATGCGACCGAAACTCACCGTGCGTGTCACATCGCTGCGATACCCTCGCACTTGACAACCCATATCGATCAGCACGAGCTGATCCGCCCGGAGACGGGTATCGCCTGGCTGGCCGTGGATGAGCGACGTCCGCTTGCCGAAGAGAACGATGGGATGGAATGCGTCGCCGTCGGCACCGGCCCTGCGATGCTTCCAGGTAATATCCGCCGCGATTTCCCTCTCGGTTACGCCGGGACGCAATTCTCCAAGGACGTCTCCCAGCACCATTTCCGTGATCGCGATGGCCTTGCGCATCGCCGCGAGTTCCGGTGCCGACTTGATCTGCCGTAGTGGTTCGATCGCCTCGGCGAGAGGTACGAGCTTGTGGCCGCGAAATTGACGCGCAAGCAATTTGTGCAGCGAAAAACTGATGGTGTCCGCCTCGAAGCCCAGTCGTGCCAGGCCGTTCATCGCGCTGGTTCGAAGCAGGGCATCGGAAAGTCGTTCCTGGTCTGCGATGAGCACCCCGGCTTCCATAATCTCCGTCGCCGCCTGCTCCGCATATCTGCCGTCGGTGACGAACACGGCGGATCTCGGACGAACGAGGAGCCAGCCATTGCTTCCGGTGAATCCGCACAGATAGCGCACATTCGCGGCACGGGTCACGAGCATGCCGTCGATGCCGCCGGTGCGTAGTACCGCACGCAACGCGCGAAGACGCGAGGCGAATTCAGGAGACCGCGAAATTACGCGGGATGGCGACACAGGGGTTTCCGGAAATGTGGATAAACAAGCGAAAAATGTGGATAACGGGTTTCAGCTTGCAGAAAGTGGCGAAAAATAGGGGAAATCGCCATATTCCATTGTCCCGTTGTTAGCGGTCCGGTTTTCGGGTCTGTGGATAACTCCGCCTTCAGTTGTTGCCGGCCTGGTAATTGGGAGCTTCCTTCGTAATGAACACATCATGCGGATGATTCTCTTTCAGACCCGCGAAGGTGACTTGCATGAATTCGGTGCTGGATTTAAGATCGGCTATGGTCGCTACTCCGCAGTAGCCCATGGCCGCACGCAATCCACCCAGGAGTTGATACACGCTTTCCTCCAGAAGTCCGCGATACGACACCATGCCTTCAATGCCTTCCGGTACCAGTTTCCTTATGTCCTCTTCCACGTCCTGGAAATATCGATCCTTGCTCCCTTCCTTCATCGCACCGAGAGACCCCATGCCGCGGTACACCTTGTAGCGGCGACCTTCGTACAGAATCTTTTCTCCGGGACTTTCTTCCAGACCGGCGAACATGCCTCCGATCATGACTGAATCCGCTCCGGCGGCGATGGCTTTGGGCACATCGCCGGTTTGCTTGACGCCTCCGTCGGCGATAATGGGAATGCCGTATTTGGCGGCGATCTCCGCGCAGTCCATGATCGCGGTAATCTGCGGCACGCCCACGCCGGTGACGACGCGCGTCGTGCAGATGCTGCCCGGTCCGATACCGACTTTCACCGCGTCGGCGCCGGCTTTGATCAGATCCTCGGTCGCGGCCGCGGTGCCGACGTTACCGGCTATCACTTGCAGATCCGGGAAACGGCGCTTGATTGTTTTCACCATTTCAACCACACCGGCCGAGTGTCCGTGCGCGGTATCGACGATGATAACATCCACGGACGCGTCGACGAGCGCCTGGACGCGATCCAGCGTGTCGGGCGCGATACCCACCGCCGCGCCGGCGCGGAGTCGGCCAAGCGTATCCTTGCATGCGTTGGGGTGGTGTTTCTTTTTCATGATGTCCTTGAACGTCAGCAGTCCTCGCAGACGTCCCTTCTTGTCTACTACGGGCAGTTTCTCGATGCGATGCTCCTGCAGGATGGACTCGGCTTCTTCCAGAGTGGTGCCCAACGGGGCTGTTACGAGATTCTCGCGCGTCATGATGTCGTGCACCAGCATGGAGCGATTGGGCTCGAAGCGGAGATCGCGGTTGGTGAGGATGCCGAGCAGCTGTCCGTCATTGTCGACGATAGGGATACCGGAAATCTTGTAGCGCTCCATCAGGTCGTGAGCATCGGCGACTGTCTTGTCCGGATGCAGCGTTATCGGATTGACGATCATGCCGCTCTCGGATCGTTTGACCTTGTCCACTTCCTCGGCCTGGCGCATGATGCTCATATTCTTGTGGATGATGCCGATGCCGCCTTCACGAGCGAGCGCGATGCCCATATCGCACTCGGTGACGGTGTCCATAGCAGCGCTCAGCAATGGAATATTCAGCTCGATGCTTCGCGTCAGTTTTGTTCGTACATCGGCTTCGCGCGGGAGGACGCTCGACTTCCTCGGTATCAGGAGGACGTCGTCGAAGGTAAGTCCGAGTCGTATCTTCTTCTGCGGCATGGCGTGGTGTTCCGGATTAGTGGGTGATCAGCTGTACGCGGGCAGGCCGGTAATGTCGTGCCCGAGAATCAGTGTGTGTATATCGTGCGTGCCTTCGTACGTGATGACCGATTCGAGGTTGTTCATATGGCGCATCACCGGGTATTCGTCGAGAATACCGTTGGCGCCGAGAATCTCGCGCGCGGTGCGGGCGATTTCCAGCGCTGCATGGACGTTGTTCCGCTTGGCCATGGAAACGTGGGCGAACGTCATCGATCCATTATCTTTCATGCGACCGAGATGCAGCACAAGTAGTTTGCCCTTCGTGATTTCGGTGAGCATTGCTACGAGTTTGTTTTGCACGAGCTGGAACGATGCGATGGGTTTGTCGAATTGCTTGCGTGTGATCGCGTAGTCCAACGCCGTGGTATAACAGGCTTCAGCTGCTCCCATGACGCCCCATGCGATGCCGAAACGCGCCTGCGTCAGGCAGGAGAGGGGACCCCTCAAACCGGCGATTCCAGGCAGGATCGCATCGGAAGGGATCCGACAGTCCTGAAACACAAGTTCCGAAGTGACCGATGCTTTGAGTGAGTGCTTGCCGTGCATCTCGGGTGCGGTGAAGCCCGGTGTGCCTTTTTCGACAAGGAACCCCCTGATTTCGCCATCGAGTTTGGCCCAGACGACCGCGACATCGGCGATCGTGCCGTTCGTGATCCACATTTTGGCGCCGTTGAGAACGAAACCGGAATCATCGCGCACAGCCTTCGTCACCATCCCTCCCGGATCGGATCCGTGGTCGGGTTCGGTAAGCCCGAAGCAGCCGATCGCGTCCGCCGTCGCGAGGAGGGGAAGCCATCGCCGTTTTTGCTCTTCAGTACCGTAGCGATAGATGGGATACATGACGAGACCGCTCTGGACGCTGGCGAAGCTGCGTATGCCGCTGTCGCCCCGTTCGAGTTCCTGCATCATCAGTCCATAGATGACGTTGCTTGCGGCGGCGCACCCGTATTCCTCCGGAAGCGTCGCTCCGAAAATGCCGAGTTCCGCCATGCGTCGTGCAAGGTGAAGCGGGAAACGATGTTCGCGGTTCGCTTGTTCGATAATCGGCAGTACCTCCTTCGCGACGAAATTGCGTATCGTATCGCGAACCAGAATTTCCTCTTCCGTGAAAAGGCTGTCGATGTTGTAGAAGTCGGGGTTGGTGTGCATATGGCGATCCGGATGTGCGGTCGGTGAGGCGTGGAATGCTCAAAGAAAATAATCCATAAAGTTACGGAGGATCATGGCCAAAATCAACATCCTGCGAGATGCGCGCCCCGATCATCGCGGGGATTTCTCCGTTATGCCAGGGCGGATGCAGGTTCTCTATGAAAGTACGTAGTCTTTCCGTCTGTGAGCTGCTCCGTTCCACTCTCGGCTGAAGCCTGGATGCTCGTCGTATTCGCAATCTGCGAGAACTTTTCGTACCTTATCGCACTCACATTGCACACAAAAAAAGGAGATACATGATGCGTTATTATCGATTGATTTTCGCGTTTCTGCTATCCGCGACCATAGCCTCCCCGGCCGCCGGACAACTCAGCTTTTCACGTTCCGATCTCGAACCGAGTCTGCGCGACGGCCAGACGACGATGTTCGACGCATCGAACGCGGTCGGTACGACGTTCGACCTCGGCAGCAAGGGAAGCGGCAACACATGGGATTTTACGGTATTCCAGTACACATCGTCGATATACAATCACGTATTTGTCGACCCCGCGCTTACACCGTACGCAGCCGACTTCCCTGACGCGACACATTCTCAGATGGTTACCGGGCAGGAGGTCGCGTATGTTTTTTACTTACTCAATGACGACGGCTTCTATTCACTTGGCTACGGTACGGAGGTGCAGGGTATGCCCTATATCCTGGCCAATGTCCCGCCCAAACCGGATATGCTGTTTCCCACGACCCTGGGCTCGAAATGGACCTACAAAGGAGACCCGATTTCACCGATCGTCGGTTTCACAAATGAAACTGAAATGACGATCGAAGCCATATCCAGCGGCACATTGATCACTCCCCAGGGATCGTACGAGGCTTTGTGCATGAAAAATGTCACAAAAACAACTCAACGACTCGAAATAGCCGGACAAGTTGTTTCCGAGGGATATAGCACCAGCACGAATTACATGTTCATGACGAAAAGCGGCGTCTCCGCAACACTTTCGGTTGACTCGACGGATTCCGACAGCATGACGCCCAGACTCGTGGATGCCAGCATCAACGTCGATGGCGCCGTCAACGCTGTTGCTCCCATGGCCGCGACTTCCGGATTCGAATTCGACGCAGTCTGGCCCAATCCGCTGAACGCTGCGGGAGAAGTCAATATTTCGTGGAGGCAAGACCGCTCATCGACGTTGGAAATAACGCTTCACGACATGCTCGGACGCCATCTCCGCGACGTTTTTTCGGGACATGCGTCTGAAGGTCGCCATGCGCTGACCGTACCGGCGGCGGATCTTCCGGCCGGTATGTACATTGTGCGCGGCAGGGATGCGAGTGGATCGGGTGCGCAGCAGCGCTTCACGATCCTTCGCTGACTCCGGTATTTCAAGGCTTGCGACGCAGGGCGCGCGCAGCTCCGAGTAACCGGACGTCCATGGTACAGGCCAGGTGGGTGGTTATTCATCACCGGATTTTCTATGTCTCAGCCACAACCGCATGGAATCGGCAATGACGATGAACCGAGTTGGTACACGCGCAGGCATCCTCGCTTCGATTTTGTTTCTTGCACTCATATTCATAGCCCGCTCCGAGCCCGATGATGTTCGTGTTCGTCCGTGGCTGCTTGGAAATACCGCCGCCGAAACTCCCGTCATGTTCCTCCTGCGAGATCCCGATGTGGGGACGGCTATGGACCAGCGTCCTTTCGCCGTGACCACCCGGCAGCGTGGCGCTCGGGTGTTTTTTACCTCGCAAGGACTGAGCATCGTTCACTCCGCCCTCGTTCCGGGGCAGCGGCTTGCCGGGAGCGAATCGCCGCATGGCGGTGGAGACGATCGAATCGCACTGCACAGAATCGATCTCCGTTTCATCGATTGCGCCATCCCGGATATTGAGATGTTGAATCCGTGCGATGAGCGACGGTGGGTCTATACACCCGACGCCGAATCGGCTTCGGGAGAGGCGTTCGGTGGTGTTCGCTACAGAAACATCTATCCAGGGATCGATGCCGAGTGCTTCATCAACGAGCGTGGGCTCAAGTATCAATTCATCGTTCATCCCGGCGCCGACGCGCGCAGGATCAGGCTCTCCGTCGAAGGCGCAGGTGCCGCCTCGGTCGCGCGCGACGGCAGCCTGCGGTATGACTGCGACGGCTGGACACTGACGGACGCGGCTCCGGTTGCGTTTACAGCGGGTGATCATCCCTTGCACGTCAAGGCAAACTGGCGCCTTGAAGGGCGGACGCTTGGATTCGCAGTGGGAGCGACGCCCGAGCATGCGGTGCTCGTCATTGATCCGTTTCTGCAGTGGAGTACGTTTCTCGGCGGTGATCTGTCGGATTATGCCCGCGATGTCGCTGTCGACGCCGAGGGATCCATGCTGGTATGCGGCTACACCGCGAGTCTCGTATTCCCCGTCACCCCAGGCGCGATGCAGACGTCCGCGAAGGGAAACTTCGATCTGTTCATCGCGAAATTTTCTCGCGAACGCAAGCGTGTCTGGACGACGCTGTTCGGCGGCTCCGGCTCCGAGGAAAATCCGCAAATCGCTCTCTCGGCCCGAGGGGACGTCGTCGTTGCCGGCTCCACATCGAGCATCGATATACCGGTCAGTCCGGGCGCTGTTCAGAGCCGGAACGGAGGACGCTACGATGTGTTTCTCCTGTCGCTGGACGCCGCGGGGCAACGACGCTGGTGCACGTACCTCGGCGGAAGCTTTTCCGACGAGTGCGGCGGACTGGATATCGACGCGAACGGCAGGGTCCACATCGCCGGTGGGACGTACAGCACGAATTTCCCGGTCACTCCGGATGCGTTTCAGACGAGTAACGCCGGAGATTACGACATGTTTGTCGCCATTTTTGACGCGAACGGCTCGCGGGCATGGGCGACGTACATCGGCGGATGGAGCATGGATTTCGCCACGGACATCGCGGTCGCACCCAACGGAGATGCGGTGATCGCGGTGAGGACGGAGAGCACCAATCTGCCTGCCGTATCGACCGGGATGCAGCAGAGTTACGGAGGCGGAAGTTTCGATGCCGCACTGCTGCGTATCGACGGCCGTTCGCGCAAGATCGCCTGGGCGACCTATCTGGGCGGAGAACTCGAGGACAGCGCCGAACGCGTCGCTATCGATGTCACCGGGAATATCGCTGTCGCCGGATACACGGCAAGCGTGCGTTTCCCTGTGAAGGGAGCATCCGTGCGCAACAAACACGGGGGACTTATCGATGCGTTCGTAACAGTATTCGGTGCAAAAGGGGATCTGCAGTGGTCCACGTATCTTGGAGGGAACGAAGTGGACAAGGCCGGTGGACTTGACATCGATCCACAGGGCAATATCGTCGTTTCCGGATTCACCGCGAGCACGGATTTTCCGCTCGCCGGAACGCCCTTCCAGAGGGAAAAAGGGAAGGGATACGATGCTTTCATAATCCAGTTTGCAAAAACAGGCGCCCTCCTCTGGGGAAGTTTCTTCGGCGGTGAAGGACATGATATCAGCCATGGGCTTTCGGTGGATTCCAAGGGAAACGCCGCAGTTGTCGGGGGCACCGAAAGCAGGGGATTCCGTACGGCGGGGAACACCTTTCAAGGCGATCTGGCCGGCCTGACGGACGCTTTCATGCTACGCATCGTTTTCAACGAACCACTCGCGAACGCCGGGCCGGACACGACGATTTGTCTGGGCACCTCGGTGAGTCTGGGTGGAGATGCCGGAGGCGGGCAGCCGCCGTACTTGTATTCCTGGAGTCCAGTCGAGGGTTTAAAGCCACCGGACGCTCAGCGCCCGCTCGCATCACCGACGCGTACGACATGGTACGTCATGACGGTGACCGATGCGGAAGGGGCGATTTCGCGCGACACCGTTCTCGTCAGCGTGGTCGCGCCGCCTGTGGCCGATGCCGGCGAGCCTGTCGCCATCTGCCCCGGAAGTTCGGTTCAATTAAAAGGTAAAGCGAACGCGGGCACGCCGCCGTACAATTTCAACTGGTCGCCCGCCGACGGTCTGAGCAGCGCGGCGATCCCCGCTCCTGTCGCCGCCCCGCGTATAACGACTCGGTACACGCTCACGGTCACCGATGCGAAAGGCTGCTCGCACAGCGATGCCGTGGTGGTCACGGTGCACCCCGCGCTCTCCATCAGTGCGGGCGAAGATCGCATCGCCTGCGCGAATACACCGATGTCGCTGAGGGCCGCGGTTATGGGAGGGAAGGCGCCGTTCCGATATTCGTGGTCGCCTGCACCCGGCATGAGTGACGCATCCGCGTCCGAGCCTCGTTTTACGCCAAGGAGCAGCGGTGCGCTAACCGTCACCGTCACGGATGCGAATGGCTGTACCGCCATGGATACGGTGCGATTGACCGTGCATCCTCCTCCGGTGGTCGATGCGGGGGACAATCTTTCACTTTGCACCGGCGAGCAGAGCGGCATGCAAGGCCGGGTGAGCGGCGGGAGGCCGCCCTACATCATCAAGTGGAATCCCGGAGACGGATTGAGTTCAACTATTACCCCAACACCCAGGATCGCACCTTCCAGAACGGCGCTGTACACGCTCACCGTCACCGATGCCAACGGCTGCGTCGCGATCGACTCGGTGCTGGTCTCTGTACATCCGCAGCCGTCGCTGAGGGTGCAGGGCGACGTTACGGCCTGTGCCGGCGTGCCGCTGCGAATTGGCGCCGAAGCGATGGGGGGCACTCCTCCGTTCAGATATTCATGGGTTCCCTCTACCGGATTGGACAATGCCACGAGTGCGATACCTTCCGCGACACCGCAAAAGAACACGACATACACTGTCACGGCCAGGGATGCGAACGGCTGCACGGCCACCACGATGGTGCGCGTCACCGTCCAGCCGAAGCCTGTGTTGCGCATCGCCGATCGTGTCACCCTCTGCCGCGGCAGCTCCACCGAACTCTCCGCAGCGGTGCGTGGCGGCAGTCCTCCGTATGTGTATAGCTGGTCCCCCCTTCAAGGGCTGAGTTCAGGCACCATTCCGAATCCCCGGGCTACGCCGGCCGTCACCTCGACCTATACGCTCACGGTGACGGACGCCGTCGGGTGCGTAGCTCAGGGGAGCGTGGATGTCGCGATTCTCGATCCTCCCGTTGTCGATGCGGGTGCGGATGTATCTCTGTGTTCAGGCAGCCAGATTTCCTTGAATGCCCGCATCAGCGGCGGTAGTCCACCCTACAAATTCACATGGTCCCCGGCTACGGGACTCAGCTCGGCGCGTTCGCTCAATCCCAATGTATCCGTGGTCTCGACTACGGTATACACCCTCACCGCCACGGATACGCGTGGTTGCGTGGCGACGGATGTCGTCACCGTATTCGCGACATCATCGCCCGTGGTGCGTGCCGGTGCGGATGTCACGATTTGCTCGGGGAATTCGTATCAAATACCGGCGCAGGCCACTGGAGGCACGCCTCCATACTCCTGGCGGTGGACTCCGGCGTTCGGTCTCGATAACGCATCCATCCCCACACCGACCGCCGCACCGACATCATCCACCCAATACACGGTTATGGTGACGGATGCGCGCGGCTGCACAGCCTCGGATCAGGTGACTGTGAGCGTCGCACCGGCGCCCGGCATCATACTCCCCCGTGAGATGACAGTCTGCCGCGGGCAGGGAAAACGCATCGAGCTGTCCGTGAGCGGAGGCACTCGCCCTTATCGCTATGAATGGACTCCTCGCGAAGGATTGAGTGATCCGGCCTCACCTACACCAGTCGCAAATCCCGTACAGACCATTACCTACACCGTTACCGTGATCGATGCGAAAGGCTGTCGTGCAAGGGCAACCATTGTTGTGGCCGTTACCCCGTGCAATAAGGCGGATGCGGGCAGCGACGCGGATCTGTGTCTCGGTGAGCAGGTCCGCTTGGGTTCAGGCAAATCCGACACCACGAACGGCGCTGTCTTCACGTGGACACCGGCCGACGGACTTCGCGATGCGCGGTCGCCCTCGCCGCTCGCTTCTCCGACAGCCAGCACAATGTATGTTCTGCAAGTACGCAATGCGTTTGGCTGCGTCGACGCGGACACCGTGCGGATAAAGGTGCGCCCTGTTCCATCCGTTCAGGCGAATGAGGATGTAACGCTGTGCCCTGGCGGGACCGCGCAATTGGCAGCGCAGGTCAAGGGAGGCAAGGCGCCCTATCGTTTTGCCTGGTCTCCGGCGGTGGGTCTTTCGCGTCCGAATGCGGCGCGTACCACAGCGCAGCCGGGCGCACTTACGCTGTACACCGTCACAGTCACCGATGCCACAGGCTGCATCGCCCGCGATTCAGTGTTCGTCGCGGTGTCTCAGCCGCCGCTGATCGCTATGTCCCGGAAATTGACAGTGTGTGAAGGTTTGCCGGTGCAACTCGGAGGAAGCGTCTCGGGAGGTACGCCTCCGTTCGGTTTTTTTTGGAGCCCCCCCGAGGGGCTTGATAATCGGAACAAGGCGACTCCGGTGGCCACGCCTCGTCGCAGCATGACGTATACCGTGACTGTGACAGACGCCAACGGATGTCAGATGACCGATACCGTGCAGCTTATCGCACAACCTGTACCCGTTGTGGCTATCGTCAATGAAGGAGGATCGGGCATCTGCGAAGGTCAAACCCTCACATTGCGCGCCACTCCTGGTTTCACGAAATATAAATGGTCCGACGGAACGGAGGGACCCTCCCTCGCTGTCCGCGAACCCGGAGAATATTCCGTCAGCGCATGGAGCAGCGTCGGTTGTGAAGGACGAAGTTCCGCTATCGCCGTCAGTGTGTACCCCGTGCCCACGCCTGTGATCAGCGCACTGGGTCCGTTACGATTTTGCGAGGGCGACAGTGTCGTACTCGACGCAGGCTCAGGGTACACGCTGTACCATTGGTCCACCGGCGCGGTATCGCGCAGCATCAGCGTGCATCGTTCCGGTGATTATTCCGTGACAGTCAAGGGCAAAGGGAATTGCGAAGCAGTGGCAGCGAACGTCCATGTAACCGTCGATACTGCTCCCGTAGCGACGATCGTACAGCGCGGCGATACATTGATAGCATTTCAGTCGACCGCCTATCAATGGTTTCGCGACGGGCAGGAAATTCCCGGGGCAAGGAACCGCATACTTGTCGCGGAGCGGAGTGGAAGCTATCAGGTGCTCGTGCGTAACGAGCAAGGTTGTTCAGCAAAAAGCGAGGCACGGGTCATTCGAACCGGCGCGCTGAATACCCTCCCTGCTTTCCGGACCGGTTTCTGTTCGGCGTCGAAGTGGCGCATGGAAGAGTCTGGCCGTACGCATCGATGGGTCACATGTCGATCGGTAGCCGCCGGATCGCGCAACGGGCGGAACATCGAAGGAATTCATTCATCAGGAAGGATTGCCTCAATGCGGTAAAAAGCGTAATGTGCACGTGAAATTGTTCATGCACTTACACAGCCGACAGACGTAGCCGGAACGCATCATCGAACACGCAGTTTGTATTCAGCGATATGGAACGAGATTATGAAATTTCAACCGTCTACTGATGTAGCATCATGGCATCCGGTACGCACGTTGCTGGTCGCCTTCGTACTGTGCAACGCCGTGTTCACCGTGACAGGGTTTGCGCAAGAGGAGAGTGATCCCGATTCGCTCGGCCTTCGTTATGGCGGCTTTGCGAATTACTCCCTCAATTTCCATGGGGCCAACTTTCAAAGATTACCCGGCATCCCGAATTGTTGTCCGCGCTTCGAAGAGGGCGACGGAAACGGCTACGCGCTCGGCCTCATGGTGGAATGGCCTTTTTCCAGCCAGTTCGCTCTCTTGCTGAGGCTTGGTTTGCATGACTACAGCGCGCTGCTCAGCTATCTTGAACCAATCATGGTGAACGTCGACGGCGCCGCGGTGCAGGGGAGTTTCGAGCATACGATAGACGCCTCCTTGTCCGCAGTCATCCTCGAACCGCTTGTCGCCTGGAAGGTTTTCGGAGATTTTTCCATATTGGCCGGACCGAATATCGGTTTTGTCGTGAACAAGGGATTCGAGCAAGCCGAGACCATCGTCGATCCTGCCGATGTGGGAGTCTTTTTCAATGAACAGCGACGCACCAGAAACGAATTTTCGGGGGACATTCCCGATGCCTTGTCCATCACCGCATCTTTCGTGGCCGGCGCGCGGTATGAGGTTCCGCTGAACGAACGCGGCACCCTTATGGCCGCGCCTGAAGCCTTCTATTCCATCGGACTTACCCCGGTGGCTTCGAATCTCGATTGGTTTTCGAACTCCCTTCGCCTTGGTGTGGGCGTGTTGTATCGGCCGGAAGCGCGGAAAGAGGCGCCCCTTCCTCCACCGCCCCCGCCGCCCCCTCCTCCTCCGCCTCCACCCCCGCCTCCCGCGCTCGCAGCAGACATTGTCGCGGTCGCGGTCGAGCGGAACGGAGAAGAGACTCCCCTGGCGACAATTCGTGTCGAGGAATTCATTTCAAGCGAAATGCGTCCCCTTCTGCATTATGTCTTCTTCGACGAGAACAGCGCCGTGCTTCCTCATCGGTACGAGCGTCTCAGCAATGCGGCGGCGCAATCGTTCGATATCGTGTCGCTGAAGAATCACGATATCCTCGGTACGTATCATAACATTTTGAACATCATCGGCCAGCGCATGGGATTGTATCCCAATGCGAAGGTGCAATTGACAGGAACGAATATTGACGCAGGCATTGAAGCCGGGAATCTGGAACTCTCGCGCAACCGCGCGGAAACAGTGCGTGATTATCTCCTCGCCACATGGCCGATCGACGCTTCGCGCATTACCATCGATGCACGCGGACTCCCGGAAAAACCCTCCAACATCGGCGATCCTGACGGTGTGGAAGAAAATCGGCGCGTCGAAATAGTATCTGACGATCCGCGTATCCTCGATCCTATCGTCATCGACGATACACTCCGCTCGGTAAGTCCTCCGGTCGTCCGTTTCAAGCCCGACGTCGTGAGCCAGGCTGGCGTGACCTCCTGGAATGTGTCGGTCGAACAAAGCGGCGCCACGCTGCGACGCTTCGATGGCCGTGGCGACGTTCCAGCTACCATCGAATGGATGGTTGAGCGCGAACGACAGGCCATCCCGCGCGGCACGGAGAGCCTGGTGTATCGCATCGACGTCGCCGACGCCGCGGCGCAGAGGGTGAGTTCGCCGAAGCACAGCCTGCCGATCGAGCAAGTGACCATTCAGAAAAAAAGGCGCGAGCGCCTCGGCGACAAGGAGATCGACAGATATAACCTCATTCTTTTCGAATTCAATTCGGAAGAACTGGGTGAAAAAAATCGTCGCATCACGGACATGATACGGCCGCGCATCGCTCCGAACGCGACGGTCATGATCACGGGATATACCGATCGCATCGGTGAGCCTTCCGTCAATGAACCCCTCTCTCTTGGACGGGCGCGCTCCGCCGCGCGAGCACTCGAGCAACCGCTCGATAAAGCCCTTGGACTGGGTGAAACAACCATGCACACGAACGATTTGCCCGAAGGCCGATTCTATTGCAGGACTGTGAGCATCATTGTTGAAACACCGATCGAGTAGCCTATGACAATTCCACCAATCAGGAATCGTGTCCCGATCGATCATAATCCGACGACGTGCGCACTGTGCGACGAAGCACTTGACACACGGAATGCTATCCCCGCGTTGTCATGCACGTTTTGCGGAGACGATACAGGCGAAGGGTACACATGCGGATCGGCGCACGCCATGTGCGAGACCTGCGCCACACAATCCGCCATGGACCTCATCCAGCGGCATTGCATGCGGACAACAGAACGCGATCCCCTTGCCATCGCCGATGTTCTGATGCGGCACCCCTCCGTACGGATGAATGGGGCGGACCATCACTTCCTCGTACCCGCGGCGCTTCTCGCGGCTTACAGCAACATGTTCGACGAGGAGGACGAACGCGAAATACGCCTCCGTGAAGCGCGCATCCTAGCCGAGTGCGTGCACGACGGGCAGTGCGGAACCGAACATGGATGCGGCGCCGCGACGGGGAGCGGAATATTTTTCGAGGTCCTGACAAAAACCTCGGAATATTCGGATTTCCACCGCCAGTGGAGCAATCGTGCGATGAGCCGAAGCATGGAGCGCATCGACCGGGATGTCCGTTCGCGTTGCTGCAAGCTCGACACTTCGCTCGCGATCGAGGAAGCGGCGCTATTCCTGACTGAAACCCACGGTATGAATATGCAGGTCCGCGGCAGAACGCTCTGTGGCGTCAGCAAGCTCAACCGGGACTGCCTCGCCACGGCATGCCCGTTCAACAATCATGCGGCGGTGCATGATCGATCACGACCCGATTGACTTCCCTCGCACGCGAGCCGCGGCGATGATCGGCAACCATCAGGTCGGTGCACAGGAACCCGGCGAAGCGAAAATGGGATGCGGCTTTGAATGATACCGGCGCCCGATCCACCTGTATGCGGGAGCAGGTTGGGGACGGCGCAATGACCGCAAAAAACTATCCGGTTTTCTTTTTTGGGTTGAAACACCACACGCGAATGAGCAACGTGTACCTCGTAGTCACTTTATCGAGGTTGTCATGGCTATCATCATCGCTTGTGCTTTTCTTCTGCTGTGCGCGTCCTTCCTTCTTCTGGCGCTTGGCGTCTGCCGTTTGTCCGGCGAAGCGGATCATACCTACGCTTCAATGTTTCCGCCCCGAGGTGGCAACGAGACCCCGGCCTCCTGAGCAAGCTGCCGCAGCACATTCATAAACCGCTCGATGGTCAGGGGAGCCGAGCCTTCATAATGGTTGTTGACGTTCACAATCACTTCAACGCCATGGACGAGCAACCCGGTCACCATCGCCCCAATCTCCCGCAATTCTCCTTCCCGTCGTTCGACGAGCCTGTTCCATTTGCCGCCGCTTTTTTCCTCCATGCCTTTGCGGTCAGGACCGTGCAGCCGTATCACCGCCGGTGAGCCTGCGAATGCATGCTCACGGTACACCTGAGTGACGGGCGGCATGTAGTATCCCTGCAGGTAGACGTGATGCGCGCCGCGACTTCCGAGCAGCGAAAAGTAGTCGCTGCCGAGATAATTCGGATTGCGCGTTTCGATGCCGATGGGGATATCCGCAGGGCACGCGGCGAGAAAGACATCGAGCCGGTCGAGAAACACTTTTCGTTGCGGCATTTTCTCTCTGTTCAGATATTCGAACTGGAGCATGAGTGAAGCGATACGTCCTCTTATCGGGTCAAGCGAGTCGATGAAGCGGAGAAACAGATCGGTTGAAAGAAAGTGGTCGTTGCCGACAAGCGGCGCCGCTTTGGATTTTCCGTAGAGATGGGTGAGCGTCACGCTGTTGGGAACCTTGACCGTGAAGACGAAATCCTCAGGTACGCTGGACGCATACTCCTGTACGACAAGCGGGTCCGGCAGGGAGATCTTGTCCGCGGCGTGGAGCGACCAGAACCACTGGTCGATCTCGACGGTGTCATACATCCGGGAATATTCCCGAAGGAAATTGATCCCTTTATCCGCTGAATACACCAGCCCTTTCCATTCGCCGTATTTCCAACTGCACGTTCCAATGCGAAACTTCACCATAGCGTTCTCAGGTTATGATCGATGCAATGTAGGAGTTGCGATTGAAATTGGAAACCATCGACACGGATGCGTGGCTGCCGGGAATCCCTTCTTTGAGCCGGACCGGGAACCCGCATGCAGCAGCCCGCG
Source organism: uncultured Chromatiales bacterium (assembly GCA_964371045.1). Lineage (GTDB taxonomy): Bacteria > Bacteroidota > Ignavibacteria > SZUA-365 > SZUA-365 > JAOSJT01. The sequence goes on along the minus strand of CAYJMN010000003.1, from coordinate 53,613 downwards.
ATTCATCCGCGTCCGTGTCGATTGTCTCGAACGTTTTCGTATTTCGCAGCTTTTACCTACGTTTACATGAATTAACATGACATTTTCCACACCGGCGTCGAGCGATCGGCCGGCTCATTCTGAGTGGTTACTGGCAATCTTGAATATCAAAGTTTTGGAGGCATCATGAAAACCGTGACTTCATTATTTCTGTTGGTGCTGCTCGCGACGGCGTCGCTCCACGCGCAACAGGACAAACCGCGTGACGACAGAACCACGATCGTCGTTCAGCAAGATGAACAGTTGAAGCAAAATTATTACAGCATGCGTGTGGGTGCGTGGTTTCCGAAGGATTGGGAGAAGGATTTCAAGGTCAACGATGTTTCGATCAACGACGCTGACGGGGATATCGATCAGTCGCAGGCGCTGGGACTCGATTTCCACTTCCGACGCAATGTCGGACGTCCGCTCTTCGTTGATCTCGCGGTATCGGGATGGTATTCCTCCTACACCTACAAGCTTCGCAATACCGCGCTGATTGATCCGGACAAAATACTTTCCGCCGACTCATGGGTCGTCATCATCCCGGTGACGGTTGGCCTCTCGGTGGCGCCGCTGCCGGACAATCCCATCCAGCCTTATGCCATGGCGGGATTGGGAGCGTATTTCGGACTCACAGGCAGGAGTCTTCAGATCTCCGAGCGCAATGAATTGAACGACGACGACACCCACATACAGTTCGGTTGGTATTTCGGCGCGGGCCTCGATTTTCTTTTCTCACCGGAGTTCGGCATTTCCGTAGCCGCCAAGTACCAGATGATAGAATACAAGGAAGAAATGTTTACCGGTCAGAAGGACTTCAGCGGTGTGCAGGCCATGGCGGGGATCGTCCTGAAACTCTGATCGCGTCTCAGCAACATTGTTTTATACAAACCCGCCACTTGGCGGGTTTTTTCTTGTCTTTGACGAAACAGCTGCGTAGATTCACTGGCAAGAGTGATAAGAGCATCCGAAACGCATGAAACGGGACATATGAGGTCCTGTTGCACTTAATCAACCTCCCCTGGGATCTAGACGCTGAATCAACGCCTGATGCTGCCTGGTAGCGCGGAACAGCCGGGATGCATTCCATAGAAGCACATTCCGCAACGTTTGTTGGAGGAGAGTATGATGTTTCAGCGGATGATTATTCTTGTCTGCGCATTGCTGCTCATCGGGGAACTCAGTTTCGCCCAAAAACCGCAAAGCGTGGAGAACATTCGGGTTCCCCGCTCCTTCGTGCTCAACGACGGTCAATGGGACGCCCGCGTCAAGGCCGCGAGCATGGGGTACGGACCGACGGTGTCGTTTTCGAACAATGGCTACAGCGTGGCCGTGATCCCGGGCACCGGCGATGGCAAACAGGAACACCCTCGCCCTGTATTTTCATCCATGGAGATGGTCGGCACGCGTGTGGACCTGCGTCCCGTGCAAAGCGGTGCGACTGTCGCGCCGTTACGACTGATCGATGGTTCCGCCAATCCCGCCCGCGAATCCCTGCTGCCCGCGACATCTTCATTGACCTACGCCGACGCGTGGAAGGGGATCGATGTGCGCATCGAGGGCGACGCCGGGGAGCTTCGGCACGAGATACACGTCGCCGCCGGGGCCGATCCCTCGCAGGTGAAGTTACGCTTCGATAACGTTCCAGTCGGCGCTCTCCAAGTTGAGAGCGGCGATGCGGTTGTGAAGCCCATCGTGCGTCAAACCAGCGATGGTGCAACCGAGGTCACGCTCGGCGGGGGGTACGTGAGGCCGTACGCATTTACGGTGACGGTGGGATTTACGATGTTTCATGGGGGGACGAAGGATGAGAGCAACATATTCGTGCGCGTGGACAGCGAAGGAAATCCGACCCTGGTAGGGTCAACGAAATCTCCTGATTTTCCTCTTGTGCCCGCGGATTCGCTGCCATTCAATTTTGGCGATGGTGTTTTCGTTCTGAAAATTGCACCGGACGGACGGACGGTGCTTCATAGCACTGTACTCACATCCTCATTCTATGGAAATTCCGTACGGGACATGGAAATCGGCATCCTTGACCGTACGATCCTGCTCGTGTGGAACACCAATCTCGCGAATCTTCTGACACCCAACGCAAGGGATACGATCTACAGCCCTTATGGCTTCGTTATCCTCGATCCCAACGGAGAAAAGGAGTATGTGTCATACATCCCGACCGAGAAGCTGCAGGAAATCACCGACATGGCCGTCGGCGCCACGGGTGATGTGTTTCTCTTCGCGCATACATATTTTACTCCACCGATGATCACGGCCGATGCGTACATCAAGGTCCTTCAAGGCATAGAGGACGGCTTCATCATGAAATACTCGGGTTGCGACTGGACAATGAGCTACGCGACAATGCTGGGCGGGGCTGGACATGAAGAGTACGTCGGCATCGCCATCGGAGATCGTGGTGAGGTTGCGGTCAATGGCTTTACATCCGAGCCTGGGTATCCAATTGTGAAGCCTCTGATACCGACGCCACAGAGTGTTTGGGGGACGGTGATGACGAAACTCGCGTCGGATCGAGGAGAGATCGACTTTTCCTCCTATATGGCTGGGGCATCCGGCAGCTATGGTGGATATCGTCGGAGAGTGATGCGCTTTGATTCGTCCGGGAACCTCTATTTCGCGTTTACAATATCTGCCACATTTGCCACGGGATTTCCGATCGTTAGAGGATTCAAGACCGCGCCCACAGGATCAGACGAAATAATCATCGGATGTATATCGCCCCAGGGGCAGTTGCTCTTTTCGACGTATTTTGGAGGATCAGCAAGTGACCAGCTGCATGAGATGGATGTCGATGCCTGCGGCAGAGTTGTCATTACCGGACTGAGCAATTCAGACGATCTTCCGATCATTGGCGCGGTTGCTAACAAATCCAGTATGGGGATCTTTCTTGAATCCTTTGTAGCCGTCATAGATCCAACCACGGCTTCTGTACTTTTTTGCAGCTGGTATGGTGGTGACGCCAGTTATTCACTCACGGTTCATGATCGATCGGTATTTCTGGCTACGGCGTCTTACAGCGGCAACATGCAACCGACACCTGGGATGCCAGGAGCGAATCCGACAGGTTACGATCTTCTGCTCACTCGTCTGGATATTCCCGGTCTGTGCCCGCGACCGGCAATTCCTCCAGTCCCCGCTGGGTTGAGTACGGTATTAACTGTTGAGCTCGACGCTATCGACACACTGTTCGTGGACACTCTGCGGCGTATCGCATCTCCGACAACCTTTGTCCTGCGTGCGAGGTTCACCAATGTGGATTCCTTACCGACCCCGGATTCGCTCCTCGTGTTACTGCGTATACCCGGAGTTGTGCGCCTGTTGAACGGATCGTCCCCGGCAGAACGATACCTCTCCCGTATTGCTCCGGGGGATACGCGCGTTCTCGAATGGTTTTTTTATACGCCATTCGACTCGTTGCTGGACGTTACATCACTCCGCTTTCTGCTTCGTTCATCTCCGAGTGCTCCCTGTCCGTTTACAGCCAGCGCTCATCTGCAGTTGCGAGTTGTTTTCAGGGATCTCTCCTATTCGGAGGTCCACTGCTCGGTCGAGTGTTTTCCCGAACCGGAGGTCGGAGTTCAGGGGCTGCGCCTGGCTCATGACACGCTGCATGTTCGGGTTCGTTTACGAAACCTTGGCGACAACATCGCACCGATCAAGGCGCTGAATCTCATCGTGCCGCCTGGCAGCGGTATGATGTCGTTGACGCCGCTCCAGAGATCCTTCCCGCAGCTTCCGCCCAAAAGCGAGAGAGAGGAGTTGTTCAGCTTCCTGGTGCTGTCGTGGCAGTGGAACCGGGATGTGACGTTCATGGCGGCCCTTGTGGACACCTTCGATTTTACAATGCAGTACTGCGAAGGTACCGTCCGGATCCCCGGTGTGACAGGCACGGTCTGCACGACTCCGACTCCTCTGACGGTGATCTGGGATCAAATATCCCGGACGAGTAATCCTCACCCAGTGCAGGTCGTGTTGACTATAGAAAACCCGACGGATACCACGAGGTTCTACACTGTCGATCGCCTCGATTTTTCGCGCGCTCCGCATCTGCGGCTGGACACGGGAGAAATCGAACAACGCGAGAGATTCTTTGTCTATGATCGGAACAAGCGGAAACAGCGATGGAATCTTGCGGTCATTCCGCCTATCAATACGGATGTATCAGACACTGTGGCGATTGTGCATATCACGGAGCTGGATGGGAAAGAGCATGTCTGCGAAGCGGTCGTGAAAATCCGCATGCAGCGTAATGAAATTGTGTGCGATCTGCAGGTGCCGGATTCGCTTGAAGTAGATGCGTCGACGGGATTATTACGAGAATCGGATTTTACTGCGACCGCGGTATTCCACAATGTGGGTTCGATCCCGCTGCCGTTGAAAGAGGCGGACATACTGCTGCCTCCCGACGGCATGATCACGCTGCTGGACGCAAGGTTGAAGGGTTTGCATCAACTTGCGCCGGGCGAACGCGATACGGTGTCGTGGTCGCTGCGCGCGTTGTCCTCGCCGACCGAGCGCCTCTCGTCGATCGGTGTCGTGGCGTATGCGCCTGACGCCTCAGAGGCTGCGCGCTGTGAAAAGACGATATTCATCCCCGCTGTGGGGATTCCGTGCCTCGTGCTTGCTCCCGATACCGTGCACTACGATATTCTGCGCGGCGAGTACGAAACGGACGTGTTCGACGTTACCCTGCGGCTCCGCAATCCAACGGACACCGCGTTGGTTAATGTGCAGGTGCGTCTGGATACCGTGTCGCTAAAGAGGTCGCGACTGGTGGGGCCTGCGATGCCGGAGCAAGTGATTCCAATCCTGGATGCCGGTAACAGCGTGGATGTTATTTGGAAGCTGGAGCCGCTGTGGGGCGCGACGGACGAAGAGGAACGCTACATCGTCTCCGTCGACTTCGGTGACCGCGATGTTCATGCAACCTGTGATGCGACGAGGCTGATCGAAGGAGGTCCGCGGGATGTTTCGCTGCGTTGCTCAACGGCCGGTCACGACACCATCTGGGGCGACAAATTCTACGAAGCGTTGATTCCCGATCCCCTGCAACTGCAGTACACGGTGTGCAACATGGGAACGATGATTTCGAAGCCGTGCCGTATCGCGATCGTGCTTCCTGCGGTGCTCGCTCTCGCGGCGGGGGAGGACAGCGTCAAGATGATCCCGGCGATACTGCCGGGCACGTCGGCGAGCGCGGAGTGGATGCTGGACATCGTGCAGTCGCAGGTAGCGGTCGGGAGTGTCGCGGTGCGCTGGATCGCCGATTGCGACGGACAGGAGGCGCCGCTTTCGTGTGAATCGACAGTGACCATCACCGCGCGCGATCCGGACGGGATTGTGCTGACGCCATGGCTGCTGCGCTTCACCGCCGAGCATCTCGGAGCGCTGCCCGCGTCGAAATCGGTGACGCTCTGGACCGGTGGCGGACCCACGCCGGCATGGGCGGTGGCGCAGGCACCGTCGTGGCTGTCGACGATCCCGCTCGATGGCAACGCCCGTACCGTCATGAGCGTGCAACCCGTGACCACGGATCTGCCGCTCGGCGATCATTTCGGAACAATTGAACTCCATCCCGCACCGATCACGCCGGGCGATATTCAGGTCGTGTATTCGATAATCTCGCCGCTGTCGGTGTCGGATCCGCTTCCCGTCGAGACCGTCGCTCTGTACAACAGCCATCCGAATCCCGTGGTACGCGGCGAAATCGCGACCGTGCCGTACCGGGTTCCGGTCGGCAGCGTGAGCCGGATCAGCGTGCGCGATGTCCTCGGCCGAGAGATTCTGTCGCGCACGGAGGCCGCGTCCGTGACCGGCGAGGGCAGCATCGTGATCGACACCGAGCGCTTCTGGCCCGGCGTGTACTTCATTTCGCTCCGCACAGCGAGCGGAGAGGCCACGCGGAGTATCGTGGTGTTGCCGTAGGAATCACGCCCGGGGCGGGTGAATGTCCGCTCCGGGCGAAGAGCGAAGAGCAAAGAGCGAAGAGCAAAGCGCGAAGAGCAAAGCGCGAAGAGCAAAGCGCGAAGAGCGAAGAACTCGGAACGAAGAACGAACGACGAAGAACCGTACCTTGCCGCATTGGAGGACCTTATGAGTCATCATCGACTGCTTGTACTCGCGTGCATATTTTTGCTCACGGGCGAAATCGCGCTCGCCCAGAATGCGCCGAAGATTGAGCGCATCCGGGTGCCGCGCTCATTTGTTCTGAATGACGGTCAGTGGGACGCGCGCGTGAAAGCCGCGAGCATGGGCTACGGACCGACGGTGTCGTTTTCCAACAGCGGCTACAGCGTCGCCGTGATTCCGGGAGAGGGTAGCGAAAAACATGAAGCGCCCGGCTCTAAATTTTCATCGATGGAAATGGTCGGAGTGCGCAAGGATATTCGTCCGATGCAAAGCGGCGCCGTCGTCGCGCCCTTGCGGTTGATCGATGGTTCGGCCGCTCCCGCGCGCGAGTCCCTGTTGCCCGCGACATCCTCCCTGACCTACGCCGACGCATGGAAGGGGATCGACGTGCGCATGGAGGGCGACGCCGGGGAGCTCCGGCATGAGATACACGTTGCAGCCGGTTCCGATCCCTCGCAGGTGAGGCTGCGTTTCGACAACGTTCCCTTAGGAGCATTGCATGTCGAGTGCAGTGACGCGGCGGTAAAACCCCTCATTCGTCAAAGCAGCGCAGGCGCGACGGAGATCACACTCGGAGGCGGGTATGTACGGCCGTACGCGTTCACGGTGACGGTGGGATTTACGTTATTTTATGGAGGGACGAGAGAGGAGTCCGATACATTTGTACGGGTTGATCGTGACGGTTACACAAGACTGAGCGGGACAACCAATTCGTTTGATTTCCCGACTCTGCCTGCAAAACCGTTCCCACCGTTATTACAAACCATGATGTTCGATGTCAAGCTCTCCGCTGATGGGCGCACGGTAAAACACAGCACGGTTATATTCAACATCTCACTAGTCGACGCTGCGATAGGAATACAAAACCGTCATGTGCTTCTGGTGGGTGGAACAAATTTGGGACCATTGTTGACATTTGACGCGAAACACACAACATTTAGCTCCTACGGAGTAATCGTGTTGAGTGACGCCGGCGAGATCGTCTATATCTCTTACATTTTGACCGATGGATTGCAGGAAATCGCGGATATGGAGTGCGGTCCCGATGGGGACGTATATATGATTGCGCATACCTATTCAACTCCTCCGATGGTTACGGCTGATGCCATGTTCAAGAAAAATCAGGGCGCCGAGGATGGCTTCATCATGCGGTTTTCTGGTTGTGACTATAGCTTGATCTACGCATCATGCTTTGGGGGCAAAGGGCACGAGGAGTACACTCACATTGCCTTGAGCGATTCCAATGAAATAGCCATTCTAGGTATTATGATCGATCGGGGTACGTATCCCGTCGTGAACGCAGTTCAGTCCGCGTCCAACGGAGATAGTGACTATATCATCACCAAATTCGAACCTGATTTTCGAAGCATCGTATTCTCGACGTTTCTTGGTGGAAAGGTGTCGGAGATACGGGGACAGAGCAATGTAAGACGGCTCCGCTTTGATGCTTCGGGGAGGGTGTATTTCGCCGGAGAAACACCCTGCCAGGATTTTCCCCTTTTCAGGAGCATGAAGGGATCTGTCGAAGGCACAACCGATATCGTGCTCGTTTGTTTTTCACCCACGGGACAACTTATCTTCTCCTCATTCTTTGGAGGGATGGGGTCAGAGTCTGTGAACGAGCTTACCGTCGATGCTTGCGGAAATATGATTCTTACCGGGTTCAGTAACTCCGCTGATTTGCCCATTGTCTCGCCGATTGCCGGTCGAGTTACAACTGTCCCGACGCAGGAAGCATTCATTGCCGTCGTCAATCCGCATACAGCAACCATCCCGTTTTGCAGCTGGTACGGTGGGGTGACGCCATACTCGCTCACACTGCATAACAATTCCGTCCTGATTTCATCGGCAACGACCGGCGACAATATGCAAGCCTCAGCAGGCATGCCTGGTCCAAATCCCTCCGGTCGTGATATCGTCCTGTCGCGATTGGATATACCCGGACTTTGCCCCCGTGTAGCGCTTCCACCGTTATCTAGAGGAGGCCCGATGTTGTCTGTAAATATTGACATCGTGAGTTCGGTTCGCGTGGATACCTTCCGTCGCGTTGCGACACCCACGAATTTCGTCCTTCGGGCAACCATCAGCAATCTCGATTCTCACTTGACCTCGGATTCGCTTCTCGTCCGCCTCGCTATACCTCTTGCAATCAAATTGCGTGCTGGTTCTATCCCTTTGGAATTAGTTGTCCCGGGGCTGCCTCCGCAGGGAAAGCGATTACTGGAATGGTTACTGCATTCACCTTACGACTCGTTGAGAAATGTTGGTTCGCTTCGATTCATCGTAAGCGCTCTCCCGATTGACGTCTGCCCAACATCCTCGAGTCAGATGAAAACCATCCCAGTGATACATGAAGATTTTTCGTACAAGGAAGTACACTGCGTGCTCGAAAGTTTTCCTCAACCAGAAGTCGATATCCAGGGCATGCGATTGGTACACGACACCCTGCATGTTCGCGTTCGCGTCCACAATGTGGGCACCAGCATTGCGCCGATCAAAGCCATCCGATTGCACGACCCGCACGCTGCGACTCTCCGCCTTTTATCGCCATCCCTTCTGCGACCAATCGCTGCAATTCCCCCAAAGAGTGATGTGGAGGCTGAATTCTTGTTTCGAGTCCTTTCATTGCAAATCAATAGAGCAATAACACTCACTGCGGCACTGATCGACACCTTCGACTACGAAACTGAACATTGTGAGATAAGCGTGACAATCCCCGGCGTGACTGGAACCATCTGCTCCACCACGTCACCGCCCGAAGTGAAATGGTATCAGGTTGCCCGATCAAGTGATCCCTACCCGATACCAATTGCCTTGACCATTGAAAATCCATCGGACACCATGCGCTTCTACACAGTGGATCGCCTCGATTTCTCACGGGCTCCGCATCTGAAACTTGATGTGGGGGAGATAGAACAACGCCCAAGATTCTTTGTCGCGGATCGCTACCGGCGTAAGCAGAATTGGAATCTTGCCGTCATACCGCCCATCGATGAGGATGTATCAGAGACGGTGGGGATTGTGTATATCACGGAGTTTGATGGGAAGGAGCATGTCTGCGATGCCGTCGTGAATATTTGCGTAGAGCGCAATGAAATTGTGTGCGATCTCCTGCTGCCGGATTCACTCCATCTGGATACGATAACTGGCCTAATTTCTCCTTCGGAATTTACCGCGACGGCGGTGTTCCACAATGTGGGCATCGCCGCATTGCCTCTGAAAGAGGCGGACATACTGCTGCCTCCCGACGGCATGATCACGCTGCTGGACGCAAGGTTGAAGGGTTTGCATCAGCTCGCGGCGGGCGAACGCGATACGGTGTCGTGGTCGCTGCACGCGATGTCTTCGCCGACCGAGCGGCTCTCGTCGATAAGCGTCGTGGCGTATGCGCCGGACGCCTCGGAGGCGGCGCGGTGCGAGAAAACGATATTCATCCCCGCTGTTGGGATTCCATGCCTCGTCATATCCCCCGACACGGTGCATTACGATGTGTTGCGCGGCGAGTATGAAACGGACGAGTTCGACGTCACACTGCGGCTCCGCAATCCAACGGATACCGCATTGGTCAATGTGCAGGTAAGGCTCGATACGGCGTCGCTGATACGGTCGCGGCTCGTGGGTCCCGCGATGCCCGTGCGCGTGATTGCATTGCTGGATGCGGGCGCGAGCGTGGACGTCACCTGGAAACTGACTCCGCTGTGGGCCGCGACGGACGAGGAGGAACACTATGTGGTTTTCATCGACATCGGAGAGCGCGGTATTCATTCCACCTGCGACGCGACGACATTGATAGAAGGCGGTCCGCGGGACGTGTCGTTGCATTGCTCCACCGCCGGTCACGATACGATCTGGGCCGACAATTTCTACGAAGCGCTCATCCCCGATCCTCTGCAACTGCAGTACACGGTGCGCAACACGGGAACGATGATCTCGAAACCGTGCCGTATCGCGATCGTACTTCCTCCGGTGCTCGTTCTCGCGGCGGGGGAGGATAGCGTCAAGATGATCTCCGCGATACTCCCGGGCGTTTCGGCGAGCGCGGAGTGGATGCTGGATATCGTGCAGTCGCAGGTAGCGGTCGGGAGTGTCGCGGTGCGCTGGATTGCCGATTGCGACGGACAGGAGACGCCGCTGTCGTGTGAAGCGACAGTGACCATCACCGCGCGCGATCCGAACGGGATCGTGCTGACGCCCTGGCTGCTGCGCTTCACCGCCGAACGCCTCGGCGCATTGCCGGCATCGAAGTCCGTGACGCTGTGGACCGGTGGCGGACCCACGCCGGCATGGGCGGTGGCGCAGGCACCGTCGTGGCTGTCGACGATCCCGCTCGACGGCAATGCGCGTACGGTCATGAGCGTGCAACCCGTGACCACGGACCTGCCGATCGGCGAGCATCGCGGATTGATCGAGATCCATCCCACACCGATAACACCTGGCGATATCCAGGTTGTGTACGCCATTATCGCGCCGCTCTCGGTATCCGAACCGCGTCCGGTGGAGACCGTCGCATTGTATGACAGCCATCCGAATCCCGTTGTGCGCGGCGAGCGCACGACCCTACCGTACAGGGTTCCCGTCGGCAGCGTGAGCCGGATCAGCGTGCGTGATGTGCTGGGCCGCGAGATCCTGTCCCGCACCGAAGCGGCGTCCGTGGACGGCCAGGGTAGCATCGTGATAGACACGGACAGACTCCGTTCCGGTGTATATTACATTTCGCTCCGCACATCAAGCGGAGAGGCGACACGGAGCATCGTCGTGCTGCCGTAAGAAAAAATCCAGGGGCGGATGCATGTCCGCCCAGGGTGTTCTTGAGACAGACGAGCCGGGATCAGCGAGCGGACCTGACCGGCAGAAGCATCGAGCATCCAGCCTCGATCCGCGGAGGAAACCATGAAGCATCGTCGATTGATCATACTTGCGTGCATGTTGTTCGTCATGCGCGAACCCGGTCTCGCCCAGATTACGCCACGGGTTGAGAGCATTCGGGTTCCCCGATCCTTCGTGCTCAATGACGGTCAGTGGGACGCACGCGTCAAAGCCGCGAGCATAGGGTACGGACCGACGGTGTCGTTTTCAAACAATGGCTACAGCGTGGCCGTGATTCCGGGCAGTGATGGCGGCAAGCAGGAACAGCCTCGCCCTGTATTTTCATCCATGGAAATGTTCGGTACGCGTGTGGATTTGCGTCCCGCGCAAAGTGGTGCGACCGTCGCACCGTTGCGATTGATCGATGGCTCCGCCAATCAAGCACGCGAGTCCCTGCTGCCAGCGACATCCTCATTGACATACGCTCAGGCGTGGAAAGGGATCGATGTACGCGTTGAAGGCGACGCTGGCGAGCTTCGGCATGAGATACACGTAGCCGCCAGGGCCGATCCCTCGCAGGTGAAGTTGCACTTCGAAAACGTTTCACCGGGAGCACTGCAGGTCGAGAGTGGCGATGCGGCGGTGAACCCCATCATTCGTCAAACCAGCGATGGCACCACCGAGATTACGCTTGGCGGCGGCTATGTGCGGCCGTACGCATTCACAGTGACGGTGGGATTTACGCTGTTTCATGGCGGGACGAAGAATGAGTCCAACCCGCTCGTTCGTGTGGACAGCGAGGGCAATCCGACCCTGGCGGGATCGACGATTTCGCCTGATTTTCCCCTCGTGCCGGCGGATTCGCTGCTGTTCAAATTTACCTACGGTGATTACGTCGTGAAAATTTCACCCGACGGACGGACAGTGATTCACAGCACCGTGTTCTCATACGGATTCTATGGAAATTCAGTGCGGGACATGGAGATCGGCATCAACGACCGCACTATTCTGCTGGTATGGAACACGAATCTCGCGAACCTGCTGACACCCGACGCGAGGGATACGATCTACAGTCCGTACGGATTCATTATCCTCGATCCCATCGGGGCGCGGGAGTACGTTTCCTACATCCAGACGCAGACCTTGCAACTGATCTGTGATATGGCCGTCGGAGCCAACGGCGATGTGTTTCTTTTCGCGCATACGTATTACACCCCTCCGATGGTCACGGACGATGCCTACCTCAATGTCCTCCAGGGTATTGAGGACGGCTTCATCATGAAATATTCCAGCTGTGACTGGACATTGACCTACGCCACCCTGATGGGCGGACCCGGACACGAAGAGTACCAGTGCATCGCCGTCGGGGATCATGGGGAAGTCGTGGTCAGCGGAGCGACATCCAGGCCCGGATATCCCATAGTGAATCCTCTGATTCCCACGCCTCCGAATTCAAACGGAGCGGTGATCACCAAACTAGCTTCGGAGCATGGGGAGATCGATTACTCTTCCTACCTGAGTGAAGCGTACGCCGTGTACAGCGGATATGGTCGGCGTGCGATGCGCTTTGATTCCACAGGGAATCTGTATTTCGCATTTCAGACAAACGCGCCGGGATTTCCCATAGTGCGGGGGTTCAAGATTGTACCGACCGGATCGAGCGATATTGTCATGGGATGCATTTCTCCCCGGGGGCAGATTCTCTTCTCCACGTATTTTGGCGGGTCGGGCACCGATCAGTTCAGCGAAATGGATGTCGATGCCTGCGGTAGAATCATCATTTCAGGACAGAGCAATTCAGCCGATCTTCCGCAAGTAGGCGCCATCGCGAATAAAACCAGCGTGGCGACGTCCCCCGAATCCTTCATCGCCGTCATCGATCCAACAACCGCCTCGGTGCTTTTCTGCAGCTGGTACGGCGGTAGCGCCGAGTATTCGCTCTCACTGCACGAGCGGTCGTTATTTTTGGCTTCCGCGACGACAGGCACCAACATGCAGCCGACGCCAGGCATGCCCGGACCGAACCCCGGGGGTAACGACCTGCTGCTCACCCGGTTGGATATCCCCGGCATCTGTCCGCGTCCGGCGATTTCTCCACCTCCACCGGGTCTGAATACCTCGCTGACCGTTGATCTTGACGCCGTGGACACATTGTTCGTTGACACCCTGCGACGCATCGCTGCTCCATCGGTTTGTGTACTACGTGCGAGGATCACCAACGTCGATTCCATCGCAACGTCGGATTCGCTTCGCGTCCTGCTGAATATTCCCGGTGTCATACAATTGCTGAACGGATCGGCTCCATCGGAGCTGTATCTCTCCAGCATCGCTCCCGGGGACTCGCGCGTACTCGAGTGGTTTTTTCATGCGCCGTTCGATACGCTGCTCGATCCAGCGTCACTCCGCTTTTTCCTTCGAGTTTCTCCGAATGCCCCTTGTCCGGTTACCGCGAGCGGGACTCGGTCTGTTCGAGTTGTCTTGATGGATCTCGCCTCTACCGAGGTCCATTGCTCGATCAAGAGTTTTCCCCAACTGGAGTCAGGAATCAAGGACTTGCGTCTTGCGAACGATACGTTGCATGTCCTCGTGCATGTACGCAACCTCGGAGACGAACCGGCACCAATCAAAGCGCTGAACCTTGTCGTGCAGCCGGGTACGGGTGTCTTTTCTCTGACTCCACTCCAGAGAACATTTCAGCAACTTCCGCCACGAAGCGACAGGGAGGAGTTGTTCAGTTTCCGGGTGCTTTCGTGGCAGTTTTACCGCGATGTTTTCTTCAAGGCCGTGCTGGTGGACACCTTCGATTTAATAACGCAGTACTGCGAACTCACCGTCACTATTCCCGGTGTGCACGGCACGGTGTGCTCCACAATCTCGCCGCCGACGGTGCGATGGGATCCGATGAGCGGACGCAGCGATCCGATGGAATTCGGGATTGGCCTGACTATCGAGAATCCTGCGGACACCGTGCGCTTTTACACCGTGGAGCGACTCGACATGTCGCGAGCGCCGCACCTCCAACTTGCCACTGGCGAAGTGGAGCGACGGGATCGATTCTATGTCAATCCAGGATTCCGTAGGTTGCAGCAGTGGCGCTTCGCCGTGCTTCCACCCATCGACCACGATGTATCGGATACCGTCGGTCTTGTGTATATCACAGAGGCTGATGGGAAAGAACACCGCTGCGAAGCCATTGTGAATATCCGTGTTCAGCGCGGTGAAATCCTTTGCACGTTGGACCTGCCGGATTCGCTCCATATCGATTCTTCAAATGGGTTACTCTCACAAACCGACTTTACCGCAACCATGGTACTGCACAATGTCGGGAGCATTCCGCTGCCGTTGAAAGAAGCGGACATCCTGCTGCCTCCGGATGGCATGATCGCGCTGCTGGACGCGCGGTTGAAGGGATTGCGGCAGCTCGCGGCGGGCGAACGCGATACGGTGTCGTGGTCGCTGCGCGCGTTGTCCTCGCCTACGGAGCGTCTTTCATCGATCGGCGTCGTGGCGTACGCGCCGGACGCCTCGGAGGCGGCGCGGTGTGAAAAAACGATATTCATCCCCGCTGTCGGGATTCCATGCCTCGTGCTGTCTCCGGACACCGTGCATTACGATATGCCGCGCGGTGAGTATGTGACTGATCCATTCGACGTCACACTCCGGCTCCGCAATCCGACGGATACCGCGTTGGTCAATGTGCGGGCGCGTCTCGATACGGCGTCGCTGAAACGGTCGCGGCTCGTGGGTCCCGCGATGCCCGTGCGCGTGCTTCCACTGTTGAATGCCGGTTCGAGTGTCGACGTCACCTGGAAACTGACTCCGCTGTGGGCTGCGACGGACGAGGAGGAGCGCTACATCGTCTCCATCGACATCGGAGACCGCGATATTCATTCCGCCTGCGACGCGGCGACGCTGATCGAAGGCGGTCCGCGCTACGTGTCGTTGCATTGCTCCACCGCCGGTCACGATACGATCTGGGCCGACAATTTCTACGAAGCGCTGATTCCCGATCCCTTGCAGCTGCAGTACACGGTGCGCAACACGGGAACGATGATTTCGAAGCCATGCCGCATCGCGATCGTGCTTCCTCCGGTGCTCGTTCTCGCGGCAGGGGAGGATAGCGTCAAGATGATCCCCGCGCTCCTCCCAGGCGCGTCAGCGAGCGCAGAGTGGATGCTGGACATCGTGGAGTCGCAGGCCGCCGCCGGGACGGTCGCGGTGCGCTGGATCGCCGATTGCGATGGACAGGAGACGCCGCTTTCGTGTGAATCGACAGTGACCATCACCGCGCGCGATCCGGACGGAATCGTGCTGACGCCCTGGCTGCTGCGATTCACCGCCGAGCATCTCGGAGCGCTGCCCGCGTCGAAATCGGTGACGCTCTGGACCGGCGGCGGACCGACCCCGGCGTGGTCGGTGGCGCAATCGCCGTCGTGGTTGTCGACGATCCCGCTGGACGGCAACGCGCGGACGGTCATGAACGTGCAACCCGTCACCACGGACCTGCCGATCGGCAAGCATTACGGAAAGATCGAACTTCATCCCGCGCCGATAACACCCGGCGATATCCAGGTGGTGTACTCCATCGTCTCGCCGCTGTCTGTTGCCGCGCCGCGTCCCGTGGAGGGCGTCGCGCTGTACGACAGTCATCCGAATCCCGTGGTGCGAGGCGAGCGGACGACCGTGCCGTACAGTGTCCCCGTCGGCAGCGTGAGCCGTATCAGTGTGCGCGATGTGCTGGGCCGCGAGATTCTGTCCCGCACCGAAGCGGCGTCCGCTGACGGCCAGGGCAGCATCGTGATAGACACGGACAGACTTCGTTCCGGTGTCTATTTCATTTCGCTGCGCACAGCGAGCGGAGAAGCGACGCGGAGCTTCGTGGTATTGCCGTAGAACGAGCGGCCCGGGGCGGATGAATGTCCGCGCCGGGCCGTTTGCCTGTAGTCGCTCATCGTATAGACGCACTGCGCCTGCGGGAGTGACATTCGTGCAGCTTCACTGAACAGCAGACCTGCGCGCCCGAATGCGTCAACGCTCTCCGTGCCTGTATTCCTTCATGACGCGCTGTATGGTTTTCTTTTCGGTCTTCAGCGTGGAGATGAAAATTTCGATCGCCTCGGTTGAAACACCTTCACCACAGTGCTCAAGTAGAATATCATTGGCATCGATCGCCATCAAGGCCTTACCCACCTCATCGTACTCCGAAAGCATCTCCCACAGTATTTGAACCACCTCGGCCATGTCACGGATAAATGTCGCAAGGTACGTGCCGTCCACTTTGACTTCGAGGTCACTGCGGAGTTCGGGCATTTTGTAATCCATCGCATAGATGGGGAGGTAGAGGAGTGGTACAAAGGCTTTGATTTCAGCTTTATTGTCCGGCAGGTAATGATCGAAATGATCGAGCACGAAGTCCACGCAGCGGAGGTAGTCTTCATCGTCGAATTCCGGGAGATGCATGGAATCGGATTCATCCTCGGAGGGAACGTCAGGATCTACTTCAAGGCCAAACAACTCCTCCCTCCACTCGATATCAAGCACGAACAAACCGCGAAGAATGTCGTCAAGTGAGCGCTCTTCGGGATGCTTCACAAAATACATCGTTTTATCAGCCAGGCCGGCGAGATATTCAATTCTTTCCTCGCGCGTCATGTATTGGTACCGGGGGACGGGGGACTCGTTCATAAGATTGAACCATGCCATCAGCATCGGTTCGTGCCAGTTCTCGTGCACTTCGGCCGTCGTCTCGGCGCTGAGTTGGATATTGAATCGTTTGAGGAGCATCTGGAACAGCGCCCGGAATTCGTTTTGCGGGTTTTCCCGAACGTCGCCAACCATGGATACCATCGAAGAGTAAGCAGCGATTGAAGCTTTGATCGGTGCGGTGTCAAGGAGGAATTCCAGCAGATCTCTTCCGAGGGAAATCAGACCAGCCGCAATCAGTCGTTCTCCCGCCTTCTGATACAATGGAATATGATTATCCGGAATACTATCGACGCGACAGATCTTCTGCACGAACACTGTGACGAAATTGATGATCAGTGTATCCTGATGATCCTCCAGGAGGAAATACAACATGCGGAATTGTTCCTCAAGAGAGAGATCCGATTCCACGAGTTCGCAGGACCGGCGTATGCCTGAGTGGTAATCCGGCGACTTGCGTGTGTCGAGTATGTATCTCATACCCCACAGCAATCCGTCCCTGTCGTTGTCGTGGAGAAGGAGATTGACGATCGGGTCCGCAGCGGAATATCCGTCGCTTTGCCACAGGAATCGCAGTTTATAGCGAAGCTGCTGTTCCTCGGGAGAGTGTTGACCGGTTAAAAGTTCATAAATCATTATGAAGCTCCGTATGTGAATGTCGGCTGTGGGGTACGTGATCGATCGATCCGGAGGGAGTTCCTGTCGAATCGGAGCGGGAGACACTGCAACGCGTAACCGTGAGGCAGCGCCTACCCATCTTCGCCATCATGCGCGCTTTCAGACCCCAATGTAAGAAAACATTTGCATTTGATGGAAACGACTCGTAGCATAAGCGGCAGACAGACAGGTCCGCTCATTTCCGAAAAATATTTTTTCCGCAAAGGGAACGAATGGGCCGTTCATGTGTCTACCCTTGGTACGATGTGTACATTGTGATCTCCATCTTCGAGGTGCTGTATGAAACGACGCGATTTTCTCGCCGGAATCTCCGCCATCGCAGCCGGCAGTACGGTTCTGCCGCGCCTTCTGCGTGCGAATCCCGGCCGCCTGCCTTCCTTTCTCCTGCCGCATCCGTTCGTTGAAGCCCACCCGGAGGCCGTGTTTATCCGGAAAACCGCCGTCACCGACAAGCTCGATGCGGCAGCGAAAAAAAACGAAGGATTGCTGTTTGGCCGGGAGTATTTCACCCCGCATATAGATACCGGCATACCGTTTGAACACGCCCTCGCCATCAAGCCCAATCTCACCTGCACCTCGGGCACGGGCAACACCCCTGAAGGCATGGGCATCATCACCGACATCGATTTCCTGGACGGGCTGTTCGGCGGCATCAGGCAAACGGGCTTCCCCGGGTTTAACATGTTCGTACGGGAAGCCAACTGGATGGGCAACGGGTACTGTACCGGCGAGTACCTCGTCACGGGGCAGCGCATGAACACCGTCACCACACGGCACGGAATGCATTTGTTCGATTTCCAGTCCGGCAGGAATATCTACGATCTGCGTCTCGAGGATTTGCAAACCGGAACCGAAGTAATCTGGCGCGATGTCGCCGACGGTGTGTTGTTCAATCGTATCGGGTATCTTGCTCCCTGTAACGACGACAATTCCTGGCTCATCAACATCGCGAAGTTCAAATCCCACTCGATGGGATTGACGCTCTGCACGAAGAATCTCCAGGGCATGGTGGTGGCGCCGTACGTGCATTTCTGCGAGGGAGTGGATGGGACGAAAAGCAGAAGCGAGACCGAACGTCGCGTGTTCAACGTCGATTTCGAGCAGCGTATCGATGAAGCCTACGCGCGTCATGCGGCTGCGGGCATCCCGCGCTGGGATCGCCCCGGAAGGGATACCAATGGCGGTTACGGCATGGAAACCTGGGCCCAGCGCACTCTCGACTCGATCAGCGTCACGCCTACGGGACTGAATATCATCGAAGGCATCTACGGGAGAAACGGAAACGGTTTCACGAAAGGCCCTGGCCCTGGAGATACACCGGAAGATTTCATGAGCAATATTCTCGTGTTCGGCAAGAATCCGCTGCTGGTCGACGTCGTCGGTACCTGGCTTGGCGGGCACGAACCGGGGAATTTCGGCTTGTTCCACATCGCACGCGAACGCGGGATGTGTCCCGAAATCGATCCTTCGCGCATTCCGGTGTACGACTGGAACAGCGGGACACCCCAGCTGACGGCGCTCACCGACCTGACCCGTACCCCTCTCGTGTGCCCGTATCTCCGTCGCGATTACAACGGTCAGAGCGAGGCCTATTATCATCTTGTGGACGAACCTTTCGATTACAGCACGCTCTCGGCGGCCTCTCCCACCGCGCGGCCAAAGAATCCCGAAATCCGCTCGCTCACCAATCCGGTGCGGGATAGCGCCCTGCTGGAGTACGTCCTGGATCGTGCGGGAACCGCGGACATCGATGTCTACGACATTCGCGGCCGGAAGGTGGCCGCGTTCGGCGAAGGTTGGAGGAACGCAGGGGCGCACACAGTGCGATGGAATCCCGGACGTCTGGCAGCCGGCATGTATATCGCACGGCTCGGCACACGGACCGGCGCGGCGCATTGTCGCGTGATGGTTGTGCGATGAAATGAGCATTCGAGCGGAGTGTTGAATCACCCGCTCGAAATTACTGTTTTATCGGAATCTTGTATATCCTCGTCTGCAGCCAGTATGGGGCCGAAGCGTTGTTGGCGTCGTAAGCGCGCATGGTGAGCTGCAGTTTGAAGTATTTCCGGGTCTTGTCCGCGTCTGATATCGTGATGTTGTCGTCGAAATAATGGTGGAAGCCCTTGAGGTCCACGAATTTGTCGCGGAACACAGCTTGAACCCATAATTCCGTTTCAAGATCGATTTCGTCCGCGACGAAACCACCGAGTATGGAATATTGCGCGTCCGGATACGTGGGCACGTCGGCCCACACGCCGCGAATATTGTAGGTCTTCCCGAACTCGACTTCAGTGGGCAGGGTGAGCGTTATGCCGGATGGCGCCGCGTTACCACTTTCCTTTATAATGCGGTACTCCGCCGCCGCCGGCGAGAGCACGAAATCGACGGAGAATTTATCAACAGTTGCGCCTTGCGTGTCGAGCAATTCCAGCGAGAGCGTGCAGGTGGTGTCACCGCCGGGCGTGAAGAACTCGGTGAAGGGGATGGTTTTCAGAAACTCCGTTTTCGCTCCGGATGATGGCGGCGTGAAAAACTCCGTCGCCATGAACATCCCGCCGCCCGTCCCATGCTGCCACACTTTCAGATACACGCCCGACCGCGGACTCTTCGTCGCATCGGCGTTACGAAGTTGGGTCTGTACGCGCAGTTTGGTCGCTTCCTCGGGAATGCTGTTCACCCACTGCGTCCTGTATTTCCATCCATAGCCTGTGCCGGATGCCCTGTTGAAGTCGAGCGAGACCATCGGGACATCATCGCCGGTGTCTTCGTTGGTTTTGAGGAATTCGATGCGCCCGGTCGCCGAAGTCATGGGCATGGCGATTGTCTGAAGGGTGCGGTTCGCGGGCGGCGTCTGGGGGATCCAGAGTTCGACGAAAGAACCGAAATCGAAGCTGCGCTGGAACAACCAATTCCAGTCCTTCCAGGTGTTCGGCGCATAGTCCCCTGAAGGATCGTTGACGAGATAGCGGTATGCGGAGGGGCCTTTCAATCCACTGGTTTTTTCATACCCGATTACCAAAATGGAATGTCCCATACGACCGATAATGACCGGATACCCGGCATCCAGTTTCGTGATGAGATTGTTGAATGCCGATCGCGCCCACCAGTAGCGTCCGCTCTGCGCGGTAAATCCAGTGGCGCGCTTGATGAGTGTCGGCATGTGCCATTGGTACATATAGGAGTTTGGACCTGTGGTTTCGGGGTAGTCGATCCATTTCAGAATATCGCACACCTGCGTCGTTCCCTGCGGCGTATAGGCCCTCGCGAGCATTTTCACGCATGTGGCGTAGCAGGTTTTCGCATCCTGCTGATAAAAGGGCATGGGTAGCGCGAGCTGTGTCACAGAGGGCTCGACCAGTGGCTCGTTATCGACCACGATACGTGTGCGTTTGACGCCGTCGGCGGCTTTCCTCAAACCGCCGCCACCTGCGATTCCATCAACGTGAAGCACGGCGGTGAGCATCCCGCCAAGCGAATCATACGTAAATGCCACGTCGCGTCCGTCAATTTCCGCGTCATACGTTGGATCGTAGTTGTAGATACTGAAATCTTCGCTCGATTGACCGGGAGCGACAGGAATGTTCAGCGTGACAATAGCCGGCGCGATGTCCGAACTCAGGTCGTACACGAGGAGCTTCGTTCCGGTAAAGAATTTGTCTTCTTTCAGCTTCGCCCATGTGACGCTCGTCGTCGACGCCAGCGTTCCTTGCGCTATCTCGATTGACGAACCGTCCTCCAACGTGGCTGACCCGCCTGAAGGGCCAATCTCCACCGTCGTTTCGAACAGGATGAGAGAAGGATCACCGTTGTCTGTTGGTGCTCCTTCGTCACATGCGGAAAGGCAGGTGAGGCATAATCCTGCAATCAGCAAGACGAATGCGGGGAACCGATACGCGTTCATGATGTGCTCGCGGAATGTAAATATGGAAGCTGGCGGTTTCCCCGGTCGATACCGGAGAGAAAAAATGATAATTATATCCTTAACATAAATCGGGCGCCAAAGAAAAGCAACCTCGAGGAAAAAGTCGGGATCGACGCGCCATGGAGCCCGCGTCGACATTGATTAAAATATTACTACCATATTATATTGTTTTCACGTTCAAGTCTTCCTGAAAGTCCCGACGTTTGAGTCCTCCAGCCACGCATCGCACGCATTTCGATAGATAGCACCACGATGCAAGGTGATACTCTTATGCATTCGCATTTCAGGATCAGCGCCGCGCTCGCGGCGATCGCTGCACTGTTTGTGCAATATCATCCTGCCTTGCGAAGACCGCTATCTGGGGACCAAGCAACGATCCCTACGCCGGGGTGACCAGACAATCCTGTGACAGTCACGCTCACAGGTCCGATCACCGAAAACACATCCTTCCATTAGATATCCGAGCAGAGCACGGAGAGCGGAGCGTGGAGTGTCCCTGCCGATCCTGCCCCGGGCAAAGCCCTACTGTTAGCGACAGCGTTTCTGACTCGGCCTCGGAGAGCAAGCCGTCGAAGCCAGTGTACTGAGCCACGGCTGCGGATGAGCATCGGTGGCGCAGGCGGGGAGGGCTTCCCTCGTCACCGCCGTCGGTGTTCCGGCATGCGAACGATAAAAAAAATCCCCGCGTTCGCGGGGATTTTTTTATTGAAACACGGGTGTGATCAGCGAGCTACGCTAAGCTTGGTGGATACCGTCTGGCCGTCCATCATCAGCTTGACGAAGTAGACGCCGTTGCTGACGGCGATACCGTTGTCGTCGCGTCCGTCCCACTTCACGCTGTACGAACCTGCGTCGACGTTGCGGTTGACGAGTTCACGCACCTTCGCGCCGAGCGTGTTGTAGATCGCGAGGACCGTGTTGCCACCCTGCTTCAGCGTGTAGCCGACCGACGTTCCATCGACGACGGGATTCGGGTAGTTATAGTCGAGCCGGATATCCTGGGTTGCGAGATCGCTCGGACGCGTGTATCCGGACTTGGGGGCCGGCGCGGGCGGCGGTACGCAGATCGGGAGGAGCTGATTGTTGTTGTACATATCCAGCACTCCGGCGAGCGCGTTCATCTGCTGGCCAAGCGGAGAATTGGCCTGCACACTGGCGGTTCTCGGATCCAGTGCGCCGATCAGCGCATCAGCTTGAGCAAGTTCGGCTGCGACGAGATTCGGTGAGCCGTTGGCGATGTTCAGCTTGGCTGCGATAAGCTGACGAGCCAGGGTGCGAAGGGCATTGCCACCGGCGCTGTTCAGACGGATCATTTCACACACGTCAGCTTTCGCGTACGCAACAGTACCGACCAGCATCGGGAACGCAGTTGCCGGCCAGAAGTCAGCATTATTGCCTGAATGGCAGTCGCCCTCGCCATGATTTTTCCAGAAACCCTGTGAGTATGGGCAGTTATTCACCACGATGACCTGCTGGCCGCCTATCGCCGCAGCGGGCAGACCGCTGACATTCGGATAGTACGCGAGGATATCGAGAAAACTCGGAAACGTCAGATAGGAATCGTGCCAGCAGCAGCCGTCCAGCGCATCGGTCACACCGATTGCCAGACCTTCAGCGGTTGGAGTGATCTGATCCTGCTGCGGGGGAAGACCGGACGTAAACGACCCCAATGCTCCGAGATACCCGTACGGGGTGGTAAGTTGCGTGCTCGAGAAGCCCAACAGCCCGCCTCCGCCATTGATAAATCCCGCGATATCTCCGGAACGACCAGTCAGCGCGTCATTCTCAAGGTTCGTCAAACCGCCGCTGAATGTGTTAAACGCGTCACTCACAACGCCGATCATCCGGTAGCCCGCGAATGAGGCGGCGGTGATATTGGCGGCGCCATTGACGTAGGTGATGGGACCGATTGTCCCCGCGAGGGCGTTCCAGAACGTCGTGACGCCATCGAGGGCGTTTTTCCCGCCTCCGATGACGAGAGCTCCGGTTCCTCCGTTCGTTGCGTTTGAATACACTGTTCCCATGACGGTAACGTAATTCGCCGGTACGGGGTGCCCGAAATCCTCCGCGTCTATTCCCATCAGAACGACGGGACCCTGGGCCTGGGCGGAAATGGCCAGCAGCGCGAAAAGCGCCGCGAACATGGTTGCACGTTTCATGAATCCTCCTGGAGAAATATGTAAAGAGTGATGGATGGTTCGGGCCTTGCCCACATGGGCACCCGGAAGTAAAAGGGAATTCTACAAGCCGAAGTTTCTTCGAACGGCAAGATGATACCGGATAATCACGCATTGTACATGCGGACCATCTGTTCAGCGGGTGCGAACGTATTGTGAGCGATGTTGTACGGCAATATAGCCATCGCATCACCGCATGTCAAGAAAAAAACAAAATCTGTTTAAATTTTTTTTGAAGTTCCATGTAGAGACG
Source organism: uncultured Chromatiales bacterium (assembly GCA_964371045.1). Taxonomy (GTDB): domain Bacteria; phylum Bacteroidota; class Ignavibacteria; order SZUA-365; family SZUA-365; genus JAOSJT01. Next base: position 29,906 of record CAYJMN010000003.1, on the reverse strand, counting down.
TTGCATGCAACGTCTCTACATGGAACGGATACGACCTCTCGCACAATCATTTCGTGCGGCTCCTGCGAATGACATTGGTGCTCATGTCTTCGATTGGTCTATCCAACGTCGTCATCTCGCCGCGGCGAGTAGAGAGACGTTGCCCGTAGAGCCGTTGCACCAACGTTTTGACATTTTGAAATACATTGTGCGATGCAACGTCTCTACAAAGACGCCCATCCGCAACGTCTCTACTACATCCTACAAATCGTAAATCGCAAATACATCTCCAAAAAAAGCCCGTTGCCTTTCTCCCGTACAAAGCGTATATTTATTTTTCATAATGAATCTGGAGATTTGAAAATTATGTACACGATTTTGATGCTGCTGATAATACTCGCTGGAATCTTCATGACCATCGCGATTCTGATGCAGAATCCCAAGGGCGGCGGTCTTTCCAGTGCATTTGGTGGCGCAGGCGGCGGTTTCGGCAGCATGCTCGGTGTCCGACATGCATCGGATATTCTCGCGAAAACAACGTGGGGACTTGCGATCGGCATGACCGTGCTGATTTTCATGCTCAATATGTTCTTCCTCCCTACCCAGGGTACGGAAGAGAGCATCATTCAGCGTGGATCGGCTGATCAACCTATGACGCCCGTGCAGAAGTCGCAGCAGATGCAAACCCAACAGCCGACCCAAACCCCGGCAGGACAAACCCCTGCAGGACAAACCCCTGCAGGACAAACCCCGGCAGGACAAACCCCCGGACAGCAGGCCCCCGGACGGAATACGCCTGCGCAAACTCCCCCCTCGGACAATGCCCCCGGCAAGTAGATCCAAAGGCTTGGATAAGTAAATAAAAAGGATTCCGCGAGGAATCCTTTTTCGATTTACGGTGTACGATCTACGATTTACGATTTACGATCTACGATCTACGATTTACGATTTACGATGTACGATTTGGTGCGATTTACGATTGACGAGGTCTGGTGATGGTGCATGTCGTGCCTACTGTGTCACCCATTCGCTGCTCCAACCATCCATAGCATCCAAGTCGTAACTCGTAAATCGTCACTCGTCAATCGTAGATCGTAAATCGTCAATCGTAAATCGTCAATCGTAAATCGTCACTCGCCACTCGTTCAAGCTTGCTCATCCGCATGGTAGCTCGAACGCACCAGTGGCCCGGATTCGACGTGGGCGAAACCAAGTTCCAGGCCGACCCTTTTCCAGTTCACGAATTCTTCCGGCGTCACGTAGCGCTCCACCGGCAGATGCGCTTTCGTCGGTTGAAGGTATTGGCCCAGCGTCAATATGTCGACGCCGATCCCGCGTAAATCTTCCATTACCCGCACAAGTTCATCTTCCTGTTCCCCGAGTCCGAGCATGATGCCTGTCTTGGTCCGCAATCCCTGCTCCTTGCACATATTCAACAGGTCGAGCGAGCGTTGATACTTCGCCTGCGGACGCACGCGCCGGTACAATCGCGGGACCGTCTCAGTGTTATGATTGAAAATATCGGGACGCGCATCAATCACCGTTTGGATCGCGGAGGTGATTCCCTGGAAATCCGGCGTCAGCACTTCGATACTGCACGAGGGAACGCGATCGCGTATCGCACGGATTGTCGCCGCGAATATGCCAGCCCCTCCGTCGGGCAATTCGTCGCGGTTGACGGATGTGATGACCGTGTGGCGCAAGCGCATGCTGACCACGGCATCGGCCACGCGCCGCGGCTCGTCCAGATCCAGATCGAGCGGACGCCCGGTTTTCACCGAACAGAAACCGCAGGAGCGGGTGCATACGTCGCCGAGAATCATGAATGTCGCCGTCCCGCGGTTCCAACACTCCGCCATGTTTGGGCAACGTGCGTCTTCGCATACGGTGTTCAGCCTCTGCTCGTCAACGAGGCGGCGAATCTCGGAAAACTTTGTTCCAAGCGGAACTTTCACCTTCAGCCAATCCGGGCGTCGGACGCGTTCGGTCACGCCGTCGGGGTTGGAAATTTTTATTGAACTCATGCGGGGATCCATTCAAAACTGTATCAATCCATCAAATTACGGCGGGCGGACGAGACCGGCAAGCCGGAACGACATGCACAACGTAGCTCGATACAGACAGGTCCGTACGCGGCAAGACGTTGCTATCGATGAGGAGAAGAGAAGTGCGAGGTTACGGTGGATTGTCGCGGAACCTCCGGTGCGCTGGAGGCTGCCGCACCGGGCTTAAAACAGGACGTTGGCGATGATAAAGGCGGTGACCGCGGCGATGACGCAGGCAGCGCCCGCGACGCTCATCGTCATGGAGCGAACCGGCGGATCGGGCAGGCTGTACTTTTCGAACCCGCGCAGAAAACTGTTCCGTGCACGATGGAGCAGCAGCAGGCCCATCGGCAGACCAAGGAAACCCACCGCCAACAGCAGCTGCGCGAAGGGCGAGGCCTCCGTAAGATCCGTTCCGAAGTACGCCTGCAATCCGGAGAGCAGAAATACGATACCGATCAGTGCACTGAGCAGACCGATGCTCCATGCAAGGACGGCGAGAAAAGGCCTGACGGGTGAGGCGGTCATGTGGGACGCTTCTGATGATGAGGGACTCGGGAGAGCCGCGATACGTTGTGCGGTTTCTGATGGAGTTTGATGAAAGATATAACACGCAAGGGGAATAACAAAGACCTTCCTTGCGATTTGAGAGGGATTCTCCTATGTCGCAAATTTGGGCATTGAGTTTTGTTCCGTTGTTTCGTAGCTTAATGTCCCTTGGGTGCCTTCGACCGAAGGGTAGACATCGCCTCGTAACCTTGCCAGGAGCACGTATGACCGCTGACCTCGAACGCGTCCAGCAGTTGATCAGGGATCACCACATCGAATTTATCGACCTCAAGACCATCGACCTTGTAGGAAGGCTGCATCACATCACCCTTCCGGTACGCGACAATACGCTCGACCGCCTGCTCGAACAGGGTGTCGGCTTCGACGGCTCCAGTTTCGGCTTCGTGAAAGTGGAGAGCAGCGACATGGTGCAGAAACCCGATCTCGCCACCGCGCAGATCGATCTGTTCCGCGACCGCCCCACGATGACCTGTTTCACCAACGTGTATCTCACGGACGCGAATCGCTCGCGTTTTTCGCAGGATGTCCGCTGGGTGGCCAGGCAGGCCGAGGAGCTTCTGCAATCGCTCGGCATCGCCGACACCACGCACTGGGGACCGGAACTCGAGTACTACATTTTCTCAAGCGTCGAATTCGATACGCGGACCTCTTCCTCGTATTACAAGGTCAGTCACGAGGAGGAGTTTTTCCAGAACGCGTATCACGCATGCAGTCCCTTCGATCTGTATGACGATTACCGCGACGAGTCCTGCCGTCTGCTCGAGCAGGCGTGCATACCTGTGAAATATCATCATCACGAAGTGGGCGAGCGCGGACAGCAGGAGATCGAGTTTCTGTTCGAGCCCCTGTTGAAAACCGCGGACAACATCATGCTCGCGAAGTACATCCTTTTCAGTCAGGCAGCCGAGCAGGGGCTGGAAGTGACGTTCATGCCGAAGCCGATGTACCAGCAGGCCGGCAGCGGATTGCACGTCCATCAGTTTCTGACGAAAAACGGCGAGAATGTCTTTTACAAGGAAGGCGAATACGCGAATTTCAACGAAACCGGATTGTATTACATCGGCGGATTGCTCAAGCATGCCGCCGCGCTGGCCGCGTTCACCAATCCTTCGACGAATTCATACAAGCGGCTCGTCCCCGGCTTCGAAGCTCCCGTAGCGCTGACCTTCAGCCAGGCCAACCGTTCGAGTTGCGTGCGCATACCGCGTTACGTGTACGATCCGATGGAGACGCGTCTCGAGTACCGTCCGCCCGATGCCACCGCCAATCCTTACCTCATGCTCGCCGCCATGCTGATGGCCGGCATCGACGGCATCGTGAACAAGATCGATCCGCGCACCGAAGGCTTCGGTCCCATCGACACCAACGTGTTCGATAAAGTTGGCTTGAACTATCTCCCGCGCAACCTCGAGGAAGCGCTGGATTCACTGGAGATCGATCACGAATTCCTGCTTCGCGGCGGCGTCTTCCCCGAATCCCTCATCGCCCAGTGGGTCAAGACCAAACGCGAGGAAGTCCACGCCATCGCCACCATGCCGCACCCGTTCGAATATAAGATGTATTTTCACAGGTGAAAAAGTGGCGAAAATGAGCCAAAATCGCAGATTTGCTTTTTTTGGAGATTTTGAGCTAACTCCTTTATTATCAGTATCTTAGACGACTTCATGCGAGAATAGGCTTTATTCAGCGACATTTCGAACTGGTTAAAAAGCGGGTAAAAAGTGGTTAAATTTTTACCCGCTTTGTATTTACACCTATGGAATATTTCCATCGCTATCCGCTCACCGATTGCTGACTTATCCTGAATAACAACGATTTCAAAACCCGACGGGATGCGGCGTAGAAGGCAACTCACATGTTGCGATTGTTTCGGAAATATGAGGTTCTCCACTACTCTGACGTGATTGACTGCCTGTCAGCCCAATTGTCCGATCAGAATCCAGCCGCTGGATTCACCAGCACCATCTTCATCGTCTCAATAGCACTCCCGGTTCGAAGCACATAGAAGTACATCCCCGAAGCAAGCCCAGTCGCATCGAAGGGGACTGCATGCGATCCCATCTCACGCTCCTCGTCCACCAGCACAGCAACCTGTCTCCCAAGTATGTCGTGTACGCTGAGCGTCACATGCTCTTGCTTCGTGATGGAGAAGGGTATGTTGGTGCTCGCGGCGACTGGATTGGGATAGTTCTGTCCGAGGTGGAAAAGGGAAGGGGCACTTTTCGGCTCCTCGACCCAGGTCACACCGCCGGTGGTGGTGCGGAGGATGATACCTGTGTCCCCGACTACTGTCACGGTATTCGCATCGATCATCTGTACATCAAAGAGCCATGCAATGGTTCCACTTGATTGCGTAGTCCAGTGATCTCCGCCATCTGTGGTTCTCAGTATAAGCCCATCTGGACCGACAACCGTTCCATTAGACGAGTCTGAGAAAGAAACTGCCTGGAGATGAATGGTCGTCCCACTTGCCTGTTGCGTCCAAGTATTTCCCCCGTCGGTTGTCCGGAAAATCATGCCGTACCCTCCAATGATGGTTCCGACGAGATTATCTGTAAATGAGATACCGTTTCCACCTACATCTCGATTCATAACCCAGGTGTTGCCACCGTCGGTAGTGCGGAGAACACCGTACTGCAGGACGACGGTGCAAATTTCCGGACTCTGGAGGTCAACATCCAATAGCCATTCTGTCGTTCCGCTCGTCTGTTGTACCCAGTGATCTCCCCCATCAGTCGTGCGAAGAATAGTCCCACCCCACCCTACCGCACAGCCATGTAAAGTATCGCAGAATGAGATCGCTGTGAAGCCGTACATTGGCCAGAATCCTTGACTCGTCCAATTTGCACCGCCATCGGTTGTTCTGTAAATGCTACTCCCTCCGCCACAGGCAAAAGCTCGATTTGAATTTACAAAGGTGACTGCCTTTAGCTCCCGATTGGGTACCTTCCAGTTGGATCGATCAACCCATGTATCGCCGCCATCTGTTGTGCCGAGAATCAACGCCTCCCGGCATACGACAAAACCATTTGTTTTATCTCTGAATGAAATCCCGAAACATGTGAATGAGGTCCCGCTTTGTTGCCGTGCCCAACCAGAATTTATAACAAACGAGTGCCGTAGTGATTCACGTTGATCACTGAATGCTTCGGATTGTGCTCGGCACAGTTGCGAAGTGAGAAACAGCATCAGGAAAAGATATCCCGTTCGGACTAACTGTGGTATCAAGAATTGGTCTCGTAATGTTGGTGCTCTGTTTGATGTGTAGAATCAAAGAGAATCTACCTTGGAATAACATTCAATCATACGAGCGGTTTATCCCAAAAACAAACCGTCCCAACATCCATCTCGATCACGCCCATGCGTTCCGTAGTGGCATGGAGTCCCGCCTGGCTGGTCTCCTGATGGCGGAGTGTGGACGGGCCCGCCCTCGCTCGGAACCTGAATTGTCATACTGAGAGGGTTCACCGATTTAACTGACGGATGCTTGCTTCTTCTCGAACAGTTTCACGCTCCGAACTGGTTAAAAAGGTGGTTAAATCGTTTTTTATGTCGGCTGAAAAACGGCGTAAACAGTATCAAAAACGCCAATTTTTGGCTTAAAAGTGACGAGGTAAGATGTATTTTCATCGGTGAAAAAGTGGCGAAAATGAGCCAAAATCGCAGATTTGTTTTTTTTGGTGATTTTGAGCTAACTCCTTTATTATCACTATCTTAGACGACTTCATGCGAGAATAGGCTTTATTATCCACGCTTCCAGAACGATCCCATCGTGGTCAAATTCATTAAGAAAAAAGTGATCTATGATGAGAAACCACAGGATGAAGTCACTCGGTACCTCAACAGGTGGCTTGCCGATGAACGGCTCATTCTGGATACAGCGAAGTCAAAGGAGGCCGCAGAAAGGATGGATGTCCATCGAAAGAATTGCTGGATTCTGATTCAGACTGCCTACTCGAACCACAACGGTGGCAGACGTGATGCGACATCATTCAGATTCCATTCCTCCATTACCCGAACCGCAAGAGTGATGCGGTCATTCGTTTCCTTCGCAGGTGAGAATCTTGTCGCAGTTGACATTAAAAATTCTCAACCATATTTCCTTTCTTTGGTGATCAAACGTGGTGTTGAAACCCCTATAACATCAAAGAAGGCGTTCCTCTTATCAAACAACAATGATATTAGTGATAGAAGTATTAAAACAAGAATTGAAAGATCAGAGAAACAGATTAGCATTAAGGAAGTTATATCTAATGAAAATATATCTCTTAAAGATATTAAGAACACAAAGATTGATGTCCCCTGTGTCATACCCTTCACATATGTACCAGTAAATTGCAAAAATGAAAGCACAAGAACAGAATTTCAGATAGCTCAGCGTCAACACGAAGATCCCTTCATATGTACCAGTGAATTGCAACACGATGAAGATCCCTTCATATGTACCAGCGAAGATGAACACGCAGAGAAACCCTTCATATGTACCAGTGAAATTGTTCTCGTAGAAGAAGCCTTCATATGTACCAGCGAATATGAACACGCAGAAAAACCCTTCATATGTACCAGTGAATTACCTCATGCGGAAGACATGTCTACTGACACCTGTGGTTCTCCTCTGTCTGAGCCGCTCACTTGTACAGCAGTGGACTCCACGGAGAAAGGACTCTGCCCCGATGTATGTACCGGAGAACGCTGGCTGAATGTCGCTGAGAACATTGTGTTGTACATCGAACTGAATCACGCTGGTGTCTTCTACGAAGGCCTTGCCAATCTCTGGAACACTGACCGAGATACCGCGAAGGCGGAGTTCATGCCGATCCTGTTCGGCAAGAACCGCTGGAAATCTGAGAATGAAAGAATCTTCATGACAAGGTTCCCGCATGTGTATAAAATGATTCGGACTCTAAAGATCAATGGACACAACAAACTGGCGATCAAGCTTCAAAGGATGGAGTCTAAGATGGTGATCGATCACGCCTGCGTGTTCCTCATGAACCATCATCCATAGGTACCGATCTTTACCGTCCATGATTCGATTCTCACGATTCCGAAGCATGCGGAACTTGTAGAAAGAGTATTATTGGATCAGTTTCAATCCTTGTACGGCTCGCAGCCGATTCTGGATACGAAGCCATGGATGGCCCCGACGGCGTGCATAAAGGTTCAGACCGCTGCCTATCCGCTGACGATGAAAGCACTCTGCTTGAAGATGCCGAGGTACAGATGCCACATCAGTGTAACAACGTAGTGGTGACGCTCGCAGAGGCTCAGGAAACGATTTTAGCTGACTATCCGAACATCGGGACGGTTCACGGAGGATCCAAGCTCAGCGACGCACCTACGCCAATTGCGGAGAGAACTGGTTTCGACTCAGTGATCGTCATGCCCCATAAGATTACGGCTAAAGATTCTGTTCTCAAGGAAGAACTGAATGATGCACCTAGAGATCCTCGTAGGCTGCTCGAAACATTCTCATTGGACACTGAGCTGAGCATTGAGAATGAGGATGTTCCTGACGACCGTGAGACTCTTGATTCAATGATTGGAGATCTGGATGCGGAGCGGAAGAGAGCAGTGCACGAAGGAGACCTACACGCAGTGAAAATGCTTGACAGAATGATGGATCTGCTCAAAAGAAAATTCCTTTCGAAACAGCTCGGCGGATTCAGTTCTTCTAGGAAGCATGAAAACGTGACGGATTCGACTAATCAGCGTCCGCCATCTTTGGACGAACTTTCTAAGATGTTGTCCACAATGCCAAGAACAGTTGATGCATATCTTCATAAGACAGAGTTACGTGCAGTAACAGTGACCACCGACATCGGGAGTGCATAAGTAGAACCTCGAATTGGTATCCATCCCAGTGGACTGTTGTACCGAGGAGATCAACAGCGGTTTAGGAAAAGTCATTAAATTATTGTATATTTGTGTAACCCCGAATATATCGTCTCCATGGTTCATTTAGATGCGACGAGAAATAGGATACGTTCTAGAGCAGTTTCCTCATTCTTTCGTTCTCTGCTGTCGCAGATGGTGGAATTATTGGTTCGTGGATGCGGACTTGCATTGGAGAGTTTGTACAAGCGGATGAATCTCAAATAGGTATTATGATACCAGAGACAGGAGCAGAACCCATGAACCAGTTGAATGAAAATGTGGAGCATACGTTCTTCCAACTCTCCACCGGCGTTGATACGCTAAACTACCTCGTCATCGCCGATACTATCCATGTCGCCACACACCAGCCCATCTCGCCGACTCACGCCAAAATGATCGAGCAGTTCCGCTCGATGGTCTGCATATATGGCACTCGGTGCATGGAACTAGGCGGCGTGGACAGTGAGGAGTTCAGAAAGCTCAACCTCGCAGTCATCAACAGTCTTGCTAAATTTCTCGTACAGGTCGAACAAGCTGGGTTGTGGCTCGTGATGCGGATGTGGTCGGATATACCTGTTGATGTTGTAACAACCGAGACACACTCTGAAGAAGATTATTGCAAAGAAGTTGGTGACGAACCGATAGAGGATGAGGACGTGGAGATCGAAGCATCAGGCTTTGATGCCGTCGTGGGCCCAGCTGCGAAGTGCATCCCCTTCGAGTTCCATGCTCTCGGAAACGAGGCGAAGTTTTGTAGACGGGGAACGGGGTTTGCTACGCTTGCGCATGCCGGGATTTCCTTCCTGTCTTGACATTGAGCGGTTGCCGCCATTATCGCGACGTGACAACCAATAGTACAATGTAGCTTTTGGAGTACCGGTTTCCTCGGATATCACTCCGACAGATGGAGCGCCAGGCTGATTCAAACGCTGCAGAATCTCTTCACGCCGTGGGTTTGGTTGTTTCATGGTCTACACTCCAGTGCCCCGTTTTATGAGAGAGCAACCGGACATATTGACCTGAACCGTGGGGATTACCCATAACGTCTTGCAGATTTGCGATGGGCGGGCTTTTTAGCATAAATGTTCATTCGGAGAACTGAACTTTCTCTAACCATAAAACTGTCTGCGGAGAACGAAACCCCGCCTATTGCAAATGTGCTGTTATAGCCAGCCCGTTCTTCCCGAGATGTTATATCGCCTGTGTCACAGATTATTTTTGCATCAATTATTGTTTAATGAATTTTTGCATAATGAAATTATTCCCCTGTTTTATTTTAAGAAAATACATCCCGCTTGATAATTCTGAAACATTGACCTTGTTTTCGTTTCTTATTTTAAGAACTATTTCACCATGTATGTTTATTATATCAACTTCAAAAATATCATGGGATTCAAAAAAGGCCAACTGAATAAAATCAGTTACCGGATTGGGATAAAAAGTTAGCTGGAATTCATCTGGTTTCAGAATTGGGACAGAAGTAGTTAATAAAGAAACGGATTTGGTGAATTGTAAAATTTTTGAATCAGTAGTACCGATAAATAGTTTGTCATTCAGAATAGCAAGACTGCGGCTCTTCGCTGGCACAGCTAATATATTTTCCCATCTGATAAGGTCTGTTGTTCGTCTTAGATTTATTACGCCAAAACCCGAATCTACAAGTGCATAATAATAATTGGAATGAATAAAACAGTCAAGTACATATAATCCTGCAGATATATTATTTGTACCATCAAAAGTTATGAGTTGAGAAGACAATCCAGGTTCCCAGCTTCTATAAACAAGCTTTCCGGCAAATACTTCCGGTTTCCAACCCTGCAAATTAGATGACGGAAATAGCGAAGGTCCATTGGTCCAGTTAACACCGTTATATACTTCTGAGTTGAGATGAAGTGATCCGTAATAATCCCTTGCCTGCACATATAAATTACCATTATACATGCCTGCGAAATAAAATCTTGCAAAGTCGCCAGTTTTTCCACTGATCGCAGAAACAGTTAAAATTACTTTCCAGGTTAGGCCATTATTGCTGCTTTTCCATACTACTGCTCTATCAGACTGCGAGCCTACCATGAATAATACGGTATCATTGAGCCTTGCAGCATCATATACATGCGTTGAATTACTGAGAAAATTATAATTAGTCCAAAGTCCGTTGCTATCCTCCTTTATATAATCCCCAGGAATTGCATATGATTTGCGGTCGATAGAAGGAGCATATAACATTCCGTTAATGGCACGATAATTATAGATTGCTTCGGTATTTGCCTGTGCTTCGTATGTAAAGGTGGACGAATCCGGCGAAAAAGAATAAATATTTATGGGCCCGGTATTTGCGCCATAATCTCCGTATCCGGAATAGAGTCTTCCTTTCCATGAAAATAAGGTCATTATTTGTTTTCCGGTTGTTGTGGATTGAAGAGATGCTGTGGGATGAATGCCAGCTACGAAAAAAGAATCTGCAGTCTGCGAAACTACAAGTGACGGGGAAAAAAATACGGGGAAAAATACAAACGCGGTGATTTTGATCATCCGTAATATTTGCTTTTTCATGTTATTGATTTTTAGGTTGGCGCTAACGTTTTGCAGATTTGCGATGGGCGGGCTTTTCAGCACAAATGTTCATTCGGAGAACTGAAGGCACTTCAGTGATTCTTGTGGGACAGGTTTGAGATTTGTATCATTGGACGAACCAGTAAAATCATTGCGGCCTCACTCTCAAACATGACGGAGATTACGCTGGCCGACTTCAGAGATCATCGGATGGGGATTGAATTCTCCGCATGCTTGTTTCTGTGACATCATGGCATTCCCGTGGTCATTGAACTTCCGTGACCTGACGTTTCCTGATAATTCATCAGCGGCTGCATTGATCGACCTGTGACCGTGCGTTTTCTTCAACGCACCCAGCTCCGCCAACTCAGTCCAATTATGGGTCAAATATGGCTTGAAACCAGCTTGTTGCAAACATAATTGGAATTTGCTGACGATGCAAGGCTTGATCGAGGATAAACGAATGTCCCTGGGGTCAAGGAGTAGTCTCTTCACGCCATACAGCTTGCATTACCTCAACAAGAAACAGGGGAATACTCATCAGATTGTCCGCTGTAACATGAACATTTACGCTCAATATAGACATTCCGATCTGATATCCGCAGTTCCGGAACGAGGCTGGCTCAATGCCTTTCGGACTGCCTTCGGGATGTCGCTCCGTCAACTTGGGGCCAGGCTGGAGATATCGCCCCAGAGCGTGATGGAGATGGAGGAGCGGGAAGCGGACGGATCGATCACGTTGAGATCACTTCGGCAGGCCGCGAATGCTCTTGATCTGGATCTCGTCCACGTCCTCATTCCAAGGGAAGCATCTCTTGATACGATGATCGAGAAGAGAGCGAGACAGGTCGCACTCACGATTGTCCTCCGAACATCGAAGTCGATGGAACTTGAGGAGCAGGGGGTTTCGTCTGAGCGGATCGAAAGAGCGGTTCGTTCGAAGGCGGACGAACTCGTCCGTACGATGCCGAGGTACCTGTGGGATTAGAACTCGAATATATTGGTGGACAAACTCCCATCGACGAAGATGAGAGGCAGGGGCGAAAGGAGTTATAAGGCATCCACATTGGCAATAAGTGAGCATCAAGCGGGCATCAAAATCATCTGTTCCTGCTTGATCGCTGGTGACTTGAAAGCTGCATTGTAAACAAGAGAAGGCTTCCCCGCACTCCGCCCATCTCAGGAACTCACGCCTCAGCTCGGAAAAAATGGGGGGAGAAAAGACTCTTGACTTATACGGAAATATGCCGTACTCTTGACGTTAGACTGAATCATTACGGATATTTTCCGTATCCTGTCCTTATTCTTGTCAGTTTACGGAATTGCTCCGTATAGATTGGACGATAAAACAATCTGTTGCTGCACTCAGTAGTCAATGCGGCATGTTGATCTGATTATTTCGCATAGGAGCATAGAAATGGAAGAACTAGCCCTTCAAATCGACGATAAACACGAGAAACCAGCAAAAGACCGTAGAATTGATCTTCGTCTTGACGCGAAACAAAAAACTCTGCTCGAGGCGGCTGCTACAGTCACGGGGCAAAGCCTTATGAGCTTCGTTTTGTCGAATAGCCTGAAAGTCGCCCAGAGTGTATTACGCGAGAATCGGGCTACTGAGCTTTCATTAGCCGATTCTGAAATATTTATGCGTATGCTGGAAAATCCCGCAAAGCCGAACAAGGCATTGTTAAAAGCTGCCAGGCGCCACAGACAGAAGATTAAATCATCCCATGGCCTCTGATCGCTGCATTTCACAGCTCTCCCCAGACTTTGATCGTAAAGGCTTCGATTGTGACGTCCCCGAGCTCAATGACTTTCTACACAAGAGAGCAAGGAAGCACATGACGCTGGGGATGAGCGTCACATACGTGCTCCATAAAGAGGATGAATCGGAGATATTGGGTTATTATGCGATCGCTATGGCGGAGATCAACACGATCCACCTTCAGAAAGAGTTGGTTAAGGGACTTCCCCGGCATCCAATTCCAGCGGTTCGAATAGGTCGATTAGCGGTATCAAATTCTCATCGAGAAAAGGGCTATGGGAGTGAGTTGTTGTGGGACGCAATTGAAAGAGCTATTTCATTGTCGGAACAGATTGTGGCCCGCGCCATTGAGGCGCATGCAAAAAACGATCTGGCCAGAGAGTTTTATCTTAAACACGGGTTCATCAGTTTAGCTGATGACCTAAACCATCTTTATCTATTCATGGATACGCCTCGAGAGGCTCTTGAGCGTCTGGAGGGATTCGACACAGAATCCGACTGAGTTATCTGCAAGAGAGTCTGTATGAAAAGGGTATCGTGAAGCCTGGCGAACTCGAAAAAGCGGATGTGTACGTTGAGCCGGGATTTTTTCACAAGTGAGGCTAAAACCAGTTAATCTTTGCTGAATTCGCCAGATCCCTAACATCGCGATTTGTTAACAAGCCAGCACCTGATTGCCAAAATCGGGTGCTGGCCTGTTTCTTTCAGTTCCTCCAGCGCCTTGGAGCATCGGCGAATACCGTTATTCAGGGCCTACCACAAGCATCTTCTTCGTCTCAACCACACTCCCGGTCCTGAGCACATAGAAGTACATCCCTGAAGCAAGCCCCGTGGCATCGAAGGGGACTGCATGCGATCCCATCTCACGCTCCTCGTCCACCAGCACAGTTATCCGGCGTCCAAGCATGTTGTACACGCCGAGCGTCACGTGTTCTCGCTTCGTGACGGAGAAGGGTATGTTGGTGCTCGTGGTGACCGGATTCGGGTAGTTCTGTGCGAGATGGAAGAGGGTAGGGGAGGGTTTCGGCTCCTCGACCCAGGTCACGCCGCCGGTGGTGGTGCGGAAAATTATTCCGTGCATCCCGACGGCGGTTCCTGTAGTAGCATCGGTGAAGGTAACTCCCGAAAAATTATACCATGCACGCGGCGACTGATCGATCCAACTCGCACCGCCATCGGTAGTGTGGAGGATCGTGGCGGCTTCGCCGACCACCGTTCCTGTATTTGCATCGGTGAAACTGACATCTAAAAGTGTCCGTTGGGTTCCGGAGGACTGGCTGTTCCAGACCGACCCTCCATCGGTCGTTCGCAGTATCGTGCCACCATCGCCTACGATCATGCCGATGCTGGTATCGACGAAGCAGATGCCAAACAGGTTTCTTCCTCCTGTGCCGCTTGCCTGTGGTGACCAATGCGCGCCGCGATCGCTGGTGTGAAGGATCGTGCCTTGTTCTCCCACCACGGTGCCTGTGTTGACGTCGGTAAAGTGCACGCCGTAGAGCGGAGGCACCCTCCCGATTGCCTGCCTCGTCCAACTCGCCCCACCGTCGGACGTAGTCAGGATCATTCCGCTGTAATCTATTAAGCCGACAACGATTCCGCTGCTTGCATCGGCGAAAGCAACATCCGATAACATGGTTGTGGCCGTCGGTAACGAAATGTTTGTGATGCTCCACAATGCGCCGCCGTCGGTGGTGCGCAGGATTACCTCCGGACTCCCCACGGAAATGAGTCCGCCTACCGCATGGCCCGTGTTCGCGTCGGTGAAGGATACCCCGTTGAGCTGCGCAGTCGTTCCGCTCGCTTGCACCGTCCAATTCGCTCCGGCATCGGTCGTCCGGAGAATCGTGCCGTTGTCGCCGACCGCTGTTCCGGTATTTGTATCGGTGAAAGTGACGTCATTGAGTGATTCCAATGACACGATGTGTGATTGAGCGTCCCAACGGGCTCCGCCATCGGTCGTGCGAAGGATAGTACCGTTGGTGCCGACAGAAAATCCGGTCGCTGCATCGGCGAAGGAAACTCCAAGAAGTGCCTCCATCGTTCCGCTGGACTGCTTCGTCCACGTCGTTCCGCCATCGGTCGTTCGGAGGACGGTTCCCGCGGATCCAACGATGGTTCCAGTAGCGGCATCGCTAAAGCAGATTGCTCCCAGAGCAGTGAGTGTCCCGCTGGATTGAATCGTCCAATCCGCTCCGCCATTGGTTGTCCGCAGGATCGTCCCTTTCGCTCCGACTGCGAATCCCGTTGTCGCATCGGTGAAGGATACACTGCTGAGGTCGTATTGCGTACCGCTTATCTGGCTTGTCCAAGTTGTCCCTCCGTTGGTTGTCCGGAGGATCGTGCCACCGGTTCCGACCGTCGTTCCTGTCGTAGCGTCCGTGAAGAAGACGCAGTTGAGCACAGTTGCGAGGATTAAACCCGAGGGCTGTTCAGTCCAGGTCGCTCCGCCATCGGTTGTGCGGAGGATGGTACCGTTGCCGCCGACAACGGTCCCTGTGTACGCATCCGTGAAGAACACCCCGGAAAGCGCGTCCGTTGTCCCGGTGGTTAGATTCCCCCAATGCGTTCCGCCATCCGTGGTGCGGAGGATCGTACCATCTCCGCCGACTGCGGTACCCGTGTTCGCATCCGTGAAGAACACGTCAACCAGACTGTTTGTCGTTCCGGAGTTTTGTATTGTCCACTTCGTTCCGCCGTTCGTGGTGCGCAGAATCGTGCCGGCAACGCCTACCGCCGTCCCGGTGTTCGCTCCGGTGAAGGAAACAGCGGTGAGGATGTTTCCCTGCGGTAGCGGATTCTGCCAGTACCAGCCGGATTGGGCTTCGCACGGTGTTTTCTGGAAAAATAGAAAGAGAATCGAAATGCAACAGAAACCCATTCGAATGATCATGATTCCTCCACTCCTTTGCCCCGAACGTGAATGATATCCATCGTCGGCTCGGTGCGTCATTAATGGTTCATGTGAGCGGGTACGACGAAAAACACAGGTTAGTCGTAAAAATATGTTGAACGGAGTTGGAATGCAATTCCGGACATGAAGAACAGGATTAGCGGATCCGAAGCAGGCGGGGATGTCCCGTCGTGGCTCGGACCGATGCACACCGATGTAATCGTCGGCTAGCCACAGGAAGTGCGGTGGGGGGATGGTGGATTGAGCGTTCGTGCGGACCTCAGCCCATCCCTTTTTTCACCAGCTCGACAATCCGGTCCTCCCCGGCGGGAGGCAATTCCTTCAGCGCGAAAGCGGTCGGCCGCATGGCTCGAAAAGAGGGACTTCGTGGGCTGCACTTCAGTCGAATGAATTCCCTCGCTGCGTATTGCCCGGAATTCACAGCCGCAACTTCTTTTGTACGGTTTCACGATGTTGCCTCCGGGGTCACCAACGGTTCGAAGACGCTCGTTGGAGTTTCCCGATTACAGTCGTACATTATTATGTACATGTACAGGATATTGTCATGAAAGCTATAACATACACGGCGGCGCGGCAGAATCTGGCGAAAGTAATGGAAGGCGTTTGCAGCAACCATCAGCCGGTCATCGTCACACGCGCCAACAACGACAGCGTCGTTGTTCTTTCCCTGGAAGAATACGAGGCGTTGGAGGAAACGGTGCACTTGTTGCGTTCGCCCGCGAACGCGCGTCGCCTGCTCGCATCGATGCTGGAACTTGAAGAAGGAAAGGGGATCGGGCGGGAGTTGATCGATTGAATTTGATTTTTTCTGCGGCTGCCTGGGAGGATTACCTCCATTGGCAAAAAAATGATGAGAAAATCTTGTTACGCATCAACACACTCATTCGGGAGATTCAGCGTACGCCCTTCGAGGGAATAGGCAAACCGGAAAAACTTCGCCACGCGCTCAACGGCTATTGGTCACGTCGCATAACAGCGGAGCATCGTATCGTCTATAAGGTCACGACCGATGCCGTCCTCATCGCTCAGTTGCGATATCGTAACTGAGCGGTCCGCAAACGAGTAGCTGATTGCCGCGACCCGCGTGTGAATACGTACGCGGATTGGCACGGATGAATGCGGATGTGCACGGATCAAAAAGTCTTTGACTCCATATCAGAATGGTCAAGCAACGCTTTTCCGCTTACCGGACTGCAGTGTCTCCTGAACCTTCTCCGCCAGCAGAATCTTCAAGAGCGACTGGTAGGGTACGTCCCGTTGGTTTGCGAGGAGCTTAATGTGTTCGAGCAAGGACTCCGGCAGTCGAATCGAAATCGTTCGGCTCGACGGTTTCAGATTCGAGAAAAGCGTGGGTTTCGCCTTCGACCAGTCCATATATTCGGTCGAATCGTGGGTTGCCCAGAATTCTCGTTCTTCGTCCTCGGTCCTAAACGTTGGAATCTTTTTGAGCTTTTTCATGGTACACCTCGCGCTCCTTTTTATTCATATCCCGTGCGTAGATGACCCGCACCACCGTTCCCCGGGCCGTGAAGACGACGAACAGCAGTCTGCCGGTGTTCGTCTGACCAAGAGCTCCATGCCGAGATTCTTTCTCAGAGTGCTTGAGGTCTGGATACGTATAGAGCGGTACATTGAAGAAGACCTCCTCGCATTCCTGCCACGCGACGTTGCGTCCGGTCCTGTGTTTCTCCTTGTTCGCCTGGTCCCACTGAAAACCTTCGATATGTTCTGGAATTTGCATGAAGTCTGTATATGATCAACCTATACGGAGCCCCCTAGCTTGTCAAGTGTCTCTGTGCCGCTTAACCCGCTGCGGCGGGTTGGTCGGGCCCCGGCGTCGGCGTCACGAGGCCGATCCGCTACCTCCTCGGCTCATACCGCATCGCCACCGCACCCGAGGCGAACTCCAGTCGGCTCACGAGCTTCAAGTCGATGCGCTTCGATAGCCCCGCGAACAAGGTCGGGCCATGGCCCGCTATCATTGGCTGCACCACGAATTCGTACTCATCGATCAAATCCATCTCCGCCAACGCAAGCGGGAGCTTCACGCCACCTATGAACAGCCCCTTACCCGGCTCTCGTTTTAGCTGCTGAACGGCCTTTTCCAGATCTCCGCGTAAGAGCTCCGCGTTCCAATCGACTCGCTCCAGGGTGCTCGACACAACGTACTTTTTTGCCGCGTCGATGGTCCGGGCGAAGGGTTCCATCCAATCGGGCATCGTTCCCGTCCGCTCAGGCGACCGAAACGCCGCCTCCATCATTTCGTACGTCACCCGGCCAAAGAGCAGGGCATCGGCCCGGTTGAGGTTCTCTACCGCGTGACGATGCAATTCTTCGTCGGGGACGCCCGCGCGATGATCGCAGCACCCGTCCAGTGTGACGTTGATGGAATACCGAAGTGGTCGCATGATGTAAGAGTACCTTTCGCTATTAGGAGGTCAAACGTCCGGCGCTTTATCGGCGCCGAGTATTCTTTTCGATTCTGTCACCATCCTTGCTTCGCGTCCGCCTGCAAGAGCTTGTATGGGCCGTCGGCAACCGCTGGATCGTTATTCCTTACTACGATCCCACATCGTACCTTCCCAACCGTGGACTAAACCATTATCGCCACAAATAGGGCATTCCCAAGCAATCGTAGTGCCATCTACCTCGAAACGGGCGAAGACCCTCCCGGGGCACCGTCTGCGTCCAGGACTAAAGCGGCATGGAACGTTGGTTTCCTTGAAACGCGGAGTAGGGTTAATCGTCACCCAGCCGGTGATAGAACCCAGAAACAGGGCGATTTTCAGCGCTGGCGCTGTGATCTCGTCGGGGATGGCACCGTGCTCATCCAGAAAATGTCGAAGGTCGGTAATTAGAGCCACCTACGTCACTCCTCGTTATTGTTGGTCAGTCTGACGTCCCGCGCACAAGCCGCTCGCGGACAGAACCTGGGGTTGAAGATTATCCTTAGACCGTGTCGGCTCGACAAGCGGGTGAGGCGGCGATCCGACATTTGTTAAAGAGAAACTCCGGGGCCAAGTCTGCGCCGTTCGGCCACACGAGGGTGTGAAATGGATGCGCATTCCGCCGTGCAGCGGGAATCGGCCCCCCAGGCGGTCCGCACGCTCGACCAGTTGGGGCAGCGGGCTCATGGTATTCTCGCCGTTCCAAGGTTCAGCGTCACGAGCGGGTGCCAGTTGATGTCAGGTCGCGCAGTGCGCAAAGCAGAGTATCGCCCGTCACAAGCACACCGGTGTTCGCACCCTTATGCATCTCCCGGTTCCTCCGCGGATCTTGCTCGCTTTCGTGCCTTCTTCCCGTCCTTCTTTGCCTTCGCCGCCTTCGCTATGTCTTCGATGGATCGGACGATATCGGGTTCCGCTTTCTTGAAGTTCTTTTGATAAAGATCCTCGATGAATTCGGCGAGCGGCACCTTCCAGGGCTCCTGATCGTGGTTGGCGAGACTACCGAATTTTTTGGGGTTCATACCGAGTTCCCGGGCCATCTGTATTTGGGCGTGGGTAAGCTTAAAACGCTTCCGCGCCTCAATCCAGGCTTGGTATTTTTCGGGTATGGCCATGTCTTTCATGCCTCTTTCCGTGTGTGCGAACGATTGAGGTGACCGGCGACCGGATGTCGGACGCCGAATTGTCCCTGCAAGAGCAGCGTTTCGGACGTTCGACTGCACGAGAACTTAACCCTCTGTTTCAAGCCAGTGCGTCAGGTACGACTTCGGGATGGCGTTTGGCATAAAGATAAGCGCCTGGGCGGTGCTGGGAGGGGAGCGGTGAACTTGCTCCCACAAAACTCTGCCACGTTTGCCCGTGCCGGCACAGGACTGACGTACCGTACGACAGCCACAATTCTCCGGGATGACGCCACTGGCCTCTGGATTGGTCGCGAGCCAGACGAAGAACCGAAAAATTGTGTGCTATTCCGACGCTATAAAGGAATAATTTCACCACGATAGAGTTTATCGAAATATTCGCCGTCCTCATGTGCCTCATCGGCGTCTTCAGGCTCATCATCTCCATATCTTGCCCTTGCGTCCTTGCAGCGCTGGATGAAAAGCTCACGCGCATGGTCTCTCATTTCCTGGAAAAAAATTTCTGCATGCTGTGGATCGGTGCCATGAGATGTTACGTCGGCAACAATCCCTTCAAGAACAAGCCGTATCCGAGCGATGCATTCGCTGTCGTCCAGACCCTGCTCGTCCGCGTCGGTTTCCAGTAATCGGAGAAAGGTTTTTACCAGTTCCTCGTATTCCTTCGAAATTCCGTTTTCGTTCATTTGGATTTATACCTTCGGACGCGACACAAGAGGGGATTGGAATTTCAGTTTTACCGCTGATTTGATACCCAATATAATTCGACTCAGAACTAAAGAAAAGATCGTCCTTGTATGCGCCTAACGTTCAGCGCGTGTCAGCTTTTCTGACTGTGCGTGATTGGCTTGACACGCGGGTTAGGTGGTTCGGCGCATCACCGGCTGGCCGAAGCGACGCTGGAGTCCGTCCGATATGATGCGCATGCTTCGGGCTCCGCTCCCGACTCATTCGGCAACGATTCGATGAGTACGCGAAATACCGTCTCGGCAGCTTCATCGGCGTCCATTCCCACGATGGAGACAGTTAGGGTAGCTCGTTTGTACGAGGGGCGGTAATAGCTGATGTCCCTTCGGATCTCTTTCACGTAATACTGCTTCTCGCTTTCAGACAACGTCCGCTCAATCAGTCTGGAATCGATGTTATAGAACGTGATCCTGTTCAGAATGTTTTCCGGTGTATCTTCGAGAACCACCGTCGTGGAATTCACCTTTTTCACTATGCGCCAGTAGGATCCCATGAGACCGCTCGACGGCAAGGCTATAATGGCGTTCTGACTGTCCTCTCGCGACAGGACGTGCATCAATGCCTTCGAAGCCTCTACACGATATGAGTATGGCGTCAGGAAACGATTCTGGAGCCGCTCAATGGACGTTCCAAAATAGCTTTCTATCTCCAGGTCCAGGTCGAAGAACGGACGGCATAATAGGGCAGCCAGTTTTTTGCCGATCGTCGATTTGCCGACACAGCCGACTCCTGTGATGAAAATCCTCATTGGCTGGCACTCATCTCTTGCATGTTGTGCTGGCCCGAACGGTTGGCGCATCAGCCGCGCACGGAAGGGGATTGAGGTTTCGTCCTTTGTTTTGCTCGGGTCGGTTGCATGCGCTTTTTGGGCATTGGTATCGACGATTCGATTGTGGCGTGGAGCCGTAGGCCGAGCGCCGACAGGACGCGGAGGATTGTGTCGAAATCCGGATTACGCTCGCCGGAGAGCGCTTTATAGAGGCTCTCGCGCGAGAGACCGGAATCATGAGCAACCTGGCTCATACCCTTTGCTCGCGCGATATCACCCACCGCTTTCGCGATGAACGCTGCGTCTTGCGGTGCCTCCGCGA
Organism: uncultured Chromatiales bacterium; assembly: GCA_964371045.1. Classification (GTDB taxonomy): domain Bacteria; phylum Bacteroidota; class Ignavibacteria; order SZUA-365; family SZUA-365; genus JAOSJT01. The sequence goes on along the minus strand of CAYJMN010000003.1, from coordinate 8,779 downwards.
TGCACGCCTCCAGGTAAGCCGCCATCTCTTCGGATGTCCGTAGATGTTCCGCTACATCAAACCGGGATGTTTTTATTTTACCCATGCTTGCCTCATGTATTTTCCGTCATTCGGATTGCTCTCCTTACGTCAGCCGATTGCGTGCTTTTGTCGCCACCAGCCAGCAGAAGTATAACCGTCTTTCCAACTCGGGTGTAGTAAATTCGGTAACCCGGCCCATAGTGGATGCGCATTTCCGATACTCCACCGCCGACACCGGCTGCGTCTCCAAGATGACCTCCTTCCAAGCGCTTTAGTCGGGCTAATATTCGCGCTCGACCGCCGAGGTCATCCAAAGAGTCTAACCACTTCACGAATACGTCTGTCTTTCTAATCTCGTACACAACAGGAATGTAGCCATTAGGCTACACAAAATCAACACACTGCACTTCATCCTCATGATGCATCATCAGGATGCCTGACGCTCAGCATCAGCGGCGGCACGGAGCAACTTCCGCTGCAACGCCACCGGGGCGGGTTAGTCAGCGCGCCGACAACTCCAGGAGGAACGACGTTCAACTACTCCGCCTTCTTCGAGCTAGTCAGGATTCCGACCTCCTGCGCGAGGCTCATCCAGTACCGCAAGTGATCTGACCAGGGAAACGGCAGCACAGCCTTCAAGTCCGACACGCGCGCATCGGCGTAGGCGCGCTGCGTGACGTCGAGCTTGCTCTCGACCTGATCGCGCAGTACCTCCGCTTGCCGGAAGCGGATTGCCGAGCAGTGCACGGCGAGGCAGGCCCAGACAAACGCCTCAAGGTTGTCCTCGTCGAGCCCATTGTCCGTGCTGCAAGCGGTGGCCAGATTGAGTTGCGCGCCGGCGTTGCCGTTTTCGGCAGCGCGCCGCCACCACTGCACTCCCCGTGCCGGGTCGTATTGGCACACATCGTACCTTGGCTTTACGGTGGCGTAGAAGTTGCCGATCATGCACTCCGCGCTCGGATACCCTTGCTCCGCCGACGCAAGGAAATGGCGATAGCAAAGGGGATAGTCGCGGCGTACGCCAGCCCCGTCGAAGTAAGCCATGGCGAGCGCGCATTGTGCCGGCGCGTAGCCGCGGTTCACAAGTGGGATGAAGCGCTTCACGGCTTTTTTGCGGTCACGCGCGGAGTGATCTTCGGCGTACCACAGCGGACAGAGCGCGCCGAATTCGTGCTTGTCGGCATCATTTCCCCACATCATAGCCCCGGTCGACAGTACCATAGATAGATTGAGCGAGAGTGAGATCGAAGCGATGTGCCAATCCAGTTGCGCTTATCATGCTTCGTGCTCCGAGCGGACTGACGTCCCGCGCGTGAGCCGTCATGACTGGTCTGGAAGAGTTCTACGTGAGTGCACACCTCGTCGTGTCGAATCCGCGTGGGCTGAGCGCTAACTCTTCGTTGAGTTGTCAGGTTTTAGCCCTGTGCGGAACGTGCCGTTCGCCGGGATTCGATTTGCGTTGTGAGCGGGGCGGTGGTTCTGAAACCAGTTCAGTCATCAGCATGAACCGCTCGGGGGTCAAGAGGCTCGCTACAGAAATATCCTCATCGATTTCCTCCCAATGGATACCGATCCCTCCTCCAATGAATTCCCATCGTTTCTTCTGTCTGTCGGTGGCACCGAGGAGGCGAGGAAACCACTGCAAAGGAACGGTTATCGTTCGCCCATCGTCAAGCTCTACAGTGAGGGCGTCCCGAGAACAAGATACATCTATCGCAATTGCGTCATTACTTGCCACTAAAGTATGCATTCCAGCTCTCCAGGAAAAACTTTCGATTCTTATCAACCAAGATACGAATATTTGTCAGTTCATGGATTCGAAAACCACGGTTTGCCGCTAAATTAACCGGATCCAGCCAAAACTTTGTATAGCGGCAGTGTGCGATCGAGAAGTGCGGCGCTTCACGATCCTCCAAACTGTAGAAGAAGAATCTGAATCCCTCGATAGTGAGGAGATTAGGCATGATGGAGGACCTACCACTTCTGAATGTTCAGAATATTACATCAACAAAGCACAGCCTAGCGTCACGCGCGTGAGTCATCCCGACTGGTCGGGAAGGGTTTGATGCGCGGGCGAGCCGTCACGTGCTGCCTGCTATTCATACTTGCGAAACCACTCTTCGGCCGTGAGCCGCTCGACATCGGCGAGGTAGCGCTCTTGCGCTGTGGCGGCAAGGTCTATGTCTTTGGTCTTCATTACTTCGTAGAAGTGCTCGCCAAGCACCGAAGCGATGGCGTGCACTGCTTCGTGACGAGACAGACCTTGCATCACAAGGCGAGGCATTGCACGGACCACTGGTTCCAGCCCCTCAGCGATCTGGTTCTCGATGATGGCGTGCATAATCGCGTGCACCTTGACGTTGGGGAATTTCTCGCCCGTAGCGCGGTGGTAGGACTCTGCGAGCCGTATCCGGTGCTCCTCGTCAAGCTCAAGCCACTCGGCGGTCACCGGCGGGATTTCCGGGTCGTAGTGTTTCATGGTCACCTCTTGTGCTTGTTAACATCCTGAGCGTGAGCCGTCGCGAGTGGTGGGGATCGGTTCGATGCGGACGCTGGATGTCACGTGCTGCTTGCTATTTATACTTGCTTCTCCACTCCTTGGCCGTGAGCCGCTCGACTCCGGCGTTGTAGCTCTCCTGCGCGTTGGTAGAGAGGCTTTTGTCTTTGTTCTTCATTATTTCGAAGAAGTGGTCGGTAAGCACCGAAGCGATGGCGTGCAGCGTTTCGTGACGCGACAGACCTTGCGTCCGAAGGCGAGCCATTGCACGGACCACTGGTTCCACCCCCGTAGCGATCTGGTTCTCGATGATGGCGTGAAACAGCGCGTGCAACTTGACGTTGGGTAATTTCACGCCCTTAGCGCGGTGGTACGACTCTATGAGTTGTGTCCGGCGCTGCTCGTCAATCGCGAGCCACTCGGCGGGCAGAGGTGGGATTTCCGGGTCGTAAGTCTTCATGGTCGCCTCTTGTGATGGTTAACGTCTTTCGCGTAAGTAGGCGCGAGTGGTGGGGATCGGATCGATGCGCGGATTAGGCACGTCGATTGCTCATGCGAAATGCAACATCCGTCCTTTCGGTTCAGGAATCGGGTCACCAAATCCTTTCGCTGTTTCAAGCCATAATATAATAGCATCTTTTGTATTTGCCAGCGCAGAGGCGCGGAGGAAAGCCGCAGGGGAGGGGAATTTAACGCAGAGACGCAAAGGCGCAGAGACGCAGAGGAGAGAGGCAGGGGGAGGAGAAATCAACGCAGAGGCGCAGAGACGCAGAGGAGCGGAGAAAATTCAACGCAAGGCGTAGAGGTGCAGAGGCCGCGCAGCCGCGGAAGGACGTCGATTGAACGGCATGCACCCTTCGAAGAATGTCGATTTCAGCCGCGGCGGGCCGCTTCTATTGCAGCGATGTCGATCTTTTTCATCTCCAGCATCGCATCGAACGCGCGCTTGGTGACGGCGGGATCGGGATCGGTTATCGCTTCAATCAAGGCCACTGGCGTAATCTGCCAGGACAGGCCCCATTTGTCCTTGCACCAACCGCAGGCGCTCTCCTCGCCGCCATTGCCGACGATGGCGTTCCAGTAACGATCCGTTTCGGCCTGGTCGGCGGTTGCAACCTGAAACGAGAAGGCCCAGTTGTGTTTGACATCGGGACCACCATTGAGCCCGATGCAGGGAATTCCCATCACGGTGAACTCGACCGTCAACACATCTCCTTTCTTGTGGGGTGGATAGTCCCCCGGTGAGAGGCGTACCGCGTCAACGGAAGAATCGGGAAAGGTCTCGGCGTAAAATCGCGCCGCTTCCTCGGCGTCCTTATCGTACCAAAGACAGATGGTATTCTTTGCTTGCTTATGCATGTCATTCCTCCTGGTCAGTGGACCTTTATATTAAATTGATTGATCACAGAGGGCACAGAGGGGTACAGAGGTCACAGAGAGATAAATTGGATGTCTCGGGTTTCCTGGCTTTAACCGTATCCATGGCCCGGCATCAACTTGCGTTGTCGATCTCAGCATACCTCCGAATCCGCACAATCTGACAACCTGCAACAACACAATTCCGTGAAAACTTTTTGATCACTGAGGGTACGACGAGCGAATTCCATAGTCGTGACACATTGTGCGGGTCAACTTTTTATCGCCGAGGGCACAGAGGGCGCAGAGCGCGCGGAGATATTTTTAGAATGTCTCAGTTACATGAGTCTGGAGCAAATCGTGTTGGAAATCATCGACTTGCTTTTTTCAACTCAACGGAAACCATTCGAGATGCGACCTCTAAGTCTCTCTCTGTGCCCTCGGCGCTCTCTGCGCTCTCTGCGATAAAAAGGAGATCCGCACAATCTAGCCCGTCAACGATCTCTGCGATAAATGGAGATTCGCACAATGTGGTCCATCAAGAGGGCGGGGACTCTTTTGAACGTGCAGAGGTGCACACTGGGGACGGCCATACGTCACTCCCACACTCAGTGGGCGGCCGTCTCGTGATGCCGCATCATCTCTTCGACGTCCTGGATGGTGAATTTTGCAAGCTGCACGACGTGGGCGGCGGACCGATACACGGGTGGAAGCATGAAACGGGCTTCCTCCTTGTTGTCGGCTTCGATAACGATCCATGCCTTGTGCTCATCGTCCTTGCACCCAAAATCCGCCTTGGTCAGGTAATGGGAGCCGCTCTCGAGGAGAATCTTGATTGCGAGTGTGCAGGCGGCAGGGTCGGCCGCATGCGGAACTTCGAGGAGAAATCTGGCCATAGTACTATGACTCCTTTCTATTTGCGTCCGGGAAAGTGAAGCGACTGCCCCGGCGATGGTTTTTTTGTTGGGTGAACCCCGTCAAGGTACGGCATATTACTTCAAATTCAAATTGAAAATCAGCTCGAAGCGAAAAAAAAATCGAAAAAAAACCCGCTGAAGAGCGGGTGTTTCTGCCTCAAAATTCCGTCTGTGCCCTCGGCGATTTCGGCGTTAAAGGAGATCCGCAAAATCTGGCCACCTGTTACAACACAAGTCGTCTGTGATCGCTGTGGTGAAATCCGATCCGCACAAAGAAAGGGAGGAGAATGTAACGCAAAGGCGCAAATAAAGGGAGGGGAATGTAACGCAAAGGCGCAAGAGCGCAAAAACGTAAAGACCGAGCCACGAAGCGGTGCCGGCCTGAATGAATTGTCAGGCAGCTCCGCGCCGTTTAGCGGACTGAAGTGTCTCCTGGACCTTTTCCGCCAGAAGAATCTTCAAGAGTGATTGGTAGGGAACGTCTCGTTGGTTCGCGAGGAGCTTAATACGCTCAGGCAAGGACTCTGGTAGGCGGATCGAAATCATTCTACTCGATGGTTTCAAGTTCGAGAAAAGCGTGGGCCTCGCCTTCGACCAATCCACATATTCGGTTGAGTCGTGGGTTGCCCAGAAGTCTCGTTCTTCGTCCTCGGTCTTAAAGTTCGGAATCTGCTTGAGTATTTTCATGTGAGCTCGCGTCGGCTCGAAACGCAGCTCAGACCGCAGCCAGCTTCAGCTTAGCAACGCGTTTGAGATTGACGTGCTGCCGTGCGACCCACAGATCATACGCATCCTGCATGGCGAGCCAACTCTCAGGAGAACGGCCAATTGCCTTGGAAAGGCGGAGAGCCATCTCGGGTGTGACACGGCTGGAACCCTTAAGGATGCGACTAAGAGTGGAGGCTGCTACGTCCAGCTTTTGCGCCAGCTCACGACCACTAATGCCGTTGGGCTCAAGGTAGATGTCGGTGATAAACTCGCCGGGATGGGGAGGGTTGTGCATAGCCATTAGTGATAGTCCTCGTAATCCAGAATGTAGGCGTTCCCGTCTTGGAACTCGAACGTAATCCGCCAATTGCCGTTGACAGTGATGGACCAACGACCGCGCATATCGCCTTTGAGTGGATGCAGCGAAAGCCAGGGATGTCCATATCCTCGATGATTTGGGCCGTATCCAAGGCCGCGAGCTGCATCCGGAGCCGTTTGGCATGGGTGGCCTGAACGCCCGAAGTGCTGCCGATTTCAAAGAGTCGGCGCAAACCTTTGTGCCGGAACGACTTGATCATGCTTATAACATAACATGTTGCGCAACACGCAACAAACGTCCTTACGCTCAATGTGAGCTAGCCCGACTGGAATGGCATAGGTTCGATGCGCTCTCAATTTCCTTCTCGTGATCACGGCGATAAGGGCGCAAAGACGCAAAGAAAGAGGGGAATGTAACGCAAAGGCGCAAAGACGCAAAGAATATTTTTAATGAAACGACGCAAAGAAAGAGGGGAATGTAACGCAAGAGTAAACACCTCCCCATGATCGGCCACGCGCTGTTTTGACTTGACGGAGTTAATGGGGATGGGTAAAATATATGCTGCTTTGTTTGTTGCAGTGTGGGAGGCGGGCCGGATGTTTGGGCCGTCTGCGGACAAAACCTTGGGTCGAAAAATAGCCTTCGTTCGCGTTGGCTCGATGTGCGGGCTGTTGCGTGCTGCTTGCTTCTCATGCTCGCGCGTGCACTCCTCGGCTGCGATCCGCTCGATTGCCTCGTAGATGCGTGCTTGCGCGGTGGCGGCAACGACGATCAACGCCCTGCGCTTCAGCCTTCCCGAGTGGTCAGGATACGCTCGATGTGCTGCTTAGGTGGTTTTGTGCTTGGTTTTCGCTCGACGTACAGGTGCGGCCTGGAGTATGGCGTGGAGAGCGCGATTTACCGACTGTGAGTCAGGGTACGCTTCCGCGATCTCCGGATCAAGAACGACCGCAATTGTATCGCTGGGGAAGAGTTGCGCGTATCGCCCTCGTTTCCCACCTGAAAAATCGTACTCAGTTTTCATATCAGCTTCGCTAATGGATGGCTCTTTAATCTTCTTCATAGTTTTTTCTTTCCGCGCTCGTAGCTTCTAGGGCACTGATGATACGAATTTCGCTCTTTCGATCCGTATGTGCAACGACAATCAGCCGCCCTGCCCGCGAACAGTCCGATGGTCGCATGCCGCTCCTATCCGAGGGAATGAAGCGGATCCGGAATGGTGAGAGAAAGAGGATCGGAGAAAAAAGTCATTGCCTCATTAAAATCAACACCGTGCTTGCCGAGATTTTCAGCAGCCTTTCTTGGGTCCCATATAAAGTGGAATTCATGCTCCATTCTATTCTCACGTGTCGATAATCATGATCCCCTTCATACCCTGTGCATGAGCCGTCCCGCATGGTCAGTATCGGCAACATACCCGACACGGCGGGTTATGTCGCTTTCTGATCGAAGTCGTACACTGGAGTCTCGACAACGCGGACCAGCTTTCGGTTTTCAAGAATCACTTCATATAGTCTTTCTACGGTAGCGGGAGAAAAATATTGTTCTCCGGTCTCTTCGTCGACGCGAGCCGGAACGTTTTCTACGATATAGACCTGTCCATCATGGTCCAACGTGTAGGTCACTCGCTTCGTGACAAGGCGCTCTTCATTCATTATTGCCTCCGTGATTTAAATTCTATCCATCGTTCTGTGTCGGGTTCATAGACCGTGACGATTCTCACTACTGGCCTTGAGGGATAGCTGCATTGAACGTGAATCGGTCTTCCACGGTTGGTATTCCCGCAAATTAGGCAAGTTGGATCATATTTGTCATGCGGGTAAAAGAAAAAGGGGAATTTAACGCAAAGGCGCAAGGGCGCAAAGACGCAAAGAAAGAGGGGAATTTAACGCAAAGGCGCAGAGCCGCAAAGGCGCAGAGAAAGAGGGGAATTTAACGCAAAGGGCTACCTTCCCTACGACATCATTAAATTTTGCTTTGCGTCTTTGCGCCTTTCCGTCTTTACGTTACCTTCCCCCTCTTCAGTCCGTCTCGCGTTACCTTTCCTTCGACAGCATTAAATTTTGCTTTGCGCCTTTGCGCCTTTCCGTCTTTGCGTTACCTTCCCTTCCTCATCTCATCCTTGCCGAGGTGGGCGAAGATCGAATCCTCAGCGCTGAACGCCGCCGATTGCGTGAGGGTAGAGAAGCGGAAGTCTCGCCGCTGGAATCTGCCCTTGCCCAGGTAGCCCCACTCGGCAAAGGCGATCGGATCGCCGCGGTTGGTGCGCATCTTGAGCGCATCGACGTGCACGAGGTTCTGCGACAGCACAAAAAAGGCGGCGCGATAGAGCTCGTCCGCCTCATCCAGATTCAGGTACTCCGCCAGGATTTCCAACATGTTCGCGCGGCACTCCGTGATGTTATCCGCCAGCAGCTCGATGCCATAGATGCACATCAGCGCGAGTATTGCATAGTGTCGCCGTTCGAAGTCCGATTAGCCATACCTGAGTTCTACCGCCGCCAGCTTGCGCCGCGGGATCCGCACAAGGAAGTTCCCGCTCCCGCACGCCGGCACTCCAGAAAGCGCGAATCGATGCGCTCCGTCTCATCCTTCACCAGATCCAGCATCGCCTCCACCATCCATGCCGGAGCAAACACCTCCCCATGATCGGCCACGCGCTGTTTTGACTTGACGGAGTTCATGGGGTGGGGTAGATTTTATGCTGCTTTGTTTTTGGAATTGTGGCTGGTGTGGGTCTCCTCTGGAGTGGAGAGACGGGTCTCAGCCATGCGTGCAATATAATGAAGGATGGGGTTTGGTGGGGGGGGGCGAGCTTGCTGCCCTCAATATAAAGTGTGCTGGCAAACACAGCGTTGCACGGCATCTTGTTGCCCGAGAGGTTTAGCCCTCTGTTCAAGCCAGTGCTTCACGCACGACTTCGGGATGCCGTTTTGCGATACGGATAAGCGCCTGGGCGGC
>CAYJMN010000002.1:20947-151288 GCA_964371045.1 uncultured Chromatiales bacterium | reverse complement strand
GCATCATCCGATCCACGCTGGTGATGAGCGGCCTCGTTTCATAGGCTTTGTCCGTGTGTTTCGTGTCGTTCGGTGCTTTACACATTTCCAACCACGAAATACACGAACGGGTTGTAAGAAGCATCATCCGATCCACGCTGGTGATGAGCGGCCTCGTTTCAGGAGCGATGTTCGTGTGTTTCGTGTCGTCCGTGTCGTTCGTGGTTCAAAGTATTATGCGTTCGATCGTCGCCTTCGGAAAATGTCCGAAGTTGATCAGGAGACCGAGACGCATACCTGTCGCTTTGAGGTAATTGAACACTTGCGCGTGATGCTCGGGTGCAGTTGATTTCACCGCTTTCAACTCCAGGATAATGCTGCTATAACAAATAAAATCCGGCTTGTACGTCTGACGCAGCGGCTCGCCTTTATAGCTAAGGGTTAACGTAGTCTGATTTCTGTAAGGGATCCCGACCCGGATGAACTCGCGTTCGAGACATTCCTGATACACCGACTCCAGATATCCGCTTCCCATTTCACGGTACACCTCGAACACCGCACCTTGAATGGCATAGCACTCAGCCTTATACAATATCTTATCACGTGGTTCGTTGGTTTCATGGCTCATAGCGTACTCACTTTAGTTAAGAATTCCTTGAGCCGGAGCTTCAACTCGTAGCGATTCGGAGTGTTATCCTGGGGGTTTCAACCAGTAGATCGACATCGCTGCCCGGAGTCTGCTCCCCTCTGGCGTATGATTCGAAGATTCCAATTCCGATGATAAGGAATCGCTCCCGGAATAAATGAGCGTTGCGGTCGAGGAAGCGCAATATTTGATCGGTAGTCATCATATGTGCGGAAGGATACGCAGATCAGGCATATTTATTTTCCCAATCTCTGCGCCAAACGCCGCAAATACGGAAAGCGAGAATCCTTTGGAAATCACGTCCTCTAATTGGATTCCCGCCCCGCGCTTTCACATCCCATAAAAAATGATTATGTTATCCAAAATGGTATGCGTCACGCTTCAAGTGAGGATAGCATGGCTACACGGTGTTTTGTGAGGCTTTTCGCGAGTGTTATGCTTGCTTTCTCAACGCTGTATTGTCGGGCGCAGGGACCCATAGGTGTGGCCATCGAGCACGATTCAACGGCAACCATCACTGTCCGGGCGGGGGAACCAGTGCGCTTCGACCTCGCCATCCGCAATCAGAATCTCCAGATCGTGGAAAACTGGGACTATGTAGGCCGGGACATCAATATCGTTCTCAATGGATCACGCGCCGAGGGCGACAGCAGCCTGCATTCATGGAGCGACGATGTCGATGCCTATTCATGGACACGGATCAAAATCAACGACAACGCCTGGATGGCGGATTCGGTCATCGAGACGGCCGGTCTTGCGCGCCTGTACTACACCATTCCGCGGACGGCGTTCACGAAAGGGCATGCCGCGCTGACGTACACCCAGAGCAAGGCTGATACGGGGATCGTGCTGTCGTGCAGTCCGCGCTGGACATTTCTGCGGCAGGATTCGCCTCCAATCACCATCGTCCCGGGACCGCATGCCGGATACCTGATTGACGTGACCAGCGCCATACCGGATTCAGATGCTGTCTTCGTGCGTCGACTGTTCGAGATCGTCGTCCGTCCGCGGGACCGCTACCAGAACGACCTTCCCGAGCTAACCGTCGACACTCGATTTACAGCGCGTTTTCCGGATGAGTTTGTGACAAACGACCCGACCGCGACGGATATCTGGACAGCGGCTTTTCCAATCAGGGGATGGTGGAATGCATTTCTGCTTCCGGGCATCCGGCGTTCGGCGGCGGAGGACGATACCTTGCAATGGATAGAGGCGTACGATCCCGATGCTCCAGAGCGCAACGGACGCGCGTATCTGGATATCCTCGATCACGCCCCTTATTCTTTCGGGCTCATCGTACCGGCAGACAGCGCAGAGATCGAACTGTGGCTATACTCGAAGAAGGTAGTGTTCAGTTGGGAAGACAAATATCCCCGCGATCCTTATCACAACGTCCGCGTTTCGCGCTTCGATACCACCGCCGCGCAAGCTGACGAGGTACGCTACCGGGTGATATTTACCGATAGGGCAAGCCTGACCCGGTCGGTTGCTTTCGACAGCGACAGCAATGGGTATGCTGCCGTACTGACAACCAACCACGGCCAGCTCTACGACCTGTCGATCCAGATTGAAGGAAAACCTACTCATAGACTGGAATTAGTCTGGTATGTGGAAGCGACGGACAGCCTGTACAGGACGACAAACCCACCACAATATCAGAACCTGCCTGGGAATCGCCTGACGCTTCTGCGAATAATCGATGGGGTTCAGCAGACCGCTTTTGCATCGGGCTTTGCGCTCGAGACGAACTATCCCAACCCCTTCCGTCCCATAACGATGATTCCCGTGGAGACGACATCCGCAGGGCCAGTTCGCCTGCGTGTGTTCAACCTCCTCGGTGAAGAAGTAGCCGTGCTGCACGATGGGATCCTCCACCCCGGCAAACACGTCTTTCCCTTCGATGGCGGCCTGCTTCCCTCCGGTCTTTACTCGTATCGGCTCGAGTCTGGCACGACAACCCTGACCCGTTGCATGACGCTGTTGCGGTGAAAGTGAACGCGAAGGTGATCCGGCCGCTTTTGTCCGGCAGTGACTTTCCTGGGCCTTCCCGTCACACAGGGACGAAAACCGAACATACAATGTGACGCACATTTGCCTTGCGCTTGTGGGTATAGTAGGCGATGATTAGCACTGAGGCCGACAGATCAGCCACCCTGAATCATGATAAGAATGCCCAAAGTCACTGGACCCAAGTTGAGACGACGTACTTTTTTGTCCAGACCGTTTCGATATTCGTGTACAAGTCCGTTGAGCCTCTATATCCGCAAGCGTCCGCAATCCGGACCAAAGACTCAGTCAGTGTACTGTTGAATTCAATCGAGTAAATTTCGGGCTGGGTAACAAAAGTATAGAAACATATCTGAATAAAGCTTTTTATCCAAAGTGAATGACGGGCAACGAGTGTGCTTGACTCCAACCTGGGTGCCATCCTGACTATTGGTGTACGTGCCCCGTGCAGAAACGAGTAAAAAGCACACCAATGGATCTGATCCCCATAGAGTACCGTGCGGGTAGTCTGAATGCGTGGTCGATATTTCCTGTAGTGTAGACCTCCCCGAATCATCGCATGCTCCCGGAAGGCGCTGAATTTTGGATTGGAAAGCGTATCCCACAACTGTACCTCGTTAACCACTGCGAAAACGATGCTGTCCGGTAAAATCACGTAGTCTCCCTGACTTGTTCGCTGTGCGCTGCTGTCTGGATTGTGGCTATATGACTGAGGCTGAAATCGTGGACCGAACGTTGAACTGAACACTGCATCGCACAATTTTTCCACGTGATCGTCCACTCCGGCCGTTATGCTCTGCTTGTCGGATTCGGCCCATGCGTTGAGAAATGCGTGAAGGCGCATCCGGGCATTATCCTCATCAATATCCAGGGATTCGTAGATCGCCCACAATGAATCGAGATACACTTGTGCTTGCCGGAGCCTCGCAGAATCGAGCTCCTCATAGACGCATAGAGCACGCTCGGGTACAGAGAATAGAAGAGTGAAAGCGAGTGAGGTGAAAATCAGGCGTGTCAAGGAATTGATCTCTCCGATTCATTACGGCGATGCGTAAAGTTCGGATATCGATCGCCTGGATGCAAGCTGAATCTATCCGCAGTTCTATTCCGCTTTCGAAGCGGCAGAGGCAAGAGGGGGTATCGAGAGTGCGATGTTGCACAAATATCGGAGCTTGCTCCTGCGACATCGGGCGATGCAACGAGTGTTGATCCAGGATGTGAATCGGTTGTCAGGGCGGTACAATATCAACGAGACAGAAGCGGCGTACGCGTATCTCGCTCCAGACCGCATACTGCCACAGGACAATGTCATCTGCCGGATTGACATCCAAAACGCGTCTGAATAGAGAAGAGCGCCGACAAGAATGGGGCGTTTTTTATCTACACACGAAAACAACATCCGGTAAACATCCAACCTACTGTGAATTCCCCTGGATTGAGTCGATTCCAATGCATGAGAATCAACAAAAAACAGCCCGAAATTATTGATTCCGGGCTGTATCGTAATGTCGCGGAGAAGGTGGGATTCGAACCCACGGTACGCTTTCACGTACACACGCTTTCCAGGCGTGCCAGATCAGCCACTCCTGCACCTCTCCGTATGTCTCCGCAATTAAGCAGAGACTAGAAATATAGGGTGAAACGGGTGGATTTGCAAGAATCAACGCTGCACCGGGTGGGTGATGCGCATGCTGCGTCGGAAAGAGATTTTGCTGCAATTCCGGGCATTTGCTTTTGTTTCCTGTCGCCAGGTGGCGAATCGCAGTCATTTGAAAGCGGGCGTGGGCTCGCCCGGAGGGATGCTTCCGGAAGAATCCCTCCGGGACTCCGAAAGAATCCCACCGCGACTGTGTTCCTACTTCTCTGCACCTCTGCGCCTTCCGTGCCCAATGCGCATATCAAGAGGTATGTTGAAGTTGACAACGACAGTTGACGCAATGCCATCTCCACAGAGACGCAGAGACGCAGTAGATACAAAAGAATTGGAAAATGCTTTGGCAGGCAGCCCGGGTTTTATCTTATTCGTTAATTATACTTGATTTTGAAGCTGAAATCAGACATATTGTTGCCACTTATGAATAAGTGGTGTCGTTATGTCTGGAGCGAATGATGCGGCAAGAAGCAGAAGATATTTTCCGCTCAAATGGTGGCCAACTACGGATGAGCGAGGCTATTGATCGCGGAATCAGCCGGTATATGCTGTACTCCCTTAAGGAAAGCGGGGTGATAGAGCAAATCAGCAGGGGGGTATACCGCCTGGTGGAACTTCCTCCCATCAGCGATCCGGATCTTGTTACTGTCGGACTGCGCTTCCCGAATGCAGTTATTTGTCTCGTATCGGCGCTGGCATATCATGAGATCACCACCCAGATTCCGCATAAAGTTTTCGTGGCCGTGCCAAGGAAATCACGCCAACCGTCCCTGGATTATCCACCGCTCAGCGTTCATCGGTTCTCCAACCCGGCATTCCGTGCGGGTATCGAAGAGCACCACATTGACGGAGTGCTCGTCAAAATCTACAGTCCTGAAAAGACACTCGCCGACTGCTTCAAGTTTCGCAACAAGCTCGGCATGGATGTGGTCTTGGAGGCGCTGAAACTCTACAAAACCCGCAAGAAATTCAAATTCGAAGCGCTTCTCAAATACGCGAGAATCTGCCGTGTAGCAAAAGTGATGCATCCTTATCTGGAGGCGAGCATTTGAAAGGTCCGAAGAACATTCCCGCGTCTGTCCGGCAACGCCTTCTCAATCGTGCCAGGAACGATAAAAGGCCGTTCAACGAACTCCTCCATGGAGCGATTTCTGTACCGCTTGTCCCAGTCGGTACATGCGGACCGTTTTATCCTCAAAGGTGCTTTGATGTTGAGGGTATGGCGTTCACCTCAATTCCGGCCAACCATGGATATCGACATGCTTGGAAAAACCAACAACCAAGACGCGAACATTATCGCTCAGATTTTGGAGATCATGGCTGTGGATGTGGAGCCCGATGGACTCACGTTCGATCCCGATTCGATACAGTCCGAACGGATCAGCAAGGATGCTGATTACGATGGGATCAGGATACTATTTCACGGAACTCTCGGCTCGGCAAGGATCAATATGCAGTTGGATATCGGCTTTGGGGACATCATCCATCCCGGGCCGGAAGAAGCGGATCTGCCAACCATGCTGGATTTTCCAGCACCAAGACTGCTTTGTTATAGCCGCGAAAGCGCAATTGCGGAAAAGTTCGAGGCCATGATAACACTTGGCACATTGAACAGTCGCATGAAGGACTTCTATGATATTTGGCTCCTTTCCCGGCAGTTCGATTTTGATGAGATGGAACTGGCCGAGGCATTCCGACTTACATTCCAGCAAAGAGGAACTTCGCTGCCTCCGATCATCGAGGCTTTCGAGCAAACTTTTATCGAGGATAAACAGGTTCAATGGTCTGCTTTCTACAAAAGGCTGGGGCAGGACAATGTGCCGACAGCATTCAGGGATGTGGTATCTCGTGTGGAGGATTTTCTCGCACCATTCACGACCATGCAATCACAAGACAACACGAAATCTCTGCGCTGGCCCGCATCAGGCCCATGGTCCCGCTGACTTCACGCGAAGCATGTGCGGAACTCAGATCAGACACCACATGCTAACCGACAGTGAACAGAATCGGATTGGTAGTACTCGCTTCGTGTGCAACACCCAATCAAGCACCAGCCGCCGACCTGATGAGAATCGGATTCGTTCTGCACTCTGGGTGTTCACATACACGCACTCGAAATTCCATATAACAATGCAACACTCGCAGCTGGCCGATTAATGCGGGTAAAGGCGAAGGAACTTGAAAGCATGGTTCTTTCTCGTAAGATCGAGTTTGGATTCTATCTCATCGAAAAATGGTTTTGTATCAGGATGACCCGCGAGCTAACTTTGCGTACCGTTGTATTGATTCGTTGGACAGGATCATGAAGAACCTCGTCGTCGGCACATTAATTTTTGGCTTTGTGCTTGTAGGGTTGTCAGACAGGCTTCTGTCGCAGGGGTCCAACAGTGGCTCCGATTCGGCACGTCTGTCTGACGTCTACCTCGACAGCCTGTGCTCAAAAAATACCAGCTCGCGACTCGATTCCGCTGCAGGATCATTGCACATGAAAGAATGGCTGGATGGGTTGGCCTCTGAGCATCTGGTTTCCAACGGCAATGGGTTAACCGAGATCGAAAAAGCCGTAATTGCGGTTTTGAATGCAGACCTTGAGCACAGAATCACCGAACAGCGCTATTTCATGCTTCTGGACAGTCTCGACTATTTCGTCGTACACGATCACGGATACTGGGAGGCACTACAGACAAATGCCATCTTTGAGTGGCTGGATGTGCTGCAAGTCTTCGAACGGAAACGTGTGCGTCCGGTCCTCTATCATAAAAACGCGCGAGGGATAACAATTTCAGATGGGCTTCTACACGCCCACCGTGCGTTCCTCGACTACGCGTGTCCTTCGGATACAACGCGGCTCTCGACATACGAGCGCAATGCACGGATGGCGTGGCTTCAGGACTGGAACTTGACAGGCGCAAGTTCACCCTTCGTGAGCGAAATCTATCTTCGAGCGGATATGAAGCAGGCTCTGACACTGTGCGAATCGCCAGATTCGATGATGCTCATGACCTTGTACACTTGCGATGAAGGTAATTGGAAAAAATCGAAAGTTGTTAACGGATGGATGATGTCCAAGATGTCCAGGTGATGCACGCACTCGACATTGCATGCAACAATGCAACACTTCGGGGCGACAATACTCGTCGGCCGGCTCTAGATCGACAAGGATCGAGTTTGGAATTGATTCTTGGGCTGATTCTGCCCGGGAACAGGATGATCGACTTCCGATAATCGGTTGTATATGAAATGGAACCCCGAACTGCGCTTGTTCCGCCGACCGCACCACCACCATTTTCCCTCAGCGAGAAAATGGCGTCCATCACGAAGGAACATGTTGGACGTACATGTGTCCTTGACTATGAAGACGGAGGGAAGCAAATTGTCCGGGTGCTTGTAGCGTTGCGATTCTGGTAGATGTGAACGACGAAGCAAGCATCCTTGAGCATTGCCGGCGATTCTGCGCCGAAGTCCTCTGACACCACACAGGAATATGAGAGGGGTGTATGCCCATGTCGAGAATGTTCGTCTTGCTTGCTGTGTTCTTGATCGCGTTTTCGGGATGCAAGGACACACCGACGGAACCGGATCCCGAGCCGGTGCAGAAGGGAATCCGATTGCTGTCATTGACCGATCGCGTGGACGTGTCTCTCGATGATACGCTGCATTTCTGTTGGGAGCTGGTCGGTCAGATCGATGCGGATTCACTGATTGTCGATTACCTCGCCGTGGACTCTGCGTCACGATCCTGGACGTTTCTCCGATCCGTGCCATGCAGCACCGGTTGCCTCGATATCCCCGTACGAGAAATTGACAAGGCCGCCTTCATCCTGCGTATTCGCACGCCTGGAACGGAGAAGGCGGCACAGACCGCTCGGATTGAAGTATTCGAATTGAAGGCGCTCTGGTTCACCACATATATGGAGGCCAGCGTCATTCGCGCGGGGGATACACTGCATGTGTGCTGGAGTACCCTCGATCTCGATCGGAGCGAAGTTTTTATCATGGAATACAGCTCCTTCTGGGACGCCAACTGGAAATTCCTTCGAAATGTCGTGATCGGAGAATACTGCACGGACATTCCTGCGGCTGAAATCCCGGTCGGTGATTTTTACCTCCGGCTGCGAAATGCAGGGGGCGCGATCTCCGCCACCTCGGCACAGATACATGTGACTGCCGGGGATGAACGCGTGACCATTGTGTTTCTTCCCACCGCGTCGGACACGTTGATCTATCATCGTGATGTGCTGCGTTGGAATACGCTCCCGGACCATGCAGGGGAAGTGCGCGGTGTGTATGTGCAGCAGCAGATTGTCGGGCGCAACTGGGAATCGCCAAAATGGTTCGATGTTTCGACCAGGGAATTCCGTCCAAGCGATCTGATCGGCATCTCTGATGCGGAGCATCTGGATCTCAACCCTCGGAGAAGATTTCGCATCCGTGCGCAGGATGACACGGCGTGGACGTATTCCTCCGTTTTCATCGTCATCGATTTCCGTCTCAGCGGACCACCGCCGGGATCGACAATCAAGCGCGGCACCATTGTGTACGGTGGCGCTTCGCATCCCACGGGTCCCACCGCGGAGCATTTCTGGTCGACGGACGGAGGGACGACATGGATGAACGTCGGGATGAATGCGTTCTCGACCAAGGGATATGAGACATGCACGCGGCTGTTCCCGCTTTCTCCGGGTCAGCAATGCTATTACGCGATCAAGGGATGGAGAGGCGCCCGGCTCTTCGCTGATACGCTGGGGCCATATATCGTGGTCGACGACACGCGGCCTCTCGTTACCTTCAAAACGGGTGACAAGCTGACGTATGAGTTCATGACGGACAGTCAGAGAAATGTCCATCGGGATACCGTTACCGGAACGCTCGAGCGGATCGAGCAGACTGGTGACCGCATTGAATACACGTTCCGCACGGTGACCCGCACAGGCGCGGTCAATTCCGAGACGGTGGTCGAATATCCGTCGGAGATGCATCGCCTGAGCGGTTGGATCTTTGACGAGTTCACAGGGCACCTCAATCTCTACCGTTTCGCCGATACGGGATTGGATGAATATTTTCTGTACTGGGATGATGGTGCGTCACGAGCCAGCATGACCATGCGTCTCGGCATCGGGCTTGATACCTATTCGCTTCGATCGACGATGGGTGGAACTTGGTATGCACGATCAACGACGTATCTCCCTTGATCACCTGCCGTTGCATCACGAATCTGGAGAAAGGAAATGAGGATGAGAGCCGGAATCGCAGGCATCGCCATCGGCCTGCTACTCGGAAACGTCCAGACGATGCACGGACAGGGATTCGAGTGGAAACAAGGGTATCCATCCTATGGGTTTGAAGTGGATGGCTATGGCGTTCGAGTATCGCCCGGCGGGTTGATATACACGTATTTGCAGTATTGGGACATACCTCCCTTCCAATGGGATACAGGATCCGTTATCGAAAAATATGATGACGCAGGGCATCGTAGCTGGTACCTGTCCTGGGGCGACAACGGGAGAAGGGTGAAGATCGAGTATCGATGTGACAACGATGAAAACCTCTATGTGCTGCGTTGGGGAAACAAACTGAGTAAAAGCTCCCCAGAGTCTGGCACGTGCTGGGAGACCAGTTTGGCGAACGGCTACGACAAGTTCGAAGTTTCGAGAGATCGAATCTTTCTTTTTACACCGCTTGTCGATACAGGCGGGACGGGAATATATCGTGGAGTCTCCATTGTGCAGATCGACACCATGCGCAGGGAGGTATGGAGAAGGGATACGATGTTTGCTCAGGACGTAGCCATCACGCGAACAGAAACATACGTGGGCAAGAGGGGGAACATGTACGTTTCAGGGGCCATCGAAGCAGATGAGAAGGACGTATTCTTCCTCAAGTTTGACATAGATGGGAATCTTATTTGCAGCAAACGGGAACGCGGCCCGGTGGGGCGAAACGAGGAAGGATTTGGGATTACCGCTGATGCTGCAGGAAATTTCTACCTTCTTTCGAAGGTGGATAGCAGTGACAATGTCAATTCGGCCTGGATTACCAAATATGACCCAGTGGGTCGAAAGATTTGGTCGAAGTTTTATGAGAAGGAGTGGAACCTCGGAGTTGCGTCCATTCAGACCACACCAGATGACGAGATTCTTGTTGGAGGAGGATTCGGACAAGGGCCCAACGGCATAGCACATTTCGTGTTTCGTGTCGATACATCCGGTGCGCTGCAATGTCAGCTCCCGACAGAGCCGCGATTCAAGTTTGGGAGCATGGCGGTAGGTCCCGACAATGACGTATACTTCATTGGGCCTGGTTTGCTGGGTTGCATAGCGCTGATGGGCCATATTTCGCAAAGTACAGCCTCCATCCGGTCTCAGCCGAGATCCTGCCGGACGGGGTGGCCGATCCCGCATCTTGTGTGTTGAAGCAAAACTATCCCAATCCCTTCAACCCTTCGACGACCATCGATTTCAACATCCCAAGTCGCGGCGACGTGCGATTAACCGTCTTTGATCACCTGGGACGAGAAGTTGCGGTACTCGCGGATGGCGAATATGAGTCTGGGACACACTCCTGTCAGTTCAGCAGCGCGGAGCTGCCGTCTGGTGTGTATATGTATCGCCTTCTTTGGAATGGCAATAGCGTAGCTCGAAGAATGGTCCTGCTGCGATAGCGCACAAGCTCCAAATTGTATGCAACAGTGCTACACTTCGCGGTGACTGCTGGACAATCGTGGATGTTTATTGGATGTTCGTGTGTTCGAAATGTGCTGGAAGCCCTGTAAATAAAGAGGATCGCAGCTTTCAGCGGATAATCCCACCTTCTCCGCGACATGCCCGGATCATTCCGGGCATTTCCTTTTCCCTCACAACTCCGGCCGACGAAGCACAGGCAATCAGAAGCGTACTGTGGGTTCTCCCGGAGGGACCCCTCCGGGGGAATCCCACCTTCTCCGCGACATGCCCGGATCATTCCGGGCATTTCCTTTTCCTCACAACTCCGGCCGACGCCTTGCCGAACCGTTCGGTAAGCGCGACCAGCGTAAAGATCAAAGCATCGAGGAAGTGCTTTGACAGTTTCTCCAAGGCCTGTTATTAAACGGATAGGAGAGTTCGTAATGCCAGAAAAACGCGAAACCGGTTATGAGAGAATAAGCTCAGATTTATTTTATAAAAATATTGTTACGTCACGAAATGGTGTAATCCATTGTCGTTACTGAATTTATCGCAACCATAAGTACCGAATGGAACCGTGATCCAAGCCGTTTAGCAAAGCGGAGCATCTCAGGCATTTGACTTTATGAAATGTGTTTTGTACCATGCCCCGGAATTCAAAAATGGAGAAAATGATGAAGATACTTAATAGTTTTATTGCATTACTCTTAATTTCATCATACGCCGGATCGCAGCCTTTAGAAATTGAAATTCAGACAGACTCGTCGATCAGTGCTATCGATTATCCGGCATTCGTTGTTAAGATTAAGAACTCAACATCAGCTCCGATATATATATTGGGAAATTTTGAAAAATTCGATATCGAATATCATTTTCTTGCGAACGACACAAAACGTCACAGCAGAGGTGAAATGCTGTTGGATACTTCAAAGAGAATATATTCGAATAGAATAGGCGCAGGATCGACGTTCGAATATGGAATTATTGATCGGTTTTTTGATTTAAACGCAAGAAGATGTAAGTATTCATATATTGGAAAGGTTAGGGCAAAAATTACATTTGATTATTATTACAATGAGGAATGGAACAAAGCTACAAAAACTGTCGAATTCAATCTGAGAAAACCGAACGATGAAGAGTTGCAAATTTGTGAAAAATTGCGTCGAATCGCGACGGAAGTAGATCCTCTTTTAGTAGCGGATGAGTTAATTGAAGAATTCAAAGACGGAAACGCTCTCGTAAACCGAACCTTCTCCGTATTTGTATCGGCGAGGATCAGAGGTCATCGTCAATTAAAGAAGCATGGCCGAATAAAATATGATAAACAATGGCTGAAATTTGCACGACTTTATGGAAGTGCGGGTTATCTGTTTTCAGTGAGAGAGGCGATTGCGCATTTTCATTTTAAATATCGTAATGCTGCCAGAACTTTTGATCTTGAGAGTATGCCTGAATAGTATTTCAAGCGATGATACAGTGAAGACTATAAACTGAGGGAACATGTTAGAATCACCTTTAATTTTCCGTGGCCGATGATCCTGCGAAAAGGCTGGGGCGTCTGACGGCTCCGGATCGACAAGCATCGGGTTTGGAAGCGACCTTACTCCGAAATCACGAGTTTTGTCGTGTGGCGAACTTCCCGGCCGTTCAACGTAAGCAGGTAGACGCCGGGTGGCAGTCCGACGGGCCTCCAGCGAAACTGGTTCGATCCTGCGGTTGCTTCAAGCGTGCGACACATGACGACGGATCCGAGAGTGTTCACAATGGAAATCACCACGGTCCCCGGATTCTTCATCGCGAATGGCACCGTTGTTGCGTAACGGAATGGATTCGGGTAGACGGGGAGGAGTACATCGGCATCCGCCGGATTCGGCAGCCGCTCGACATCAACAAGCAATGCGCCGTAGGTGATTCCCGACAGCACACAACCGATGAGCGTGATGTCGTCCTGGCGGGTGCCGGGCGGTTCGCCTTCGTAGTGGCTGGCGAGCGGACCAAAGCGTTCGGACAGCGTGATCCAGTCGAGCATGAGTCCGTCGCGGCGGAAGGTCAGGGTGCGGGTGGGCAACTGAAACACTTCCGTCGAATCGATGTTCTGAAGCTGAATGATCCGCTGCCAACCATGCGTTAACGGCCAGGACTCGTCCTGCCCCGCATCGAAGCGGAAATACACTTCTTCCGTGCTGTCTTCCTCGAAATACACGTACATCCGCATCGAGTCCACACGGATGAAGCGATCACTGCAGAAAGGGAAGGAATGACCGCGCTTCCCGCGCTGCTCCAGCTCGTAGTAGTCTTTCCCGTTTGCCTGTCTGCCGAAATCGACGATGCGTAGCATGATCGTGTCCCGCGACCCCTCATGTGTTATCCAGTCGAAATACGAAGCGGTGTAATCCCAGCGGTTGCCGACCTCGAGCGGAATGTACTGTTGGGCGTGGGCGACATGCACAACGGTCAGCAGGCAGAGACAAAAGATTGATGTCAGAGCGGAGCGCATAGTGTTCCTCGGATTAAGAATCGAGACCGAAAGGTATCGAAAGCGTAGCCGCAAGTCAATCGGAGGACACACGAGCGGACGAATCGTTCCTTTTGCACAGACAGACACACACACTCTCTAAATTGCGTGCAACAATGCAACACTTTCCGATGGCTGCTGGGCAATCGTGGATGTTTTTTGGATGCTCGCGGTCCGAAATATATTGGAAGACCAGTAAATAAAGGGAATCGAAGCTTTCAGCGGAGAGTCCCATCTTCTCCGCGACATGCCCGGGTAATTCCGGGCATTTCCTTTTCATTCATATCACAAGTTCACGCATCACAGGCATTCGAAAGTGGGCGTGGGACTGATCAGCCACTCCCGCACCTCTCCGGTTCGCTCCGTACCTTACGGAGACCCCGGATAGAGTATTTGTTGTTGCCAATTTCCAAGCTACTATGCAGGCATATTTTCCTGACTCAGCGTAGCGGAGGTTCATCTGTCACAATTGCTCACGCGCCTGATCATGTTGGCCGTGTTGTTCAGCGTGCTGATGGCTCAGTCCAGAGCGATGCCGCACGATCTGGACTCGGCCTCAACCCGGAGGGCACAGGTCTACCTCGACTCCCTGTGGTCCATCTATGAATATGTGCCGATTGATTCGGGACAGGCTGTGGCGCGGATGCGATTGCTGCTCGACCACTGGTCTATGCTCATGAAACCCGATACGACGCGCCTGCCGACGGCGGCGGGTATCTGCGAGCAGGTCTTCTCAGATGTGTTCAAGGACCGCTATTACCCTGATCCAAAGAACGGACGCGAACGTCCGTTTCAGTCGAAACTCAAACCCTACGTTGTTCTGCGGGACAGCATCAAATATGCGATGATAACGGATACTGCGCTCTGGAAGGTGCTCTCCGGCCGCCGGGGTGACCGCCGACTGCGTTCACGCATACTGTATTACGAACTCCAGTATCAGCACGTGGCTCCGCGCCTGGACATCACATCAACGGTGCTGCGATTTGATCCCGCACGCTATGAAGCGGGCAATGCCTTCATCAACGGTCGACGGAACATATCGGCGACAACCGAGGAGACATCTGACCGCCAGGGCAGATTCGACTGGCTGGATTCGTACTTCTATGTTTGTTTTTCGCATGGAGGAGCGCGATATCCCTTAACCACGCTGCCGGTGATAGGCACCATTCTTCTCAATGGTGATATGACCGAGGCCGTCGTTGTCATGAACTGGGCCTGCTACTCCGGGGAAACGATACTCTGTCGAAAATCCGACGGCATCTGGACGAGGGTCAGCTCATATGATCACTGGGACGTATAGCCGCAACATACACTGGGTGAGCACAAGCTTCCTGAAGCGCAGAGCGGACCAAACATGGAAACCGCAACGCGAATCAAGCATATGTGCATGGAATACCGGCGACGGGTACTCGAACGGCGCATCAGTCCCGACGCCGCCATCCAGACTGCCGGTCTCCCTGCGGGATTGTATTTCCTGCGGCTGAAGACCGATGCGGACGTTCACTTCCGGAAAGTGCTGATCCGATGATTTCGAAACGGTTCCGGGCAGACGAAGCGGCAGCATAGTAACATTCAGGTTTCTGGTCTGATGTGCGCATACATACTGCGTTCAGGGCTGAAGGTGTCTTCGTGGATGGAGTCGAAGAAGAGCTGATCTCCGGGTTTGAATTCTGTTCGGAAGCGTTCGGCGAGGATCTGTTGGGTCGCGCTGCAGATATGTTACAAGATTGAGTAACAATACAGGGATTCCGGTTTCCAGTTTTCGTGGGGGATGATCCGTAGATCCCACTTTAAGTATAAATAGGAAATAACTGACGGACCTGTGAGCAAAACTCGACCACGCGACAGGATAGCATCGCAATGGCTGCGGCACAGCCAGGCGGCGCATTTGCCTGAAAAGGGGAAGCAACGTAGATTTGAGCAGAAACGCCACAGCGGAAACGTCAAGAACCAGGAAGATGTACACGCATTGTCTTGCAAAACAGTGTACGAGATGAGCCACTTCTACTCGAGAGTCCCTGGCCCATAGCCTTAAGCCGAGGTGGATGCGAGCGAAGAATTGTTGAAAACTTGCCAGGAATATTCCCGAATTCAGCACGATTTGTCCGATAAATGCCTGCACATAAGCGAGTTATAAGAAATGCCCCGGTCTATGGTACGACAACGCACTTATATTTGAACTGGCAGCATGTTGATTATCTTTGTTATGACAGGAAAATAAATGAAACAGAGAATATACATAGACACTTCAATCGTGGGCGGTTACTTTGACGAAGAGTTCAAGGAAGCGACAATGATGTTGTTTGAGCGGCTTGACCATAACGAGGTTATTTTTGTGGTATCCGACCTGCTTGACCTTGAATTACTAAACGCACCACAACGAGTAAGAGAACACCTGCTCAAATATCACGCTGACAAATTCCAGAGAGTGGAATTGACCGAAGAAGCCGTAAAACTTGCAGACACTTACATTAAAGCGGGAGTTGTTGGTACGACAAGCGTGGAAGATTGCCGACACATAGCGTTGGCGACAATTCACAAAGTGGACGTTTTAGCTAGTTGGAACTTCAAGCATATCGTAAACCTTGAGAAAATCAAGGGATACAATTCTGTAAATATGCGGCTTGGTTATTCAATAATTGAAATCAGAAGCCCAAAGGACTTGGTACATTATGGAAACGAATAAAAACGAAAAACAGTTTGACGCTGTGAAAATGATGAGAGAGATCAGAGAAAAAATCAGTTCTGAAACTCAGAATATGACGTTTGACGAATTGAAAGCATATATCAAACAGCGACTCGCAGACAGTAAAACGAAACTCGTTGGGCAACAATAGCCCCACGGTTCAGGACACCATGTCCGCTCTATTCATCGTAACCTGCAGCGCAGGGGTTTAAACGATGAGACAGTCGGACCCGCAACGTGAAGAGATTCCGCAGCCCTCGCGTCAACTTCCTCGCCCTCGTCTCTCCATCCCTGCTCCCCTCAACCCCTCGTACACCTCCTTCAGCAGTAGCCTGAACACCACCGCTCCGAATTTCACATCGTTCACGTATCTCGCTGTCGTTTCTTCGCTTTGATCCATGCGGTCGATGAAGCGGTTCTCAAGCGCTTTCCTGACGACGAAACCGAAGTTTTCCATGGTGTTCGCTTTGGCGGATTGACGGAGCGCTTCGCTGGCCAGGGCGTCTTCGTGGATGGAGTCGAAGAAGAGCCGATCGCCTGGCTTGAATTCGGTTCGGAAGCGTTCGTTGACGATGTCGATGAGGCGTGAGAGTGGAATCGTGTGTCTTTGATCTGACCTGTGCCGACTGCCGTGGGACTGGGGCACGGTTATGTCAACATAAGAGACGGCCATATACGGATTCCCGCGCAGTCACTCCCGCAACTGAAAGAAAGTCGGCTGGAGGGAGGCCTGAAAGCTGGTCGGACCTCATGCGATTTGAATACGGGTATGACTTCACCCACCATCTCTTT
Organism: uncultured Chromatiales bacterium; assembly: GCA_964371045.1. Lineage (GTDB taxonomy): Bacteria > Bacteroidota > Ignavibacteria > SZUA-365 > SZUA-365 > JAOSJT01. The sequence goes on along the minus strand of CAYJMN010000002.1, from coordinate 134,350 downwards.
CAGCGGCCTGACTCAAGAGGTTTTGAAAAGGCAAATAGGCGCTCATAGCCGGATGACGATGAACTGAAACAGGAAATGGTCGCCACGTACCCGATAGGCAGCCACGGACCGCACTCGGGACTTCGCAGTGGTCCTTCGCTTTTTCGTAAGGTGCAAAGTGCGCATCACGTTGAGGTTGCAAGAACAGGAAAGGCAATGAGGAGGGAGAAGCTGTCGAAGCGCTCAGGGTAAGATGTCTTTTTGAGGCAACGGCGACTCACTCCCGCCAAGCATTATCAGCGTTTTCTCGATGCGCCTGGCACGCGTGTCGGCTTTTTTCGCCTCGGTGATGTATTCGATGTGCTCGCGCTTGTGGGTGTACGACATCGTCATGAAGCGCTGTTTCGCGGCTGGTACACCCGACAGAGCTGCGAGCAGATCGTCAGGGATCTCCACCTCGCGCGGCACGTCGTCCCGACGGAGCGTGACCTGGATAACGTCTCCGACTCTCCTGCCGATGCGCTCGCGTATCTCCTTGCGCACGCCGATAATCCATTCTCCACCCATTCGCACCACGCTGCCGCGATACTCCATCCCGTCGAAGGTCGCGACCACGGGTACCCGGCGCATACCGAATACCGCCGGCACGTCCAATGGTACCGCCACAAACACACCGCCGCGGTCGCCCTCAAGGAGCGCCGCGGCGAAGGTGTGCACGGTCTCGTTCATCATATCATTCCCGGTGAATCGGTTGTCCGTCCCGCTTATGTCAGAGTTTCGCCTTGGCCGCTTGCAACACTTCCTTGCTTCCCGCGGACTGCAGGAACACCACCACATCCAGCTTCTCGGGATTCCAGTTCGACTCGATCGGCATGACGCGCTGGAACGTAACGGTCTGTCCGTTGGTGATGTTCACCTGCTCACCCTGTGCATCGGGATACATGCGGCGCATGACGTTGAAGTGGATGAACTCGGAATTTCCGTCGTTATATTCGATGTCGCTTTCCGTCAACACGGTGTGCAGACGCAAATCGCCGTACGCGGAAGTGGAAAGGCCCTTCACCGTGATCGTCATCGTAATGGCTGATGCGTCGCGCGTTGGCGTGAGTTCTATTTTCGCTCCCGCCGCTTTGGTCATGTCGGTATTTGCGGCGGCGATCCACTCGGTAGCTTTCTGGCTGATCATCTGACCTCCGACCCAACCTTTCGGAGCGCCGAACTCGTTTTCCGGAATGGGATCGAAAAGATAGAGGGTGCGGGGACGTGACCACTCGGAACTCTGTTTCCACAAAATATCGGTATTGCGCGGCCACCATACATGGTAACGGATGGTTGCGGTGCGAGATGCGAATTGCGGCGATTGCGTCGCATTCTGCCAGGTTTCGTTCTGCAGGCCGCACGGTGCGCAATTCGCGCTGGTGATCAGCTCGGCCAGCGATATTCGTTGCACTTCCTCGATGACAATCTGGCCTTTCCGGATGGAGACCCGCGCAGGGATGCTGCTGTTGCCTGTCGGGTCGAATGCGCGTGCCACGAGTTCATGATTGCCGTCCGGGAATTCGGATGCAGGTACGCTGGTTTCCCAGGGTGCCGAGGTGATCACGCGGACCGGTGTCGTGGAAGCGTTGAGATATAATTCGATGCGGGCAACGTTGTCGTTATCGCTCGCCTGGAGCTGTACAGCAATATCCGCGGTGCCGATCGAGTCGCCGAATACCGGTGTAATGAAGGAAACGACGGGTTGCTGAATATCGATGCCTGGTTCGTTGATCGCCTTGCTGCCGCATGAGGCCAGCAGCGCAAGCGCTATCAGAAGGACGGGCGGAAAGTAGTGACGAATATTCATTGCGGCATTCTCCGGAACTGTGGGAGTGGAACTTGTCACCCCCCGATTTTTCTTCTTTTGTTCAGGTATTCGTAGAGCGCGGTGTCGAAGGACATCGCGGTGTCCATGAGCACATAATCAATACGATGCTCGCGGCATTCCTTCTTGTAGCGGGAAATAAAATCGCGCATTGCTTCCTGATAGGAACGCTGAATTTGCCAGGGTTGTGTCATGATCTGTTCGTCGGTTTCCATGTCCTTGAACATCGCATCCCGACCGAACGCGAAGTTGCGCTCGCGCGGATCGAGGATGTGGAAAAGAATCACTTCATGTTGATTGTAACGGAAATGCTTCAACGCCGTCATGACTTCTTCCGGATCGTCGAACAGGTCGCTGAAAAGCATGACCAATCCCCGTCGGTTGATGCGTTCAGCCACAAGGTTCAGTGCGCGTCCCGTTCCGGTGGTGTTCGCCGCTTCCAGCTTTTCCAGTTCCCTGAGTATGGTTTGCAGGTAAATTTTTGTCGCGTGTGGAGGCAAATATTTCCGAACGTCCTCATCGTAGGTCACAAGACCGACGGCGTCCTGCTGTCGGGTCAGGAGATACGCGAATGCCGCCGCGAGATACGAGGCGTACTGCAGCTTGCTTATCGGTCCCTCGCCTTTGAACGCCATGGAGCGGCTGGTATCGAGAACGAGATATGCTTTAAGGTTGGTTTCTTCCTCGAATTGCTTGATGTAATAGCGGTCGGTGCGGCCGAGGACCTTCCAATCGATGCGCCGGATTTCATCTCCGGGCATGTACTGACGGTGCTCGGCGAATTCAACGCTGAAACCGTGATATGGACTCTTGTGCAGACCGGTAATGAAACCCTCCACGACAAGCCTCGCACGCATTTCCATAGAGGAAAGGCGAGAGAGGACATCCGGCTGGAGGTATGACCGATCGCTGTCGTGACGCATTAGTGTTTTTCTTCCTCTGGAGCGGGAGGGGCGTTTTTTTGCAGGTTCTCAAGAATTTCGTCTGGAGTCTGCCCGAGATGTTCGAGTGAAAATCGTACCGTCGCCGCCATGGAACTGTCCGGATACTCCTTGATATAGCGTTCATACGCCTGCTTTGCACGTTCCGTATTTTGCAGTTCGTTTTCGTATGTGAAACCTGCGGCGAAGAGCGCCTTGTGTCCGAAAGGACTAACCGGATAGGTGTCGCAAACAAGCTCATAGGTGGTCGCGGCTTTCAGGGCGTCTTTCTGAATGTTGTAGTACAGAACAGCGGTCTGATACATGGCATCCGGCGCCTCGTCGGATTTGGGGAATTCGCGAACAAGCTGCTCGTACAGTGCGAGAGCCTCGGCGGGCTTGGCTTTTTCCAAAGCGCGCGCCTCATTGAGGAGATCCGACGCGCCACTGTCGCCGCAGGAGACTAGCAGAAAAAGAAGCAGAGAAGAAAGAAGTAGTGAAGAGCGCATAGGTTTACCAATATGTTTTAATCTCATAACATAGGAGTTGAGAGGTGAAGATTCAAGGTCATTCCTTGTGGAGCGAAGAAAAACGAAAAGTCTCGATCGTATACTGAAACATCGCATGCATGTTCTTTGAAATGCTTCGCCTCATTTTCCGGGGAATTGAAAGGTTGCTCAGTCAGCAACCGTGTTGGAGGTCGCGCGACGCGCTCAGCATCGACGGTGCCCTCCAATCCATCGGCCTATCCCCACAGGATTTTTATTAAAAGCCCAAGCAGCACAAGGCCAAAAACCGGTTTGATCACCTTCGCGCCTCCTTTGATCGCGAGTCCGGCCCCCACCCATGCGCCCGCGATATTTGCCGCACCCATCGCAAGGGCCACACTCCAGTAGATTTCTCCACCGATGACAAAGGCGAGAATGGCGGCATAATTGCTGGCGAGGTTCAGGAGCTTTGCGTGGGCCGTGGCGCGCAGAAAACCAAAGCGAAAGAATAAGACGAAACCAAAGGCCAGGAAACTGCCCGTTCCAGGCCCGAAAAAACCATCGTAAAATCCAAGTGCGAATGCGAACATCGCCGCCAGTGCGTACATGCGGACGTCGACGACCGGTGGAGTTTCGTCAACACCGAAATTCTTCCGTAAAAACGTGACGGCGGCCACCGCGATGATGAGTCCGGGGATTACGGCTTCCAGCGAGGACGCCGGTACCTGGAGTACGGTCCACGCTCCGAAATAGGAGCCCGCAAAGGAAGCAGCGAATCCCAAGGCGCCAAGGCGGGGCAGCACCCAGCCGCTCTTCAGATAGCGAAACGTACTGACGGTTGTTCCAATCGCACTCTGCACCTTGTTGGAAGCCAGCGCGATATGCGGTGGGAGTCCTGCGGCAAGCAGCGCGGGAAGCGTGATGAGGCCGCCGCCGCCTGCCATGGAATCCACAAGCCCTCCGAAGAATCCGGCCGCCATGAGCAGAAGGTATGTCAACAGGTCAGTGAAAAGCAATCTCCGTCAATTGATCAGCGAAGGAACAGTAACGCGACGCCGGCTACCGCGAGCATGGCGCCGCCAACGGCCCGAAGCGTGAGGCGTTCCTTGTAGACAACGCGCACAAGCGGCAGCATGATGATGGGTGGCAGGGACATGATCGTCGTGGCGATAGCGACTTCCGTATTGGCGATTGCAATCAGACTGAACGTAATGCCGAGGTACGGCCCGATCACAGCACCGATTGCCGTGTATGTCAGAGCCTTCGGATCACGGGCGTAGGTCCTGATCGGATTCCTGTACCATTTCAGGATCACAGCCACCGGGAGAAACAGAACGACCGCGGCCGCGATTCGGATAAGAGTTGCGACGAAACCATGGATGGGCGCCTCGTTGAGAGCAAATTTCGCAAAAATTAATCCGGATGCCTGACCAAGAGCCGCGAGAACTCCGAACATGATACCGCGGACGTTTATGCCCCGCTTGCCTTCCGCTGTCGGCTGACGCTCCAGAATGACTATTGTGATCCCTGCCATCGTGACGACCATGCCCGCGATGCTCTGCGTCGAAAGCTCCTCGCCAAGAAATGCCCACGCAAGCAAGGCGGTCATCGCGGGTACAAGCGCCATAAGCAGCATGCTGATCCTGGCGCCGATGTCCTTGAATGCGCGAAAGAGGAAGGTGTCGCCCAGCACGAGCCCAAGAATGCCGCTGTACACGAGGTTCATGACCTGCGAAATCGACAGGTCGATGCCGAGACCCATCACGAGGACGGAGACGGCGAGCAGCAGCAGCGCCATAACCATGCGGGTGATGTTGACCATGATCGAGCCGACGCGGTGGGTTGCCTCCGAAAAAACAATGGAGGTTCCCGACCACAGGAACGCGGTCAGCAATGCGGCGAATTCACCAAGAAATTGCACAGGTGACCAATCCTCTAATAAGTTTCAACGTCAGCAGCCCCGGTGTTCGGCTCGTTATGAGGATCAATGGGTCGAATGCAGTGCGATCCGGTTTCCGTCGAGATCCCGGAATACAGCCATGCACCCGATGGCGTCGGAAATTGTTGTTTTGGCGATCAGGACTGTTCCACCACCGGCTTCCGCGCGGGCGAGGGCTGGTGTCAGATCTTCTCCGGCGTTCAGGTAAATGAGGACGCCGTTTTCGGAAGGCTGATACCACTCGTGCTTGACGATGGCTCCTGTCACGCCCTGGGTCGAGTCTCCCAGAAATCCCATCAGCGCACCTCCGATTTCCTGCTCCATAATGGTGATGCCGAGTACGCTTTCGTAAAATTTTTTGGCACGATTGAAACCGATGACGGGTATTTCAAACCAGTTGATCGTGTTCATGAAAGCTCCGTGTGATTTAGAGAATCCGTGAAAGAAATTGTCCGGTATAACTTTGTTTGATCTTCGCTATCTGTTCGGGCGTGCCTTGTCCGACTATGCTTCCACCGTGTTCGCCGCCTTCGGGACCCAGATCGATCACCCAGTCGGCGTTGGTTATCACGTCGAGATTGTGCTCGATGATGAGCACGCTGTGCCCTGCGAGAATCAAGGCTTCGAAACAACGAAGTAACTTGCCGATGTCGTGAACGTGCAATCCTGTCGTCGGTTCGTCAAAAATGAACAGCGTGTGGTTGTCGTCTCTGCCCGACAAATGCAGCCCGAGTTTGAGTCGCTGCGCCTCGCCTCCGGACAGCGTGGTGGCGGGTTGTCCGAGACGCATATATCCGAGTCCTACGTCGTCGAGTACCTGCAGTTTGTTGGCGATTCGCGGGATGTGTGAGAAAAAGGCGAGCGCCTCCGTAACCGTCATGGAGAGGACGTCAACGACGTTCTTCCCGTTGTATCGTATGTCCAGAATTTCTCGTTTGTACCGCGATCCCTTGCACGCCTCGCATTCAAGATACAGATCGGCCATGAACTGCATTTCCACCTTTATCGACCCGTCTCCTTCGCACACTTCGCAGCGTCCGCCCGGGACGTTGAAAGAGAAAGCGCCGGGACCGTGTCCTCGCAGCTTCGCAGCCGTGGTGTTCGCGAAAATGTCGCGTATTGCGTCGAACGCCTTGAGATAGGTTACCGGATTGGAGCGGGGTGTGCGGCCAATGGGAGATTGATCCACCATTTCCACACGCTTGATGCGTTTTGCGCCGGTAAATCCAGAGAAATGGCCGATCTCGTCTTCGTACGCTCCTTCAAGCTCTTTTTTCAGTCCGGCGTAAATGATGTCGTGTACGAGTGTGCTTTTACCGGATCCGCTCACACCGGTAATGCACGTGAAAACACCGAGCGGTATACTCACGTCGAATCCGCTCAGGTTATGTTGTCGTGCGTCGTGGACGATGAGCTGCGCCTTTGCTTTACGGCGGGTACGGGGAATCGGAATTTTGAGCTTGCCTGCAAGGTATTGACCGGTGAGCGATTCGCGTACTTTTTTCACCTCTTCTACCGTGCCGTTCGCCACTACCATGCCGCCGTTTTCTCCAGCACCCGGACCGATGTCCACGATGCGGTCCGCCACTTGCATCATTTCCGCGTCATGCTCTACGACGATCACCGTGTTTCCCGCGTCGCGCAACGACCGGAGAATTGATATCAGGCGTCCATTGTCCCGCGGATGCAAACCGATGGTGGGTTCATCCAACACATACAATGTGCCGGTGAGTGACGATCCAAGTGACGTCGCGATGTTGATGCGCTGTGCTTCTCCACCCGAGAGCGTGTGCGACAGTCGGTCGAGTGTCAGGTAGTTGAGTCCGATCGTCAGCAGAATCTGCAGTCGCTTGCGAATCTCCGTCAGAAGACGGTCGGCGATTTCGATTTCAAACTTGGTAAATTCAGCCGTTTCGAAAAACTGCCGGAGTCGTTCTACAGGCATGCATGTCAGCTCGCCAAGTGTTCGGCCCGCAACACGCACGGCAAGGGCGTCGGGTTGCAGTCTGGAACCGCCGCAAGCTTCGCAGGTAGTGTAGCCCCGATACCGCGCCAGCAGGATGCGATAATGCATCTTGTAATTTTTCGATTCGACCATGTCGAAGAAACCGCGAATACCGAGGAATCCCTTGCTTCCGCTCCATACGATGCGTTGTTCCTCTTCCGATAAATCGCGATAGGGGACGTGCATCCGAATTCCCGCTGTGGAGGCGATTTTTTGCAAATCGCGTTGGTGCTTGCTGTGTTTGGGTGTCGTCCAGGGTTGAACGGCGCCATCGGCGAGCGATTTGTTGGTATTTGGCAGGACAAGATTCGGATCGAGGCCCGTTGTTCGGCCGAAACCCTGACACACCGGGCAGGCGCCGGCTGGGCTGTTAAAGGAAAAGAGCTGCGGTTCAGGCTCCATGTACGGCGTGTCGCAGATGGAGCATGCGTGACGTGCGGTGAAATCGCGATGCTCTCCGCTTTCGAGTATGAACAGACGCATGCGTCCGTCGCCTTCGACAAATGCGGTTTCCAGGGAATCGGTGAAACGCGACACCTCCGCATCGCCTCGCCAAATGATGCGATCAACAAGGACAAATACGTCCTGTTTCTCCGCATCGATTGTCGACGTCTCCTCGAGGTTGATGATCTCGCCGTGATGCACGATTCGGATAAAGCCTTGTTTCCGCAGATTGTCGAGTTCCTCATCCAGGCTGTGTCCCTCGTGAGCGTGGATCGGAAACATGACAAACAGCTTCGTTCCCACGTCGAGGGGGCTGCAGAATTCAATCACGGTCCTGACGGAATCGCGCTGGACGAGTTCCCCGTCGTTCCGGCACCAGGTTTTTCCGATGCGCGCATACAGCAGACGGAGATAATCGTAGATTTCGGTGGTGGTACCGACGGTGGAACGGGGATTGCGTGCGACGGTTTTCTGCTCGATGGCGATGGCGGGAGCGATACCCTGAATAAAATCGACGTCGGGTTTATTCATTCTCTCCAGAAACTGGCGCGCATATGCCGACAGGCTTTCCACATACCTTCGCTGCCCCTCGGCATAAATCGTATCGAACGCGAGGCTGGATTTTCCGGAGCCGCTGACTCCCGTGATGACAATGAGCGAATCGTGCGGAAGCTCGAGTGAGATGTTCTTCAGATTGTTGACGCGCGCGCCCCGCACAATGAGCGAGTGTTGTGAATCCACCGTTCCGGTTTTGCGCTTTGGTGTTGTTTTCGAAATGCGCGATTTTTGTGCCATGCGCGATGCGTACCAACATTTGGTCAGGAAAAGTCCAGAAAAGAAACATACACGGGGTGCGGAGGAAAAACAATCGGGCTGCGACATACGCATGCTTGTACGGGGCGGCCGATTTCCATACCGCGAACACGGGCGTCAGGCAAAGAAAATGCGATGCGTTCGCCATTGTTCGCTCCAGTCCGCCCCATCGCGTTGCGTTTAGCAACCCTTCCGCGCTATCTTCCTCGTGCAATCATCGCCGCCCCGCGACGACGACCCCGAATATTCCATCAGGCGGAACTCATGGATCAGCGAATCATCAACCTGCGGGAGCGAACCCGCGGATTTCATCTCATCACCGATGAAATCAGTTCACAACTGCCTGAACTCCGCCGTTACAAGCGGGGCCTTGCGCACATCCACATCATGCATACATCCGCATCGCTCTCGCTCAATGAAAATGCGGATCCACTGGTCAGAACCGACCTGGAAAGCTGGTTCAACGAACTGATCCCTGAGAATACAATGTTCTTTCAGCATACCGCCGAAGGCCCCGACGATATGCCCGCGCATATCAAAGCTTCCCTCCTCGGCAGCAGCCTTACCCTACCCATACGGAATGGCGGATTTCTGCTCGGTACCTGGCAGGGAATATATCTCTGCGAACATCGAAATCATGGAGGTTCGCGACAAATCGCGGTTACCCTCAGTGGGGACACGAGCGACGATCCTGTTTGATGTCCCCCTTTTGCGGTGGCGTCGACGTCGAAAGTGCGTATCGGGCAAAATGATTTCCTGACCTGACCCACGCGTGTCGTCGGGGCAAACACACGTTCGTACCAACCAGTGAGCATGTATGCGATTGATTTTGACACAACCTCGGCTCAAGGCCTTCGACAATGCACACAATCTCGATGCGGTCCGGTCAGCTCTCGATGCGGTCCCTGATGGGATTCGAAGGGACGACATCGTAGTTCTGCCCGAGCACGTGTACTTCCCGGCGGAATCGCGGGAGTATTTCGAGGTCCTGGGATCGTTTGCGAAAGAGACAGGCTGCGTGCTACTGGGTGGTTCCTTTCACGAAATCACTGAGGAGCTTCGCCGCAACACTGGAGCAATCTTCGCATCGGACGGTTCTGTGATCTGCCACTACGATAAACTCCGGCCCTATGCGGATGAACGGGAGCGCGTGGATGCCGGTACCCGACTTGGGGTATGTGAGCTTGGCGGGCATCGCATCATGGTGCTCATCTGCGCCGATTTCTGGTTCAGCGATCTGTATGCCAACATTCATGAACTGCCGGAACTCGTGCTCGTCCCGGCATTGTCGGTCACGCGAAAGCCATCTCCCGACTACTCTCGCTCACTCTGGAGGCACCTCGCCATCAGCCGGGCGTACGAATTTGGTGTGTATGTGGGGATCAGTGATTGGGCTGCGGATTCGGAATTGCCGCGACTGCGAACAAGCGGTGTTGGAGGATTCGCCGATGGCGCTACCAGCGATCCCGGGTGCTTCTATAGAGCGATAGGCGATGAACGTGTGCTCGTCACGGATATTGATTTCGATGTCCTGGCGGCGTTTCGCGCTGACAGAGAGGAACGTGGATTCTTTTGGAAGCGAAATTCACGGTAATATCAACACCGACTGCGATGTACGTAGAATTCGTCGTCCTTTCCGCAGCTCGGCAGTGATCGTGTAATGACCGGGGGCGATACCGGAATCGCGCAGCGAAACAGGGATAACGAGATTCGCTCCATGGATGTCCGTTCCTGTCCATATCTCATGTTCGCGCCCGAGTATATCGGTAAGGCGCAGATGTAGCGATTCCATTGAGGACGCGGGAAGACGAACACCGACGGTGAATGGGCGCGCGAGCGAAACGGGATTCGGGTAGAGGGAATGCAGCGCGAAGTCCGTCGCCGAGGGCGCCTCGATGATGCTCAAGGGCGTAGCGGGTCCGTTGATGCGCAAGCTGTCCGGAGATGACGGAGCATCCGATACAATAATCAGCTCTGCTCGTTTCAATCCCGCGCTGGTTGGATGAAAACGCAGCAGAAACGTATCCGATGCGTCTCCGGGGATGAGCATCGGCAGGGTCGCTTGTACCGAGAACTCTCCGGGATCATCGCCGGCCAACACGAGATCCGAGACCACAAGCTCGACTCCGGAGGTGTTGCGAATGCGGATCTGCGCCTCCTGTGTCGCCGTGGCCATCGTCGTATCGAAATATTGCGTGATCGGTGAGGTCAACATTGTCGGTAGGGCGGCGATACCGGATAGACGGACGCTGCGCGGGATGCTGTCTCCGTTGTGAAAAAGACGGAGCGTCGCCTCCTTGGGTCCGACGGAATCGGGAGCAAAACGGAGACGCAACGAAATGGATTGCTGCTCGGGTACTTCAATGGGGAAAGGAGGATTGTTTCCGTTCGAAAAGAGCATGCTGTCCCTACCGGTTATTTCGATGCGATGCAGAACCAGCGTTCCGGACCCGGTGTTGCTGATGAAATCCTGAAGCTCCTCCTCTTTGATTTGTCCTGGCTTGGTGACGGCAAACTGGTGGACCGATGGCGTTTCAAGCCTGGGATTTGTGCCTATCCCAATGAGATTGATGACTGCCGGATCCTCAGGTGCATTGCTGCTTATTCGCAACTCGGAAATGCGTCGTCCAATTCCACCGGGCTTGAAGGATGTAACCAGATCGACGGAAGAATCCGGCTGGAGAGTGTACGGAATCAGTATTGTTGGCTGCCAGGTGAAGTCCCCGGGATGCGTTGTGGCTGGATCGCTGGCACGTCGAATATTGGTGATCAGCAGCGGTAAGGGCCCGTTGTTTTTGATGGTAAGAGTGTCGAAAACGGTAAGGCCGGTCTTAAAAAGGCCAAAAGTAACGGAGTCCGGTCGTACGATGCTCGGAGCCCAGGCGACGCGCTGTGCGTAAATATCCGCCTGCCCGTCCAGTACGCGGCCATCGTACCACACGATAATCGCCGTGCCGACTGTGGATGACACGACCTGGGGAGAAAGCTGGTTGTTGTCCGCCTTGTGCAGCAGCATGCCGGAATGGCGGTTCCAATCCGTGTAGTTTGTCGTTCCCTGAGCAGAGATGCGGTTCATGTAGAGATCGTAATCGAAGGTGTTGCGTTTGTCTTGCCAAACCGCGAATGCCCCACCAAAACCGTCGTTGATCATCTGCGGTCGTTCCTGCGTCCCGGTCGCGTCACACATGGCGTTGCCGAAATCACCGATAATGCTGCCATCCGCATTGATACGTCGCATATAAATGTCGCCATCCGATTCCGCTTTCCTGAAATCCGCCCAGACAGCGAGTGAACCGCGTTGTCCATCGCTGGTGAGCATCATGCCGCTCTGCGATTTGTCGGACTGCGTCACCTGGTAATCTTCTACATAGGTCTTTTGTCCGTCGTCGTCGAATATCTGCAGGTACAGGGCGGACGTCGTCGTACCGAGACGATAATCCTGCCAGAACACCACCACCTTGTCGTCGCCGAATTGACCCACCTTTGGTGCTACCTGTCGATTGGGCTCAACGCATACCGCAACGTCTTCCGGAATATGCAGGGTTCCATCTGACAGGACATGCTGCATGTAGATGTCGTCCTCGGTTCTTCTGTCCATCCATGCGATAAATGCGCCGCCGTTGCGGTTTGAGGCGAGTTGGGGGTAGGACTGGTCACCCGTGGCGGTGGAAACTGCAACACCGTTTTCTGTCCAAAGCACGGTGCCATCAGCGGTGATTCGCTGCGCGTAAATGTCGTTGTCATTACCCCGCCCGTCATGCCAGGCGATGATTACTCCACCTTCGCCATCGGCAATCATTTCAGCCCATTGTTGGTCGCCGGGAGCGCCGCATACGCGGAGGGGTCCGTTGATCCACCGCAATGCACCGTTCTTGTCGATTCGCTGCGCGAAAATATCGGAATGTCCGTTTGAAGTGCTCCACCAGGCAAGAAATGCGCCGCCATCACCATCCTCCAGGAGGCCGGCGAGCCGTGTTCCGCTACCAGGCGGACTAACCTCAACACCGTTGCTCCGCCATGGCAGTATGCCTGTGGGAAGGATTCTAGCAGCATAAATGGCGGTCTGCGATCCCGAACGGAGATCCTCCCATGCAATGATGGCGCCACCGCTTCCATCCGGCGTCAAGCGCGGTGCTCGCTGCCATCCGTCCGCGGTGCAAACCGCGACACCGGTTGTGTCCCACAATCGCACCTGCCCGAAAACCGAATATGTACAGGTCAGCAGAACGCTCAAGCCAAATATTGTCACACAAAAATGTCTTGATGTTTTCATAGCGATACCTGTCCGTGTATTGGCTGAAAGGTATCCTTTTCGCTACGGAGAAGCAATAATCGTGTTGGGGACGCGCGGGGTAACGGGAAAGCAACGATGGCGGGGGTAGTCGGAGTGTTGAAGGCGGTAATCAGCGAGCGAGGGTGGCGTGAGATAAAAAAGGAAGATCCCGGTCAGAGGAGGGAAACCGGGATCTTCGGAACATTGAAAGCTGAGGCGACAAGACTATGTGAGGGGTGCCGTTACTGAGCCTGTTCACAGGAAGGTATTGAGTCTATCCATCATTAAGGAGGAAGGTATCTTGCCGTCTCTCACTTCCTGAATTATAAACACCGCAGGGTGAGTGAAGGTTACCATCGTGTGAATGAAAAGTAGTGCAGTAATTCATCCATGCACGAGAAAATGCCGGACGAGGGATCTCAAGGCCCGGCGTCCGCAATAAATTGAACCTTTCTCTGTCGCACCGCGTCGGTGCCTCGTTATCATCGAAGCGATCTCGTGCTAGTTGGAGCAATAAACAACCTGAAACTGCGGCTTGGAGACGGTTCGAAGGTTATGGTGTGAATTCATCGTTCTCGAACATTCATCCGGCATTTGTGCGCTTCGATGGTCTTTCCGATCATTGTATGGTGTGGTTTCCAGAAATCGGAGTCTTCATGTCGCATCTTATCGATTCAGCACAGCTTTCAATGATGTTGGGAACAGAGGATTTACTTGTCCTGGACTGTCGATACGACCTCGCCGATCCCTCTTCAGGCTGGAGGAGATATGAAGCAGGGCATATTCCCGGATCATTGTATGTGTCTCTTGATGATGACTGCTGTGCGCCGCTGAGCGAACATGGCGGACGACATCCCCTTCCGTCCATTGAAATGATGACGGCGCTCTTCTCGCGTCTCGGTATCGAAAGCGGCAGAACGCGGATCGTATGCCTGGACGATGAAGCCTCCTGCTATGCCGCGCGCGTCTGGTGGATGCTTCGTTACCTCGGACACGACGACGTTCAGGTGCTTGACGGCGGTTTCGCGGCCTGGCGGCGTGCCGGCGGAATGGTTGTCGCTACCGGCTCCAGCGTTCGGCCCCGGATGTTCCTGGCGCAACCAAGTCCTTCCCTTCTCGCGTTCATGGACGAAGTCAGCACACGCGGGATGCAACTGTTGGTCGATTGCCGGGCGACCGAACGATTCCGGGGTGAACAGGAAACCATCGATCCGGTGGCAGGACACATCCCGGGTGCGTTCAATGTTCCTTGGCGCGATCTATTGACGGAGGACGGCTTTTTCAAGCAACCGTCCGAACTGTCGGACCTGCTGACAGGCATCGACGAACGTGTGATCGTGTATTGCGGTTCCGGCGTCACGGCCTGTGTCAATATCCTGGCTTCATCGGAAGTGGGCCTTGGCTTGCCTCGGCTCTATGCAGGCGGCTGGAGCGACTGGATTTCCCGCGACGCGAATCCTGTCGCTGTCGGGGGTTGACAAAGGGAGGACACAGCCGGCGATTATTCCTGAATATTCGCGTGCTTCCTCGCTATTTCGAACTCTCCTTCACAAGCGCATCGAGTTCTTTTTTCAGCTTTTCAATTTCCTCTCCGTAACGGGCCCAATTTCCGCTTTTCTGCGCGTCGATGGCCCGGTTGTATATTTCCATGGCTGAACGGGAGAGTTCACGCAGATTCTTTGGCCCGGAAACCCTCACCTGACTTCCTTCCATTTGACCAGCGGCCGCAGGTCCCTTCGTAGGAGTTCCAGCCTGGAAGACTCTCAGAAGCGCTGCTTCCAGTGTGGATTCCATCGCCAGTTGGTTGTGATAGGCCACAATCACGCGTTTCAATTCAGGTAGTTTGCCGGAGGTTGCCTGGAGATAGATGGGCTGTACGTACATCACTTCTTCCTTGATGGGAATGACGAGCAAATTTCCGCGGTACACGCTTGATCCCTGTTGGTTCCAGAGCGTCAACTGCTGCGAAATCACGGGATCCTGATCCATACGCGCGATGATTTGCATCGGTCCGAAGATCTGTTCTTTTTTCGGGAATTTGTACACGAGCAGCTTTCCGTAGTGCTCACGGTCGCTCCGCGCGCAGAGCCACGCGATCATGTTGTCGCGTTTGTTCGGTGTATAGGGAATCATCTGGATGAATTCCTCGGACTTTTCGCCGGGGAGCCGCATGATGGCGTAATAGCTTTCCATTTGCACCGCGCTTTCCTGCAGCTTTTCAGAAGCGACATTCCAGAGATCTTCCTTGTTATAAAACACCTGTGGGTCATTCATATGGTACGTAGCGTACACTTCTGATTGGACATCGAACAAATCTTGTGGATAGCGCACGTGATCGCGGAGTTCTTCCGGGAACGCGGATTGCGGTTGGAATAATCCGGGGAACATTTTCTTATAGACCTGCACCATGGGATCCAGTTGTTCATCGAACAGATAGAATTTCGTATCGCCATTGTAGGCGTCGATAACGATTTTGACTGAATTACGGATGTAATTATACCCCTGGGCCGATTTTGAGTAGGGGAAAACTTCGCTGTACGTATAGGCGTCGTATATCCACTTTAATCGGCCGTTCGCCACGACGATGTATGGATCTTCGTCAAACGCAAGGAACGGTGCGATTTTCTTTACACGTTCCGCGATCAGGCGGTGGTACAGGATTTTGCTGTCGGAGCCAAGATACCCGGAAATCAGCATGTTCAATTCACCGAAATGAAAGGCGAACATCAGGCGGCGGAACATGCTGCCGATCGACACACCGGCGTCTTCCTGGTATTTCGTCATCTGGTTCTGATCGCCCAATGGATAGTCGAATTCATCGATGCTGCCGTTTATCACCACATGTCGCTTCGTCGCCTCGCCGAAATAAATCTCCGGGCGCTCGATCGCTAAACCGTGCTCGGCTATGGGCGGAATGTCGCGGATAAACAGTTCGGGGAGACCCTCCTCCGTGACTACATTGACAGGGGCCATCCCAAGACCGTATCCATGGGTGTACACGAGATTGAGATTAACCCAGGTCTGCGCATTTGCCGGAAGCTTGCTCTGGTCGAGTTCCCTGGCACTGAGCATAACCTGGCGATAGCTGCCGTCGGGCAGCCTGTAGCGATCCACATCCACGTCCGGGAAGGAATAATAAAGACGGATAACCTGCAATTGGTCGAGGGTGCTTGCCAGCGGACGATAATCCCATAGCATGATGTTGCGCACTGTCGCGCTATCCGCGATAATATCCTCATATATAAGATTATACGTCGGATCAATGTTCTTCTCCTCGACTCGCGTAAGGTCGAAAGCATAGTGCGTGAAGGAAATGTTGTTCCTGATGTATGGAAGTTCTTTGCCCTGCTCGTTGGGCGTGACAATAAATTTCTGGATGAGTCCGGGGAAAATCACGCCGAGAATAATCGCCATTGCGACGTAGCCGACCATCCAGCGCACAAGCAGTTTGAACCGCCTTGAGTAAAGGGTGTAAACGAGTACGGCTGCTGTAAGAAGCGAAAGCGCCATCATTATCCAGGAGCCGGGGATCTGCGCGTGGACATCCGTGTACCCGGCACCAAAAAAACTGCCGGACCGTGTGGAGGAAAGGACATCGTATCTACCCAGCCAATACGTCGCTGCTATCAGTATGAACAACTGCGCGGCAAGAATGGCGAGATGCTTGCGCGCTCCGGATGAAATCGCTATGCGTCCAAATGCGAAAGAGATGCCCTGACGTACGACGTACACAAGAAGCACGACGATAAACGTCAATACCGTTGAACCAATGAGCCAGGAGACGACGGAATTCAGGAAGGGTAACGTGAAGAGGTAAAAAGAGACGTCGCGTCCAAATATCGGATCATAGAGACCGAAATTCTGACTGTTCATCACAGCCAGCAGATCCATCCACGTACCGCTCAGCATTCCGGCCATAATGAAGGCGAGAAATACCGAAGCGCTGTACGATAGCCAGGTAATGACTCGTGCAAAACCGGCAACCAGGGTCTGCAGTCGGGGATCGACCGTCAGATTCGACTCGGAACGCAGACACACCCTCAAATGCACAAGGATCATCGCAAGGAAGAACACGAAGCCGCCGAGCCAGAGACTGTACTGCGATGTGTACGTCTTCCAGAACACATGTTCGTATCCGAGATCCTCGAACCACCACAAATCCGCGAAGAACGAAGATACCATACCCGAGAGGATAAGCAGCGCTACAAGAATTCCCGCTGCAATGGAGAGTGCGCGTTTGAGTTTCATCTGATTTACCATCCGATTGTGAACGTAAAGACAATCTAGGCTATGCACAAGCGAAAGACAACGAAATTACGCAGGGAGAGGATGGCGTGCTTCACCAAAGGGTGGGGATCGTCCCTGCGGTCAATCTCCAAACCGGGAATCTCTGTCCAATAATTCACTGTCGGAAGCGAACCCTAAGATAGGTGCTCACACCACTGCCGACTGTCCGTCATCGGTGGTGATTTGCAATTTTCTTTTCCGCGAAACACATTGCGTTTCGGATGTGTCCTGAATTTGCATTGAAAGGAATTTTCGCATCTGTACAGAATGATTTCTCGTTCGTGAATGAATCTCTCTTCATATCGGACAGCCTTGACGTATCCGGTTCATCGGATCAGGCTGTTGACTGAAAGGATGCGCATAGGTTTCCGCACCGGTGGAGTGAAGAAATCTGGATTTTCGGGCTTGATTATTCCATAAGGAAGTAGCCGGATATGAACGAAGAACGCAATCAAAAGAAGAAAATAAGCTACTACGCCAGGCATCGTACAGCGGTATTGCGTGCCATGAGTAAAAAATACAAGGATGATGAGGATTACCGAGAAGCAACTCTTCAGCGGGCGAAGGACCGATATCATGAAGACGAGGAATATCGGCTGGCGACGATTGAACGGGCAAAAGCCAGGTACAGGCGACTCAAGAACGGAGAATAAATATTTCCTGTATGCGGAAATCCGATACGACTTCGATGGCGGTTCGTGTTATCGTTTCCGACCCTTTTTCAGCACCAGCTTCCAATCCTTCATTACGTCGAACAGTCCCTCGTCCGTCAGATTATAGTGCAGAGGCGTGACTGAAATATAATTTTCCCGCAAAGCGCTGTCGTCGACCAGCGGATCGGGATCCCACACGTAGGTTCCGACCAGCCAGTAATAATCGCGACCGACGGGATCCTTCCGTCCTTCAAAACCGTCGTCCCACCATGAACGTCCCTGCTTCGTTATCCGGACTCCGACGATGTCCTCCGGCGGGATATTCGGTACGTTTACGTTGAGCAATGTCCCTTTCGGCATCCCGCGTTTGAGAACTTCCGTGGCGATGATTTTTGCGAAGGATGCTGCCCCCCGGAGGTCAGATTCCAACGAATGGGAGGCGTGCGATACTGCGATCGCAGGGATCCCGAGGATCGCGCCTTCAGTCGCTGCGGATACTGTTCCGGAGTAAAGGACGTTGATCGAGGTGTTCATGCCATGATTGATCCCCGATACGACCAGATCCGGTTTCCGATTCAACAGGGTGGTGACACCCAGCTTGACGCTGTCCGCCGGGGTGCCCTCAACCGCCCAGCCGCGGAAGTAAGGTCCCCGGTCGATGGGTCGCGCGCGAAGCGGCTGCTGCACCGTGATGGCGTGACCGACGGCGCTCTGTTGTGTCGCGGGTGCGATCACGACCACTTCCCCCAAACTGCGCAGCGACATGACGAGTGCGTGAATCCCCGGCGAGTCGTATCCGTCGTCGTTGGAAACCAGGATGAGTGGGCGGTTCATGCGTGTTATCCTAAGGTGATTCGTCCGGCAATGCCGGTCGGACTAATCTACGACATCGACAGGCGACACAGCAAACTGCCGGGTACGCGCAGGAGAAAGGTTCTCCGCAGTCAGGTTTCGTCCTGGATAACGACCGCCGTCCCGTACACGAGGATTTCCGCGGCGCCCTGCATCACCGAACTTGTGGAAAAGCGGGCATCAACGATGGCATTCGCTCCGAGAGCGTGTGCGTTTTCAATCATCCGGTCGATCGACTGATCGCGCGACTCACCTAGGAGTTTTGTGTATTCGTGGATTTCTCCTCCGACGATATTTTTAAAAAGGGCTTGAATGTCCTTGCCGATATGACGAGCTCGAATCGTATTGCCTCGAACAATTCCCAGTGTCTTGACGATACGCTTGCCCGCGATGGTTGATGAGGTGGCGATGATCATCGGATGACCCCTTTGTATTTGTCGGTTTTTGCCATGAACCAGCGTTCCCGGATCACGGAATAAAGCAGAAGTAGCAAACCTCCGCTGAG
The DNA here is from genome assembly GCA_964371045.1 of uncultured Chromatiales bacterium. Taxonomy (GTDB): domain Bacteria; phylum Bacteroidota; class Ignavibacteria; order SZUA-365; family SZUA-365; genus JAOSJT01. Next base: position 115,328 of record CAYJMN010000002.1, on the reverse strand, counting down.
AGTAGCGATGGCAAGCTTGATGAACCATGGCAGTTCGGAATCCGCCCATACTGCGGAAGCGGCCTCAACGGCGCCCCATGCCAGGAGCAGGACGGCGCCAATGGACACAAGCAGCCAGGCGACGCCACGCTCCATGCGGTTGTACACTCCGCTCCAATAATCGTCCCAGACTTCCGGTGCGGGTGATTTGATTTTCAGCGACATGGTTTCCTCCTTGATGTGTAGATACTCCGTCCACTCCCGGGAGCAATCGGGTGTTTGAAGAAATGTCTCGAATTCAGAATGCTCACCGCCCGTCAGTTCACCATCAAGCGCTTTCATCATCAGTGTGCGGAAGCGGTCTCGTTCCAGGTCTGTCATGATACGTCCTCCAGAAAATCTTTCACGTGCTTCCGCGCATAGTACAAGCGCGACATGACCGTGCCGGTCGGGCATTCGAGCAATTCGCTGATTTCAGCATAGCTGTATCCCTCGAACTCGCGAAGCATGATGATCTCGCGTTCTTCGGGTTTGAGAAGGGCTAACGCGCGTCGGACACGGTCGCGCGTCAGTGAGCGGTCAGCTGCAGCGGACGGATCGTCTCCGTTACCGATTGACTCGAACATGGAATCGAAACGAGAGAAGGGCTGAGCGTGTAAGGATCGGTCGCGCAGAAAATTCAGGCAGAGATTGCGTAGAATGCGGTAATACCAGGTGAAAAAACTTCGGCCGGGGATGAAGGAATCAATGGAAAGATACGCCCGTATGAACGCCTGCTGCGAGAGGTCCATCGCTTCATCATGTGATCCAACCAGGGAAAGCGCGGAATAATAGGCCGGTCGCATATATGCATCAACGATCAGGGCGTAGGCATGTTTATCACCGTTCTGTACGCGCAGTATCGCCTCGTCATCTTGCTGTAGTCTTTGTTGCATGAACGATATCCTTTTCAGTCGATAATGATACACGCGGTGGGGAGGATTTATTCAATGATCCGTGGAACCTCCAATCCAAACCTGCGGCGCTTCGCCGGATCGGCGGCTGAAGCGATGGCCAATTGTTCCTGGATGACTATATTATACTTTTCAACCTACTCGATTCGGCACAGCATCTCAAGGAATTTCATGAAAACGCCGCTCCTCGCGCTTATATCTCTCCTGTTCTGTTACACACCAATGCTGGCCCAGCAACCGATGGGCGAATCATCGAAACCGCTCGTGCGCATCCAGACTGAGGTTGGCGATATCATGGTTGAACTCTGGCCGGATATCGCTCCAATCACGGTGGAGAATTTTATAGGTCTCGCCGACGGAACGAAGGAATGGACAGATCCCAGGGCCGGACAGAAGGTCATTCGACCATTCTATGACGGACTTGTTTTCCACCGCGTCATAGACGATTTCATGATTCAGGGGGGCTGTCCCAATGGCGACGGTACCGGTGGCCCTGGATATGCATTCGTGGATGAGTGTTACGAGCAGGGACCTCGGCTTAGCGGCCCGATTGCCGACGAAAACATGGCGGTTGAAGTGTTCCAGAAGATTCTCCAGCCCTACTTTGCCGCCACGAAAACGCCGGATACCGATCTCGTGACGATCGCAGAGGCATGCTATACGCAGAAGAGCGGCCGCCCCTTGATGGTCAACACCGTGGAATTCTATCTCGACAAAACTGGCGCCACCAAAGCCGTATACCGCGATGGGAAGCTCAAGGCGAAGGTGGCCTACGCCACCATCTGTATGGCCAACGCAGGTGCGAACACCAACGGCTCGCAGTTTTTTATCGTGACAACCAAAACCGGATGCGATTGGCTCGACGGCAGGCATACCGTATTCGGAAAGGTCATCGGCGGCATGGACAAGGTACACGATATAGAGAAAAAGGGCAGCGGAATCAAGATCCTTTCCATTCGCAGTGTAAAATAAGTTCGGTTGGTGCCTACGGTCCGAAGCGGTGCTCCGCCTGCACCGGCTCAAGGCGTTTAGCGCACTGAGAGTGGACTTCCACGGAACACAGCCGTCCAGAGGTTTCCCGCTTGTCCGCCTTTTTTTCGCTCAGGTCACGTGATCGAAATCCGTATATTTCGCTCCGGAGTCATTCCCACCATCACGCACATTGGAGGCAGCCATGAAACTCGGCCAATTCAGGGTCCCGCATGACAAGCGCATCAAACTTGCCGATTACGACACGGGGTACACGGCGGATTTCAAAAACAAGAACGATGCGGCGGAGCAATTGAAGAAAGATATCGGGCGTATGGCGGAGTTGCAGGATGTAATGTATGCCCACGACTCGTACTCGTTGCTGATTATTTTTCAGGCCATGGATGCCGCGGGGAAGGATGGGACGATAAAACATGTTATGTCGGGTGTCAATCCTCAAGGGTGCCAGGTTTTCAGTTTCAAGGCTCCCTCCGCGGAGGAACTCGATCACGACTATCTTTGGAGATGTATCCACCGCCTCCCCGAGCGCGGACGGATCGGTATTTTCAATCGCTCGTACTATGAGGAAGTGCTCGTGACAAGGGTGCATCCGGAGATACTCAGCAGGCAAAAACACCCGGTGCCGGCCAGGGAAGCGAATATTTGGAAACAGCGATTTCGGGAGATAAACAATCTCGAGCGATACCTTGTAGACAACGGGATTATCGTGTTGAAATTCTTTCTCAACGTTTCCAGGGATGAACAGCGCAGACGTTTTCTGGCGCGGATAGATACTCCGGAAAAAAACTGGAAATTTTCGAAAAACGACGTGATTGAGAGAGCGCATTGGGATGACTATATGAGCGCATTCGAGGACGTGTTCAACCACACAAGCACCGAGGTCGCGCCCTGGCACATTATCCCTGCCGATCACAAGTGGTTTGGCCGACTCACGGTAGCGCAAATCATTGTCCAGACGCTTGAACAACTCGATCTCCATTACCCCAAACCGACCGAAGCGCACCTCGCCGAACTCCAGGAGGCGCGCGCAATTCTTGAAGCGGAATAACGTCACACGAACTACGGACTCCATCATGCATCAGCGTTTCTTCCTTGCCTTCGCACTCATGCTGTGTTCCCTGTCGGCACTGGCGCAGCGTCAATTCACCGCGCGCGATCTCTGGCTCCTTGACCGCATGGGAGCATGTGAAATTTCCCCTGATGGGCGCACGGCGGCTGTTGTCGTCACCTCCTATGATCTCGCGGCCAACAAAGGCAATGGGGACATCTGGCTGTATTCACTGGCCGACGGCGGCGCAAGACAATTCACGACCGGCAAGGGTAGCGAAGGGAATCCGTCATGGAGTCCTGATGGTAAATGGTTGGTATTCACCGCGAAACGTGACGACGACGAGCGTTCGCAACTCTACATTATCGGCCTCGAAGGCGGCGAAGCCAGGCGCCTGACGGAGATGCCGCTCGGCGTCTCTTCACCCAAGTGGTTTCCGGACGGCAATCGCGTGGCCTTCGTTTCGGCTACCCTACCCGGGGTCGCCGATATGGACACGTTGCGTGCGCTAATAAAAAAGAAAAAGGATGCTAAAGTATCTGCACGGATTTCCGAAGACCGACTCTACCGCTATTGGGATCATTACCTCACCGACGGGTATATCGACCATCTGTTTACGGTTGATATTCAGAGCCGGAAGGTGATGGACCTCACGCCCGCGATGGACCGATACTTCAATTATTCCGGCGGCATCGACTTCGATATTTCTCCGGATGGCAAGGAGATCGCAGCTGCGGCAATGACCCGCAGCGCGCCGTATGACGATCTGTTTACGGATATTTTCACGATCGCGACAGACGGCGGCGGAGCGATGACCAACCTCACGTCAGCCAATCCTGCCGACGACATGGCCCCCCGGTACAGCAGCACGGGGCGCTACATTTTGTATGGCAAAAATCTTCACACCGACCGGAACGCCGAAAACGTCCGCCTCATACGGCGTGACCGCGCAACAGGATCAGAGGTGGAGCTGTGCAGGGAATTCGATCGCAGCCCTTCTGGATGGGTGACCGACAAGGACGATAATACCGTGTATTTCGTCGCGGATCATTTCGCGAAACAAAGTATTTTTTCGGTTCCGATGAGTGGCGGCGCTGTAAGCACGCTGCTTCATAACGGGACGAACAGCGGATTGCGCATTGCCGGAAACCATATCGTGTTTTTACATCAACATCTCTCCGCACCCAACGCTCTGCATGTCATGAATCTCGATGGCACGTCGTTCAGCACGTTGGGTACTCCCAACAGTGGAAGGTTGGATTCTCTCGCCATGGGGCGGGTGGAAGAGGTAAGATTCCCGGGCGCCGAGGGGGACAGTATTCAAATGTACGTGGCGTACCCGCCGAATTTTTCACCTGCGAAAAAATGGCCTCTGCTTGTGCTGCTTCACGGTGGACCTCACGGAACCTTCGGAGACGATTTTCATCCTCGCTGGAACGCCCAGGTGTTCGCCTCCGCAGGCTATATCGTCATCATGCCGAATTTTCATGGCTCAACCGGCTTCGGCGAGCATTTCGCGGAGCGTATCAACGGTGAACATCCCCGACTGCCCTTTATCGATGTGATGTGCGCTGTGGACGAAATGGTCAAGCGTCCTTATGTCGATTCAACACGCATGGCGGCCGGGGGTGGGAGCTATGGGGGGTATCTCACAGCATGGATCGGATCGCAAAGCTCGCGTTTCGCCTGCCTCGTCAATCATGCCGGTGTGTACAATCTAATGGCGCAATTCGGTTCCGACGTGACGCAGCTTCGCGACGTCAGCTATGGAGGAACGCCATGGGATGGCCGCGATAAGGTCCTTCGCTGGAGTCCCTCGCAATATGCGTCCTCGTACGTCACACCGACGCTGCTCATGCACGGAGAAAAAGATTACCGGGTCCCGTACGGTCAGGCACTGGAATCTTACGGGATGCTGAAGGCGAAAGGTATTCCGGCCCGCATCGTTGTGTATCCCGACGAGAATCACTGGATTCTCTCACCGCTCAATTCGATTCACTGGTACGGTGAATTCATTTCCTGGCTCGATCGCTGGATCGGTGCCGGCGCGAAATAGCGGCTGATGACTTTGCAAACTCCCGACGATCGATTATTCAGTTGGCGTGCCGCGCTGAAACGGCGCAGCACCATGTGCTATCGATTTCGCGTGGGGCTCGTTCTCATTTTCGCCGCCGCCGCCGCTGTGCCGGTGCATGACGCGCTGCGTGTATCTGTCGCCGCCGCTGCGGTTCTGGCATTCGTTGCCGTCGCCATTATGCATAGCCGCATCGACCGCGGGATCGCTCGAACGGATGCATTGCTACGCGTTCGGAGAGAGCAGCGCGCGCGCATCGCTCTCGATTGGGATTCACTCCCGCCGGCGCAGGATGTAGATGTCGCAAACGATCATCCCTTCGCCGGTGATCTCGATCTCTTCGGCTCGAACGGCCTGCTGCGATTTCTGGATATCAGCGTATCCCGCGAGGGGAGCAACAAACTCGCTTCGTGGCTTGCGGATGCGAGTTCTTCGTTCGCCGAAATTGTGGAACGCCAGACGCTCGTACGTGCGCTTGTTCCGGCAGCGCATTTTCGTGAACGTCTGCTGCTGGAGTTCGCACTTGTTTCCAAAGACAGACTCGATGGCGCCGCCTTCACCGACTGGCTGATGCATGCGGGCGCCTCCTCCGCGATGCGTTGGGTGCTCCCCGCTTCGATCGCTTTGGCTGCAATAAATATCGCATTGTTCGCAGCCTACGGATCCGGACTGTTGCCACCGTATTTTTTTTTCGGACTGCTCGTGTATGCAGCCCTGTACCTTCGGTATTCGAGTATCCGTGACGTTTTTATCGATACAGCTGTTCGGCTTGATGACGAACTTGGGAAATTGCATGTCGTTTTCCGTTTTCTTGAAAGGTATCCTTCCCGCGGCAACAAGGCGTTGATCTCGCTGCTTGTATCGTTTCGTGCTGCTCACCGGCGGCCATCCCGGCATATCCGGAGTGTGCGTCTCGACGTGATTGCGGCCGGTTTGAGCATGAATCCCGTCATGATGGTGTTGTTGAACATCGCATTCCCATGGGATTTCGTCTTCGCGCGCAGGCTTGAAAAAAAACGCCTCGAGCTTTCCAGGATTGTGCCAGAGTGGTTGGAGGCGATGCACAAGATCGAGGCGCTGCAGTCGTTGGCGAACTATGCGTGGCTGTTCCCCGATACGACCTTCCCCGTCCTGCATCAATCCGATGAAGGCAAAGATGTGCTACGGGCAGAAGCACTCGGACATCCCCTTCTGCCGTGGCGGTCACGTGTGCGCAACGATGTATCCCTCTCAGCGGAACGCGATGTATTGCTGATCACCGGTTCAAATATGTCCGGTAAAAGCACAATGCTTCGCACGGTGGGAATCACTGCGGCGCTTGCGTTCGCGGGCGGGCCGGTGGATGCGCGGCGCGTGGAGTTAGCTCATGCACGGCTGTTCACCTGCATTCACATCAGCGATTCTCTCCGCGACGGAGTTTCATATTTCTATGCCGAAGTGCGCCGTCTTCGTCGTCTCCTTACCATGCTGGGTGAGAAGGATCGACGGCCGGTGGTGTTCCTCATCGACGAGATGTTTCGCGGCACGAATACCACGGAGCGCCATATCGGTGGAGTGGCCTTTATTCAGGAGCTGGCGCGGCGCAATGCGACCGGTATGATTTCGACGCATGACATCGAACTCACGAGCGTCGTGGATACGGTGGAGGGTGCTCGAAACATGCACTTCCGCGAACATATTGTCGAGAATCGGATGATATTCGACTACGTGCTGCGGGCAGGCCCCTGTCCTACGACAAACGCACTCGTAATTATGCGACTGGAAGGATTGCCCGTGCCAGAGTCGGATTACGGTACCGATGGCTAGCGTCGCGACCTGACGTGTCGATAGCGTGTCCCGCTTCGCGCAGGTTGCAGCTATGCGTGTTTCTCCCTATCCATTAACGCGAGGACTACACGAATTTCCGCATACGTGATCGCCGTATCCACGACTCCCTTGATGCGCTTCAGGTTCGTATCCCTCAGATTGACCACTGCTCCGCGAATCTCCTTTTGATGCTCCGGGGGAATGATCGAATCGATCGGGAGCTGTATCCCGCGTAACAGCAGTTCAGCGATGTGATTGGATACGGTACCGTCCGTGAGTTTACGCTGTGCCGCAATGCCGGCGAGTGCGCCACCCCTGACCGCGCAATCCCACGTTGCGCGAATGGCGGGTGACAAATCCTTCAATGCTGCGATATCCGTTTTCATCGCCATGGTCACTTTCCGTTCGTGTAGATGGTCTTCGATAGCGCTAAGCAGTTCGCGGCCACACTTCTGGAACGTGATCGGCCCCATGCCGTCGATCGCCAGACAATCCTCTCGCGACTTCGGTGGTGTATTGGCCATTGTCCGGAGGACGCGGTCGGGCACGAGAAGATGAGACGGAACGTTGAGCCTTCCGGCTATGCGTCGGCGTGCGGTACGCAAGGCTTCGTACAGCGGAAGGTCGCGAACCTCGATCCCGGCAGCTTCTTCAGGTGTCGGGATATCCATAGGGACGACGTTATATCCGAGAACTCCACGTCCGGCTTCCGTGATATACAAGGATGGGCGCACACCGTCGGTCTTCGCGAGCCAGCCCATGCCGATCAACGTATCGATGGCTTCGAGAATAACCTGTTTATCAAAATGCCCGAGGCGCCCGTAACTCGCAGCTTTAAATAAACGGTATTCGGTTATTCGACGAGTTTTTCCGCCGCGAAGGATGTCCGCGACTGTCAGGCGACCAAATCGTCCACCGCTCTCCGCTACACAGTGCAGAATGTGGTGACGCCCTTCCTCGATCGCGTGCCGCAGGGGTTTCTCCTCCATGCTGATAACGGTGGAAGTGCATACATCACACTTGCCGCAGACTCCTGAAATGTCGGTTTCCTGAAAATATTGCAGAATCATGTTGCGTCGACATGCGGAGTCGGTGATGTAGCGCTCCATGGCGTGCAGCTTCTCGAGCTGATGTCTCATGCGGCGCTCGATCGCGCTGTAATCGATGGGAAGATCCGGTGCGGGTACGCGCTGTCCGAGAAGTGCGATACCTGAACCTTTGCGGCCAGGGACGAAATCGACGATGCGCATTGAATGCAATTCGTTCAGGATAGGAAGCAGGTCGCTCACGGGGATTTCGAGCGTCGAAGCCAACTCATCAAGAAAGACCGCAGTGGGTTCGAAAAAGGCCTCTGCTCCCGCGTGGCGCAGAAGTCCGATCGCGACAGGCTGCTGTACTGCTGACGCGGTTTCCAGTAGCCACATTCGCATCGTGTCATGATCAAGCAGGAATTGGGCCGTGGACTCGCTCCAGCTCTCGTTGATGCGCCGGACATGGCCGTCGCGTTCGAGCACATCCAGCGCCCCGCGAACGGCGGATTCGCTTACGCTTCCGATCGAGTCGGCGAGCGCGGATGCCGTCATCGCCAGCAATCCATGATACGACTGACCTAACTGTGTACCTGCAAGCCGGTGGAGTTCAGCATAGACCCGCTGGATCACGGCTTTGTCTGGAAACGTATTACGGATAAAAAATTCCGGTAAACCGCGATCCTTTGGATGGTAGAGCAGCGTACAGGTGCTTTCCTCGCCGTCTCGTCCCGCGCGTCCCGCCTCCTGATAGTACTGTTCAAGTGTGCCCGGCATATCGTGATGTATGACGAAGCGCACATTCGATTTGTCGATACCCATGCCGAAGGCGGTTGTTGCCACTATGATACGCGAGTCGCCCCGCATGAAACGTTCCTGCACCTGCGCGCGCTGTTGCGATTCGAGTCCTGCGTGGTATGGCTCCGCTGGGATTCCATGCTGCCGAAGCAACATCGCAAGTTCCTCGACGTTGTTTCGCGTCCCGGCGTACACGATCCCGCAATCGCCGCTCGAGCAAATCCGGAAAATCTCGTCGCGCTTGTTCACACCTTGCATGACGCGAAAGGAAAGATTCGGTCTGTCGAAACCCCTGACGATTATGGACGGATTTTCAAGAGCGAGCTGTGTTTGAATATCACGGCGCACATCCGGCGTGGCGGTCGCCGTGAGTGCTACAACCTGGGGATGGCCGAGTTCCTTGATCGCATCCTTGAGTTTCTGATAGCTGGGCCGGAAATCGTGCCCCCACTCGCTGATGCAATGAGCCTCATCCACAGCCAGCATGCTGATACGCACGCCTTTGATCCTCTGAATGAAGGTTGGGCTTTCGAAGCGCTCGGGGGCGACGTACATCAATTTGTACCATCCAGAGCGCGCTTTTTCCAAACGCGCCACAAGTTCACGGTGGTCGATCACCGAATTGATGAACGTGGCGGGGATGCGTACACGATCAAGCGCCGCAACCTGATCCTGCATGAGTGAAATCAACGGCGATACAACGATTGTCAAACCGTCCCTGAGAATCGCCGGGATCTGGTAACAGATTGATTTGCCACCGCCCGTCGGCATGATGGCCAGCGTATCCACGCCGGAGAGAATTGACTGGACAATTTGATCCTGGCCGGGACGAAAACCCGGATAGCCGAAGTGACGCTGCAACGCCAGCACAGCATCTTCGAAGGCTGGAATGTGTGACATACGGTTGCTCCCTAATTGAACAGGTGGAAGGCAGGGAATTCCCTGCCGGTATGGTATGAATTGGAGTGTTGTCTCCTCGAAGGGTCGTTCATTGATGATGTCGGATTCGACTGTTCATAAGGCTACCCGGGTGGTCGCCTGGCTTGTATGTTCGTCGCGCATTCCCCGAAAGTGCCGTCTCACATGATTCCCATGAACGGCTTGTTTATATCGATTCGATTTTCCTGGAACAGGTAAACGCTCGTGTATCCGGGCGCGACGGACGATTCTTCATGCGAAGTTTATGGTACAAGGCCATACGTCAATTCCGGACAAAGCCGAATTCCCGGCGGCGTGGTCCGGACCGGTTCCAACATCTGCTGGAAGTTACGCCTGCGCCCTGTACTCACGCGGAATTTCGACCGGATAGTACGGTTCAAGTTCCGTGGACATAAATTTGGTGACGGCAAGGATGACGCCAAAATCGTCGAGATATCCCACCAAGGGTGCGATATCGGGGATGCCATCGAGCGGAGAAATAAAGTACAACAAGGCGGTTACAACAACGACTTTCTTCTGCCACGCTACGTTTTCATCCATAAAGTACCTGAAAAGGGCGAGCAGATCCTGAGCGAAGCGCAGTTTGTGACCTGCACGCTTCAGTTTGTTTTCGAATTGTTCAGTTACGGTGTGAGATTGCCGGCGATAGGTACTTTCATCTTGCGCTCCGGTGAGATCATAACCCTCGAAAAAATCGTCCAGTTCCTTGTCCATGATGCCCCCAATACTGAAATCTGTGTGCGACGAACAGGTAAAAATATACCTGTCCGCTTCACGACACAAGGGGAAAGAAAATGGACATCGAAAAGACCGTTATTGTTCGGTTCACCGCGAAAGGAGTAAAATGAAGATACCGCGGATCAGAAATGCGAACACCCCCGAAGGGGTGTTCACATTTTATGCGGGGAATGGATGAGCGTCAGGGGTGGAGGCGAAATCGATCGAAAAAATCCGATATCGGACGTAGAAAATTCAGCAGGAAGGAATGCACATGAAAGCTCTCCGGCCGATGGTGCTGATCAAGATGAAGTACCGCAATCCGCTCCGATCCTATCCTTCTGGCGCGTGCTTCGGTTATCATTTGCTGTCCGACCATCTTTAACCTCTATAAAAAGAAGTGAACCTCAGGTGTAAACCAGAAAGAGCAAAAAGTGGGCCAATTATTACCCTCGAAAATTGGAGATTTCGAGCCAATAGAATTCATTTGCTGTGAAAATGGGGAACAGCGAGTGAAAAATGTTCACTCTCGAAAGGGGTCAGTAATTGGATTCGTCTTTCCATAAGGCGATTCGCCAGGGGTCCGTCCCCCTTTCCCTGCGTAAATCGAGACGTACCTTACCGTCGACACGGACGATATCGTTTGCATTGAACGTGACGGAGAGGTTGAAACTGCGGGTGACGCTGCTGTACAACGAATCGCCCGAAAAACCGGCGATGTTGTTCCACACGAGGTTCAAACTCTGAGCATTCTGGAACAGCTGCAGTGTAATTCGCATTTCCTCGTCCCTTCCCCAGCTTTCGTCGATCAGTTTGTCATAATCCCGGTAGGTGAACACGAAGGCGGGATCGAGCAACCCACCGTAGATCGTCGTGTCCTTGAAGGTGTACGCGTAGCGGAAATTACTGAACAGACCTTCGATGGTCGTTTGATCGGAGATGAAATTTTCATCGGTCGGTGCCGAGTTTTCCAGTGCCGGCGCGAACGGATTGCATCCCCCAAGCAGAGCAAGGAGCATCAATACCGGAAGGATCAGTTTGCAAATCGACCTTTCCATTCGCTCCAACTCGTTTGATCGGCGACAGGAATGTCCGTCCACCGTGAGATGCTCCAGATGGAGCCACGATCGGCATGCAGGACGAATTGAACCGTACCACTCACATTCTCCGCCACTCCGGATACGCCATGCCTGAAAAGGAGATCGTACCTGCCTTCGTACACTGCGGAATCCGTGGAAAGAATGGAGAAGGATCCCGTAAGATGAAGACTCGATGCTCCCGATGCTCCGGTAAACGTCTTGAGCGCCGAGAAATACGATCGTTCCGCTTGCAAGGACCATGTGCTGAACGTGGCCGTATATCTTCCGGCGGCGGCGGCGGAAGGAATAAAAAGAAAGCGCTGGGAGGAATTGAGGGTGTCGACGAGACAGCGGATATAATTCTCGGTATTCTTTTCACCCACGGCGGACTCAAGATTGCTCAGCACAAGGTCCGGAGAAGTGGGCGGCACGAACTTTGAACTGCCCGAGGCCGGGGGCTCGGGATCACGTGTGTCGAATAAGTCGCAGCCCTGCAGGATACAACCGGTCAGGACCCACGTGCAGAACAGGATGCGAATTCCGGGTTGGAATAATTTCATGATACTCGCGCAAACATCAGACAGCGCGGCGATCGTTCTTCGTATGGATTGCCGAGATAGTCGCCGCAGACATGCTCAAGAGAAAATCCATACATAGGGAACATACGCTTAAAATCATCGAGGGTAAACAATCGGACGGATTCTCTGAATTCTCGTACCTGATTGTTCTGACTCACCGTGATCCGTTTCTCAACACGGTCTTCCGCGATCCAGCGCTCCTGCTCGACAGTCGCCCCCGAGAGTATCTGGCTAGTATAGGGCTGGAGCGAACGAAGTACTTCACTGGCATTGAAATAATCCAGCATATACCATCCGCCAGGATGCAGCGTCCCACGCACCTCCCCGACGACGGCCATATTCTCCTCGTCGCGTCGGAAGTAACCGAACGCCGTGAACAACTGCAGCACGGCGCTGAAATTCCTGCAAAAGGGCAAATGACGCATATCCGTGCGGATGAGTTTGAGCGAGGCGGAAAATTTCCGTGTTTTTCGTTGGGCGTCCGCCAGAAGTGTGGGCGAAAGGTCGGCGGCAAAAACGCGATACCCGCGGCGTGCAAGTTCAAAAGCATGGCGGCCCGTTCCACAGGCCAGATCAAGGACGGGCGCCTCGTCGTGGCTCAATCCTGTTATCCGTTGGAAAAGATCGATCGCAAGCCGTGCTTCTTCCGGGTCACGATGCGCATAGAGACGCATATAAAACTCATCGGCGAACCAGTGTGCGAACCAGGGCATGTCTGTGGATCACAGGGAAATGCGGCCTTCAAAGGCCCGTGAGATGGTCGCCGAGTCCGTAAATTCGAGGTCGCTCCCCATGGGCATCCCGCGCGCGATGCGAGAAATACGGATACCAAGCGGTTTAAGCAGACGAGAAAGATAGAGCGTCGTGGCCTCACCTTCGACATTCGGATTCATTGCGAGAATGATCTCCGTCACGTCGCTCCGCGCACGATCAAGCAACTCCCTGATGCGCAGATCCTCGGGACCTATTCCCTCAAGGGGAGACAGGCTTCCCCCGAGAACATGATAGAGTCCTCGAAATTCATTGGAGCGCTCTATGGCGAAAACGTCGTTGGATTCCTCGACCACACAGATACAGCTCCGGTCGCGTTTACTGCCTGAACAGATGACGCAGGGATCGTCTTCCGTGATGTTGCAGCAGATGGAGCAGGTACGGATGCGCTCCTTCACTTCGAGGAGCGATCGGGCCATGCGTTCAACCTCGTCATGGGTGAGTTTCAACACATGGAGAGCCAGGCGCTGGGCGGTTTTTCGTCCAATACCTGGCAAACGTGAGAACTCGGTAATCAAGGCATCGAGCGCAGGAGAGGTGCTAAGCATCGTATCAGATTCCGAGATTGCCCAGGTTCAGTCCAGGGATGTTCGGGAGCATCCCTGAAGTAGCCTTCCCCATCTCCTCCTGCGCAAGTTTTTGAGATTGTGAAATAGCCTTGTTCACGGCGGAGAGAATCAAATCTTCAAGAAGTTCAACGTCATCCGGAGAAACAACGCTTTTATCGATAGTGATTTTTTTTATTTCCTGTTTGCCGTTGATTGCGACACGAACCATCCCGGCCCCGACTTCCACCGTGGTTTCAATTGCGCGGAGCTTCTCCTGCGCGTCCTGCATTCGTGTTTGCAGTTCCTGTACCTTTGCCATCATATCCTGCATGTTGAGACTCATGGAGTTCCTGTCCGAAAGTGAATGGTATTCGTGACGTAAAATACTGCGAGATGGCGGTGGTCCAAACGTCGGATCATGAACCGGCGATGGTAATGCGTATTTCGAGGCCGCCTTCGTGCACGGTGGTACCGGGGATGCGCGAGCCGGCTTCGGCATCGGGCTTGGTCCTTTGGTACCGATAGAAAATGGACGCCTGCACACGCTGGCTGACGGAATAACGGACGCGCGGCTCGATTGTGGTGCGTGTGGTTCCTTCGCGAGGCTGACCACCGCTACCAAGGTCGTTGATGCTGTAGATACGTGACGAATTCTTCGCGAGACTGAAGGCGACATTGAAATTGATGTCGTTTTTCAACGTCAGGCCGAACAAGGGCATGTCGAAGCCGGTTTTCTTGAACTCGGCGGTCATGGTGATCTCATCCGTGTTGTCTTCGGTGATGTTGCTCGCGGAGGAATTCAGGCCGAATGTACCTTTCTTGCTCCATCGTGTCGTGACGCTGAGATCGCCGCCCCAGAGTTGATTAAACCCGAGCTGGACACCTATGAGCGGTTGGAAATTGAAACCAACCTGCTTCGTTTCAGTGAGGCGGGAGCCGTCGTCAGGACTCAAACGCCATCCATCGGCGAGGTTCGAGGAATAACGGTGTTCCAAAGAGATGCGATCCGCAAGTCCGCTCAGGAGGCTCCATTTTTCCATCCCGTCCCACCGGATACCCCAGTTGACTCGAGGAAGGAAATTGGTCATGACCGAGGAAAGCCAGGGAATAGCTTCGAATCCCTCCTCGAATGCCTGGGCAAGTTTTTCGGACTCGATTCTCATGTCGGTCGGATCGTTCTTCAGCTCAGTGAACCGCTCATTGACGGAATTCATGTTCGTGTTGAAATAACTGAAGAAAAGGAAATCGGGGAAAGCCAGAAAAGAACGCTCGAGTCGTCCAGTTGTGGTGATGCTTGTAATGATCTGCTCGCCCTGATCCGTTGTCCGGATCTGGTAATTCTTGTTGAGCGACCAGCGCAGATCCCAGTTGAGATCAAGACGGGCGCCTTCCCAGAGTGGGCGATTGGTCTTGATGGAGAAGGTATTGGATTGTGCGTAGTTATCCGCGAACGTTCCGCTGGGATTCGGCGCGCGGAGACCGCGACTATAGTCCTCAATCCCGATAAAGGGGAAGCTGCTCTTGAACGCGATTCGTCCGGAAGAGGGATTCGGATCGCTGACCAGACCGAGCTGATACAATTGAGATGGTCCCTCGTCTGCGTTGGGTTGGTTGCCGAACGGTGTGCTCGACCAGAAGGTCGTGAAACCCGTCAGACCGCGTACACCGCCAACCTGGCTGGTGTTGCCCTGCGAAAAAGTGAACCCTACATTATCGTAATCCAGGAACGGGACCTTCAGACCATAGTAGAGAATATCGCCGAATGTACCTGCGATCAGCGAAAAGGGATTTGAACCACCGCCGGCCTGAGGGTCTTCTTCCTCGCCAACAGGTTCAGCTTGATTCTTGAGCAGGGCGATTGCTCGTTTCCGGGCAAGCTGTATCTCCTCGTTGATCTGTATGACTCTCTCCATGTCTTCATCCTGGCGCGCATTGCGCTTCATTTCGCGAAGCTGCAATTCCAACTCAACCACCGGACGGAGCTTCTCTATTTCCATCGCATATAACGTGGGATCGAGCTGTTCAAGGCGCTCGATCAGGAGACGCAACGGGAGGTCCTCGATTCTTTCCCCATCTTCGCCTGAATCGGTCGGCGCCTTATCCGGTTTCGCGGGCATGGTTCTTCCAGGCACGGGCTTTCTGTCCGGAACAGGGGCTGCAGGTTTAGCGGAACCAAAAAGAGGCTCAAACAATTGCCGCAGCTTGACGTTCAGCGTCGAGTTGATGCTGGCGTTGTAACTCGCCGTCCGACCCTGGTCCGCCTGCTGGATGTTCTGCTGCCAATTGTAGGAAACGGTGTAACCGGCGCTCAAATCGACAAATTTATCGAGATTGAAGATATTCGGAATCGCAGGTCGGCTTTGAAGGGAGAATTGCTGCTGGTAATTGGTGGCGGGACCAAGATCGAAGTGTCCCTTCCCGAAGAAGATATCGCGGAAAATCGCTGAACTCTGGCGTTGCGTCACGACAGGGATCCCGAAATCGTCGACCACCTGGTCGCCATTGGCATCGAAGACCTGCTCGGTTTCAAGACCGAGAAGCGACGTGCGGATGTTCGATCCAATGCTTCCGCTGAGATTGAGAAGGCTGGCTTCCGAAAGTGTAAACGAGAGGTTCGCCGACCGACTGTGCGTAAAGGATCGTGTGAAAGGACGGTAACGCAGCGGGAATCTCTCAACCTCTTCGATGCGCGAACGATCGAGTGTCGCATCGGTTCCGATACGTGTAGGCAGAAAATACCATTTCGCGTCGCGATAGGCATCGAGGAGGAACACGCCGTCAAATAGCTTCTTGAATGGCTGGACATAAGATTCTCTTCCGAAGTCGTACCCGTAACCGACCCTCGCCTGCCATTGCCAGTTGCGCCGGGAGCGGAACACCGGATCGCGAAAACGGGTCACCGAATAATTGTAGCTCAATTCGAGACGATTGACCACATCCTGAACCAGCCAGCTTTCGCCCGGGGCCTTGAGCCTGACGGTGGGAATCGCCCAACTGTCGCGAATCTCGAGCGTCTGCGTCGCGATGCGGGCGTTGCGCACCTCGATGTCGATTTCCCTCTGCGATTTGCCTTCACCCCGCATTTTTTCCGCAAGGGCTGACACGGAAGCTTCAACCACGACATCGGGTTTGTCGGCGAGCAAAAGCGGTTTGCTCAGATTCTCCGCATGCGAGTAGGTCACGCGTACCTGCGTTCCCTTCCAATCCTGTGGAAAGACCCGGTCGATATTCAACGTCGTATTCATGTTCCAGGCCGTCGTCCACGCGCGATTGGCGCTGAAGCGTTCGGATATACCGTGAAAGTACGGGTCACTGTGCATCATGCTGGCGCTGATATCCGCGATATCGGCCAGCCGGAGGTTCATGGATGCGTTGTAGGCGTAGCCGATTTGCGTGTTCGGTTGGATAACGCGGAGTTCATTGATCCACACGTTGCCGCTGATTTCCCTGCTGTCCATGTTCCGGACGCCAACGGAGATGAATTGAACACGGACGATATCGGGGCTGCCGTATACCCAGAAATGCGCGTCGGGATTGCTGCTGGACGGGAAATCATCGTAGGTGGAAGTTGCGTCGATGATCGCTTTCACAGCGGTCAATTCGGAAAAATCGATGTCTATTTCGTTCTCATCAGCCCATCGCGGTCTGATCGGCGCCCGATACTCGTAATAATTGGCCGTGTCGATGCCGAAACGCATCACGACCTCGTAATCGAAGCCATCGAGAAGCGGATCACCGTAAACGTACATTTTGAGGCGACGATAGTTGAACAGGTCGATGCCCGTTCCGGGGAAGAGCCTATATGCTTCACGAAGCGTATCGGTTTTGAGATTGTCGAAACTCAAATTCAGTGACTGCTCGTTGCCGAAAATCTGCTGATCGGGTCTGGTACGGTCCCGGGGACGAATAACCCCCGGCGGCACCTCGTAAAGGGGATTATCCTCGACATTGACGACGGACACCGCGAAATTGGAATCGTTGCGTACGCGCTCGTACCACTGATTGCCGACCAGGTTGAACTCGGCGATGCGCACGTTGACCGGAGTCGCGGCATCCTGACTCTCGATGTCGGTAAGCACAACGCGCAAATACTCGACGTTATCGAGCGCAGGAGTGCCGATGCGATCATCCGGCACGTTGAGCGGGATGCGGAACTGATACCATCCGTTGGTGCCGCCGCCGACAACATAGGGATTGTGATCCACGGCGCCGAGATCGAAGCGCGTCGTGTCGAGATCGATCACGAAACGGAAATAATCGTTGGCGAGATCCAGAATGCTGTTGTTGTTCAGATCCTCCGTGTCGGGGAATTGACCCGCAGGATCTCCGTCCTCCTCGTCGCCGTTGCCCTGTGTGCCGTTGAAGCTTCTCCAGTTGTCTGGATCGTACCGGAAATTATCCCCGCTCGGATCTACCGCATCGATCAAGCCGGCGGCGATCTCGGCGGCGTAACGCTCGCGCTCCTGATCGTCGGTAAGCATATCCAGACCCACGTCTTCGCCGGCATTGAGAATGCCGTTACGAATCGATCCCGGGAGGTAGTCGTCCTCGGATTCGAGTTTCCCATTCGGGATCACATCCTCCGAAATCTTTCCCATGTCTATGATCAGCTTGCCGCCGCTGTGGTTGTCCACCTTCATCCACAATTCGATGTAGTTGAAGTTACCGTCCACAAGGTTGGACGCGTTGGACGGAAGCAAGCGGATGATGCCGCCCCAGTTGCGCTGCTGTACACCGAGATCGGGTGTGTAGTTGTATGGCCCCCTGACCGTCGGATAGTAATCGAGATCCAGTACGGTCACACGCTGGTCCTCGCGCGCGACACTTTTTTCGGGCCAGATGTCATCGACACGAACGGTCCTGGGCGACGTGGACGAGATATCGAGATTGTAGAAATTCAGCATGGCCCGGTTGGTATTCATGATGCTGTCGTTGGCGGCGTTGTTGCTCGGCAGTACGTTGGGCACGGAACTGGTGCGCCACACGGAATACGCGGTCTGCAGAGGAATGAAAATGCGCGAGCCCTCGAAATCATCCAGATATGCTATGCTTTCGCCATTATCGGAAGGGATGGTGCTGGTTTTTGAATCTCCGCCGGGCATCACCATCGCAGCTTCGCCTTGCAGGGTGAGTGTCGACTTCTCTTTCGTCGAAATGAAGGGAAGTGTGTTGAGAGCGTCAGTGAGGACGGGGAGTTCAAGCATCGTCTTTGCGTCGACGCCGAACATGCTGTTGCTGATGGGTTCTTCGCCGATGCGCACCTTGTCGCTGAGTGTTTTCTGACTCAGGCTCAGGAAGGTGAATCCGAGGTACGACTCCTTATTGATATCTATTTCTCCACGTGCACCGACGAGGGTCTTCGATGCGAAGGTGAAGAGGTCCTGTTTCTCGTATTCGATGTCAAGCTTCGCTCCCGGTGCGAGCGCTTCCTCCTTAAGAATCTGAACGGAACCAACCTGCTCGTTAACGGTGTAGTCAACTCCGGGTGTGAGCGGAGAACCATTGAGCGTCACACGCACCGAGCCAGAGACGACATTGAAACCGAGTTGAAAAATGGCCGAACTCGAACCGCGCGTGGTACCGAGAATCAGGATTTTATCTTTACCGGTCCTCTGTGCTCCCTGCTTTGTGTCGCTGTACAATTCCGGGAACAGGAAGGGCTTGATCAACGAGGTATCCTGGCTGCGCAACAACTGCTTGAAATTGTCCAGCAGGCCCTGTCCCCATGGCTCGAGGGTCGGAAAAATGATTTCGCCGCGCACAGGATTGACCGTCAATCCGGGAAGAAAATCGATTTTTGAATCGGGGTAGCCGCCATTGTCATCCGTATTGTCGAGACCGAACAGACGGATCAGCAGCGCACTGATATCGGGCAGCACTTCCTGGTCGGGCTGGCCGCCGCTTCGGTACATGAGCTTGAAATTCGCCAGATCCTCCGCGCGCATGTTGCGGGTGTTCAGCGAATAGATGCTCTTCACTTTATGCTTCCACGCCTTCTCGAAGGAGGGAGTCAGGTTGCGCGGCTTGACCAGTTTCAGCACCATGCGTGAGGGTACATCCAATCCGTTCGCATCCTTGTACACCTTCAGACGCGGGTCGCCTGCGAAAGTACCAAAGATGATGTCGTCCGTCGGAGTAAGATCGCTGGGACCCTCGATACGGTATGCGACGGCAACAACCTGATCGTCCTGGAGACTCTGATTCAAGGAAATGATACCGGTCGCGTTGCTCAGAGTGTAGTCGATGTCACGCTGGAGGCGCTTGAATTTGCCTGCCTCGATCAAGCCGGATTCCGGCGTCACCGTGAGGCCTGGATCGAGGAATGGTGTGTATTCTGACGGGAAATCGGAGGATGAAGGTTCGTAGCCCGTGGGATTGTCGATGAAGGCAATCGCTTCGCGTTCCTGGGGATCGGTTATGACGCCCGAACTGGCTGGTCGGGATACCCAGACCTCGATTTCCTTGACGATCAACGAGGGAAACAGAATGTACGGTGCCTTGGATCCCGGATGCGTGAATCGGAAGTTATAATAGGACTCGTACTGGTTATTTCCTTCGTTGTTGTCTTCCCGGTAGGCGAGATCGATAAAATAATAATTGTCCGAATACTCGTATGCGCGCCGTTCGAACTTTTGCTCCTGGGCACCGCCGGAAACGGACAGCTTCGACGATTCGCCCTTTTTCTGCGAGGCGATCGTGGATAGATGGAGTGGACCCAACTGGAACTCCGCCTTGATGCCGAACAGTGCGCCGCTTCCCTGAATGAGCGACGAGGGCGTTTGCAGAGAAACGTTTCCCGCTTCCACGGACTGAACGATTTCATCCTCATAGCCGGTGTATTTTATTTTCAGCTGGTTCTCGTAATCGAAGGTCCGCTCGGTGCTCCAATCCGCCTTGATGCTGAGCTTGTCGCCGACCATACCGTTGACGTTGATCTGCACCTGCTGTTTGAAGTTCGGAGAGAATTGCGTCGGGCGAAGGAACACCGATTGCTGGTCCGATGACTCAATGCGGAATCCGGCATTGATATCGATAGCGCCGTTGATTCGCACGCTGATGCGGCTGCGGTCGCCGAAAATACTCATCAACGGATTCGGGGCGATAGGAATGTCGATCTCGGTCAGGTTTTTCAGCAATTGCTCGAGCTGGTCGCCTTCCTGTTTTTCGAACCGCGCTGCTTCAGCCGCCGTGCGCTGTTCGCGCTCGTAATTGTATCGGGCACGAATGTAATCCTCGAGCGTCATGCGATAGGGAATGCGAATGTCCTTTCCATTCACGGTCTCCCTAATAAGCACCTCGTTTTTTGAAGAGTCGATGGTCACAAGGCGTGTAATGGCTCCCGAATTCAAATACAGCGGAGAAACGCGTTCAGGGAATGGCTGTGTAACCGGTGAGGGACGACGGCGTTGAGGAAGAAATTTCGCTCGAGTGGTGCTGTCGGATGGAGGGATATCAAGACTATCGTCCGGCCGCGGGAGTGAAGCCGCAAACGCGGCGAGTTCCATGTCGGCGAAAAACGGATCTGAAATTACCGGGTGCCGGTTTTCGTTTATGCCGGGGCCAGCCGACGGCAAAAGATCAGACAGATCGAATTCGAGCGCAGGGACGGTGGAAGCTTCCTCGACCGCAGTCGATTCCTCCGTGTGCGGTTGAAGCGTCGCGGCTTCGGCTTCGGCGGCGGGAGGGACGAAAGCGAGTGCCGCGATCGCCAGATTCCAGGCTCGAGCCGCTTCGATGGTGATGTGATACCGCGGAAACGCGGGTGTTGCCGATGCGCCGAGAAACAGCAGCAACGACAGCGCCGAGGCGCCGATCACCGCGCCATAATAGCGGACTGGCGAGGATACACCTCGCCCATCGCCCGAGTAACGGGATGAAGGTCTCATTCGATTCGTGTTGGCAGTCAATCGTCTCTTGCCGTGTGCGAGTGGAGATCAGTCAGTTGTACTGTAGCGATTTGCTCGATAGAGACCCTTCAGCAATGAGGTGATCGATTCTGGGGACTTGCGGATAAAAGACGATTTCCAGATGGACGGGAATCTTCAAACGAAGTTATCGGCCAACACCAAAAATACGCAACATGCATCGGTCCGTGCAACAGTCACTCTTTGTGAAAATGGCTATATTGAAATGTCGCACCAATATCGCGAGGCGCATGGCAGCACACATGTTACTGCTTGGAGGCGTCTCGCGCAATGGAAATTTCTATGGGCTCACTCATCGGTACAGTCGATGATCCTCTCACGTCACATTCTTCGCGCACATATCGGTCCGTTCGTTTTCTCGAACGCCATCATCATTTTCCTTTTCCTGCTCCAATTTCTCATGAAAAGGGCGGGCGATCTCGTGGGCAAAGGTCTGAGCGTATGGGTGATACTTGAACTCATCGCGCTGAACCTGGCATGGATGCTGGTCCTTTCTGTTCCGATGGCTTCCCTCGTGGCTTCGCTCATGGCCTTCGGCAAACTGTCGGCGGACAATGAAACCACCATCATGCGTGCCTGCGGCATGAGCTTGTACCGCATGATGACGCCCGTGGTGATCGCCGTGTCGTTCGTGACGGTGGCGCTGATCTGGTTCAACAACTCGGTGCTTCCCGAGGCGAATATCCGTTTGCAGACGCTGATGACTGACATCGTGCGCATCAAACCAACGCTGTCCCTCCAGGCTGGAGTGTTCACCTCAGAAGAAGAAATCCCTAACTACCGCATCCTCGTTCGGCGGACATTCGAGAAAAGCAACGATCTCGAAGGCGTCACCATCTATGATATGTCCGATCCCGAACGAAGCGTTGTCGTCACAGCGACGCGAGGGAAGGTGAGTTTTTCCGCCGACTATGCGAGCATCGTCATGGATCTCGACAACGGCGAGATTCACGATGTCGACAACAGCACGCTCACACGATACCGCACGCTGCGCTTCATCAGGCATCGTGTTTCGATTCCCGCAAGTGGATTCGGTTTTCAACGGACGGACGCCTCCTCCATGCGCCGTGACGACAGGACAATGAGCGCGGGAATGATGAAGACCATCGTGGACAGCATTGACGCGATACAAAGGAACAAGCATCAGCTTTTCAGTGAGCGCATGGTCGTTCATCTTCGTGGATACATCAACGGTACGCCCCGGTACTATGCCGCCGCGCCGCTACGTTTCCGGAGTGTGACCATCGCGGATACCTCGACGGCCGCCCCTCTTCAGCAGTCGCAATTCGACTCTGTGGCCATAGCGTACCGGGCCTTGAACGATATCAGGCAGTTGCAGGCCGAAGCACTTGCCGATGCAAGCGGGATTGATTTCGATGCGAGGCAGGCGGATCGCTTCCTCGTGGAGATCTATAAAAAGTATTCCATTCCCGTAGCCTGTTTCGTTTTTGTTCTGATCGGAGTGCCACTGGGCACCATGGCTCGACGAGGCGGATTCGGCATGGGTGCCGGATTGAGTCTTGGATTCTTCCTGTTCTACTGGGCCTGTTTGATCGGGGGCGAGAAGCTGGCGGATCGCGGGGCCTTTTCGCCCTTCTGGGGAATGTGGTTCGCGAATATCATTCTGGGTGTGATGGGGACGCTCCTGACCGTCCGCATGGCGCGGGAATCGACCGCCATCGACTGGACGGTGTTCAATCGCTTTATTCCAAAGAGTTTGCGTGGCGAGACCGGACCGCCATCGGCGGCAGTGAGGAAACGCTAGATGGGTATGCTCGATCGTCATGTGACCTACCAGTTTATCAAGTCCGTCCTGTTTGGCCTGCTTGCTTTCGGTCTCATTTTCATCCTTGTGGATATGATCGAAAACCTGGATGATTTCATCGATCAAAATGTGGCCATGCAGTACATCGTTTTGTATTACGTGTACTTTCTGCCGCGCATTTTCAGTCTCATGGTTCCGGTGGCGATGCTGCTCTCCGCGCTCTTTGTCGTGGGCAGGATGAGCAACAGTAATGAATTGACCATCATCAAGTGCGCAGGCCGGAGTCTGTACCGCTTCATGCTTCCGCTGCTTGTGGTGGGAATAATAGTAAGTTGTCTGATGCTGCTCTTCGATGGATGGCTGGTACCGCAGATTAACGCCTCGCGGTTGAATCTGGAGCGTGAGCATCTGAAAAAGCACCTGACGAGCGGCGGCAGATACAATATGTACTTTCAGGACAGCGGCAATCGTATTATTTCGGTGGAGTATTACGACGAGGGGAGTTCGGTGGCTCGGAGAGTGAAGCTGCAAAGTTTCGACGCGCACGATCCGACCCGCATGGTGCAGCGGATCGACGCCGAACGGATGGAATGGCGCGAGGCGCAAGGAGCCTGGATGATGTTCAACGGAATACGCCGCACCTTTAGCGTCGATTCGAGCACATCCATTCAGGAGCGCGAGGTTGTCGGGCATATCGACAGTCTCAAACTGGGCCGCATTGCTCTGACGCCCGAGATGATCCTTCGTATGCAGCAGAAGCCGGAAGAAATGGGCCTTGAGGAATTTCGCGAATACATCGAAAGGCAGCGCAATGCCGGGAGCGACATTGCGCGACTGCGCGTCGATTATCACGGTAAAATCGCTTTCCCCTTCGCCTCGCTTATCGTCGTGTTCTTCGGTATCCCCTTCGCGTCCGTCAAGCGGCGCAGCGGACTGGCGGTGCAGTTCGGCATCAGCATATTTTTGCTCTTTGTGTATCTGGTCAGTCAGAAGCTCAGTCAGATATTCGGCTACAACGGAAACATCCATCCAGTGGTGGCGGCATGGCTGCCTAATCTGCTTTTTCTTGCCGCAGGAGTGGTGATCATGGCAAGGGTGCGGAAATAGCCTTGAATTTCTCGATCATCTTTCATTACCTTACTTGGCTGTGGTCATGACATCACAGTTGAAATGAAGGATGAACATGGAACGATTGATGAAAATTGCACGCGACTTTCACTGGGAAATGGGACACCGTTTGCCTTTCCATGAAAGCGGTTGCGCCAATATCCACGGACATTCATACCGGCTTCGCGTCGAAATCGAGGGAGTGTGCGACGAAAACGGCATGCTCATGGATTACGGCGATATGAAGCGCCTGGTCACGCCGGTCCTTGATCAGCTTGACCACTGTTTTCTCTGCGACGACGGCGACGCACTTATGCTGGGCTTTTTTGAGGGAAGCGGGATGAAGTACAAGGTCGTTCCGTTTACTTCCACCGCTGAAAATCTTGTCCTTTACCTCCTGGATGAGCTTTGGCGAATGTTCGAGCCATGGTCCCGTATCCGCGCCCTGAACCTCAGGCTACAGGAAACGGAGATCTCTTACGCCGAGGTCGGAAGAGGCAGGTGACTTGGTTGTTACCTGCTAATAATTTACAGCGATCATCGAAAAACATTGCATGTTGAAATCCCCTTTCATATTTTCTTATGTCTATTTGGCGTCTTCACTTAAAGTAATACCCGAGGTCCGGAATGAAATTCTTCATTGACAGTGCGAACATTGAAGAAATCCGCGAGGCAGCAAGTCTCGGTATTCTGGATGGAGTGACGACGAACCCCTCGCTTGTCGCAAAAGAAGGTAAAAATTTTCTTCAGCTGCTCGACGAGATCCTGTCCGTGGTCAATGGCCCTGTCAGCGCGGAAGTCGTGTCGGTGGACAAGGACGGGATAGTCAAGGAAGGGCGGGAACTGGCCGCCATTCATCGAAACATTGTCGTGAAGGTGCCCCTCATCAGGGAAGGCCTGAAGGCAGTGCGACAACTGACCGACGAAGGGATCAAGACCAACGTCACCTTATGCTTTTCGCCTACTCAAGCCCTGCTTGCCGCCAAGGCGGGCGCCACCTATGTCTCGCCGTTCGTCGGACGTCTCGATGACATCAGCGTCGACGGCATGGAGCTGATTCAACAAATCGTCACCATCTATCAGAATTACGATTTTCCCACCCAGGTACTTGTGGCGAGCATCAGGCATCCCCTGCACGTTCTCGAAGCTGCCTTGATGGGAGCGCATGTCGCCACGATTCCATTCAAGATCATAGATCAAATGTTCTCTCATCCACTGACAGACAGCGGTTTAAAGCGCTTTCTGGACGACTGGAAGCAAAACGAATCCAAGCTCGTCTGACATCGCGATCCTAACTATTTTCTCATACTTAATTCTGGCTGATTGTAATGAAGCGTACAGCATTTCATGACATTCATGTGCAACTCGGCGCCAAGATGGTCGAGTTTGCAGGCTTCCTCATGCCCATTCAATATAAGGGCATCATCGCCGAGCACAAACGCGTACGGGGCTCGGTAGGAGTATTCGACGTATCGCACATGGGCGAGTTCGAGGTGCGCGGCGCAGATGCATTTTCCTTCGTCCAAATGATGACCACAAACGACGTGACCAAACTGGCGGAGGGAGGCGTCCAGTACTCCGCCATGTGCTACGAGGACGGCGGCATCGTTGATGATCTGCTCGTCTATCACTGTGGCGATTACGTCCAGCTTGTCGTAAACGCATCGAACCTCGAAAAGGACTTCAACTGGCTTGCCAAGCATCTTTCCGGTGATGTCCAGCTGATCGACAAGAGCGACGAAACGGCGCTGCTTGCGGTGCAAGGACCGAAATCGCTCGAGACTATTCAGAAATTGACGACGACGGATCTCTCCGCGATGAAGTACTACACCTTTGTCAAAGGTGAGGTCGCCGGTATTCCGTGCATGATCTCGCGCACAGGCTACACCGGCGAGGTTGGTTTGGAGCTGTACATGCCTTCCGACGAGGGCCTTGGACGGCGCATGTGGGAAGCCATTTTCGAAGCGGGTCGCGAATTCGACATTGAACCCATCGGCCTCGGCGCCCGCGACACGCTGCGCCTTGAAGTTGGATTCTGTCTCTACGGCAACGATATCGACCAGACCACGCACCCGCTGGATGCCAGGCTTGGCTGGATCACGAAGCTTCAGAAAGGCGATTTCTTCGGAAGGGACGTGATGCTCGAAGCCAAAGAGAAAGGCCTCTCCCGCGCTCTGGTCGGTATGACCGTTGAAGGTCGCCTCATCCCGAGGCACGGCTATCCGATTATGATCGACGATACTGAATGCGGAGTCGTCACATCGGGAACGATGTCGCCGATGCTTGAAAAAGGTATCGCCCTGGGTTACGTCCCGACCTCGCACAGTCAGCCCGGCTGTTTCGTCAATATCATAATTCGCAATCAGGCAATTCCCGCCACCGTCGTGAAATTGCCTTTTATCGAGAAACAATAAAGGAATCCCTTTCGTCGGAAGGAATCGCTCCATCCGACGGAACCACAATGACAGTGCGACGCAAAAGCAAGAATACCGCCGGCGACGCGGCTCCCGCCCCAAAGAAGGGGTTGGATTCGAAACGCAAACTCGACATCATCGGGATAATGATGATGGTGGTTGCGCTGTTGATGCTGCTGGCGCTGGTATCGCACTCGCACGCGGATGAGACCGTGGCCGATATCGGTTTCGGAGATTTTGTCAGACTGTTCGGCGGAGATCCGGAAATTCAGGCGCGCGCCGATACGACGTCCAACTGGCTCGGTCTGTTCGGTGCCATTCTGGCAAATTTCCTTATCAACATTACAGTCGGCTATTTTGCCATCACCTTTCCCATTCTGCTAATGCTCTGGGGATGGTCAATTCTGCGCCGACGCGACCTTCGGGCTCTGGCGTACTATACTAATCACGCACTGGTAGTTGTCCTGCTAAGTTCGACATTTCTCGGACTCGTTCGTCTGATTTCCTGGATGCCGGATATTTCCGTCTCCTGGTCAGGCAATATCGGTGATTTCGTCGCAGGATTGATCTCTCGACTGATAGGCACGACAGGCGGTGTGATCGTCATGTTCACCACCATTGTGGTCATGGCCGTCATTGTTGTCGACTACGATATTCAGGCCACGCTTACGCGGGCGAAAGACATTGGTCAGTGGTTGATGGATCGCGTCTCAGGGAAAGCCGGGAAGCTGCAATCGGCGCTTCAGGCCGAACGCGGCGCGCTTTCCCTCGAGTTGCAGCAGAGCATCACCGCCGAAGGGACCGATACGCCGCCGCCGCGGCAGCGAAAAAGCGCCACGCCACAACCTCCGTCGGTTGCCGCACCTGCGCCTTTGCAGCCTCTCGTCCGATCCACTCCTGTATCCATCGCCCGGTCTTGGCAGGATGACCCCGCGGAACACGCCGGACCGGTGCAGTCCGATGATGGTCTCACGCCTCGGTCCAATGGTACCATCTCCCGAGACGCCATCGAAGGGCTTCGCGATATTTTCGGACCCGCGGATTCTGCCGTTGCTGGACCGATTGCCGCAGGCGCGTCGGCTGGCGCCGTCGCCTCACAATCAGGGAGCGACGTTCCAGGCACGGCCTCGAAAAACGCATCACCGCGTTCCGCCGCTGTTTCGCCCGATGCGGACGCACCCGGTGACGAGAGGGTATCAAGGGAGGCAGGTGATTGTGGCGCTGGCGGAATCGATAGTGAGATCCCTCTTTCCAACGTCATGCTCAACGAGCATGAACGCAAGGCCGTTCAACAGGCGGTCGCACGCAAAGTGATGCAGTCCGAAACCGACGAAGACATTGATTCCCTCAATCAGAGGCTTGCGAAGACGGAATTATCCTATCGATTGCCGACTCCCGAGCTGCTCGATCCACAAAGGACCACCAACACTGTTACGGATGCGGAACTCAGGTTGAAAGCCGAGCTGGTGAAGGAGAAACTGGCCGTGTTCGGGATAGGTATCACGAGCATTTCTGTCGCCCCTGGTCCCGTTGTGACGCTTTTCGAACTCGTTCCCGACTCGAGCGTCAAAATCAGCAAGATCGTATCGCTTGCCGACGACCTTGCGTTGGCCCTGGCCGCCAGAGGCATCCGAATCATCGCGCCGATTCCGGGCAAGAGCGCCGTGGGAATTGAAATCCCGAATAATCAGCCGGAAATGGTGAGTTTTCGTTCGGTTGTGACGTCCGTTGAGTTTCAGAAATCACGGCACAAGCTCACGCTCGGCATGGGGAAATCGATCAACGGCGCTGTTGTTTGCGATGACCTTGCGAAAATGCCGCATTTGCTGATCGCCGGTGCGACGGGTTCCGGAAAAAGCGTCGGCATCAATGTGATGATCACGAGTCTGCTCTACAAGCTGCGGCCACAGGACGTGAAGTTCGTCATGATCGATCCGAAAAAAATCGAGTTGGCGCAGTATCGCGGACTGAACAGGCACTTCCTTGCCGTCTGCGCGGATATCGACGAAGAGATCATCACCGATCCGACGAATGCCGTAATCGTTCTGAAGAGCCTGGAACTCGAAATGGACATGCGCTACACGAAGCTGGCCAAGGCGGGCGTGCGTCATGTCGACGATTACAATGCGAAGCTCAAGGCCGGTCAGGTGCGGGACAGCGAAACGATAAAGCATTACCAGCTGCCGTGCATCGTCGTCATCATCGATGAGCTTGCCGATCTGATGATCACTGCGGCTCGCGAGGTGGAGGAACCGATCGCGAGGCTCGCACAGTTGGCGCGCGCCGTCGGCATCCACTTGGTCGTTGCGACGCAACGTCCTTCCGTCGACGTCATCACTGGTGTGATCAAGGCCAATTTCCCGGCTCGCGTCGCCTATCAGGTGGCGAGCAGAATAGATTCCCGCACGGTGCTCGACACACAGGGCGCGGAGCAGCTGCTCGGGAACGGCGATATGCTGTTCGTACCGGGCGGACATCCGAAGCCGGTGCGGATACAGAATGCCTTTCTTTCCACTGCCGAAGTTGAGCGTGTGGTGGAATTTATTTCCGAGCAGCGCGGATATCAGCGTCCCTATACATTGCCGTCCGTGCGCGCCACCCAGAAGACGAAGAATCGGGACGAGTCCGACAACTTCGATGACCTGATGTACGAAGCAGCGAGACTTATCGTCAGACATCAGCAGGGTTCGGTATCGCTGCTTCAGCGCCGATTGAAGATCGGGTATTCACGTGCGGCGCGCATTGTGGATCAACTCGAGACTGTGGGCATCGTAGGACCATACGACGGGAGCAAAGCTCGTCAAGTTATGGTAGAAGATGAATCCACTCTCGAATCGATTTTACAGGAGTTGTAATATGAGAACCAGCATTTTCCTTCGCGCACTGATTCCCCTACTCGCGCTGCTACCGCTTTCGTTCGCTTTAAGTATAGATGCGCGTGAGATCATTGAGAACGTACAGGCGCAATACGACGATCTGAAGGACGTCACCTTGACGTTCAGGCAGACCGTTCATTTCAAGGTTTCCCGCGCGGAGCAGGCCATGACAGGGACCCTCTATTTCAAGAAACCGAACAAATACCGCATTGAAACAGAGGATCGCACAGTCGTAACGGACGGCAAGACCTCTTGGTCGTACAATCAGAAGAACCGGCAAGTGCTGGTTGATACGTACAAGCCCGAAGCTCACGCATTGTCTCCAGAGCGCCTTCTGCTGCAGTACCCGAAAGATTATTATTCGACGCTGGTCGGAGAAGAGCAGGTGGGCAAGCAGCGTTGCTACGTGTTGAAACTGACTCCGAAGGAAGACAATTCCTTCGCCACCGCGTTGAAGATCTGGGTAAGCAAGGACTGGTATATCCGGAAAGTAGAAGTGACGGACATTAACGGCGCGGTGACCATGTACCTTATCGAGTCGCTATCAGTGGATCAGAAACTTGCCGACAGCAGGTTTGAATTCCTCGCGCCCGAGAAAGCTGAAATAATCGATTTGCGGTAATTGAGTCACGCGGGTCGAGTTTGGTCTATCCATCATAAAAAACACCAGGCGGCATTACATTGTCAAAACCTTGTCGATCATCGTAAGCACACCTGTCATCATATTGACGCCAACGATTGAGACAAGCGTAACCTGTTGAAAACAAACGGTTTATTTTTTGGCAGTGTTTTTGCATATCAGATGCTGGCTAGTAGCCTCACGCGTAATGGCGTGGTGGAAACCGTCATGACAAGTTGTTTGATATTGAGTCCCTGTCTATATTACAAAATTGAGTTTCCCGAAAAATGATTATTACGATGCATAGAGAAAACAAACAATTTGAAAATTCGCAGGAGGAACGAACCACCACCAGCATTAACCACCAGGTATGTGCAGTGTTCAACCCGTTTACCCCGACCCATTTTTTAACTAACCAGGAGATTTCTCGAATGAAGAAAACCCTAACTCTTCTGTCCGTGCTGGCTCTCGTGCTGCTCTTTGGATTGAGCGCGAATGCCCAGATCCGTACAGTAAAGGGCGACTTCTTCAACATCACACGCACCATCGAGCAGACTGCAGACTCCGTGACCTTTATCGCGGATACGCTGACCCTGTTTGATAGTGGAGGTGGGGTGGGCAATTTTAACCACAACGATTCCGTTGCGGTGTTCTTTGTCCAGAACCGCTTCAAGATTGTCAATAACATGATCTCTCAGACCGTGTTTGACTATGTACGTGTGCGTATTGCGACCACTTCTACCGGGATGTCGCTCGCTCGTCAGCAGTATGACGGCGTCATCACGAATACCGCTCTGCCTCCGCAGAACGACGGTGCGGCCGCTGGCCGTGACGTGGGCCTTCGCCCTGTGTATCGCAATGTTGGAGATATCGCAAGCTCGAGTCCTTTCAATAGCGACCCGAGTGCTATCCGTCAGATGCTGACCTTCCGCGTCACTAACCCGACCGCGGCAGGTGACGGCATCCAGATCAGAAACATTTTCTTTAAACCGAACATCAACAACCTGCTTGGTCTGGCTGTCCCCCCGGACACCACGAAGGACACCCTTCGCGCCTACCTGCTTGATGGCAGCAGCGGTAACCCGCTTGCCTACGGCACGGTAATCCCAAGTGGACAGTTCTCTGGTGGTACAGATCTCGCAATCGTAAAGCTGCTTCCCGGAACGACCCGCCTTCTCGTTTGGGTCAAGGATTCCGCGCAGGCAGTCGACGCTGGTGAATACATTGGTTCTTTCGGTGATTACACACGCGGTCGTTACTTCCTTGGTGACGACGGCTTGCCTTTCGATCCGCTCAACACTGCGCACCAGAGCTTCCGCCCTGGTCAGTTCCGCGCGTTCGTAGGCTCCCCGGATCCCCCGATCCTTAATCCCGATTATGGCATGATGATCGACGGTTTGCCGCCCGAGCGCAACCCGCTTAAGCTGTCGAACCTGTATCAGGCTCTCGCTCCCGCCGCCTTCACCGAAGCCGGTTGGTACGTCGGTCTGAACCCGAATCCCGTCAATGGTCTCATTCCCCCGTATCGCCCGGGCGCGTCCAATGTCGCGGCGAATCCCTATCAACCGGGTCTCGTCTCCTCGGCGGTTGACACCCTGCGCTTCCTCGATGCGTATGGCAACCGTACCTGGGATCGCATGACGCAGCCCGTTCTTAAGGCGCTTGCGTATACGATCAGCAATCCCATTCCCGAAGATCGCACTATGTATCTGAGGGGAATGACGGCTGCTGACGATACCGTTCGTCACTTCGGTCAGTTAATTTATCGTCGTCTTGCGTATACTCACGCCGACGTCGGTGTCAATGCCGGTGGCGTTGAGGATTCCGTCCGCATTTATGCGGAAGCGGTAATCAATTATTCCGATCCCGCAGGCATTCCCGGTACGTTGCAGGCGACAGGTGATACGTCCGGCGGTTTCCCGCGCAGCGGTCTTGTCGGTCTTATGCCCGGCGCATATCGCACGCAGGAAGCGTTTGTTGACGGCGGCGCCCGCACGAATGGTCCCACCTGGTATTTTGACGCACACGACGGCAATCCGTTCGGTGAGCGCATGCCTGTGGATCCGCTCGGCGTTAATTCTCTTCCCAACACCGGTTCCAAGATCGTCGTGCGCCCGAACATTCCGCGCGCTATCGACATTCTCCCGACCGATCAGTGGAAGGGCACCGCGGATAACAACTATCTGCGTCTCGACATTCTCATGACCGATGGTTATGGCAACACAGTTGATGACAACGAGAAGTTCAAGTTCGAGCTTTCTCCGTTTGGTGAGCTGTGCGCCACTACCAATCCTTTCCCGTATCGTCTGAATGGTATTTTCGATTCGCTCATTAATCCGATCTCCCCGATCGTCGTTACTGGTGGCAACATCGACTCCGGTCGCGTGTTTGTCGGTACGTCCAACCTCGGACGCAACAACCGCGTGTTCCGCGCGGCTTCCGGTAGCAACAACATCGGTCCGTATCGTATTCGCGTGCGTTCGACCTACGCCTTCAACGATCGTGGAAGCGATGTCAACGACCCGAACAAGCTCGACTTGACTCCGGGTATCGGTTTCTCGCATTCGAATTTCATCCCTGACGGTTCGCCGAACAACAATTTCGGCATCTGGTTTGGTCCGGGCACTGGCTACAATGCAAAGCTGGGCAAGAACATGGGCCAGACGACATCGATGGATTCGACTGACGTTCTTTGGGACGGTACCGGCTGGACCTTCTTCCAGGGTGGTCAGCCGCGCATTGAACTTGTTATCGGTCGTGACGAATCATTTGTGGTTGGTCGCGTTGGTAACTACCGCAACCCGATCTTCGACAAGTTGTATATCCGTATCACCGATATCTTCGGCAATCCCAAGGATATCGCGCCGTACTTCTACCCGAACACGAACCGCGTGTTTGTCGAACTTCCCGACAACAAGCTGTACTATCCGCCTATCACGGGCGCCAAGCGTTTCTACGCTTCGGTTTCCGCGAACGTCGCGAACAGCGGCGCCGGTGGTATTGACAACCCCGAGCCCGTACTTGATCCCGTGACGGGACAGGTTCTCGATGCAGTACTCGTGTACGTCGCACCGGGTAACACGCTGCCCGGTATCGCAGGCGACTTGCCGGCATTCCTTGGTTACAATGCCGTGCGCTTCTATCTCCGCGCACCGCAGAACGTCACCAAGCTGAGTCTCGCCGGTACCGATGTCGTCCGTCTTATCGCTCACCTTCGTTTGGAAACAATTCCTGGCGTCTGTGATTTCTCGATTCAGTCCGCCATTGGTGAAGTCAGTGTTATTCCTGATGTTGCAAGCACAGTCGAGGTCTTCAAATCGACTGGCAAGCCTCAGGGTACGACTGTTCCTCTCGAGGGCTGGGGCCCGGGTACGGTCGCTGATCTTCTTGCCCAAGGCTATCCGACAGGCACTCCGCGCAATGCGGCAGAGTCGAATGAATTCTATCGTGGCTACTTCTTCCGTTCGACGGGTGCCGAAGTGCAGCCGTCGACCTCGCCCGACTTCCCGACCGTGATGGAGCCCATGGGCTACAGCGATCAGGGTATCGGCAGCTTCCAAGCGAGTGAAGTGGATCTCGATCATGATGCAACCGCCCCGATCCCGATGGATACGGTCGTCGTCTCCGAGCACAACAAGCAAGTGCGCGTTGTCGCTCGTCTGCTCGATCGTTTCCAGAATCCGGTTGGCGGCCGTCTCGTCAAGTTCTTCGTCGAGAGCGAGACAGTTCCTGTTACCCCGCCGAAAACCCAGCTTCAGAGCAACGCTCAACGTGGCGGTTTCGGTGAAATGGGCACTTCGTTCATCACTGATGATACGCTCAAACGTACCACCATCGGTGATACCGCACAGGCCGGTTGGGTAAGCACATACTTCATCTCCGGCCGTGTTGGCTGGCAGATCATCCGTATCGCGATGACTCCCGATACGTTAGCGTTCGACCTCGTTCCGAACCTCGGTAGCAACCTCGGTGAGGGTACTGCTGTCGGTCCGAGCAAACGTGGTTTCGCGCCGCGTGTCATCATCCCGATCTACCAGAAGTCAGATACGACTGTGCGCGTGGAAATCTTCCCGTACACGGCCGCCGCGACTTCCCCGATCCCGCTTCCGGTTGACCTCGTAAAGCTTCAGGTCCTCGAGCACCATTCGGTGTATCAGGATGGTGGTGCTTCGATTGCAGCGATCAACAACTACGCGCCGAAGTTCTTCGCGTACTCCGCGAATCCTCTCGCGCAGGAAGATCGCGCAACGCACTACAACCGCGTCGCCAACACGAACATCCGTCCGTACATACCGGACACGCTGAACCTGGTGAACAGCGATCCGTTGGATGTCAACTCCATTACCGCCGGTCGTACCGTGACGCTGCTTGCTCGCGAATTCGACAGGTTCCATAACCTCGTTGACAACTTCTCCGAAGCAGAAGACACCGCTCGCGTGCGTTTCCGCATGTGGGGTGACAACTGGACCTCGCCTCCCGCACCGTATGGCGGCACTCCCGGAACAGTTGCCCCGATCGGTAACTGGACCCGTGACGAGTATGGCCCGATGCGCAAGGCTCGCTATCGCCACACCAAGGTCGGTAACCTTGTCTATGGTGTCCATATCAACCAGACCGCGTTCTTCACGGCTCTCGAATACCCGACGCCGAAGCTCGCCAACGCAACGGTCTTCTTTGAAGCCACCGCGACGGCAGTTCTTCTCGGTCAGGGTCCGGTGAACATTCACCGCGACACGGTCAAGGTCGTATCCGTCGTGAAGGAACCCACTCGTTTCGACATCCTCCGCACCGGTCAGGATTTCAGGGCTCTCGGCCCGGGTCTCGGTACGGTTGGCGTGTACGAACTCACTGGTCCGCCCGAGGCTCGCGCGATTCTCATCCCGCCGGTCGTCAACATCTCCATCCCGGAGGGCGCCGATCCTCAGCTTCATGGCCTCACCGATCAGGGCGTGGATAACATCCTGATCTCACAGGTTTACAAGCGCAACGTCAGCCCGAAACCGGTTGGCAAGTATGAAATCGTGAACGAAGACAACGTGCCTCTCGACAAGGACGGCGATGCGCTGTTCCTCCCCGACGGTTCGTTCAACCCCGATTTCGAGCGCGATCCATACTCGAACCTCGTTGTGCTCCAGAAACTGGATGCATTCAACAACCTCAACCCGCAAACCTCGCCCAACGACAGGTACAATGATCTCAACAACGATCAGGGCGGGAAAGTCACTGTGCCCGCCGGCGCGCGTCGCGACGGCACTATCTTCGACATCACCATTGCCGGTGGTGGCGACGGTATCGGTACCAGCGGCGTTGGCGCGAATCGTGACGATCGTCGTCCCGTATTGATGCGTATCACCCCGATCTGGGAGAATGATCCCCCGACCGGCGGTAATCCGTACATCGTCGCCAATCAGCCCGGACAGACCCGTCAGTACGGTCGTCTGTTTGCTGACTCTGTCTACACGTACCAAGGCACGATCTCCCCGTTGAGGACGGCCGCAACGCGCGCCGAATTCATGGGTACTCGTACCGATCGCGGCAACCCCGGCTGGTACAAGCTGACCGGTGAAGGCGATCGCATTACCCGCATCGGAGTTGGATTCTGGATTCCGGAGGACTTCCTCCGCGCCGGTCTACCTCACCGTCCGCTTCCGCCACTCAATACCTTCCGCACTCGTTTCGCGGTAGGCCTCAATGGTGGCGCCGATGCAACCGGTGCTGTCTTCGGTGATTTCAATCGCCGCGTGGCATTGCTTGGCCAGGCATTTGGTCGCGAATTGTCGGTCGGCGGCGTCGCCAACCTGACCTTCGCTCCGGGCGCCTTCCTTCGCATTGTCGACTCGACAGCAGAGCAGGTTATCGATGTGCGCGTCGTTGACCCGAACCTTCTTGACATGGCCGGCAACACGGTGGATGACACCTGCTCTTACGATCAGGGTAAGTTCACAGTTGTTCGTCGAGTCAATCGTCTCGATCCGGGCAATCCGTTGTTCCACCTCGACGATACGTACTATGATGCGAATGTAACGGACATCCAGGGTCCAAACATGTCCGTCGGTCGTATCGGTGAATTGCCGATCCAGCGCACGAACCGTGCAACCCACGGTCTCATGGTTGCTGCGACCCGTCAATTCTGGGGTCCGTCCAGTTATGGCCGTCTGCGTCACACTTTCGTGGTTGTGCCGTATCGTATTGCCTTTACCTCTATCTTCCCGAGCAGCTTCGACTACACTGCGAACACGCATGACAAGTCAACTCTGCCCGTCGGTATTCTTCCGGTTCAGGCCGACATCGATACGCTTCCCCGCGTAAGCCCGATGTACTATCAGGATCCGTATGGTACTCCGACCTCAGCTTTCGAAATCTTCTCACGTCTCTATGGTCAAATCAACCATGGCGCGACGGAAGATCAGATTCCGAACAATGTCGGTACACCGTACGCACGTCCAGACACCATCTTCCGCGACCAATGGTACACCTACGCAGTCACTCCGTATGACCGCTATGGTAACCTGAACAATCGCGACTCGATGTATGTCAATCTTGGCACGCGTCACACCACATGGGAATTCACGAATGTGAATGCCATGGGCGCTGCCGGTAACCTCGAGATCGCAGCCGGTGGCCGTTACTTCCAGGCTCGTCCGGTTGGCTTCCCGCAGAATACCCAACTCCGTCAGGATTCGATTATTCTGTACAACCTGTCGCTCGTCGGCGCGGGAAATCGCAACGACTTCGTCGGTATCAAGCCCGATGACAAGCGTCTCGGCGACGCTGTCGGTGAACGTGCCGGTCAGGCTCTCCGTCATGGATTGCTTCCCGCCAACGCCATCGCAGTTCGTCCGGTCTCTATCAAGATGCCGTTCGCGCCCGGACCGTTCACGCTGAGCACAGCGACGTTG
The DNA here is from genome assembly GCA_964371045.1 of uncultured Chromatiales bacterium. Taxonomy (GTDB): domain Bacteria; phylum Bacteroidota; class Ignavibacteria; order SZUA-365; family SZUA-365; genus JAOSJT01. The sequence goes on along the minus strand of CAYJMN010000002.1, from coordinate 78,415 downwards.
CAGAATACTTCGTTGTTCCGTATGGATCATACCGGTAACTGCTTCGATTCTCTTGGCAACCCGATCAATGGATTGGCAAATGACTTCCTGCGCCTGAACTGGGCACGGGCTGAATGGTCCGATCCTTCCATGAACAACCCGAACGATACTATTCGTTACGAGTGGTACGCGATCATTGACAGTCTTGGCGCCTTTGGCGGCGCAACCCGCACTGTCAGCATTCTCTCCGACAACGATGGCAAGAGCCCGACTCTTACCCTCTCCGGAGATAAGGTTCGCGAACTCATCTTCCGTCCCAACGTGCTCCCGCAACCGAATCAGGACAGCATCGTTACCCGCGTGTTCTGGTTTGTGCGCGCCTTCAGCAAGATGGCAGGACTTGAGACCTACTCCGATACGGCCGGTATTACCGTTCGTAACAATCCGCTTCCGACCGAGCCGCTGATCATTTCCATCAACCGCGCTCCGTACGCTGCTCCGACGGCCATCCAGCCGCCGAACGGTGCCACGGAATTCGTCGATGGTACTCAGCCGCTTCCCATTCTCTGGTCGAATGCCCAGGATCGTAACCTTGACAAGCAAGCGCTCCAAGGTGGTCTGTTCCTGATCTACAATCCGACAACCCGTACATGGGAAAAGGATCCCACCCGCACGATCGATACCCTGAGCTATCAGTGGTATGGTGAAGTGGTAAGCACGTTCCCGGCTGGCAAGGGCGCCCCCGTCGGCACCATTGTCGTCATCAACGCCGGTACGTCCACGGGCATCCAGATTCCCACCGCAACGCTTGACGCACTGTTCGCTGGTTTCTCTTCCGATCCTACCAGCACCAGCGCCGACTCCATCAAGATCATCTGGCGTGTCTACACCAAGGACTTCAATGTCAACGACGATCGTCCGATGGAAACAGTCGAATTCCCGTTCCTCGAAGGGATTTGGCCGAATCCGGCGGATGCACTCAACGGTGATACAAGTCGCTGGTCGCCGACCTCCTGCCAGCCGCATTGGATCCGTTCCAACGACTTCCGTCTTGCGCTTACCAAGCTCAAGGGCGGCGGTGTTGAAATTGAACCGATGGCTGGTGATCCTGATATCAACGCGCTCGTCGGTGAAGAAATTTGCTTCACACTGACGGCTCGCGACGAAAACGGTAACATCATTCGTGACTGGGATAGCCCGGACAAGAACAGCCCGGCTACCGAGCTTGTTCTCCAGAACTCGTTCGCCAATACTGACACCAGTAGGGGCAGCTGGAACGCGGATCCCAATGGCTACACCTATGCATATATCACGAAAGACGGTACGAAGCTTCTCCAGATCGACGATTCGACCTGGTCTATCCCGGCCAGTGCCTTCAAGGACGGTGTTGCAATTATTTGCATCATCCATACGAAGGCCGACCGTGGCGTGTACATCGAAGTCAAACCGACGGTTGCTAATCTCAACCAGGAGTCTGCCAAGATGAACTTCACGGCTGATGAGGTGACGAATTACCTCGTCGAAATTTATCCTCAGACCGGTAGTCCCGATCAGGTTTACCTCCTCCGTCGCTATGAGCTGATTGTCGCCCCGCGCGATCGTTATCTCAATGTCGTCAGTGGTCGTAATGTTCGTACCGCGTTCACCGCTCGTTTCCCGGGTGAATTCGATTCGAACGGTCCTGGTCTCTCCAACATCTGGGCTGGTGATGTGTTCATCAACGGTGTGACCAATTACTTCCTGGCATCCCGTATCCGTCGCATCGCCTCCATGGGTGAAGAGCTTCAGCTCGTGAGAGCCTTCCAGTCCAACGACCCGTCGATCTCTGGTTCGACCAACCCGTATGAAATCCTCGACCACGCTCCCAATGCGTTCGCTCTGCAATTGCCGGCCGACAACAGTACAATCGATCTGATGAAGGGCGCCAATGTAGAACTGTTCACTTGGGTCAAAGCTGTGCCGCAGGATCCTTACACTAACATTCGGGTCTCCCGCTTCAACCCGGCAACGTACACCGACGTCGTTCGTTACGACATCACCTTTGTGGATGCGGTAAGTCGGACCCGCTCTGTGGTCTTCGATAGCGACAACAATGGTGATCTTGCGCAGTTAACGACCAATCATGGACAGCTCGCCGGTATCATTGACCAGATCTCTGGCCAGCCGACTACGAAAGAACAGGCAGTTGTGTGGTATGTCACGGCTCGCGATTTTGACAATAGCTTCGGTCTTATGTCTGGACCGCTCTATGCTACGCTGTCATCCCCGCCGAACGCAGATCCGCAGAACCGTCCTGGATTCCGCTTGTTAATTCGGAAGGTTGGCATCCTTAATGTCACACCTCAGACAGGCGTTCCTTCGGAATTCGCACTCGGTCAGAACTACCCGAATCCGTTCAACCCGACCACCAGCATCAACTTCTCGCTGCCGAAGTCGACTCAGGTTACCATCGCGGTCTATGACCTCCTTGGCACCCATGTGAAGACTCTCGTCAACGAAACACGCGATGCCGGTGCGTTCCAGGTTGTCTGGGATGCCACCAACGATCTCGGTGTTCAGGTGCCTTCGGGCAACTACATCGTGAAGATGGTTGCAGGTAACTTCGTGCAGACTCGCAAGATGACCCTGCTGAAGTAATCGGTTAGTCAAACCTTACCAAGCGTCCCGCCTCACGGCGGGACGCTTTTTTTATGCGGTTTCGCGTATATTGTATATCCATGAATACTGCTGAACTTGCAACTGAATTGATCACTATCCCGTCCGTTTCGGGAAACGAAGAGGCGATGCTCCTGCGTCTGGAAGCTTTTTGCTCGGAATTTGGTTTGGACACCGAACGGCAATTCATTACGGAGAATCGCTGGAATCTCTTCGCCGGGTGGGCTTCCTCCCCCAAGGTGGTTTTTTGCACACATGTCGATACTGTTCCACCGTTCATCCCTCCTCATCACGAGGGCAGGCGTATCTACGGAAGAGGCGCCTGTGACACCAAAGGAATCATTGCCGCGATGCTCGGCGCCGGAGAGCAGCTCATCCTCGAGGGTGAAACTCCCGCCTTCCTCTTCGTCGTCGGTGAGGAGACCGACAGTATCGGAGCAAAGACTGCCGCGGAGTCCGGTAAATCCGCTGAATTCATTATCGTGGGGGAACCCACAGATAATCAACTTGCAAGTGGCCATAAAGGTGTGATGAGCTACACACTCCGCATCTCAGGCAGGGCCGCGCATTCGGCGTATCCTGAACGCGGCAGTTCTGCAGTGCATACATTGCTTGGAGTGCTTCAGAGGATTATTTCAGCCGATTGGGGTCAGCACCAGGTGCTTGGCAAATCCACGTTAAACATCGGTCTGATCAGCGGCGGTGTCGCCATGAATACTTTGGCACCTGAGGCCTCGGCAACGGTCATTCACAGGCTTGTCGACGATGCGCAAACGCGACAGCGACAATTGCATGAACTACTAGGAACTGACGGTTCTGTTGAATTTCATTCTCTTTCCGAGCCGCAGCTGTTGCATATTGTTCCAGGTTTTCAATTGAAAGTAGTAAATTACGGCACGGATATACCTTATTTAAAGTCCATGGGGGAATGCCTGCTCTTCGGGCCAGGGTCAATCCATGACGCGCATACCGAAAAAGAATTCATCGAAATCAACTCGATGGATGAAGCAGTACTTCACTACAAAACGCTTTACTATCGACTCCTTTATGAACGCTGAAAAACACATCGCGATTGCGTTGGTCGGTTATGGAAGAATGGGGAAGGAAATCCATAAAGCGATGCGCATGCAGGGATATCCTGAACCAATAATCATCGATCCCGGCGTTGAGGAATTCAACAATTCTATTGATCGTGCTGCCGATGCTGATGTCTGCATCGAGTTTACCCGACCGGAGGCCGCTGTAAAAAACCTGCTCGTCATGGCGGAACTTGGCAAGCCGATCGTCTGCGGAACGACCGGATGGAGCCAGGATGTGCAAAGAGTCCAGGCAGCAGTTCTCAGTCATGGTGGGGCACTGATTCAGGCCTCGAATTTTTCTGTGGGAGTTCACATGCTCAATCGTTTGACTGCGCTTGCCGCCTCCATGCTGAGGGGATTGAATCAATATGACATCGCGATTCATGAAGTACATCATCGAGCGAAAGCAGACGCGCCGAGTGGAACGGCACTCACTCTCGCCGAGACAATTCTGCGGCATACCACCCGAAAGACATCCTTGCTTGCAACCTGTTCGGGACGTGCGATTGAGCCTCAGGAGCTGTGTGTTTCTTCGGAGCGGTTGGGTTATGTCATAGGCCGTCATGAAGTCGCAATCGATTCGGAAGCGGACTCTTTACGCATTGTTCACGAAGCGAAAAACAGAGTCGGGTTCGCCGAGGGAGCCTTAATGGCCGCTCGCTGGATACAAAACAAGAAAGGTATTTTCAGTTTAGAGGAGATGTTCGATGATATCACTGGTTCGTAAAGGTGTAGGAACGGCGCTGGTCACTCCATTTTGCGAGGATGGGACCGTAGATTATGCAACCATGCGTTCTCTTGTGAAGCGCCAGATAGATTGCGGCATCGACATGCTTGTCCCATGCGGTACAACAGGAGAAGCAGTCACGTTAACGGAGGACGAGTATCAGCAGTTGCTTGCACTTGTGGTAGATGAAGCCGGTGGACGTGTACCGGTGATTGCTGGCGCGGGATCAAACGCCACCGCGCACGCGATTCACAACGCACGGATGGCAGCCGAATGTGGCGTGGATGCTGTGCTGATCGTCGGGCCGTATTATAACAAACCCACGCAGGAAGGGTACTATCAGCATTTCAGAGCAGTGGCGGAGGCTATTCCAATCGGGCTGGTGTTGTACAACGTACCAGGCAGAACCGCTGGCAATATTTCCGCTGAGACCCAGCTCAAGCTCGCCGAAATTGACAATGTCGTAGCTACAAAGGAAGCCAGCGCGAATTTCTCGCAGGCGATGGCAATTATTCAGAGAAAACCGGACAATTTCGCAGTGCTTTCAGGTGACGATAATCTTGTGCTTGCCCAACTCGCCATAGGTATGGATGGTGCCATTTCCGTCGCTTCGAACGAAGTGCCCGATCTCTTTTCCTCGATGGTTCATCGCTGGTTCGAAGGTAATTACGAAGGGGCTCGTGAACTTCACTACCGTTTGTTGAAGTTGATGGAAGTGAATTTTATTGAGTCGAATCCAATCCCGGTCAAGACCGCGATGGCCATGATGGGGTTGATGAATGAATACGTTCGACTTCCACTGGTTATGATGGAGGCGGACGTGAAAAAGGTGCTTGAACAAACGCTGACAGAACTCTCGCTGATCTGATTTGCATGAAACAGCTCATCCCCCCAAGACTGCGTCCTGGAGATTTGATCGGTGTTATCTCGCCGGCAAGTCCTCCGCAGGACGGTGCTCGTCTCGCGAGAGGAGTGAACTACCTTCTGGGACGAGGATTTCGGGTCAGGATAGGGGTAGGCGTCGGATTGCGAAGCGGATATTTCGCAGGATCGGATCGCGTCAGACAAATGGACCTGGAAGAAATGTTTGCCGACGACCGTGTGAAAGCCATGTTTTGTACAAGGGGCGGATACGGATCGGCAAGACTTCTCGAGTATCTCGATTGGGACGCCATGCGGAACAAGCCGAAAATCGTCGTGGGATTCAGTGATATTACTGCGCTATCGATGGGAGTGCTTGCTCGCACGGGCCTGGTCACATTCGCCGGGCCCATGGTGGCTGCGGAGATGGCGGACGAGATTTCGATCAACGTTGAAACAGCGTTATGGGATCTCGTGATGAAGCCTCGAACACAGAGAGAACTCACGATCGGAAACGAAGTGCGGACGATCCGTGCCGGCCGCGCGGAAGGACCATTGATGGGCGGTAACCTTTCGGTGCTTTGCTCATTAGCCGGATCGCCATACCTGCCGGAATTTAGCGGTTCGATTCTGTTTCTGGAAGATATTGGAGAACGGGTGTATCGGATAGACAGAATGTTGCTTCAGTTAAAATATGCAGGTATCCTGAAGAGCGTTGCCGGAGTTGTGCTGGGGAGTTTTACCGCTATTCCCGATCTCAAGTGCGATCGCCCCCTGGATGAGGTCTTCGAAGAATATCTCCTCCCTCTCAACGTTCCAATATTGGCGGATATCCCGTTTGGTCATATACGGGAAAAGATCACATTGCCCATGGGTGCGAACCTTGCGATTGACGCTGGTAAGCGGAAGCTCACTGTGCTGCATCCCGTGGTTTCGTGACCGCCGATATTCATGAAAGCGAAGCAGCTGGATCACGGCAGGTGATTCGAGCAAGCCCATTTCCAGTGCATGGAATCCTGAAGACTGTCAGACCGCATTGCCTGTAGAACAGCAAGAAGTATCTCGATACGTATATCGAGTATCGTTGCAGGTATCCGCCTGGCTGTCCCATCCCTCCGATTCATATATGAATGAGGAATGAGTCCCCGATCAATATAAGGAACGCACTTGCGGTGCGGGACCGCACGATCAATACCTGGCTCGGGATCCATGACAGCTGCTGGAGAGTTATCGCGAGGGAGATCTGCTGATGCTTCTGCTTCATTGAAAAAGAGAGAGTCCTGGGCGAATTTGCGCAACAAGGGGGCGTTTCCGCATGGCGCGTATTCAACATCGGGAAGGGTTCAAGCAGACTGATTCATCGCAATGTATCGCACTACCGTACACCCGGACATTGTTCAGTTGAACGGGCAGAGCAACTTTTTATATCCGGAGTCGTAAACCGAAACGATCAGGGCATTCCGGCTGTTAAGGGAACGTTGCTCTTGTCGGAAGCAAATTCAGTTCGTTTATTCTCAGTGTGTGAAGCAATACCATCATCAATGATCATCACAAAAAGCATCCGTTTCCTGCTGGTTACTCTCCTGTTCCCCCTTCATTCAGTTTACAGTACCGGCACGGAAAACCTCAGTGAAAAAGCCACCATCAATGGATATGTACGTGACAAGGAAACAGGTGAAACCCTTGTCGGAGCCACGATACAGATAGTGGAAACACGCCAGGGGACGATTACCAACAAAAGCGGATACTACGCTGTTTCCGAGATTCCCGAAGGCGGTTACACTATCGTGTTCAGCTTCCTTGGCTACAATCGCAAGGAAGTCAAAGTAGAACTGAAGAAGCGGGAGTCGCGACGTATCGACGTCGAACTGGAGTCAGAGAGTATTGAGCTTGATGAGGTCGTAGTCGAAAGCGACAGGTTCGACGACAAGCGACAGATAACCGTCAGCCGCGTGAACATCCCTATTCGTCAGATCAACCAGTTGCGTGTAGGGGGTGAGGCCGACATTTTCCGGTCGATTCAATACCTGCCTGGTGTACTCGCGTCTTCGCAGATATCCAGCGGTTTATACATTCGCGGGGGTTCCCCAGATCAAACCCTTGTGCTTCTGGACGGATCCACCATCTACAATCCCACGCATTTATTCGGTTTCTTCTCGACATTCAATCCGGATGCCATCAAGGACGTCGATCTTATCAAGGGTGGTTTTCCCGCTGAATACGGCGGCAGACTTTCGGCGGTGCTTGATCTTGTGCAGAAAGATGGGAACAGGAATACGTTCGGAGGTACAGCCTCTCTTGGCCTGATCTCGACGCGGATTTCCGCCGAAGGCCCTATCGGAAACGGTTCCTGGTTTGTGGGCGGAAGGAGGACCTATATTGACCTGTTGACTTCGCTCATTGAAACGGACGCGGATCCTCTGCCGGATTATTATTTTTACGATATCAACGGTAAGATTTCACAGGATTTTGGAGAAGCCGACAAGGTGTTCCTTTCCGGTTTCACATCGGAGGACAAGATGGAATTCGACAATCGCGCCGGATTCAACGGTTTGCTCGGGATCAGCAATCGCACGGTATCCGGACGATGGACGCACATCTTAAACGATAATTTGTTTTCCGTCGTCAATCTGAGCTGGAGCAGGTACAGGAACAGTTTTTCTACGGAAAACGCCGGCTTCGAGACCGCAGTGCAAAACATTATTCAGGATGTGACCTTGAAAACCAATCTTGAGTGGTTCGTTTCGACGGATTGGACGCTCAAGAGCGGTATCGAGTTAAACAGATACCTGCTTAATTACGAGCAGAATTTCACAGGGAACGCGGATTCGACTTCGGCAAAAGGTACCAACGACGGTGGGATCGTGAATCTGGAGGAAAGCGACCATACAGGGTCGATGTACGTGCAGAGCAATTATCAGTTCACGAATTTATTTTCCTTGCAGGCGGGTCTTCGTGCGAATTATTACGATTTGAGGAACATCGTCAAACTCGACCCTCGCATCGCCATGCGGTATCAGCTCCAGGACAATATCGCCGTCAAGGCTGCCTGGGGGATGTACCATCAGTATTTCCGTTTGGCCTCGCTGCCTGATTTCAGCTTCTTCGATACCTGGCTGCCCACGGATTCCACGGTCTCACCCAGCATGGCAATTCATTATGTGCTGGGTTTGGAAACCGAGCCTGTTGCGGGCTATAACCTCAATGTTGATGTGTATTACAAGGATCTCTATCACGCGAGCGAGCTCAACCAGTTTCAAACGCGAGGTAAGACAGTGGCGGACTTCTTCTACGATGGAGAGGGAGAGGCGTATGGTGTGGAATTCTTCCTGCAAAAAAAAGTCGGAAGGTTTACTGGCTGGGCGGGGTATGCACTCGGCTGGATTAATACAAGATTTGATGCTCTGAACGAGGGCAGGTATTTCCGGCCGAAATGGGACAGAAGGCATGATTTCAAGCTCGTAACACAATACAAGATCAATGACCGATGGGATTTGAGCGCGACGTTCACCTTCCAATCTGGTCAGTCCTACACAGGTCGGACCTCAAGACTGGAGAGTTATTTGCCCGGTTCGGATCTCGGCAAGGGAATAACCATCCCGGCAGAACGGTTTGGATTGCGGCTTCCGGCTTCACATCAACTCAATCTCAACGCACGGTACCACACGACGCTCTTCAACCTGCCCACGAAGGTACTGATCGATGTCTTCAATGTATATTCGCGGAGGGATATCTGGTTCAGGTACTATGACACCACCGGGGATGTAACCAAGGTGGAAGACGTTCGTCTTCTTCCGATTCTTCCCAGTGTCGCAGTCGAGATCAATTTTTAGGATGCCAACGACATGAGCAACAATATAATGCGAAATCCACACGTACGGTCATTGTTAGTTTCCGTTCTCGTTCTGGGAATGGCGGCCTGCGAGGACGCGCCTCCGACTGATTACATTCCCACACCCTTCGTAGAAGCCTACCTGATCGTCGATGAGCCGATTCGCAATGTCATCGTCGGAGTGTCACAGCCTGTTACCCAACCCTTTGACTATGCTTCGATGATCGACGCCGGGGCGGAGGTTGTGTTGAGTACGGAGGGAACGGATTACAATCTGGAGTTCAAGGAAATGAATGGAATCGGCTCGTATTTTCTGCCTGACACCACCATTAGCGTGATGCCGGAAACCCGGTACTCCATTCACGTCAGAACGCGAGACGGGAAGACTGTTACCGCGAGTACCGTAACACCGAAACGAATAGCGTGGATCATCCCGCCAAGGGATCTGCTGCAATATCCGCAAGATACGACCGTATTGTACAGTCCCGATTCGTTAAGGATTTCGTGGACGAGGGGAAATTCGCCGGAGTATCTGGTGAGAGTGAATGTACTCGACACCTTGGAGTATGGCATGTATCTTGTTCCGCCTGTATCGGAAGTGAATGACAGAACAAACAATATTTCGTTCGAAAAACCTGATGATCCCCAGTTTTACACCGCAACCAGGTGGGGATTTATTCAGGCGAATCAGGCTCCGACAGTATGGGCCGCGTTTCGCTGGTATGGGAGGAATGAGGTTGCGATTCTGGCACCCGATAAAGCTCTGCTCGATTGGTTCAAAGCCACACAGTGGGGAGGGCGGTCCGTGGAGTATCGTCCGGAGTACAGCAACATCGTCGGTGGAGTGGGAGTTTTCGGATCGGCATCGGTGATTGCAAAGGAAGTGTTTGTTCTCAAAAGGAAAAAATAGCATCATTGTGCATGATCGGCATTGATGCAGGAACACTGAACTCCAGGATAATGGTTGTGCGCTCATGGAATGAGCTTGTCGATGCATTGTTCGAGCAATCATGGAAGCAGGACATTTACCGATTCCGCTCCAATTTCGCATTCCGGGGTCTTTCCGATGCAAGGTACGAACTCAAAACAAGTCTTACTCGACTTGGTGGATCGTATTGGGAACTCGAGAAGCATTTGATGCGGAATTTCCGAAAATATGCGCATCGCAACGTAGTTGAAAAGGACCTGATCTGGAATTGGCTGTCGGTCGCTCAGCATCATGGTCTCCCAACGCGTTTGATGGACTGGACGTATTCGCCATTTGTCGCGATGCATTTTGCGACTTGTAACGTCAACCGCTATGATCGGGACGGAGTCATCTGGTGCCTCGATTACGTTCGAGGGCATGAGCTGCTGCCTCCCTCATTACGGAGTCTGCTCGAACTTGAGGGTTGTCACGCCTTCACTGTGCCCTTGCTTTCTGAGGGAGCACTTCGTCTTGAGGAATTTGATTCTCTTGCAGGGGAAGAATTTGTCGTTTTTTTTGAACCCCCGTCACTCGATGATCGGATCGTCAATCAGTACGCGCTTTTCTCGGTGATGTCTAATCCCCGCGTTCATCTGGACATCTGGCTGGAGAGGCACAGCGACCTTTGGCGAAAAGTGATCATTCCCGCTTCATTGAAATGGGAGATCAGGGACAAACTCGATCAGGCGAACATAACTGAACGCGTGCTTTTCCCTGGACTGGACGGCATGTGCGCATGGCTGAAGCGGAATTACAGCCCGGGGTCAGACACAGAGTTGCATTGATTCCTTTCCTGGATGCGGTGATATGCAGGGGCTCGATTTTCGATCGACCATCGTCATCTCGCCGTACGGAATCAAGCAGAATCGCTGAGGAGGAAATCCGGTGCGTTTTTCATATTTTACGGTACGATATACTTCTTGAGGTTGATTTAAACATGAAAGTGATTCGATACGCTATTCGCAAAGCTGATCTTCACTCGTTACTGCATTCCATCGGCGTGCTCCATCAGACAGAGCGACTCCTGGCGGTCAATAATCTTGACCTTACTGATCAGAGCCATGATGTCGTTATTGTGACTGTGACCTCGGATCCGGCGATGGATACGGGCATCGATCCGTCGAAATGGAGCGACGAACAGGTTCAGAATCGATTCGCTGAACTTGCCATTCTTGAGGAAGTCGCCACGCGGCAGCTCCAGCTGATAGTCGAGGAGCTTTATCGGTTGCGTGAGTTCAAAACGAGCAGACAACTCGTAGACCATGATTCCACGGGTGACATCCCCGATACCATCGAGCGGCACATCAGAGACCAGATTCGCAGACTTCTATCTGGTGAAGAACCGACGAGTTAACCGCTTGTGGTTGACAGAGCGCGACAAAAGGCCCCCGGTGTGTCGTAGATTTTAACATTTTTCTTGTAACTTCACCCTTGCATGTTTCATCGCGGAGAGTTTACTTTGTAGTGCATCATAAATACAAACCTGGAGTTTCGTGGTTCAATTTTGCATGGGTGGCGATGGCCTGTTCCATCCAATCTCAATTGAAAGGTGATCCAGATTTGCGATACGGCATTTACCGCAGTTAGAGATATATTTCGAGGAACGATCATGAAGAAATTAATACCACTCCTTCTCTTACTTTTGCTTTTTGGCGGCTCCGCGATGAGCCAGCAGGAGTCAGGTCAAGACCAGACGACCGGGCAAACGCGTCGATATGACGCGGATTACAGTCGACCGCAGACATTCGGATTCGGCCTTGCATTGTCTCTCAACCGTTTCGCTGGTGACCTTCAGGACGGGACGAATTTCCCTGGCGCGGAAACGGATTGGAATATCGGCATCGGAGCTCACGGACTATGGAGGTTCGCGGATGCAGGTGATTTCGCCACACTTCATTTGCTCGGCCGTATTTCGTACTCCCCGGTAAGTTCGTCCTGGACCGGCGACCGCTCGAGTTTCGAATACAAGGATAATCTGCTCCATATCGTGGCAGCGTTGCAGCTCCAGCTGTTTCCCGAGTACGACTTGCGTCCCTACGGATATGCCGGGTTTGGTTTCCTTTTATTCGATCCAACGGTCACCGGTAGCGGGGGATTCCTGAACGCCTTGGCTCAGCGGCAGGAAACAGAGACAAGTTCGCTCACGTTACCTCTTGGTATAGGTGTAACATGGACGCTTTCCGAACGCTTCGATTTTTTTGCTGAATTCATGAAAACCCTGACGTTCTCCGATGCACTCGATACATGGGTTTCTGAAGATAACGACAATTACAACCAAATCAATTTCGGTTTGACGCTCTATCTCGGAGATCGTCCTCGTGCAATGCAGCCTGAAGCTCCAGTTCGGGAGGTACCCAAAGATACGGACGGTGACGGTCTGCTCGACACCGATGAGGTCAGCATTTATAATACCGATCCCAACAATCGCGATACGGACGGTGACGGTCTGAACGATGGCGACGAAGTCAATAGGTACAAGACCGATCCCACTCTGCGCGACACCGATTACGATCGACTTCTCGACGGAGAAGAAGTCCAGACGCACAAGACGGATCCATTGCTTAAGGACACCGACAGTGACGGATGCAGTGATGGTGACGAGGTTCTGGATATGAAGACCAATGCCCTCGTTGCCGACACCGACGGAGACGGATTGAGCGATTGTGACGAACGGAACGTGTATCGCACCAATCCTCTCGTGAAGGATACCGACGACGATAGCGCCGATGACGGTAAGGAAGTTCGTGACGGTACCAATCCTCTCGTGGCCGACATACTTAGAATGACTGAGAGTGGTGAAATTGTGCTGGAAGGAATCAATTTCGAAACCAACTCAGCTCGAATCACTCCGGATTCAGAGACGACCCTGACGAAGGCGTTGAACACGCTTCGAACGAATCCTGAACTGCGAGTCGAAATCCAGGGACATACCGACGATGTGGGTAATAATAGCGCGAACCAGCGGCTTAGTGAAGCTCGTTCGAATTCCGTGCGCGATTACCTGGTTCAACGAGGCATCGATGCCGGACGTATGACGACTCGCGGGTATGGAGAGGAGAGGCCTCTCGTTCCGAATGATTCGGCGGAGAACAGAACGAAGAATCGTCGCATTCAATTCCAGGTACTCAGGTAAATTCAGAATCGCGGTCGGTACGTCTCCGTGCGTACCGACCCATTTTTTCTTCGATTCCTCCTCCGGACCGCGATTGTCCCGAAAGGATACGGAAACGCTGACAGCCGAAGGATCAAGGCGCCCCCGCGCCGGATACTTGTAGATTCCAAAGGAGCCGGCTCAATCCATTGTGGGCAAATTCCCCTGACGATGGAACTGTGCTTCTCGTCCCGATCGTCGTAGCGCGATAGTCTGCACAGGCATCTGCAGATTCTTAACTCCAACCTCCAATGCGTTACGTGCGGTTTCCAGCCCTGAAGTCCATGGCGACTTCTGTTTGTGTCCTATTCCTATTCTTTCCGGCACGCTTGTCGTTGCAGTCACCGGTTCTTTACATATATGTTTGGACAACGGCCTGGCAGTCGTTAGAGAGTGGTAAAGGAAAACGTGTGGATGAACCTCGTTTTCGATTCACGAACGGATTCTGGATGGCACAATGGCAGAAAAACTAATTTTCATCGTCGACGACGAAGACTCGATTCGTCGCATGCTCTCCCAGCGGATCACCAAAAGTTGGGGATTCAAGACGCGTTCTTTCAGTAGCGGTGAGAGCGTTCTCGAGGCACTGGATGACGGTCCGGATGCAATTCTTCTCGACATTCTCATGCCTGGTCTCGGTGGCGTCGAGACGTTGCGGGAAATCAAGAAACGCGATCCGGATATCCCGGTGATAATGTTGTCTGCGCAAGGAGTTGTTGAAACTGTGGTTGAAACCATCAAACTCGGAGCGTCAGATTTTCTTGTCAAACCTATTGATTTCACACAGCTGGAAGTCACTGTAAAAAATGCTGTGAAGTTATCTTCCTTGAGCAAAGAACTTGCCCGGCTTCGCGAGTCTCTCGAAGCGACGGTATCGAGCGGTGCCATTGTAGCGGAATCCCGTGAAATGCAGCTCGCTGAACGCATGATCGAAAAGCTCAAGGACACGGATATTACAGTGTTCCTGACAGGCGAAAGCGGTACGGGAAAAGATCTGATTGCCCGCACGATCCATTACACCGGAAAGCGGCGCAAGGGTCCTTTCGTTGTTCTGAATTGCGCGGCAATTCCGGCAGATCTTCTCGAAAGTGAGCTTTTCGGGCACGAACGAGGGGCTTTTACCGGTGCGACGCAGCGAAAGATCGGCAAATTCGAACAAGCGGACGGCGGTACGATTTTCCTTGACGAGGTCGCGGACATGAGTAATGCGCTGCAAGCGAAACTGCTTCGCGTAATTGCGAGCAAGGAGTTCGAGCGTGTTGGCGGTAATAGCGTCATTAAAACCGACGTCAGAATTATATCCGCAACCAACCGGAATCTCAAGGAATCCGTCAAGAAGAAACAGTTCCGTGAGGATCTGTTTTACAGATTATCGACGTTCCCCATTCATCTCCCGCCTTTGCGTGAGCGAGGTGCGGATATCATTCAACTCGCCGAGTTGTTCCTCAAGCGGTTTTCCGATGAGATGAAAGTACCTGTCTCAGGATTTTCGCGAGAGGCTATCGAAGTCATTTATCGCTATCCCTGGCCTGGTAATGTTCGCGAGCTTGAAGGCGCCATAAAACGCGCCGTTGTCATGGCGGAAGGAGATGTTATCTCGGCGCATGAACTTCCCCTGGTCGCACAACCTTTCCAGCATTCATCAATGGAAATTGAAGTCGACGGGAAAATTTTCCATGACAACAAGATCGTTCCTCTTGAGCGCATCAAAGAGCAGATAGTACGGCGGGCTATCGAGATCACCCGAGGAAATCTGGCCCAGACGGCGCGTCAGCTCGGCATCAGCCGCTCCACATTGTACAAGCTGGCGGAAAAGTACAAGGTCAAGTACTGATCACCGGCTTTCACCGTGACGCCGCCGCATGTTTGAAGACGATGTTATCTTTCAACCGTGCGGCGGCATGGTTTTATGAAACTCCAGCTCACTCTTCCTTTTCTCCATACAGATGATGAACTCCGCGAGGCTGTCGAACGCCTGGCTGGAGAGGGAACGTCATTTCGTCTCCTTAAAAAAAGTATCGACGCCCGGCATCGCCGTGACATTCGGGTCCAGTATTCTATCACCACGGACACCGAAGATCCGGTCGATGACATCCTTGATGCTGTAGGGATGCAGCGCCGCCGGATGGTTGATACCGGGATGCAGCGACACACAAATCCTGTCGTCATAGGTTCAGGTCCGGGTGGAATTTTCTGTGCCCATTGGCTGAACTTGCACGGATTGTCCGTGGTCATGCTTGAGCAGGGACCGCCGATGCGCGATCGAATTCGGGACATGGCCAGGTTCATGAAAACCGGCGACCTCCATCCGTGGTCGAATATCTGTTTTGGCGCCGGAGGTGCGGGCACCTACAGTGATGGGAAGCTCATAACAAGGATCCGATCGCCATACATACCCTTTGTAATGCAGCGATTCGTGCAGTACGGAGCCCCCGAGTCCATACGTTACTTGTATAATCCTCATCTCGGCTCCAACAAGATTCGTCGATGCATCAGCCGGATGCTGGAAGATATGGAGCTGTCGGGGGTGCGCGTCCTGTACAATTCAAGATTCACCGATTACAAGTGCGACGCCAACGGCGCTATTTGCGCCCTGCAAACTGCCGATGGAAGTGCGATGGAGGCGAGTGCGCTGTTCCTCGCCACAGGGCACTCCGCACGCGATGTGTATGCTCTTCTGCGAGGGCGGCGGGTCGAGATGAACGCCAAGGATTTCGCCATGGGAGCGAGGATAGAGCACCCTGCGACAGTCATCAACGAAATCCAGTACGGTACCGATTATCTACAGCGCTATCCTGGCATCGAGACGGCACAGTACAAACTGGCCAAGACTTGGAAGGAAGAAGCTCGCGCGGTGTACTCGTTTTGCATGTGTCCGGGGGGCTACATCCTTAATGCAAGCACAAGTCCTGACGGAGTTGTGACGAATGGGATGAGCAACTATCTCAAGAGCGGGCGGTTTTCCAACGCGGCAATTGTCGTCAATGTGACCTCGGCAGATCTCGACCACCTCGGCTATGGAGGAATGGATGGTGGATTGGAAATCCAACAGGAGCTTGAGCAGGCATTTCGGACAAGCGTTAATCAGGCAGGTCGATGTAACGTGATCCCCGGTCAGAGACTGGGCGATTTTCTTGATGGAAGATCAAGCGTTTCACTGCATGCAAGCTCAAGCGTGAATCCTGCAGCCCCTGCTCCGCTGCACGCCTTGTTCCCTGAATTCATCTATCAGGGACTCAGACGAGGGCTTCAGTCTTTCGACGGCAAGCTCAGGGGATTCGCACATCATCCTCAGGCTCAACTATTCGGCATTGAAAGCCGAACATCTTCTCCTTTGCGTATTGGAAGGGACGAACAGAGATTCAACTCCCCGACACATGAAAATCTCTATCCGGTTGGAGAAGGCGCGGGATATGCCGGAGGGATTACATCGGCGGCAATCGATGGAATTCGTGCCGCACAGGCCTGGCTGGGTCGTCACATCGAGCTGGATCCCAGACTTGCCGTGACCAGACGCACAGGAGTTGATTTAGCGGAAGAAGACGCGTAATATCGATGTACTGAATGTATCCATTCATCTGAAGAAACAATGTCACTCAACGAAATCACCACTCTCGCATTCAGCGTCATTACGCTGATTTTCGCTATCTACGGCTTCGTGATTCTCGTACGCGTCGCGAGCAGAGTCACGAGGGCGCTTGACGTCTACATCGAAACACATCAGAAAAAAAAGGACACGACGACCTGATGTGATCAGGATGCGGCGTATCTTGTATTCCGGAATGCCGTGCGCGACCTCCCGGCCCGGTACGTGTTCCCCCGGGCCGTTCGGCTATTCCAATACAAGAAGCTTTTTTGTCACCCGCGATTCGGTTGTCGAAAGCGCCAGAAAATAAAGCCCGGGTCGCAAGGCGCCGATATCCATGGACACGATGTGCTTCCCTGCGTCGTATTTACCATCGGCGATGATCATGATCTCACGGCCGAGTGTGTCATACAACTGAACCTTGATCGTCGTCACAGCGGGCAGACCAAATCGAAGCTGAAGCGACGTATGTTTTGACAAAACCGCGGGCTGGGGATGGATGTCCTCGATGGCCGGCGCGGAAGGCAAAGGAAGCGCTTCGAGACCAGTAACCGAAGGTTTGAAACGCAATATCTCACCCCCGAAGGTGCAAAGATAGGTCTCGTTTGCTTCGTCGATGCCAAAGGATGAGATATTCTGACCCGTCGGTAACAGCAAGGCGTTTGTAGCCTGATCCGGACTCACGTAGTGCAGCGTCCAGAGGTTTCCGGAGCCAAAGTCCGCATAGAGATACAGACCGGCGAGTTCCGGAACGCTCTTGCCTCGGTACAAGTGTCCGCCGGTAACGGAAATCCCGAGTGAACGGCCATAGGTAACTACAGGTTTCTCGATTCCCGTCTGATCACACCCCGACGAGGGATTAAAACAGACGAATCCCTCCATTACTCTCCAGCCATAGTTTTTCCCTTTCTCGATGATATCGATTTCCTCGAAACGGTTCTGGCCGACATCGCCGGCCCATAGTCGGCCTGTGACGGGATCGAAGCTGAAGCGCCACGGATTTCGCAGTCCATACGCCCAGATTTCCTCGCGAAAGCCGGCGGTGTTATCGACATAGGGGTTATCGCCTGGAATAGCATAGGCGTTACCGGGGCTGGTATTATCGATGTCGATGCGCAGCATTTTACCGAGCAGCCTGCTTCTATTCTGGGCATTGTTCTGTGGGTCGCCTCCCGATCCTCCGTCACCGGTTCCGATGTACAGATACCCATCCGGACCGAAGACAATTTGTCCGCCATTGTGATTGCTGTAAGGCTGGTCGAACTCGAGAATCACCGTCTCGCTTTCGGGATTGGCGACGTCCGGATCACTTGTGGAGACCTGAAAACGCGAGATAACGGTTCGTCGTGGAGATGATGCGGTGTAGTTGACGTAAAAATAGCCGTTATTTTCATAGGACGGGTGAAACGCGAGTCCGAGGAGTCCTTCTTCATTTCCCTCATCATTCACCCGTGCCGTGATATCAAGAAACACCGAAGCGTTCGCGACAGCGGGATCGTTCCGGAACACGTGAATTTTGCCGGCCTGCTCAACGACGAAAAGACGATTCGAGCCATCGCCCGCATGCTGTAGATCTACTGGTCGATTAAAAGAAAGTGCGGGAAATGCGTTTTCAAGAGCGGTTTGAGCTACGCTCGCGGATGCCGACAGCAGAAAAAGCAACAGCGTATATATGATGCGCGTCATGGTACCTCCACGCGTAAATGAAGCAATTGGATAATGAATCTCAACAGCGGAGATCCCCGAAGGGTTCAAAAAAAACTCCCCCGCGGGGAACGGGGGAGATACCAAGCGTTTGTTCTAATCCCGGTAGGGAGGGCCGAGATTAGAGCTATTGGCACATGAAATCTACGACATTAGAAAGTAAAAGTAAAGCGAAAAATGTCCAGAGATCATTTTTCATAGCGCATCGTTTGCAAAAAGTTGGTCCAGCATTTCAAAGGCATAGCGGAGGTGTGGTATGACGATGCTGCCTCCTATGATCAGCGCGATGTTCATTGCTTCCATGATCTCTTCCTTCGTTGCGCCCTCTGTGACGCAGCGGTCGAGATGATAAAAGATGCAGTCATTGCATCGCAGAACCATGGATCCTACCAATCCCATCATCTCCTTCATCTTCACTGGCAACGCTCCTTCGCGGTAGGCTGCCGTATCGAGAGCGAAGAATCGGTTGAACTCCTTTACCCCGGCGTTCAGGATGCGGTCGTTCATTTCAGTGCGGTAGAGACGAGTTTCGGCGATGGATTTACCCATAATAGCCGTCCTATGCTTTTTCTTCGAACACGACAGCGATAGCGATGATGGTTTGAACAGCTTTATACATATCCTGGACGCTGATCCACTCGCGCTTGCTGTGGAAACTATGCTCTCCGGCGAAGATGTTCGGGCAAGGGAGTCCCATATACGAAAGGCGTGCTCCGTCGGTACCGCCACGAATGCTGCCGATTTCGGGACGCAATCCGATCCGTTCCATGGCTTCTTTTGCGACGTCAAGTACCTGAGGATGCTGGTCGAGGATGTATCGCATGTTCCGATAGGATTCGTCGACCGTAACGGTGGCGTCGCCCTTCGGGAATTCAGACAGGGTTTCGCTCACGAGGCGTTTGAGGTAGGCTTCCTGCTCGCGGAGTTCTTCCGTTGTGAACGCACGGAGCAGAAATTTCACCGTCGTCTGTTCGATTCCTCCTGTGATTCCGTGAGGATGCACATAGCCTTCCTGTTTCTCCGTGGTTTCCGGGGACATGGCATCCTTGGGGAGCTTTTCAATAAAGCGTGACGCCATTTTTACAGAGTTGACGAGTTTATCCTTCGCGAAGCCCGGGTGGATACTGACTCCGTTGAAGGTGACGCTGAGGCTGTCCGCGCAGAAGGTTTCGTTCTCGATCGAACCGAGTTGCTCTCCGTCCACGGTGTATGCAAACGTGGCGCCGAACTTCTGCACATCGAAATATTTCGTGCCTTGCCCAATTTCTTCGTCCGGGGTGACGCAAAGGCGAATGGTGCCGTGTTTGATTTCAGGATGTGCGAGCAGACACTGCGCGGCATCGAAAATCTCCGCGATGCCGCTTTTATTATCCGCGCCCAGCAAGGTCGTGCCGTCGGAGGTGATTATGGTTTCGCCCAATTTTTCAGCCAGATGCGGATTGTCCGCGACGGTGATCACGATGGAGGGATCGGCGGGAAGCACGATGTCTCTGCCGCTGTATTGTTCGTGCAGCACTGGCTTGACATTGGCGCCGGAAACGTCGGGAGAGGTGTCCATGTGCGCAATGAAGCCTATCACCGGCACATCGGCTTTTCCCGAATTGGAAGGGATAGTGGCCATGACGTAACCGAACTCGTCCATGGCGGCATCGGTGAGCCCCATGGCCTGGAGTTCAGCGGCAAGATCGGCGCCGAGGATCTTCTGTTTCAACGTACTGGGAAAGGTTCCGGAGGTTTCGTCGGACTGTGTGTCGTAGGTGACGTATTTGAGGAAACGCTCGACACAGGTGTACTGATAATCGGAAGGTATCATTCTGGCTGCCTCGTTTATGGGAACAGAAATAGTCGGATCTACTCGGTTGGGGGGGTGCGTCCTCTGCCACAATGCAGTGCCTATGCGGCCGTATTAGGAGTTTGCATATCCCGGTTAAGGTCGGATATCCCGAAAGATATGAATTTTTCCATGGCTACTGAAAAAGGTCGCTGAACAATGGAGCTGCTCGTATGCCGTACCTGCGGATATTCAGCGTTGCGGGTGATTCAGGAGATCTTCCCGGTAAAGATATTGTATGAAATTCGATTGCTTTTCAACTGGTCTTACAAGAAACATATCGAGATCCCAATAGCACCCCGTTCCCAGGCCTATCGGGCCAAGCAGCAGCGTGTCAACAGGAACGGAGCCCCGATAGCGGTTTACGAGAGCTTCATATCCGATATACGAGAACTGCAGGGTAAATTCAACCGGGGGAGAATCCCATTTGGGGGAGAGGGAAAATTGGCCGTCAACATTGGTATTGGTGATTTGCTTCATCAGCGAATCACCAGCTCCTCTCCGATACTCCAGCACAACGGTCGCACCTATCAGGGGCTCATTTGTTTCCTCATCAATGACGCTACCGGTAATAGTACGGAGTTGGCTGAACGTCAGAACGGGGACAAAGAACAATAATGCGATAAGGCGCATACATCCTCCGATATGCTTCAACGGGAAATTCCGAAAACTGATCAATCGATCCTTAGCCAACGTCTACGCAGCCTCGTTGCTGTCGCTGCGGTGTGATTATCACCTTTAAACGATCCTACTTCACCGCGGCGAGTCTTCGGCCTTCGGCATGCGACTATTCACGATCCCCTCCTACCTTTTCACCTTTTTACCCTTTCACCTTTTCACGATCCTAAGGTCACGTCCATACCGGACCGATGCTACTCGTAGCGCAACGCCTCGATCGGATCGAGATTCGACGCCTTCCACGCGGGATAGACGCCAAAGATCACTCCAATGACGGTCGTGACAAGCATGCCGAGCGCGGCCCAGCCGATGGGAAGCACAGGTGGAATTTCAAGCATGAGCGCGAGAATATTGCCGCCTCCAAGCCCCATGATTATGCCGATAACACCTCCGATCTGGCAGATGACGATAGCTTCGATAAGGAACTGCGTGAGTATGGTGCGTCTGGTCGCGCCGATTGCCTTGCGCACACCGATCTCACGTGTCCGCTCTGAAACGGATACGAGCATGATATTCATGATGCCGATGCCGGCCGCCAGCAACGCGATGGCGGAGACGGCGCCGGTGCCGACACGGATGAGAAACGTCAGGTTGTTGACTTCGCTGATGAGTGATTCATTCGACATC
This sequence comes from uncultured Chromatiales bacterium, assembly GCA_964371045.1. GTDB lineage: Bacteria > Bacteroidota > Ignavibacteria > SZUA-365 > SZUA-365 > JAOSJT01. The sequence continues at coordinate 56,738 of CAYJMN010000002.1, read as the reverse complement.
AATTCGAAATCGTTCTCTTCACCTGGTGGCACACGTCGGACCGTACGGAGCAGTCCGATTGTTTCGTCGACCATCGCATCGTAGGACTCCTTGTCGCTGGCTTTCAGCTGTAACGAGACCCAACGCGCATCGCCGAATAGCTTCGAAAAGGTGGTCAAAGGGAGAATAATAAAGTTGTCCGCGCCGCTTCCGAAAAGACCGCCCTTCTTCGCAATAGTACCGATAATTGTGATCGGCACTCCGTTCACACGAACACGCTTGCCGAGCGGGTACTCGTTGGGGAAAAGGAAGCGCACGATATCAGCACCCACGACCACCACATTTCTGGCGTATTCGAGTTCCTGCTCGTTGAACATGCGTCCATCCTCAACCTCGCGGTTGTGGGTGTACACCATTTCCGGTGTCGCTCCGATGACCTGGACGTTGGGATTGGTTTTTCGGTTCCCGCGCTGAATGGTGCCACCCATGGAATTAGCCTGGATATTCACATACTGCGCCGTCCTGGAATTGCGGCGCAGGTACATGCCATGTTCGATGGTTATGTCCTTGCGATTGCGGTACTTCATTCGAGCGTCCGGACCCCCGCTCATCGGCGGATATTTCTGAATATGCAGCGTATTGGAGCCGAGTACGTCGAAGCTGGACTCGATGGAATCCTGCAGCACACTTATCCCCGTCATCACGCCGATGAAGGAGAACACTCCGATAACGACTCCGAGAAGAGTCAAAATGGCGCGGAGCTTGTTGGCCTTGAGAGCGCTCCAGGCCATGGAAATACTTTCACTGATGTTGATTGATCGCATGGAATCAGGTCGTCATAAATAGGAAAACGTAATATAGCTCGAAAGTTGTGCTCAGTGTATCCATTAACATACGAAACCTTTGAATATCTGTCCCGCCAATAGCGGAGCCAATCATCCTGTGTTTTTCCGCTCGAAAACACCGCTTGTCCACATCAATCCAGCCACGATCAGGGTAAATCCTGCTATCTCGCGAAAACCGAACACCTCGCCCAACAGCGCCACCGCCAACACTGTTGCTACAACGGGCTGCAGGGTGGTGTACGTGGCGACAAGTGAGGAGGAAGAGCGCCGTATCGCCCACACGCTGATGAGGTAATTGATGAGCGTTGGGAGGAGCAGGATGTAGATGATTGAAAGCCATACGGTGGAAGGCAACGTCGCGAAGGGTGTTGCGAGTAGATCCGGCAATCCCAAGGCGACGACTCCGATCCCTCCGAAGAGAAAGGTCCAGGCGGTAACGGTCAGCGGCGGCATGCGCATCAGTACCGGTCTGGCAAGCACGAGAAACAGAGAGTAGCTGAAGCAGTTGAGCAATATCAGCAGGTTGCCGAGTGCGGTGTCGCCCGAAAATGAAAAATTCGTGATATCGAGAATCACCAGCGCACCGAATACCGCGAGCGAGATTCCGATCGCCCGCGCGACCGTCAGCCGTTCGATGCGCAGCAGCAGAGCCACCGCGGCGGTGAACACCGGGATAGAAGGCATGAGAATAGCGGAGTTGATCGCGGTTGTGTAACTCAATCCGACGATGAACAACACCTGATTGATGAAGACGCCGAAGAAGCCGAGGAGCGCGAGACGGGGCATTTCCTGACGCGGCGGCAATTTGCGATCCTGATGCATGGCGAGAAGGAAGAGCAGGGGGCCGGCAAACAGCACGCGCATCGAGGCCATGGCGAGGGGCTCGACATGAGACAATGCGTATTTGCCCACGACGCTGAAGCCGCCAAACGTGATCTGGGTAAACAACAGCGCGAGGTGAACGCGGTAATCTGTACGTGGTGTACTCCCGGCCATGGGACAAATGTACAGAAAAACGCTCTCAACATGCCTATTCAATGCGGAAGTTGATTGGTCTCTCAATGGGTAGACGGTGCGGCGGAATGGAAAGAGGCAACGCTTGACTCTGCGAACTCCCGCTGCGGGAGACCCGCGTCATCGCTTTTTTTCGTATTTTTCATTATGTGATTTCGCCATCGACGGTGATGCGGAGCACGAAGATTGGAGCAAGCGCATGCACGAAGTATCGATCGCGGAAAGCATCATCGACATCGCCATCGACTATGCGCAGCGTGAAGATGTATCGCTTTTCTCGGCAATCGAGCTGGAAATCGGAGTGCTCTCGGGCATCGAAATCGACGCACTCACGTTCGCGATGGACGTCGTATGCAGAAACACGGTGCTGGATGGCGCCGAGATTCGCATCACCACAGTCCCGGGACGTTCGCGATGCGCAACGTGCAATATGGAATTCGACGTCGATGATCACTACACGCCATGCCCCGGCTGCGGGGATGTCCGATCTACAGTGATCCGCGGAGATGAACTCCGCGTCGCATCGCTTATCGTCAACGTCTGACAGGAGACCGATACTGATGTGTGATACTTGCGGCTGCACCCAACCCGATGACGCGGTGACCATCCGTACTCCAGAAGAAGTGCATGACCATTCGCACGGCCATGTTCACGTTCATGCGCATCAGCATGAGGGTGAGAACGATCCCCAACACGATCATCCGCATAGTCACGTTCACGATCATGCCCATGCGCATGACCATCTCCATGCCCATTCACACGGTGGGCAGGAAGTTCATGGAGAAGACCATCACTACGACCATGATCACGCGCATGCGCATGTGCACACGCATGACGACGCAGAGAGTCCTACACAAGAGGAACCCCATACTCATCCGCATCAGCACGATCATCCAGGGACGAGAAGCATCACGGTTGAAACCGACATCCTCAAGAAGAACAACCTGCGCGCGGAACGGAACCGCGGCTATTTCGAGGCCAAAAACATTATAGCGCTCAATCTCGTATCGTCGCCGGGGTCGGGCAAGACGAGCATCCTTGAACGTACGATCCGCGAATTGCAGGACGCATTTCCGCTTGCCGTCATCGAAGGCGATCAACAAACAATGAACGACGCGGACCGCATCCGAAATGCCGGGGCTCCTGTCGTCCAGGTGAACACAGGAAATGGTTGTCATCTCGATGCAGATATGGTGCATCGCGCGATACAGAAACTGCAGCCGGCGGATGCTTCACTCCTCATGATCGAGAACGTCGGGAATCTCGTCTGTCCATCGCTCTTCGATCTGGGTGAGGCACACAGAGTGGTGATCATGAGCGTTACGGAGGGAGAGGACAAACCTCTGAAATACCCCAACATGTTCAGGAGTTCGCAGGTCTGCGTGATCAATAAAATCGACCTCCTGCCGCATCTGGATTATGACCTCCCTAAAGCACGCGAGTACGCGCTCCGGGTAAATCACCATCTCAAGTTCATCGAGGTATCGGTACGTACCGGTGAGGGATTTGATCTGTGGCTGGAGTGGTTGAAATCCCTGATCATACAACAGAATTAGCAGAAAGAACAGAAGGAGGGAAGAAAATAAGGCAAGCAGATCGGTTGCCGTTATGCTTTTTTCTTTCTTCTGTTAATTCTGCTTTTTCTGTGGTGTACGTTCGGTGCCCTGCACCCACACGCGGCGCACGCGTTCTTCCGGGGTGCGGTAGACGAGCGAAGAAGCAGTCTCAATGCACTGATCCTCGGGTGGGATGTCCGCTTCGCCTGATTGTCTGTCTACCGCGACAGTGATGAAATCCGCGCTTTTCCCCGTCTGCAGCGAGCCTGTTTCGTCCTCCAATCCCAGCGCGACAGCTCCGCCGAGTGTCGCATGGTACAGCGGAACGAAAGGATGGAGACTGCTTCCCTGTGCATGCGCCATGGAGCGCATCACGGTGAGCATACTCAATGTTGTACCGGCACCGACATCCGAACCAAGAGCAATGCGCACACCATGCCGGCGATGCAGATCGAGGGGAAAACGGCCGCTACCGAGAAACAGATTCGAGTCCGGACAATGTGCGATGGCTGCATCGCGTTCCGCGATAATGGTCAGTTCGTTCTGGTCCGTATGCACGCTATGGCCGAGTATGGTTTTCGGGCCCAGCAATCCGGCTTTGAGATACACATCCGTATAAGAAGCAGCTTCCGGAAACAACTCCCGAACCAACAGGATCTCCTGGCGTGATTCGTTAACGTGCGTTTGAATGTGAAGGTCGTGACGAGCGGCGGTATCGGCCGCGGCACGGAGAAGCGCCGGCGAGCATGCTGGTGCGAAACGCGGACTGACGGCGTAACGCAATAAGGGAGTTACTCGATGCCAGTGCTCGATAAGCCGCTCCATCGATGCCACCGCAGGCGCGACGTCCAGACACAGCTGATCGGGAGCATTGCGATCCATCAGCATGCTTCCCATAAGAATGCGCAGACCGCTTTGTTCGGCTTCTTCGAACGCGATATGTGTAGCCTTCTCGTTCGTTGTGCCGAATATCATTGCGGTGGTCGTTCCTTCGTTTGTCAAAGCCGCGAAGAATCGAGAAGCGGTGGAGCGGGCTACAGCCTCATCCGCGAAACGCTCTTCGGCGGGATAAATGTAGTGATGAAGCCAATGCAGCAGATCCTCGCCGAACTTCCCTCTGCAATCAAGCTGAGGGAGGTGGACGTGCGCATCGATAAACCCGGGCAGGATAAGGTCAGTAGTGTGTTGAAATGGGAGCGGTCGAAGATGTTCGGGAAGCGTTGACGCCTCTCCGACGTAGGTGATCGTGCCGCGTTCATCAACAGCAAGTGCGCCGTCGCTCCACCAGTCCGCCGATCCAGAGCTACGTGGTGAGAGGATAGGACCGAACATTGTGAACGGAGCGTTCATCAAAGCCCCAGGAATTGTATCGCGAGTCCGGACAGAGCGATCGTGCCACCGGCGATGGCATGGGTATAGCGAACGAGTCCGTGGAGTGGGATGCGGTCCAGACCGGCGGAGACAGCCCACACCATGCCGAGCATGGTTGAGATCGTCACCACGCCGAATATGGAAACCACCACGATTATCGCAGCCAGGCTTTCGGACGCGGCGGGATACATCAGAATCGGAATGAGGGGTTCGCAGGGTCCGAGAACGAAAACGATGATCAAGGCCCAGAACGTGGTTTCCTTGTGGTGAACCAGGGAGTGCGAGGTTGCTCCGAACAGGTGGGTGTGGGTGTGCCCATGGATCGTTCCGTCCTCGTGCTGGTGCACATGCTCATGCACTCCGGCCTTCCATGCCTGCCGCAGTCCCCAAAGCGCATAGACTATCCCGAATGCGATGAGCGCCCAGGCGGCGAGTTCGCCCCGGTAGGTCTCGATGAATTCAAGCTGCTTCAGAGCGATGCCAAAAGCGACGCCCACGAGACCGAGAAGGACGGAGCTGAATACATGCGCGATACCGCAGAGCATTGTCACTATCATTGTGCGCAATCGATTCCAGCCCCTTGCCTTCGCAATCATGATAAAAGGGAGATAATGGTCCGGTCCGACCAAGGTATGGATGAACCCGATCGATGCCGCCGTGCCGGAGAGAATCCAGATGCTGTCGTTCATATAAAAAAATATGAGGGTATCGGGATCAATGCCGTCCGCTGTGTCCGAAGCCGCCGCCGCCGCGATCGGTGTCGTTGAGCGAATCGGTTTCTTCCCAGCGAACGTGGTATACCGGTGCGATGATCAATTGCGCGATGCGTTCACCCCGTTGAATGGCGTAGGGTGCTTTACCGATGTTCGACATGATGACTTTTATCTCGCCTCGATAATCCGCGTCGATGGTACCGGGGCTGTTTGGCAGAATAATGCCGTGCTTGAGTGCGAGACCGCTTCGCGGCCTTACCTGCGCCTCCAGCCGTGGAGGAAGCTCGATCGCGAGATTAGTCGGCACCGCGACAACATCACCGGGATGCAATACAATGGCTTCGTCGATCGCCGCGCGCAGATCCGCACCGGCTGCCTGCGAGGTCGCGTATTCGGGAAGCGGGATGTCGTCGTACCCAGGGCGTAGACGAGTGACAGAGACTGAGATGATTTGTTTTTCCATCAATGGTATCCGGTAAAAAAAACGGATCGGCAGATGCCGACCCGTAACATACGAAAAATTACCGCGAGGCGTTTGTATCAACGCACAACGGCAATGCTTTGCGTCAGCACGACGCTGCCGGATACAAGCCGAACGATGTACGTTCCGCTGTTCAAGAGGCCTTGTTCAGTGAGAGGCGTCCAGGATGATTCGTACATCCCGGCAGGGTGCACGTTGTTGGCAAGCACTGTGATTTCGCGACCAAGCATATCGTACACGCTGATCCGAACCTGGCTTTCAACCGGGACCCGGTAACGAATTCGGCCGAGCTGTGAACTCGATGCGATGACAGGATTCGGGTAGACCGGCGATAACTCGAAACCGAGTGCGGCGAGATCCGTGAGATGAACCTGGATCGCAGGGTGTTCGCTTATCATGCCGTCGAAATCCTGCTGGCGCAGACGATACCAGAGCACCGGTGGCCTGCCGGCGAAATCCATGAGGGAGTACGGATCGCGAAAGGAATAATCCCGTGGCTGTGTCGTCGTGCCGTGACCAGTGACAAATGCCCGGGTTTCCCAAGGACCATCAGGCGACAGCGCCCGCTGAAGCTGGAAATGAAAGTTGTTTGTTTCCGTTTCGGTTCGCCAACGCAAAGAGACGGCGTCCGTTTCGACCTGCGCGTTGAAGATCGACAGCTCAACCGGTATGGCAAGATCGCAACAGAGGCGAACCTCGTTGATCCAATCCACACTCTGTCCAACGATATTCGATGCAGGGATAAGGCCGGAGGGCGTAACCTTGTAGGATCGTGGCGGACTTCCATATAACGATGGTGTCGTGAATCGCCATTTTACGACGTGATTGCTCTTACCGAAGACTTTATAGCCGAGAAGAAGATCTCGTGGCGGATTGGAGATGACCGGCGTCACGAACGGCGGGACAACAGGTTGATCGACTTCAACTACGCCCTGATTCTGCCCTTGCCTGGCGATGAACCAGGTGGAATACAGAATCGCGTATGGCGCATTAGCGTTTCTGACATAAAAGCGGATCGTATCCCTGTCGAACAGCGTCGTATTGAGCAATTCGAAATCCATCATTTGCGTCCACACGGTACAGATTGTCGCTCCTGACGGCCAAGTGATTTTCATCGCCCATTCCGAGGACGCAGGGAGGTTCTCCTGGAAAAAGGCGTAGGAAGGATTCGGTCCATTCTGATAATACAGAAAGAGCGGACAAACCGAATGCCGAACACTTGCGGTTTTCTGAAGGCTCCCCACCAGGTGCTCAAACGGTGATCCGGTACTCAACGTGGTGTGATCGACATTGCCGACGGGTTGACCAAAGACTACCAGTGGCACGAACAACAGCGGAATCACAAGGTGACGCCATTTCATGGTTTTCTCACTCCTCGTATTGTTTCCCGTTAAAAAATCAAATTATATTCTGTAAAAAACCTTGGGGAGCACGCCCCCAAAGTATATGAAAATGTAGGGAACAAATCGCACAGTGTCAATGCAAATCGGACCAACCTGTGGAATTCATCATATTCCTGGTTTGAGCGCCTTATATGGCGGAGACAACTCGTGTTCCATGGTTCCCGGGCGTGTTGACACAATCGCGGATTCCCGGAACATCATCAATATGGTGCTGTAATAATTCAGCATATTCTCGGAAGCATTTCGCCGGAAGGCATTGAAATGATTCTCGTTCCTCCGATGCCGGTGCGCATGCGTACAAGACCTGGCAGGTCGGAAAGTACTCTTCCAATACAGCATGCATGCCTCCCTTCCGGGGTGGCGCGCATCGCGGCGAGCAAATCGTCCTTTTGATCAATAGGTACGAAGGCCACCAGCGCACCCTCGTTCGCAAGATAGAGGGCGTCGAGTCCGAGGAGATCGCATGCACCTTGCACTTCGGGCGTGATGGGCAGATCGTCTTCGATGACCTCGATGCCGACGTCCGATTGGCCGGCGATTTCGTTCAGCGTGGCGCCGAGTCCGCCGCGCGTCGGATCGCGCATGACGTGGATATCTTTCGTCACCTCAAGCATACGGTGGACAAGCCGGTGCAGGGCTTTGCTGTCCGTCACCACCGGTGTGGAAAAGCGGATCCCGCGACGCTCCGACATCACGGCGATGCCATGTTCGCCGATTCGCCCCGAAAGAAGCACGGCATCACCCGCCCGCGCGTTGCTCCCATCGATATCGACGCCGTCGGGGATGATGCCGATGCCGGAGGTATTGATGAATAGTTTATCACAGCTGCCGCGCTCAACGACCTTCGTATCACCGGTGACGATAGGGACGCCCGCTTTCTGCGAAGCATCCCGCATCGCCTCGACGACTCGTTCGAGAACAGCGATTTCGAGTCCCTCTTCGATAATCATTCCGACGCTCAAGCCGAGAGGCATCGCGCCACCGACAGCAAGATCGTTGATCGTGCCGTGGATGGCCAGGTCGCCGATACATCCACCAGGGAAAAACAATGGCTGGACAACGTAGGAATCCGTAGTGAAGGCCAGGCGTCCTGCTGGTCGATCGAATACCGCCTGATCGTTGGATTTGCCAAGTTGTGGATTATCGAATGCAGGCAGAAACAGTTCGTTGATAAGATCGTGCATCATCGATCCGCCGCTGCCGTGCGCTAGGAGTACGTGCGAGTGTTTCATAGGTCAGGTGCGCCGCCGCCCGTGCGTCGTTTTGTCTGGTGGAAATTGTAATACGCCGAGCAGCTCCCTTCGCTGGAAACCATGCACGGACCAAGTGGCTGCTCAGGTGTGCAGGCGGTACCGAACACTTTGCAATCGATGGGTTCGATTACCCCGCGGAGCACCTCGCCGCAACGACAAGCGGGATGTTCAATGGCTGCCTCGAGGATGAGATCAAAGCGGCGATCGGCATCGAATTCAGCAAATTCCTCTCGCAGAGCGAGACCGCTTTCCGGGATCATGCCGAAACCCCGCCAGGAGGACGCGGTGGTTTCAAATACCGTGGTGACAGCATCCCAGGCTTTCCGGTTGCCACCAGGCTTGACGATGCGGCTGTACACATTCACAAGGTCCGGAGTACCCTTTTCGATCATCGCCAGGAGGGCGTCGATTGAAGCGAGGATATCCAACGTTTCGAAACCACTGATGGCGACCGGGACGTGATACTTGTCCGGAAGGAAGCGCCAGGCGTCCGCGCCGATGATTGAGGAAACATGACCCGGACCGATTACACCCTGCACGTTCACCTCGCCCATGTCCAGTAGGGCACGCGCTCCCGGGATGGTGAGTTTCATGACGGAGCAGAGGGAAAAATTTCCGAGGCCTTTCGTCTTTGCCTGCAGCACGGCGGCGGCCGCTGCGGGAGCGGTCGTCTCGAAACCGATGGCAAAGAAGACGATGTGCTTGTCAGGATTTTGCGCCGCGAGTTGCAACGCGTCGAGGGTCGAGTACACGATCTCCACCGGATAGCCTTGCGCCCGCACTTGGGAGAGTGATTCGCGGCTGCCCGGCACTTTCAGCATATCGCCGTAGGTGGCGAGTATAACGCCGGGCGTCTTCGCGAGAGCCACCGCCCTGTCGAGGTCCGCGTTCGATGTTACGCAAACCGGGCAACCAGGACCAGAAAGCATGCGCACATGCTCGGGGAGGATGGTACGGATTCCGCTCCGGAAGATGGCGACCGTGTGTCCACCGCAGAACTCCATCAATGCCACGGGCCCCGTATCGCGTGAACGGATGCGGTCGAGCAACGGCGCGGCGCGGCTGCTGTCGCGAAAAGACGCAAGCACGTTCACGCTTCGTCCCCCGGGAGTTGCGGCGCCGCCGATCCGAATGCTTCGTCAGTCATCGACAATTCGGCAAACATCTCGAGCGTGCGCAGTGCGTCTTCCTCATCGATACGCTCAATCGCATACCCGACATGAATAAGGACATACTCGCCGACAGCAGCTTCGCCATCGAGAACCATGAGACTGATTTCCCTTTGCGTACCCTGAATGTCGACGAGGGCCATATTGTCCGGGCGAAGTTCGCAAATACGGGCGGGAACAGCTAAACACATAGTCAACCTTGAAAAATAGTTCTTGCGACAGCGGCCTGTCCGAGGGAAATGCCTGCATCGTTGGCCGGTATCTGTCGATGCGATAGAACGGTAAATGAATGTGCACGTAGTCGTTCGATCATTCGCTCGAGCAGCAGTGCATTCTGAAAAACACCCCCTGAAAGAACAATGGTCGTCAGACCCAGGCTGTTGGACAGTCGGCGAACAATCGCGATGCAGCCTTCGACAACAGTTGCGTGGAAGCGCCTTGAAATCTCGGCCGGGTTGGCGCCGGAGCGCACATCCTGTACAATGTCCCGAATGGCGGGGAGAAAAGAAAGTTGAATCGGCGTCATCTCTGGACCGCATTGCACGAGGTCGAATCCGTACGGAACACCGATGCGACCACCCGCTGCATGCTCAAGCGCGATTGCGACCTGAGCCTCGAAAGAAGCCACGTCGCCGATCCCAGCAAGCGCGGCGACCGCGTCGAACAGCCGTCCGCAGCCGGATGTGGACGGAGTATTGATATGCGTCGAAAGCGCAAACCGGACCGCTTCGCGTTCCGATTCGTTTCGTCTCAGGGCGAACACAGGCAGAGCCTGCTCCGGATCGAGTCCCGCCTCGGTCATCGCGGACCAGGCCATCCTCCAGGGCTCGCGTATCGCGGCATCGGCGCCGGGCATAGGGAGCGTTTGAAAATGTCCGACTCGTTCAACCTGCCCGATTGTGCCTGCAAGGAATTCTCCACCCCAACTGCTGCTGTCCGTTCCGTAGCCGGTGCCATCGAGAATGATGCCGATTGCGGGTTCGTTGTGATCGTGTTCCGCGAGACAGGAAGCGAAATGAGCATGATGATGCTGGATCGAGATGCGCGGTGTATTCTTGAAGCGTTTCCTGAGCGTCGGAGAGACGGGTTTCCGCGCCCATTGCGTGCCGAGGTAGCCTGGATGCATGTCGTGCGCGATGGCCGTAGGCGTCACATCAAAAACAGATAGCAGATGCGACACGGCTTCCTCAAAAAACTGCAGCGTCTCGAGATTCTCAAGATCACCGATGTGTTGGCTGAGAATTGCCGACCTTCCCAAAGTAAGGCAGAACGTGTTTTTCAGCTCGGCGCCTGTCGCGAGAATGGATGGACCCTCCTCTCTGAACAGGATTGGCCGGGGGACGTAGCCCCGGGATCGGCGTACAGGACGCACTTCTCCGGCGATGACGCGAACAACCGAATCATCGCAGCGCTGGAGAATATCGCGGTTGTGATGCAGAAAGCCATCCGCTATACAGGACAATCGCTCTTCGGCTTCGTCCTCGTCGGTGCAGATGGGCTCCTCGCTCAGGTTCGCGCTCGTCATTACCAACGCGGGGAGAATTTCCATGAGAAGAACGTGCAGCGGTGTGTACGGCAGCATCACACCGAGTGTCGGATTATTCAGTGACACAGCCTCCGCGATTCCGCTTCCGGTTTTCCGTGGCAGGATCACGACCGGCCGCTGCGGCGACATCAGCGTCGCAGCTTCAAGATCGCTGAACTCGCAGTGAATTTCTGCTTCGACGAGATCGCGGACCATGACCGCGAGAGGTTTTTCGAAGCGGCGTTTGCGTCTTCGCAGCTCTGTTACCGCAGCGTCGCTCCTGGCGTCGACTGCCAGATGGTATCCGCCAAGCCCCCGAATCGCGACAATGCGGCTCGTTCGCAGTGCGGCGACGGCGGCGTCGAAGGCTTCGACGGCGAAAACATCTTCTGCGCCGACTCCTCCGGTGGTATAACGGAGCCGCGGGCCGCATACATGGCAGGCATTCGGCTGCGCATGAAATCGGCGGTCATGCGGATCATGGTATTCGTCCGCACATGGCTTGCACATCGGGAAGTCGCGCATCGAGGTTTGAGGCCGATCATACGGGATCGAGGCGGTGATGGTGTAGCGGGGTCCGCAGTTGGTGCAATTAATAAACGGATAACGATATCTTCTGTCAGTCAGATCGAGCAGTTCTCGTTGGCAGTCGCGACACAGTGCCACATCGGCAGGGATGAGTGCCGTCGTCGCAGTGGCGCCGACGCTCTCGATGATGACGAACGCTTTGTCGGTTCCTGGCGACCGGGATTCGGTGGTGAGATCTGTTATCAGCGCGAGAGGCGGCGCCTCGATCGGCAGGCGACGGATAAATTCCTCGATACGCTCGCCGCCCTGCACGTCGATCACCACGCCTTGTCCAGTATTGCACACGCTGCCTGTCAGCCCGCACTCCTCTGCGAGACGGAACACATAAGGTCGGAAACCCACGCCCTGGACGATGCCGCTAACGGTAATGTATTCACGCCGGATCGATATGTTTTGATCGAAAAAGTCCATCATGGAAAAATACGCAAATCGGAGAGAAGTACTGTTGTAGAAATACAGACATGATGTTTCAAACAAAGGATTCTATCGGGGAGAGGCGCACAAAGGGGATAAGGGAGATCGGCAGTGAGGGAGCCAGACCTAGCCCAGCCACCGGTACAGACGGTTTCGCGGCAGGACGTCGTCCTGACTCTCTCCCCATCGTTAGCGGTTCCTGGCCGCCAAAGCCGGAAGACGGATCGGCGAGGCCGCTCTGTGCATTCCTCTCCACATTACCTCCTCCAGCGCATTGATCTCAGTACCGGCTACGCAGAAGGGCGGGTCTGTTCATTTGGTCTATCCCTGTTTCCCGTTTTTTTGCGATATTTCACAATGATCCAGCGTGCTACATTCTGTTTCCTCCTCATTATCTGTATTTTTTCGTCGGTCGCGGCGCAATCTCTGCCGCCCATCAAACTGCGCTATGCCTCGATCGCAGTGGCAGAGGATGGCAGTGTGCTCGATTATTACGGTCCTGAGAGACGTGTTGAACTCCAGAGCACCGGAGCTGTGTCGAAATGGGTAATCCGCTGTCTGCTCGCGACCGAGGACCGGGATTTCTACAATCATGATGGCGTCTCCCTCAAGGGTCTCGGACGAGCGGTGCTGGAAACCCTTACCGGAAACACACAAGGCGGAAGCACGCTTACAATGCAGCTGGCCCGGAACCTGTTTCTCACGCACGAGCGAAGCGTCGGCAGAAAGGTCAGGGAGATTGAACTTGCTCGTCAGATCGAGAAAAAATATGGTAAGGATGAAATTCTCCTGCTGTATCTCAACACCGTATATTTCGGTAACGGCGTGTATGGAATCTGGGCCGCTGCACGCGAGTACTTCCAGAAGGATCCCGCCGAGCTGACAATGGGCCAAAGCGCCGCGCTTATCGGCCTGCTGCAGGCGCCTGAACGCTACAATCCGGCCAAGCATCCTGAGCGTACGTTGCACCGCAGAAATGAAGTGCTGCACAATCTTGTTGAGGTGGAGCGCATTTCCAGGCAGGAATTTCTTCAGGCTAAAAAAGAACCGATCGGTCTTAATCTTCGGCCTCGCATCGGATCGCATTTCGCGGAATTTGTCCGCCGCGAGGCCGAGAGTATCCTTTCCCAATCGGGCGCTTCATTGCGAAGCGGACAATACAAGGTGTTCACCACGCTGGATCCCGTCATCCAGGCTGCGGCGGAAGCTGTGGTCGCAGCGCAGTGGAACGAACTGCCGGCATCGATGAAGGCGGCACAGATCGGGCTGGTAACGACCGCAGTCGGAAGCGGAGCAATAAAAGCGATGATCGGCGGTAATCTTTCGACGCTGGGCGGGGATCTGAACAGAGCCTCGCAGATACGACGGCAGCCGGGTTCCTCCTTCAAACCGTTCCTCTATGCGAGTTTGCTGGAACAAGGATACTCACTCGCCGCGCCGGTCGAGGATACGCCCATCGTCGTGGACTCGGGTACAGCGTGGGAATGGCGGCCGACGAACGACGACGGTACATACAGTGGTGTTCCGGTTCCGATGATACACGGGATTCAGAATTCCCTGAATCTGGTTGCCGCGCATTGCATGATCGAGTTTACAGACCCTGCCAGCGTTGCCGCATTCGCGCACCGCTGCGGTATTACTTCCGAACTGAGGGAGTATCCATCGCTTGCCCTGGGGACAAGCGAAGTCTCGCCCCTGGAGATGGCCGCCGGGTACGGAGTGTTCGCATCCGGGGGGTTGCGCGCCGCGCCCTTCGCCATCACGCGCATCGAGGATCAAAACCACCGCGTTCTCTTCCGCGCGCGGCCTGATACCATGACAGTGATGGATTCCGCAACCGCGTATCTGATGACCACCGCTCTCCAGGCGGTCGTCGACAGCGGAACCGGCCGCACTGTGAGAAGATTTTATGGCGGTCCCGCAGCGGGAAAGACCGGGACCACGCAGCAATCCACGGATGCCTGGTTTGTCGGCTATACGCCAAGGTATGTTACGGCCGTCTGGGCGGGCTTTGACTCGCCATCGCATAAACTCACCGGCGCCTACCGCTATGGGGGAGGAATGTGCGCGCCGGTGTGGGGCAGGCTGATGTCCGCGGTGGAGCGACGGAAACCGCAGCCCGATGCTGCGTTCGCGATTCCGGGAGATGTGGCAACGATGTCCCTCTGCCGGGAAACAGGGATGCTGGCAACGGACGATTGTCCGTCCACGATTGACTGTCCCGTGAACACCGCTGTCCTGCCCGGGGAATGCAGCGAACATGGCGGCTGGCTGTTCGGCTGGTAATACGACACCCACCGTCATCTCGGTAGAAATGCGGCGGGTGCATGGAAAAAATGTTGCCGTTATTTCGTGAAGGCCATCGCTCCAGGAATGATGCCGGCGGGATGCGAGGCGATTTTCGAGCCGCTGTAATCATACACTTCAAGCGAACCCGCCTGCACGTAATCCACTGCGTTGGTCAGATACAGCCGGTTGAGCACGGTATCCGCGATGACGGAATAAAACGATCCTGAAATGAAATTGGGTGTGAACGTCCGCGTGGCGAGATGAATGCGCGTAACACCGCTTTCGAGAATATATGCGTAGCCCTGGTCGTCCTGGATGAAGCGCATCGGATGTCCTGGAAGCGGAATGGAGTCGACTTTTGTTCGCGTCGCAGGATCGATCAGAATAAGCGAAGCCTGGGTGTCGTCGTTGGGATCGTTATAATCGTTGTAGGCGCCGCTGCAGAGGATGCCGATGGTTCCGCCGGACATGTTCATGACGGCCGTCGGGTAATCGCCCACAGTGATGGTAGTCAGCACGTTCAGCGTTATTCCGCTGATGACGCTCACGGTGTTGTTTTGTCCCAGACCGCTGTTGGCTACGAAAACCGTCGTGCCCGAAATGGCGACGCCCTCCGGATTCGGTCCCACGAGAATGTTTTTGGTGATGGTGTTCGAAGCGACGTCGTAGACCGAAACGCTGTTGGTGTACAGATTGGTGATGTACCCTTTGCCTTCGGAATCGAAAGCGATGTTGCGGGGACTCGAACCCGCGGGACAGGCGATCGTTTTGATAACTGCATGCGTCGCTGGATCAATAACCTCAATACGGTTGGAGTTGTTGACGACGATATACGCCAATCCCTTATGCATGCTGATGCTGTTCCCGACATCACCGAGCGACCGGCCGTTGACGGATTGGAAGATGTTATTGTACATGCTTCCGGAATCCGGAACGAAAAAGCTCAGCGAAGCATTCGAACGCTGGAAATTCCCTTCATTCACGATGTACAATCCGCGATGGACGCCAGGAACAACGGGGGTTGGATTCGTTCCGACATCATCGGAACAGGAGGCGATTACGATAAGCAGTGAGAACAGAAGAAGAAAACGTGTGGACATGGGGTTTCCCGATTGATTCAAAATTCCGTGATGAGTATGCCGCGCACGCTGCGCCCCGGCATGGGATAAAAGGCGATGACTTCGTAATTCACATCGAAGACGTTGAACATTTCCAACTTCAGCGTACCGCTCGTTTCCCCTACGAGGATGCGGGATTGTGCGGAAAGATCGGTCACGAACACTCCCGGCAAGGCGGCATCGTTGGTCTCCGTGTAATATCGTTTTCCAATGATACGCTGTGTCACGGCCAGTGAAATCGCGTCGGTCAGCGCGGCGGTGCATGTAATGGATCCGCTGAACTTGGGGACATAGATGAGCTGCTTGAATTGCGTCGCATCGCCGGCAAACGAAGCGTTGCGCCGCGTCGCGTCAATCCATTGACCGGCAAGTCGCAGCCGGAGCCTTTCGGCGAAGAATGCGAGTCCGATGCTGCTCTCCACACCGTTCGAAACGACATGCTGTATATTTCTCGGCGACCACCAGATTCCCTGTCCCGGCATCCAGAGTATCTTGTCCGTAATGTCGTGATGGAAATACGTAACGTCGGCATTCTCGAGCCAGGTCTTTGACTGGATGGTGAACCCGCCATCGATGGCCGTGGATTTCTCGGTACGCAGATTCGGATTGCCGCCTTCACGCCAGTACATCTGGTTGAAGGTCGGGGCGCAGAAATTGCGGGAAATGCGTCCGCGAACAGACAGAATTTCAGGAAGCAGTTGAATGTGGAGGCCGAGCGAAGGACTGAAGATGTTCCAGTCGCGGCCGTCGGCTTGGTCGATTATTCCATCGAATCGCAACGACGGAAATATATGCACAACCATCCCGGCGGGCTGCAGAGCAAGATCTCCGGTTGCATAGCCGGCGATCTGGCGTCGTGAAGGTTTTCCTTGAATGTCCTCGCTGCGGAGGTTATCCTCGGAGACCTCCGCGCCGACACCGAGCCGCAGGGCATCGAACAGCGGAACCTCCCAGGAGGATGTCAGTGTGATGTGGCTGTTATCGTAGCGGGAGTCGAGGGGCTGGCCGTTGAAAGAAAGCGATGGATCGCGGTAACGCTGTGTCGAAAGCCTGGCACCCGCGCCGAGCGTCAGGATCCCCGCACCCGCGCTTGCACGGAAACGGGTGGAAACGAGCAGCTGACGGTCGTCTTGTGAGGCGCTCCCCTGTGCGGATGAAAACAGCGGACCAGGTGCTCCTACCTGACTATCGGAAGCGTCGGCGAAGAGCGTGAGTATGGATGTTCCGAGGTGCAGCGATCCACCCGTCTTGACGGATGCGCGATAAAAAGAGGCGTTCTCACGTGTGAGCTTCGGTCCACCCCATGAAGGCGCGAAAGAAAAATCGTTATCGGCTTCTTCATACCCGGCATCGATGAACACGCGTCCCGCTCTGCCCTGTAGGCCCGCGCTGATGGAAGCAAGATGCCAGCCGAAGGAACCGGCCCCGATCTGAACCGAGGGTGGCGGTG
Source organism: uncultured Chromatiales bacterium (assembly GCA_964371045.1). Classification (GTDB taxonomy): domain Bacteria; phylum Bacteroidota; class Ignavibacteria; order SZUA-365; family SZUA-365; genus JAOSJT01. Next base: position 39,570 of record CAYJMN010000002.1, on the reverse strand, counting down.
TTTCACGCTGCGACAGGATGTTGATGACGCCGCCCAATGCGTTCGTTCCGTACAGGGAAGCAAAGCCTCCCCGGGCTATCTCCACACGTTCCACCTGCCGCAGGGACAGCCGTCCGAGATCGACCGTGGCATTTTGCGAATCATTCAGGCGGATACCGTCGAGATAGACAAGTGTATATTCCGCGCCCACGCCGCGCAGGGAAGCGAGCTGCAGACTGCCGGGTCCGCCATAATCGCGAAGCGTAGCGCCGGCGCTTAAAGACAGGATATCGGCAATGGATGAACCCGGGAGGAGGGCAAGAGCAGCTTCGTCGTAACTTTCCGTTGCGGCAGGCGCATACGAAAATTCAACAGGAAGGCGCGTGGCGGTCACAGTGACGTGCTGCTCGATGGTGAACAGCAACGTATCGTCATCGCGCAATCGGTGTTGAGTGTACGCGTCAGGCGCGAGCCGCGCCAGGAGTACGACCAAAATAAAAATCCGCAGGATCATGATATCCGAAATCTTGAGCCCGCGGGGCGCGCTAAACGAAAATCCCCGCGTCCGATGGACAACGGGGGCAAGGATGGGAATGCGCGACGTTACAACGAGACCTCACCCGCGAAGGCTCTGTGAAAACTGTCATGGCAGGTCTCCTGACTTGCAGCCTGATCCTGTCGGATTGTGGCACGCTCCTTCCCGGGCAAAACCCAGTGGATGCTGCGTGTTCAAGTGCTGCTTACAGTTGCGGGGCAGTTGCCGATTTGCACGGCATTCCCATTTTCATTCCCCGAAGGGAAACCACGACGTCATGTCAAAGAACATGAAATCAACCTACAGGGATTTTCGTTGAAATGCAATTCTCGGCTATGTGTCGCTTTGTGGAGCGGAAAACCGGTCCATTGTTCTCCGGAGGTACACCAGGGTGATATCGTCGCTCTGGGGAGCTTCGCCACGATGTGCGGTAATCCTCTCTATGAGCGAGTCGATCAGCGACGATGGATTGCATTCGGCGTGCGTCGTCAGAAATTCCTCCAGAGCTTCCTGGCTGAAGGGTTCGTATTCAGGATTCATGGCCTCGGAGACGCCATCGGTGAAAAGTAAAAATCCCTCACCCGGCAAGATGACGCAGACCTCGCGTTCGTAGTGTGTGACTTCCACTGTGCATCCGAGCGGCAGGCCGTGCGTCTTCATCACTTCAAGACTCCCGTCCTGCCTGGACACGAGAGCGGGATTATGCCCTGCATTGATCATTTCGATTGTCCCGCTCGGTGGATGCAGCACCGCGATCAGGAATGTGATGAAGGTGCTTGGCGTCGATGTGCGGAATATCAAGGCGTTGAGGCGAAGCGCAAGGGTTTCGAGAGAAACATCATTGTCAAGATGAACGAGCAGTGACGCATGAAGGCTGTTCACGAGCAGGGAGGCGGGAATTCCTTTCCCGGTAACGTCGGCGATAACAAGAGCGTATCTGTCTGTTCCCACCGGGATGCAGTCATAATAATCGCCTCCGATCTCATGCGCAGGCAAATTGATCCCGGCGATTTCATACCCTGGAATGTTTGGCAAGTCTCTCGGAATAATTCGTCTCTGTATCGTGGCCGCAAGATGCAGTTCCTGCTCGTTGCGTTCATTCTCGGCTCGCACAGCGCGCGCCTCGAACTCCGCGGCTTCAGCACGGAGCACCGCCTCCCGCACGCGCCCGCGCTGCCTCTCCTGCGCGATAACCCGTCGGCGCTGTAACTGGTCAATGAAAACAATGACGGCGATGAAAAAGAGAGCATAGAATGCATACGCCCAGAAGGTGCGCCACCAGGGAGGCCGCACCACTACACGAAGCGCCGCACCCTGCTGATTCCAGACACCGTGATTGTTTGCACCGATGACGCGGAACGTATACGTCCCAGGTTCAAGATAGGTGTATGTGGCGCTCCGCTTCGTTCCGGCGTCGATCCATTTTTCGTCGAGCCCCTCCATTCGGTACCGATACGTGTTCTGGCCGGGATCGGTGTAATCGAGTGCGGCGAACTCAAACGTGAGCATATTTTGATCGTGTGCCAGCGTGATCTGCCGTACGTACGGGAACGCAGTTCGTAGAATGGTGGTATCGCTCCGAGGGGTGACCGACTTGTTGAACAGTTTCAACCCGGTAATCACGATATTCGGTACCGTGATGTTGCGGTGGATCTCTTCAGGATCGAAGCTGTTGTGGCCTTTCACACCGCCGAAATACATAAATGGCTTCACATAATAGTACTCGGTGCGGTTGAACTCGTTGTCCTGAAGTCCGTCATGCACATTGAAGTTCATGAATTGCAGCGTCGTCGGACTGAAGCACGCAATGCCGTGGTTGGTGCTCATCCATAATCTGTCCAGAGAATCCGCAAGAATACCGTAGACGACCATATTTGGCAAACCGTCACTCAAACCAAGGCGCTTGAACTTCCCTGTCCGCTTGTCGAAACGATTGAGTCCGCCGCCATCCGTTCCGATCCACAGATAGCGATCCGGATTCGAGGGATCCGCTGCGACAGAAAGCAGATGATCGGCGCTGATGCTCAAAGCATCTGCCAAATTGTACGAAAAGAGTGTGAACGTTCCGGTTGCGGGATGAAAGTGTGCGAGACCACTGCTGAGTGTTCCGAGCCAGAGCGTTCCGTCGGCGTCTTCGTGAAAGCACGTAATGTTGTCCTCTCTTCTCGTGATATCCGGACCGTCCGGATCGAAAAAATGATGCTCCCACTGCTCCGGTCCATCCACCACCCGGCTGACGCCCTGCGTGTTTCCTATCCATACGCGGTTGCGACTGTCGATGAAGGGAACCGACAGACGAAGCATGAGAAAACTGTTCGGGTCATGCTCGTTCACGCCGTATTGGCGGATTGCTCCGGTCCCTTCATCGTAGTGAAGCAAACCGTAATTTGCCGTACCGCACCAAACGGACCCGTCCGCTGCGCGAATGGGATAGACCTCGCTCGTCAGTTTCTTCTCCAGCTCGAATTTCCCCGTGAGGTAGCGCTCGAACATCGCAAGCTCACGACCGAACAGGTGGGTTTTCAGGAATGTCGAACTTGTGCGGAATGCAAGCGTGCGCGGATTGAATGTGTGCAATCCGTGTCCGGTGGTGCCGATCCACAAGTTCCCGCTCCGATCGAACATCAGGGACGAGATGGATCCGAATAATGCGTCCGTACGACCGGGGACTGGAGGAGTCACGGAGTAACTGTCATCACGGAAATCATACCGAATGAAATTATAGGAACCCGAGCAATACAGGATGTTATCGGGACCGACCAACATTTGCCTTGCGACAAGATCCGCGTTGTCATGCCGAAATCTGAGCGTATCCACGATGCGATGTTTGTACGGGTCTATTTTCAGAAGAGAGAATTTGCCGTCGAGTACAGCGGACAGCCAAACCGATCCAAGTCGATCCATCGTTCCAGTGACGATTTCGTATCCGCTGTCTCCAATAGGCAACCCTAGTGATCGCCATTGGAGCAATCGCTCAAATTTGTGCGTCTCGCTTCGATACCGCCACAATCCTTTGTCACTAAAAATAACCGCTTCGCCGGAAGGGCTTCGGGACAGGAAGAAAGTAGACCCCGACTCAAATCGGCTATCGTTTCGAAAACTGACGAAGGAACTTCTGATTTCAGCCATCGCTTCCGGTTTGGTGTCGATGCGCGCAAGCAGTTTTTTCCAACCGCCCACCCAGAGCATGCCGCGTTGATCAGTCGTCAAATGATAGATAGGTTCATCCAGCACGTGATGTGACGAGGATTTCGGGAGAGATACCGGGCTGAAAGTCTCTGTGACGGGATCGAACAACTGGAGTCCCCTCGTGCGAGTGCCAATCCAGAGTCTGCCGCGGGCGCCTTCGGCGATGCTGTACACCTGGTTATCGGGAAGCGAGGATGCTTCTCCGGGGATATTGCGGTACACCGTGAACGAGGATCCATCAAAGCGATTCAAGCCTTCCTTCGTGCCGAACCACATGAAACCGCGGCTGTCCTGCAACATGCAGTATATCATTCCCTGGGAAAGTCCATCCTCAATTCCCAGTGCGCCGAAGCGATACTCCCGGTCAACACGATGCTGCGCGACCGATTGCGTCGCGGCAAACATGAAAAGTAAGCATGCAACCGCACACGCGGTTAATGTACGATAATGAGGCATTGGCTCCTGCTAATAGACAGGGAATAATGGCCAAAACACAACAAAAGAACAAATGTTGTATTACCTGCGATTATCGACCAAGATAGGAGGTGTGAATTAGCCGCGGATGGCGCCGAAAAATCCCTTCAGCAGAGCGGTTGCCTTGTCGTCGAGTACACCCGGAATAACATGAACGCGGTGATTGAGGCGGTCGTCCTCCACAATGTTCATGAGTGTTCCGCAAGCCCCGGCCTTCGGATCGTAGGCGCCGAAGACGAGAATGGGGATGCGGGCAAGCACGATCGCGCCGGCGCACATGGGACAGGGCTCCAACGTAACGTAGAGCGTGCAGCCGGTCAGTCGTTTGTCTCCCAGTGTGTTTGCCGCTGCGGTAATTGCGATGATTTCAGCGTGAGCAGTCGGATCGCGTAGCGTTTCAATCTGGTTGTACCCCTTACCGATAACCTGGTTGTCCTTGATGACCACCGCGCCGACAGGTACCTCTTCCTCGTCCAGGGCTCGCTCTGCCAGCCGCAGGGCCTGCTCCATCCAGCGTTCGTGCTCCGTCTGCATCACTTGACCACCAACGATGCGAGAACGCTTTGCTGCACTTCGAACAACTTGCGGTTCTCTGCCGGAGTCACAGTTTTCGATGCTGGAAACAGCGCGCATTCCATGAAACGACTGCCGGTATCGAACACGACAACCCGGATAAGCGGCTCGGCGGCTCCACTTCGATATTCGTACGCTGCGCACAATCGGCCGCCGATTCGGAAAAGCTCGACAGGTTGCACAACGTTCACTGTCTCGCCGGCATTGCGCTGCTTCAAGCCAAGACTGACCTTCGCAACGGCTTCAAGTCCGTCTTTTTTCAGAGTCTCGTAGAGGGCGGGATCCATCTGCATGGGCGAGAAGGAGAGGGAGACGGAGTAATCGTCGCTTACCAGCCAAAGGACGATGGCGGGCGCCTCGACGGGATCGGATGTTCGCTGCCAACCGTCCGGACGAAGCACATCGACGCTGCCGTCGGTTGCGCTCACGTAATCGCGCGACATCGCCGCCAGCGCTGCATAGCGATACGGAGCAGTCTCCGGGAGACTTTCCGTACTTTCGGATCCACCGCCGCATGAGGCGAGGACCAGGGCCGTAATCAGAATGACGAGGCTAGTGCGCATGTTTCAGTGGAAAGTTTTTCTCGCCGGCAGTGACGGCGACGGGAAGCCTATTTTGAGAAGGCGGGATGGGACAATCGTAGCGATCGTTGTAGGCGCAGTAGGGATTGTACGCGTAGTTGAAATCCAGGAAGGTGCTGTCGGACCGCGTATCGTCTATGTCGATGTAGCGCCCGGCGCCGTACGTTGTTTCGCCGTTGGTCAGATCGGTGAAGGGAATGAACCAGTACATGCCATCGCTGCTGTCCTTGGGTGCGTAGACGTGCAGGATACACTTATTGCCTGCGATGGCGAACGCGAAATGTCCGATGCGCAGCATGAGCCGCGGCTTGTCTTTCGAGGTGGCCATCACGATCTCTTCAGGTTTCGCCTCGCGCTGGAGCACTACCGGAATGGCGAAGCTCTTGTCCGGCGGAAAATACGCGAGTCCTTTAAAGAATTCGATGTCCGAAGCTTTGATTGGCGTGTCGGCGTTGGAGAGAAGATATTTGTCTTTCTCCAGACGATCCTTCATCAACTCCAACGTGTAGATGTCGGAGGTGTGGATGGAGGGAGACTTTTGTTCCTCACCGGATTTGTCGCCGCAGGCCGCGGCGAACAGCAGTGCGCTGAAAAGAAAAACCGTGAGTGCGCGCCCACGGTTTTGCAGAGTTAGCTGAATCATGCGTGTTATCACTCCGTGCGTGCGAATTTCTTTTCCTCAAGCACCAGCCGGAGTGAAATGCGATGCGAAGCATCCTTGAATTCACTGAACAGGTCGTTCTGGCCGAATGCGTAATCAAGATACAATTTCGGGAGATGAATTCCCGCGCCGAAGGTGAGGTCCTGCGTGTCGCTGTATCCGCCTCGGATCGCGAACAAATTCCGGAAGCGATACTCGAGGCCTGCGCGAGGATTGACGCTGATGGCGCCGACGTTGAAGGTGGACGCATATTGCCTGTTTTCGCCCATAAGATCGAAATCCAAAGCGGGCGTGATCGTCCCACCGAGGGCTTCGAGTTGATAGGCGGCGCCGATTTTCAGTGTAGGAGAAACGAGTTCGTTGATTCCGGTACTCCATGCCATGAGCGTGGTGGTCACGTCCTGCACCGTCGCGCCAAGGAAGAAATGATCGGTTAGCTTGTACTGGGCACCGACGTCGAATCCCACGCCGGTGGCGGATTCGATATGATGCGCGCGGTGGACGAATTTCAGGTTGACACCGAGAGCCAGAGCACGCGAACCTCTGACTGCGAACGTGGCATACGCGACCCAGTCGGCGGTGCTGAACATCGTCACCTTGCTGGGATCGAGCCGCTCGTTGGGATCAAACTGTCCGTTGCCGTTCAGGTCGATCAGCGCGCCGCGGGTGTCGGGGATATCATCGACGCCGAGGCGGGTCACGCTGAGGGCGACGGTGGAACGCGAACCGAAAGGCCAGGCTACACCGCCGTAGTTGTAGCTGAGGAGTCCGCCAAAGCGCTGTTCGTGCATGAGGCCAATTTCGGGATATTCCATCCGCATGAGTCCCGCGGGATTCCAGTATGCGGATGTGACATCGTTGGCCAGCGCCGTATGCGCGCCGCCCATTGCGAGAGCGCGACCGCCGAAGCCCGTGGCCATGAATTCACCGGCGTACTTCGCGATTTTCGTTTGTCCTTGTGCCGGAGAGACCACGAGCGCCATCATCGCGAGCGCCAAACAACCGGACAGTAAAATTCTCATGGAGATTCCTGCATAGAATGATCCCAAAATATGCGCAAGTCGTTCATATCAGTCAAGTCGAAAGCAGGGGATAAATTCATCCGCATGGCACCAGGCATGCGGTACGGGGTGAAGAGGTGAGGTGGGATTGACGATTGACCCGCCATCGTACTGTGTCTTTATATTCTTGCGACGATCTGCACGAGGCAAGCACGGGCGTATGGAACCCTTACCGAGTTCCGCTTCGCCTGGTAATGCGCGGAGTGGCCGTCACCGCAATCTTCAACGAATTCTTCTGCGCTTTTCGGCCGCCTGATCCGCGTCATCAGCACATCTCCTCCGTCCTCACCCGACGGTTTCACGTTGCCGGGAAATGCGATATTTTGCGATCATGGCAAATGAAACAGAAAGGCCGTTTTCACTGCGCCGCTATGTGGTCATCATGCTGTTGTGCTACGCGGGATGGGTGGCGTTGTATTACACGACGGCATGGATCGGAGCATCGCGCGGGCCGGTGTTCGATCCGTCATTGCCGATGGACGCGGATTTTCCCATCATGCCGAGGACGTTTTTCATTTACCTTCTGGCGTACGTCGTCGTGTTGGGCTTGTTCGTCATTCGACGGAATGCCGCATTTCTCAATCTGGCCTTCTCATCGTTTATCGCGATGAATCTCACGGCATTCGTCCTTTTCGCCCTGTTTCCATCGCAAGGCCCGGAAAGGGAGTTCCTCGGCGGGGACGGGACCGGTATCATCGCCATTGTTCATACAGTGGATTCACGCTACAACGCATTTCCCAGTCTGCACGTCGCGAATCCCTGGCTGGTCGCATTTCTGTCGCTGCGTGAACGAGGGTGGCGTCCTTTGTCAATCGGATTTCTGCTCGTTGCCATATCGATTTCCATCTCCACACTTCTCGTCCGTCAACATTATCTGCTGGATGTGCTGGGCGGTGTCGCCCTTGCCGTACTAACCACCGCGGTGATGTTCCGCTTGCGTATCTCATCCTCAGCGTGGTAGTACGGAGAAGTTGCCACGCTTTTTCGATCATGGTGCAAGCGTGCTCTTGAATAGCATTCAGAGGAGTAGATACGCATGCGAGCTGCGGACGAGTTTGGACCGATGTGTCGCGATATGGTGGAGCGGGAGGTGTCGTCGTGGATGTTTGTGAACTGTTGCTTTACCGGCGAGGGGTAAGGCGTGCTTGAACAGGTGGGTTACGCTGGGCACTTCACGGAGCTTTACAGAGAAGAGGCAGTTGCATGTTCAAAACCGTATGGTTAGATTCATATTCCGGCTCACTATTGCAGGTGTGCTCATGAAAGATTTCGCTATAAAAAAACTCTACTACTCGATCAGCGAGGTGAGCAAAATCACCAACCTGGAACAGTACGTGCTCCGTTACTGGGAATCGGAATTCGACGAGCTGAAGCCGGCGAAAAACCGCGCCGGTAACCGGATCTATACCAACAAGGACATTCAACTCATCCTGTTCATCAAGAAGCTGCTGCGTGATGAACGCTACACGATCGAAGGTGCGAAACAGGTGCTGAAGACCTATTCCCCTGGGATTGAAATGGAGTTCGGGCGTGAAGAGGCGAAGGAAATTATCGATCCCGCGCAGACGGCGCTGATATTCGAACCCGAAGGCGCCCTCCGCAACGATCTCATAACGATGAAGAATTTCCTGGAGGATCTGAGGGAGAGAATCCGCGGGTGAGTTGAAGGTTAAACGTGAAAAATTAAACGAGGGAGGGAAGGGGGAACTGGTCTTTTACTTCACCTTTCATTTCTCACCAGCAGATGCATTTCCTAAAACATTTCCGTATATTGCATGTCTCGCTTTGCGGCGAGCGGATCGGAACGTAGCGCAGCCCGGTAGCGCACTACTTTGGGGTAGTAGGGGTCGCGGGTTCAAATCCCGCCGTTCCGACAACAGAACGCTCTTTCAACGAATCCGCCGGATATGATATCCGGGGGATTCGTTTTTTTATTCTGGTCCGCGATTTCAACATCCGTAATGGAATGCCTGGGGGGTGTCTGGAGCGATCCGCTGAAGTTGTGGATCATTCGTACAAGAGCGAAGCATCGCGCACCACCATCGATACTCAGAGCAGCGTATGGGCCAGTCCTGCGAGTACCGGGTAACAGCGAACGGCGGCACACGCGGTGAGCAATGCGTCTTTCAAATCTTGGAGATATCCCGATATGGGTGTATGTTTCATTCGACGGGAATAACATAATCCAATAGCATCTCATTCGCTGGAGTTCGACGTATATGCACGGTATCCAAGTTCGTTGTTGGAATATCCTGCTCGTTGTCGCGTCTGTTATCACGTTCAATGCGCACGCTACTGCCCAGAATCACGTTCTTACCGGCTCTGTTCGTGACGCGGTAACCTCGGACGTTCTGATCTTCGCCCACATTTTCGTTGAAGAGACCGGTGCGGGTGTCGTCACAAACAAGGAGGGGAACTATCGGCTCCAGCTGCCACCGGGCACATGGACGCTGCGTGTCAGCTACATCGGCTACCGTTCAAAGGTGCGACAGCTTACGGTGCATGAGGATATGTCCGAACTCGATTTTTCCCTGCAACCCAGGGCCTTCGATATGCCGGAAGTGACGGTGACTCCGGATGACAGCCTCGCCCGCCTGATCGTAACGCGCGCCCGACTGAAGCGTATCGCACGGGATAAGGAACTGCAATCCTACCATATGCGAGCGCACAACAAAATCTATTCGCGAATAGACAGGACCGAAGGTATGTCTGAGGAGTCGGGCAAGAAATTGACAGCATTCTTTCTCGACATCGGCGAGACACAGACCGAGGCATGGTTTGCGCAGCCGGACAAGAACAAGGAGAAGATCCACGCTCGTCAGCAGTCCGATCTCTTCCAGGATTTCGGCAACAGATTCACCAGCGGGTTTGCACGGATGGATTGTTCCCAGGAGAACATCACGTTCGGACCGAAAAGCGTGACTGGCCCGATCTCCGAAGATGGACTCGACAATATGTATTACTACAGCGTCGCAGGCGAATCGGAAGGCGATCAACATCGCGTGTGGCGCATACGTGTGCTGCCTCGCTCGCGTCACTCGGCTGCGGCGTCCGGGTATTATTTCATCGAGGATTCGACATGGTCAATTACGCAGGTGGAGCTGACATTCACCCCCGCAGCTTGTGCCATGTTTCTGCCGATCATGGAGCGTCTCTCCTACAAACAGCAATTCAGTCTCTACGATCACAAATTCTGGTTGCCAAGCGCTGCGAGTATTTTGGTGCAGGCGCATATTAATGCCCTCGGCATGCAGGCCTGGCTCTCGATGGAAGGAACCTCGGTGATAGCGGAATATGAATGCAATCCGGCGGACATCGACTCCGTATTCGACGAATACCGCGTCGAGGTGCTTCCTACAGCGGATTCCTTTTCATCCTCGGAATGGGAGATGCGCCGGTTGCAGCCGCGCTCGCTCGCGGACGATACCGTTTACCAGATTTCCGACAGCATGGCCGTTATCAGACTTGCCGAAGAGCGCGAGTATCATGCGGGCCATGTCATCGGGGGAAAGGAATTGAAGAACGGCGACCTTATTTCGCAAATCCCGGGTGTTGTCAATGCGGTACGATTCAATCGCGTGGAAGGGATTTCTATGGGTTTTCCTTACGCGGGCGAGGACCGCTCCGGCGTCCTGCGCAAATACGCGCTGGACCTGCGCCAAGGATTTCTTGACAGGCGAACCAAGGGCACCGGCAGTGCAACACTCGCATTGGGTAAAAAAGACAAATCGTTCCTGTCCGTTGAGGCCTCCAGCGACATGCGCGCCATCTTCAGGGAGCAACCGCTTTTCAGCGATTTCCTCACAACCGCGATGGCGATCTGGGACCGCTACGACAAGGTGGATTATTATTACAGAGCCGGAGGATCCGCATTGTGGGAGGCGCATGTGTTACCCTGGCTACGGACGGAAATCGGGGCTGGATATGCAGAGCACCAGTCAGCGAGCAAACACACGGATTGGAGCCTCTTTGGTGAAGGCACGTACAGAGAAAATCCGCGCATACGAGAAGGTAGAGTCGCGTCTGCGAGCCTCACCTTTAGAGGGGATTTCCGACCGCGCATGCTGGAGGTTCGTGGAGTGGTGAGGCCTGAGGATAAGCCTTCGGATTTCGTGCCTTCGATCGGCCTGGAATACAACACGTTCGATCTTGATGCGGGCACATGGAACGTGTTTATTCCACGCGCCTCGTTATCCGGCAGCTTGTCTTTCGGGACCCTCGGCAGCATGAATTTCAGTATCGCCGGCTCCCGCGCGACGGGACGACTCCCCGTCCAGAGTTTGCTCACGCTCCCAGCAAGCGAATCCTGGCTCACAACGTCATTGCGATTCCGTACAGCGGAGATCGGTGAATTTGGAGGCGACGAGCAGGCGTTGATGTTCCTCGATCATAATTTCGGGAAACTGCCATTTATGCTCTTGGGACTGCCATCGCTTGGGCTGCTCGCTGCGGATATGTGGGAGCTGCACCTCTTTGCCGGTGCGGGCTGGACGCGGATGCGGGCGGAGAGCCAAGCCCTGCTTACACGAGAGATGAACGTGGCGCGACGGCCACTTGTGGAGCTCGGGCTTTCAATCGATCGCGTGTTTGGTATTATGCGCATCGACGCGGCATATCGTTTGACGCATACCGGGCAGGGACGGAACTATTTCATGGGGCTGTCCATATCGCCGTAAACGGATGTGTTTCCCGGAATTCCAGTGGACGAGTACGAACGAAAAACTCCCGCGCCTGGCGCGGGAGTTTTCGTAACGGAAGTCAGGGAAGCCGGGGCCGTGCTGCCGGCCGAGGTTCGGATCAGAGTTTCTGGCTGAACTCGTCGAGGATGGTTTTGAGGCTGGGCTCGCCGATTTCCTGCAATTCGTACTGCACGCGCACGGAGGGTTTCTTGAACTTGGCGACGCGTTTGAGGTCGATCGGAGTACCGATGATGACGAGATCGCAAGGGACCTTGTCGATAGTCGCGGTCAGATCCTTGATCTGTTTTTCGCCGTAACCCATCGCGGGAAGCAGTGTACCGATCTCGGGATAGATTTCGAATGTTTCCTTGATCTTGCCTACAGCCCACTGGCGAGGATCGACAAGCTCGGCCGCGCCGAACTTCAATGCGGCGACGGTGCCGGCGCCGAACTGCATTTCGCCGTGTGTGAGCGTGGGACCGTCTTCCACCACGAGGACGCGCTTACCCATGATCTGTTCGCTGCGCTCGACGATGACCGGAGAAGCTGCCTCGACAATGCGGGCCCTTGAGTTGACGCTGCGGATGTTTTCACGCAGTTCGTGCACATCGGCGGGATCGGCGCTGTCGATCTTGTTGATGATCACGACGTCGGCCATGCGGAGATTAGCTTCCGAGGGGTAATACGACAGCTCGTTGCCCACGCGAAGGGGATCGGCAACGACGATGTTGAGATCCGGTTTGTAGAATGGCATGTCGTTATTGCCGCCGTCCCAGAGGATGATGTCCGCTTCCTTTTCGGCCTGCTCGAGAATTGCGGCATAGTCGACACCGGAATAGATGATGGTGCCGTTGACGATATGCGGCTCGTATTCTTCCATCTCCTCGATAGTGCAGTTGTGTTTCTTGAGATCGGCGATGGAGCCGAAACGCTGAACTTTTTGCTTGGCGAGATCGCCGTAGGGCATCGGGTGACGGATGGCCGCAACCTTCAAGCCCATAGCTTGCAGGATATTCGCGACCTTGCGCGTGGTCTGGCTCTTGCCGCTGCCAGTGCGGACCGCACAGATCGAGATCACAGGCTTGTTGCTCTTGATCATGGTATCCTTGGCGCTCAGGAGCTTGAAATGCGCGCCGGCGGCTGTTGCGCGGGAGCCCATGCTCATCACGTGCTCGTAGGTCACATCGCTATATGCGAACACTACCTCCTGGACGTCAAACTTCGCGATGAGCTTCTCGAGATCGCTCTCCTGGTGAATGGGGATGCCTTTCGGATACAGCTTGCCTGCAAGCGAGGCGGGATATTTTCGGCCTGCGATATCGGGAATCTGCGCCGCGGTGAACGCCACCACGTTGTACAGCTCGTTGTCGCGATAGACCATGTTGAAATTGTGGAAATCGCGTCCGGCTGCGCCGACAATGATGGTATTGATTCGATTGGTTATTGCTGCCATGGATCACTCCGTTGATCGGATAAATGAACGATGATAAAATGTATTACACTGTCTTGAGTACATTTGCGATGCGCTCGACGGCCCAGTCGATCTCGTCCTTTGTAATGACGAGGGGCGGGGCGAAACGAATGATGTTGACGTGCGTCTCCTTGCAGAGGATGCCTTGCACCATGAGCGCCTCGCAGTAAGGGCGTGCTTTCGTGTCGAGCACAAGCCCGATCCACAGTCCACGGGCGCGCACCTCCACAATATGCGGCGTATCGATAGCGCGGAGTTTGTCGGCGAAGTATGCGCCGAGTTCGGCCGAGCGTTCGATCAGCTTCTCCTCTTCGATGACCTCGAGCGCACGCACAGCTACAGCGGCCGCGAGAGGGTTGCCGCCGAAGGTCGAGCCATGCTCGCCGGGCTTGATGACGTTCAGAATGACCTTGTCGGCCAGAATCGCAGATACAGGATAAAAACCTCCGGAAAGAGCCTTCCCGATGATGACGATGTCGGGACGCACGCCGTCGTAGTAGTGCGCAAACAACTTGCCGCTGCGACCGAGGCCGGCCTGGATTTCGTCGCAGATGAATAGGATGTTTTTTTCACGACAGATCTGTTCGATGCCCTTGAGATAGCCATCCGGTGGAATCACGATGCCGCCTTCACCTTGAATCGGTTCAACCATGATCGCGGCGGTGTTCCCTGTGATTTTCGATTTCAGATCCTCGAGGTTGCCGTACTCGTGCATCGGGAAGGCTTCGGTGCAATACGGACCGAAACCCTTGAACGATGAGGGATCGTCGGAGAATCCGACAATCGTCGTGGTGCGTCCGTGGAAGTTGCCCGATGCGACGATGATTTCGGCTTTATTTTCAGCGAGGCCCTTGACGTCGTACGCCCACCTGCGGGCGGTCTTGATGGCCGTCTCTACGGCTTCCGCACCGGAGTTCATGGGCAGCGACATGTCGTAGCCGGTCATGTCGTGGAGTTTCTTATAGAGTAAGGGAAGCTGATCGTTGCGGAAGGCACGGCTGGTGAGCGTCACGCGCTGTGCCTGTGCGATAAATGCTTCCATGATTTTCGGATGGCAGTGGCCCTGGTTGACAGCGGAGTAAGCCGCGAGGCAGTCGAGGAAGCGCTTGCCTTCAACGTCGGTAACCCATGCGCCCTGCGCTTTTGCAACAACCACGTCCAATGGGTGGTAATTGTGGGCGCCGTACTGTTCTTCAAGTTCGATGTAGTCCTGGGTATTCATTGTTGGTCCTATGGTGATCGTAGCGGGTTATTCGTATTCAAGGAGCATCGTCAGCAGGGCCATGCGGACGGTAAGGCCGTTACGCGTCTGACGAAAGTACGCCGCGCGCGGATCGTCGTCCACGACGTGATCGATTTCGACCGAACGCGGTAAAGGATGCATAATGATGGCGTTTTTTTTCAGATCGCGCAGAACGGCGCCGTCGATGTTGTAGGGAGACAGATCGATGTCGCTCTTGCGGAGTCGCTCGCGGTCTATACGCGTCTGGTACACCACGTCGATGTTCGGGAGAATTCCTTTCGTGGACGTTGTGTTTTCATACGCCACGTTGTGCTTATCGAGGTAGTCGAGGATATCGCGTCCGATCTGCATTTCCTCGGGTGCGATAAAATAGAGTTTGGTCCGATCGAATTTCCCCAGCAGGTAGGCCAGCGAGCGAACGGTGCGCCCATGATCGAGTGCGCCGATGAGCGCGACAGAAAGGCCGTCCAGCGTTTTGCATTCGTCGTAGATGGTGTAGAGATCGAGCAAGGCCTGGGTGGGATGCTGACCGCCCGCGCCGTCGCCCGCGTTGACGATGGGCACATCCGACACGGCTGCCGCGCGTTTCGCTCCGCCTTCCTCATGATGACGGAGCACGATCACATCACAGTAGTTGCCGATGATGCGGATGGTATCCTCGATCTGCTCGCCTTCAACTTCGGAAGAGAATTCTTTAGCCTGTTCGGTGGATAGCACACGTCCGCCGAGTCGGTACATGGCTGATTCGAAGGAGAAGCGGGTGCGGGTGGAGGGTTTATAGAACAGCGTTCCCATGATGAAGCGCTCGTAATCGCGGGTACCGCCCCGGGCAAGTACCTTTTCCATGGTACGTGTGCGGTCGAACAGCTCCATCAGCAGCGGCACGGTGAACTGCTGCGATTCGACGAGATGGTGGAGTATCATACTCTGAGCTTCCTGTACCGATGAGAGAATGCGTGATTATGGAACGATTCGCGTGCCGTCGTTGCCGTCGAGCGCGCTGGTCAGGTATTCGAATGAGGTGATGATAACCTCGCGGCCGCCATCCCTTATAAAGCGGATAGCGGACTCCACTTTAGGACCCATGCTGCCTGCGGGGAACTGCCCCTCGTCAGCGAGCCTCAGCAATTCGTCGACGGTTACGCGATCAAGACCACGCTGCGTGGGTTTTTTAAAATCGACATACACTTGCCGGGCATCCGTGCTTATGATGAAGAGATCCACATCGAGCACTGATGCAAGCAGCGCCGAGGCGCGGTCCTTGTCTATCACCGCTTCGGAGCCGATGACTTCGTGATTCGCGCGTTCGATCACGGGAATGCCCCCACCGCCGCAGGCAATCACGATCAGGCCTTCGTCGAGAAGCTTTCGAATGATATGCTGCTCGAATACTTCCTTAGGCTCAGGTGAAGGAACGACACGTCGATAGCCGCGAGCCGAATCTTCAACGATATCCCATCCGAGCCGACGTTTCCTGTCATCAGCCTCCTTCTTCGAATAGAAAGGGCCGATCGGCTTGGTCGGATTCGAGAATGCGGGATCATTCTCGTCCACGCGGACCTGTGTCAGCACTGTAAGTACGGGCGTGGTGAGACCGAGCTGGCGAAGTTCGAATTCCAGCGCACGCTGCAGGAGATACCCGATTTCACTTTGAGTGGTGGCGACGCAGACATCCAGCGGATGTGTGTACACCTCTCCTGCAGCACGTTCCGAACGGAGCAGGGCGGCCCCCACCTGGGGACCGTTGCCGTGCGTGATGACTATACGCCAACCGTGACGCACCATCTCCGCGAGACTGCGGGCCGTGGCGTGCGCGTTGGCGAGCTGCTCGTCGATAGTGCCGCGCTCTCCCGCGCGGATGAGCGAGTTCCCGCCAATTGCTATGAGCGCTGTACGGGTCATGACGACCTCTTATTTCCTCATGAGTTGGAACATGACTGCCTTCTGGGCGTGAAGGCGGTTTTCAGCTTCCTGAAAGACCACCGATGTCGGTGCGTCGATCACACCGTCCGTCACCTCATCACCGCGATGCGCGGGTAGGCAATGCATGAACATCGCATCGCTCTTCGCCTTCGCCATAAGATCCTCGTTGACCTGGAAGGGCATGAAAATCCTGCGGCGTTCGGCCGCTTCCGCTTCCTGTCCCATCGAGGCCCAGACGTCCGTGTACACCGCATCGGCATCCTTCACACCCAGGCCGGGATCGTGTACGACCTCGATCTTCGCGCCCGTGAGTTTCGCGTCCTCGGTCGCTTGTTGGAATGCGATAAGATTGGGCTCATATCCTTTGGGGCATGCGACGGTGACATCCACGCCGAGAATCGCTCCGGCGAACATGAGACTATGCGCCACATTGTTGCCGTCACCGACGTAGCAAAGTTTCAGGCCTTTGAGTTCGCCTTTTACTTCCTTTATTGTGAGAAAGTCCGCCATGGCCTGGCAAGGGTGCGAGAAATCGGTGAGGCCGTTGATGACGGGGATGGAGGCATGTTTCGCCATGTCGATGACGATTTGATGGGCGAAGGTGCGTATCATGATGCCCTGTACCATGCGTTCGAGATTCTTCGCCACGTCGTGGACGGACTCGCGTTTACCGAGGCTTATTTCGGCCGGCGACAGGTAGAGCGAGTAGCCGCCAAGCTGCTGAATGCCGATGTCGAAGGAGGTTCGGGTGCGCAGGGAAGGTTTTTCGAAAATCATCGCAAGTGCCTGTCCCTTTAAGGCTTCGGCGTACTTCATACGGTCGGCCTTCATATCGAGAGCGATGTCGAAGGTGGTCAGGATTTCTTCCCGGTTCATGTCGCGTACGGAAAGGAAGTCGGTCGCTTTCACAGTCATACTCCTGTAGGGCACAGCGTGCCCGAAAATTATTATGTGTGGTCCTGGAAGTCTTGAAACGGGAACGATGCCCGGACGGGCGGCGGAGGGAATCGTCAAATAGGGGCGTCAGTGCAGTAGTGCTTGAACTGCAGAATCTTACGGGAGCGTGTGTTGCAGCGATGCGCGGGTCTCAACAGCCGACGCAATGCCGCCGCGATCTCGCGTTCCGTTTGTCTGCTACGGTGGGTATGCATCACAATTATCCGGATATACAGTGTGCAGTATGCACACTCTATGTAAGATCGGAATCTCCGGGATCAGAGGCAAGGAAAATCGGAAGGGGGGCGGAGGAACCGCATATTGCGTCCTAAATAAATCGTTGCCAGCTCCTCGAAACCGAGCAGAATAGCAGGGCGATTCACGTTGAGGGTGGGCAGGAAGGGCGGGCAGGAAGGCGGGCAGGAAGGCGGGCGGGAAGGCGGGCAGGAAGGGCGGACAGGAATGTCCGCCCCCCGTGTGCGTCTTCCTTGATTAGCTGTGGAGGAGGTATTCTCCAGGCGTGAGTTGGGCCTTGGATGGGTTGCTCAAGATGTAATTGCGACAAGCGAATAAGTGCGTTTGATTGCGAATCATTCGATCCCAATAATTTTCGCCCCATAGGGACCCTGTCCTCTTTAGTCCTTTGTTAATCTCGTGTGCCGAGAATCCCTTCCAGCATTGAATCACTTTCTCCAGACGGGAATTTTCAAAGAGCTGAAACAGCACGTGAACATGATTTGGCATCACGACAAAGGAATCGAT
The DNA here is from genome assembly GCA_964371045.1 of uncultured Chromatiales bacterium. Classification (GTDB taxonomy): domain Bacteria; phylum Bacteroidota; class Ignavibacteria; order SZUA-365; family SZUA-365; genus JAOSJT01. The sequence continues at coordinate 21,503 of CAYJMN010000002.1, read as the reverse complement.
GTGATAACGCATTTGATCAAAATGAAGGAGTGTTTCAGCAACGATGGCCGCTACGGCAGGGTGTTTGAGAACACACGAGCCGCGTCCAGCATCAAGCCAACGCTGTTTGCGAATGGTAAAACATCGGTGGTATTCGCTCGATGTTTCAGTCGACCAAGGTTTGGGATGCAGAGCCTCCCAAGCAGCCTCTTCCTTTAGCCACTTCGTCAATACCGATCTCGGCATGGAATCAATCAAACGCCAGGTGACGAAGTAGAAAACTTCACCTTGCTGCCAATGTGGAAGGGGAAATCCGTGGATTTCTATTGGCCTGGTGAAATCGACAAACTGGACAGGTTTGTGGTGTTGAGGTTGTGCCGCACCTTGATCATCCGGTGTATCTGGCTGGTTGTTCATTCTCTACGCTCCCTAAATGTGAACAAAGAAAATTATGAATTAAAAGGTGAGAGAATGGCGGACAGGAATGTCCGCCGACCGGGGGTTCTTTGCGAATGGCGGACAGGAATGTCCGCCGACCGGGGGTTCTTTGCGAATGGCGGACGGGAATGTCCGCCGA
>CAYJMN010000002.1:0-20847 GCA_964371045.1 uncultured Chromatiales bacterium | reverse complement strand
CTTTGCGAATGGCGGACGGGAATGTCCGCCGACCGGGGATTCTTTGCGAATGGCGGACGCGAATGTCCGCCGACCACGTGAGTTCCCTATATTGGCAAGGGTAATTTATTGGGGGTGGGTGGATGATGCAATGGTAAAAGGCGTGGCCCGAGGAACATAACGTCAGTGTTACTTACGGCTCAGGCTCAATCCAAGGATAATACCCAGTGCGACGCTCCAGATAGCGGCGAGCCCGATCTGGTATTCGACGGGAAGGAGGAAGGTGACGGTATGGGCGGGGATCCAGAACCAGAGCAGCGTTCTAAGCGCGGTTTCGATACCGGTGAATGACCAGCGGCGGAGAATCAGATTATCCTCGATTCGGTGGAAGTACATCATCTGGGGTCCGAAGAAGACGTTGGTGATCACGGATACGCTGAACGCCCAGCCGAAACCAGCGCGGCAGAATTCCGGGAGCATTCCATGTTCAAGGAGATTCAGGACCATGCCCTTCATGCCGGTGAATCCGTATTTGATAACGATGCCGAGCAGTGCCCAGGCCAGCATCTTTCCTAGCATTTCTACAGCAGTATTGGGCAGACCAAATTTTTTCGTGCGGATCGTGTGGGAGATGATTTCCCCGAAGGTGCCGAGAATACCAAATTGAATGGCTGCGGAAAGTAACGGCTGCTCAGTAACCCAGGAGATGTACCAGTTCATGTCGTTTGTTGTTTGTGAAAGAGCAAGCAGAAATCAAGATAGGAAAATCTGACAAGCAGTCGATGCCGCAATCGCGATGTCGCAGCGCGGACCTTCCTGTCATGAGCCCGCACCAACGTGAAGACGCTGAATTAAATAGCTGATGGACGTCGGTGCGACACGCGTCGGGCCGGGACGGAGTCAACTCTCCGGCAGCGGTTTGCGCGGAATTGTGAATTGGAACTTGCTGCCTTTTCCAGGTTTCGATTCGACCCAGATCTTGCCGCCCAGCAATTCCACGATACCTCGCGAGATGGATAAGCCGAGGCCGGTTCCGCCGTAGGAACGCGTGGAGGATTCGTCAGCCTGCCTGAAGCGATTGAAAATGAATTCCTGCACCTCAGGCGACATTCCGATACCGGTATCCTGAACGAAGAAGAGAAGTTCCGTGTCGTTGTACACACCGCATCCGAATTCAATGCTACCTTCATGGGTGAATTTAAAAGCATTGGACAAGAGGTTCATCAGCACCTGCCTTAGTCTACCCATGTCTGTAATAATGTCGTTTTCCTCCCTCTTCAATTCGTTTCGGTAGCGAAGAGCGACCGAAGGCGCGTCGATGCGAACATTCAGATGCGTAAAGGTAACCATCATATCCTGCATGAGTTCCTCGACGTTTCCCGTTTCCTCTATGGTCTTAATTTCTCCGGCTTCAATCAGGGAAATGTCGAGGATGTCGTTGATGATGTCGAGAAGATCGTAGGACCGCTGCTGGATGATTTGTGCGTACTGCATCCGATCATCCGGAGTCAGACAGGCGTCGTTGAGCAGATTCGAGAAGCCGATGATGGCATTCATTGGAGTGCGAACCTCATGACTCATGTTTGCGAGGAAGGTGGACTTAAGTCGGTCACTTTCCTCCGCTTTTTCCTTTGCGGTAACGAGTTCCTGGAGGAGCTGCTTCCTTTGAGTGATATCCTCCTTGATTCCAATAAAATGTGTGATGGTCCCGCTTTCGTCCATGACGGGAGAGATGATAGCGCGTTCCCAGTATAATTCGCCGTTCCGTTTCTTGTTACGGAACTCACCGATCCAGTCCTTTCCGGACAACACCGTATTCCACAAATTTTTATAAAATTCGTGAGAATGTTCTCCGGATTTCAGGAAGCGCGGATTTTGTCCGATCACCTCTATGGCATCGTACTTTGTAATTCTGGTAAACTCCGGATTGACGTACTGAATCACACCCTCCGCATCGGTGATCATGATGCCGACTGGGCTCTGTTCAATGGATCTACCGAGCAGTTTGATCTGTCTCTCGGCCATCTTTTTTTGCGTAATATCGTGGATGATTGAGTGAATGAAGGTTTTGCCGCGAATAATGATCGTCCCCGCATGGACTTCCACATCCTTAATCGAGCCATCCGCGATTCGATGACGAAATTCGTAATACCCCTGTTTTAGTTTGACGGTACTCTCCATGACCTTTTCAAGCTCTTCCGCATCGAGTGTTATGATATCCTGCATGCGCAGGGTTTTAATCTTTTCCGTATCCCATCCATAAAATTTTGATGCGGCCCTATTGGCGTCGATAATAGCGCCGGTTTCGGGATCCAACAGAATCTTCATGGCTGAATGATCGTCGAACAGGGAGCGATAAAGATCTTCGCTCTCCCGCAGCGCTGTTTCGGCTTGCTTGCGATCCGTGATGTCAGTAATAATACCATGCCACAATGTGCTTCCGTCCTCAAGTTTCTCGGGCTGAGCATCGCACAAGCGCCAGCGCAACCCTTGCCGAGGCAGGATGACACGAAATTCGCTGTGATAGAGCTGCTGAGTGCGTGCGGATTCATGAATCGATTCGACTATATCGCTGTAATCATCAGGATGGATTCGTCCAAAGATCGGCGTGGCATCCTCCTTTACTTCCTCGGGCGTGCACTCGTAAATGTCGATCATTCCGGGACTGGAGAAAGGGAAAGCGGAATGTCCATCAGGGTACAGCCGGTACTGATATACCACGCCCGGAACCTGGGCGGCTAGTTTACGGAGAAGATCATAGCTACGTTGAAGCGCATCTTCAAAGTGCTTCCTTTGCGTAACATCGCGTTCGATATAAAAAAGTCTGGTCGCGGTTCCTTCATGATCGCGAAGCACCTCCGCATTGATTTCCACAAAAAAACTGGACCCATCCTTCTTTATGGCCAGATATTCCGAATTCCTGTAATTATCGCCCTCAAGCAAGGCCTTGACCGCGACGGTGGCGGATTCATGGTACGATTCATGCACAAATTCCAGGATGTTTCGTCCCAGAATCTCCCCGATATGTTCACAGCCATACATGGTCAGGACAACGTTCGAGACTTCGTCAATCGTACCGTCCAGGGAAGTGACCACGATTCCGTCCGGAGAAGTTTTGAAAATCGTGCGCCACCGTAGTTCGCTCTCACGGATCGCTTCATCCGCCAGTTTTCGCTCCGAAATATCCTGTACAATACCGCTGAGTTGAATCGGTTCACCCTCATCATCAAGGAGAAGTTCTCCGACTTCCGCCCAGAGGGTGCGTACCGTACCATTCGAACGAACGATCCGATACTCCAGAGGAACAGAAATCTTGTCCCTTGCTACGGAAAAATTCGCCTCAAGTACCCGATCTATATCATCCGGATGGATTGAGCGCGTCAGTACCTCGCGGAGATCTCCCGAGAATTTCTGTCTCTCGATATCGAAGATCGCAAACATCTGGTCGGACCATTCCAGGCGATTCGATGGAATGTGCCAGATCCAGCTGCCAACATTGGCGACCCGCTGCGCTGTGTTGAGATTCGCTTCCGATTGTCGCAATGAAAGCTCGCTTCGTCTCCTGGCTTCAACCTCATTACGGAGATCTTCAAGAAGATTGAGGGTCGCAATACGAGCGTTCTCAAGATCGTTATTGGTCGCTCTCAGCAATTCCTCGGTTTGCTGGTGCTCGTTCAACTCCTTGACGAGTTCACGCGTGCGGATCGAGACAAGGTCAGCGAGACGTTCACGATCAGCTTCCAAACGCTCTTTTTCCTGTCGTTCAAGGTCGTTTGCGAATTTGATCTTGACCATCGTCCTGACTTGAACCAGCAATTCCGTGTCGTCGATCGGTTTGGAGAGAAAGCCCTCCGCACCGGCATCGAGCGCAGTAATACGGATGTCACGGTCTGTTTTTAATGCCGTGAGAAAGACGACTGGGATGTGTTCAAGTTGCTTGTCGTTTTTAAGGGTGCGGCACACCTCGAAACCATCCATCTCCGGCATGACGATATCAAGAAGTATGACGTCCGGATCATTGCTTCGTGCCAATTCGAGAGCGTGTATACCGGTGAGTGCGGTCAACACCGTTGCTTCGGGCAGGATATCTTTAAGTACCGCCTCGATGGTGATGATGTTGTCGCTGTTGTCGTCAACAACCAGGATTGTCGGGTTCCGTGTTTCCATAGACCAAGGTGTTGATAGTGTGTTCAAGTAATTGAGCATCAACAGGTTTTGACAGGTACGCGTCGAAACCGTGGGAGAGAATTTCATGCCTGTCACCCTTCATCGCACGGGCAGTAAGAGCAACGACGGGAATGCCCAGTAAGGTACTGTCCTTTTTGAGCAGATCCAGCACTTTGAAACCGTCGAGACCAGGAAGTGCAATGTCCAGCAGGATGAGGTCAGGTGGATCCGAACGTGCGAGATCGAGCGATTCCTGACCATTCGTAGCCTGGATTATCTGGCACGTTTCCGAGAGTACGGCTCTGATCGTGATCAAATTGTCAAGATTGTCTTCCACAATCAGGACGCGAGGTTTCCGCGACTTCGGAATCTTCGTCAGTGAACCAGAAATAATAGGTGACGAAGGTTCGGGTGCCACCATCGCTGCGACCGCACGAAGAAGGTCATGCTTGTTGACATCGCCTTTCTGAATGAGTTGATGAATCTGGTTGCCTTTGAGGGAGGCCAATTCCTCGTGCGTGAGGTGTTTGGCCGTAAGGATCAGGACAGGCAACGCACGGATTCTCTCCTCCGATCGGATAACGCGCGATACCTCGAAGACATTTACTTCAGGCATCATCAAATCGAGGATTACCGCATCCGGTAGATTTTCCTGAATCCGGAGCAGTACTTCGGCACCGTCATTTGCGAAAACCAGGTTATACCCTTCACGTTCAAGCACCTCGCGGAGTTGAATACGAGCGGCTTCGTTGTCCTCGACGACCAGGACACAAGCGCCTTTTCGATGAGCTGTCGGTTCGGCACTGAATGGTTGCTGACCAGTTCGATGCGGCATCCTGGTTTGCGTACCAGCAGGATCTGCAACGCCAACCAAGCTCAGCGGTAGAGTCAACGTGAATGTTGATCCAATGCCCAGCGTGCTTGAAACATCAATTGATGCCTGAAGTGCTCCAGCGTAACGCTGTGCGATCGCCAATCCCAGACCTGTGCCTCCGTATTTCCGGGCGATGCTATCGTCAGCCTGCGTGAATTCCTCGAATACATGGCTGATCAAATCCGGGGCGATTCCGATACCTGTATCGGTAATTACAACACACACCGAATCCTTTGCTTCTTCAACAGAGATTCGGACAGAGCCCTGTTCGGTGAATTTAATAGCATTGCCAATAAGATTGATGAGGATCTGTCTGCATTTTCCTGCATCGGTCGTGACAGCCGGAAGCACATCGGGCAGTCGAACGTCAAGCTGAATGCCTTTCTCTTCAGCCTGCGGTGCGAGCATGTCTACCACTTCATTAAGCAGATCCTGTACGAGGATCGAGGCGAACAGGATGTCTTCTCTGCCGGATTCAATCCGTGAGAGATCGAGCACATCATTGATGAGGGACAGCAGATGCCGACCATTGCGCGCTATAATATCGATGTATTCATACTCTTCTTCCGGTATTGCATTGCGGAGTCTTCGGTTCAGTACTCCGGAAAGCGCGATGACAGAATTCAACGGTGTTCGAAGCTCATGGCTCATATTGGAGAGGAAGCTGCTTTTCATGCGATTGGCTTCATCCAGTGCCTGTTTTTGCAGCGCAAGCTCGACATTTTGTTCGCTTAATTCATCCGCCTGTCTGGCCAGCTCATGCGCCTGGTTGGTGAGTTCGCGATTCTGAAGATCCATTTTTTCCGCGTACACATGTACGCGCTCGGTCGCGATCACACTTGCGAGGCGTACCCCGAGAAACATTCTTATCTCATCGATGATGCGCAGGTTGATTGCGGATAACGGTTTGACGCTGCCGACCGCAAGCATTGCCAGCACGCGATCTCTGAACTGCAACGGGATGACGACGATATCCGCCGGATGCAAATCCCCTGCAACCGTCGAGTGCAGAAACACCGCATCCATCGCAATGTCAGTGATACTTGTTACCTCACGCGTTTCGTATGCGCGGGGGAAGGCACCCTCCCATGACATCATATCGAAGGATGCGGGTGGATTGCCCGTGAGACCGACGGAGGTAAGTAATTGAAACGAGGAAGCGTCCTCTTTATGAAGATAGACAGCGCCACATACCGAATCCGTATCTTTAAGGATAGCGAACAACAACGAACGACAAAAATTCTGTATCGTATCATCGCCAATGACGGCATTTTTTATGTTTTTTGTTGAGTCCTTTACATGCAGCTCCCCTTGAATGGTATCGGCGAGCGCGTTGAACGTGCTTGAAAGAATGCCGAGTTCATTGCCTGCGATATAACTGCTTCGGGCATCGAAATGTCCATGAGCAAACCGATCCGTCGTCCGAGTAAGTAAATCGACTGGTCTCTGGATTCCGCGAAGCAGGAGATAGCCGACGCTGCAGGTCAGAAAAAACACAATCAACACGGCAAGTGTGAGTTGGCTCTTGAGTTTCTCATGCAAATCCGCCGCTTCGCTGTATAAACGGTGGCCACGTGCGTGGGCGAATGCACTAATAACATCAAGTCGAGCGTAAATTTTTTCCACCTGCGCTCCGTCGATGCCGCTCCGAAAGGTTCTGCGTATCGCTTCTGCGCGTTTGCCTTCGTTAAACAGCTTCAGTGTTGTGTATCTGATCGGGACCCAGCGCTCAAATTCCGCGCGTGCCGAGTCGACATCTTCAGGTCTGCGGAGGTACCTCTCTTTCAGGATATCGAACTGGCTGCGTACGATCGCTTCAGATTTAGCGATGTCCTGAAGCAGGCTTTCTTGCTCAGAAATGTCGTCTGTGAGGAAAACGTCCTTCAAACAGCGGTGGAGGTGCATAGTTTCGAACTGGATTCTGCCGAGAGCTTGTCGTACTGCGAGCGGATGCATATAGAGATCGTGAGTCGAATCCCAAAGCAGATAGGACTGTCTCCGGGCCAATGTCCCGAGCAAAGTGACGAGTGCAAGAATGATCACCAGCGCCGCTACGAGTTGTGTCCCGATGCTCAAGTTACGCAGGTGCATGTCAGTATCCGTTGTTGATTGCTGAAAATATTGGGAGATCCTTGGCAACGCTGCGGAAAAACCGTGATCCCGCGACGATTTCGCGCTCGGATTCACCCGGGATGCTGCGAAGCAGATCGGGAGACGATCCGTCGTGCATAGGTTCATTCAGCGCCATGCGGCGCTTGATCATCCGTTTCAGAAATTCAATATCGTACGTGGAACTATCCGTGCCACTTGTGTTCCAGGTATACTCAACGATATGTTGGATCTGCGTGTTCACTATACGATGATGTATTTTTCTGTTCGATTCTGATGTCTCAGCAGGATATTGACCTCGGTGTTCAAATCTACCATCCTCAGTTCCCGATCCATGGTTACCCGAATGAACCGTTCAAGCTCCTCGATTAATTACGTCAGCGAAACTTCAGCGATTTTGCGCTCAGTGATGTCATGAAGCTGTAACGCGGCTCGAGCGGCTCCTGATCGATAAACGCTGACGATGAGTATCGGTTGAAAAAAATCGGATCGATTGGAGCGCACTGTCGACGATGCTTGTGAATTCTTTGGTGAAAAAGTCATTATTGGTGGATACTGGAAAAACGCGTTTACGCCCTGTGGTTGCAATAAGGACATCCTCATAGCCGTTCTCGCGTTGTATCGTGGTAATTTATCGTCTGAGACGGTCGGCATGGGCGATGCGGGGATTGCCTGTATATGCCGTGACAAGTTCAACAAACAATTCATCTTCGGCAACGAGTTCGGCGTCACGCATTTCGTTGAGGTACCAAGCTGAAAGTTGTCCGGCCTTGAAGATGAATAGGGTGCGGAGCTTTTCCTCGTTTGGGATGCGAATGCCATATTCCTCATTGCGGTAAAATGTGGATCCGGCAAATCCGAGGATCAAAACCATGCTTATCGCAACAATCATGATCCATCTTGCTGGTGAACCAGTGGTATCTTACTATTTATCTAATTCAAAAGCCATGTGTTGTTGTTCTCGATATAATGCTCAAATCATTTAATTCAAATCCTGTCGTGAACGCGGGGGATGCTTTGTATCTTGTCGCCTCCTCGACTCATGTCCGGCGTTTCTGTCAAGACCGCACTGAAGTGGAACCGACATTGAAAAATCGCCAAAGCAGCACGTGTGATGTCGCGTTAAACCGGAGTGTCCTGTTCGCGAGAGGAATCCAGAACGTCCGGTAGGATGAGAACATAAAGTGCTAATGCTCTCAAGCAGGATTGCCCCGCAATCTCGATTCACGTTCCCGCACTTCACAGACAAGGTGAGTACCTTCGCCGATTGTGCGGTGCGTACGCATCAAGAACAGCTTCTGAAAATCCCGTCAAACTGGTCGGCGGGTCAATATAAGTGTAATGCCTTCGAATAGCGAATATCGGGCTATGCAGTTCACCGCATTTAGCAGGATAGGAATTCTCGATACCAAAGTCAAATTACCTGTCGTTTCAGAGAGAATTGAAAAGAACGGGACGCGGTTCGAAAAATGACAGATTTGTACCGACGATTCATCTTAAGAAGTGGCAGATCGTGTCCATTTAGCCGGAGTGCCGAATGATCGTCAACTCTCCAACGCTACAATGGGCTTCGGAGGGAGGACTTCCAGTGAGGTTGTGAATCGTCAGAGCGTTCCGGGTATGAAGAAACAAGCATGTTTCAAGGACGTGGCGACTCCACTGCTGCCGTACTCGAATCAATTCGCTGCAGCAGCAGGTATGCATCCGTGCTTGACGTATCGCGCGGTTTCAGAGTGAATATCTTTCGCAGAACCATGGAGTGCGCTTGCGATTTCAAGAGCGCCTGTTGAATTGTCTCAGAAGCAAGAGGCCATGGAACAGGCCGTCCGATTTCCATTGACGCCGCGGATTTTGAGCGGACGAGGAGCCAGTCCGGAGCACGGTCAACGCAGTACGAGACGATGCTATTCATTGCCTGGATCTCATTTCCGTATCGGATCGCATCGTACCCGGGGGTTGTATGAATGATTCCGGCAATATCCCAAGAGATCAACCCCTCGTGATCCAGTAATTGTCTGCGCGAAAAATATCCGATGGCACCTATCTCATAACAAAGCACAACATCGGTGTCTTTACTGTTGCGGTTGAGCCACCGGCCCATTTGAATGTATTGGCTGCTGTCGAGAGCAGGGTTAACCGTTTGCTTCGCATATCGATTCCACCAATACGCCGTATTCGCCATATTCCAGGTGATCAGCAGAACCGGAATAATGAGGAAGGCGGAGCTGAGATTCCGCGCATCTGACGCGGCCATTTTGTTTTGAAGTCCGTCAAATCCTCTCGCCGCAAGAAGCATCAGCGGGTAGGCGAACGGCAGTGCGAAACGATGCCCCGGCATCCAATCATGCGCGGCGTACGCCACGAACGTCGCACCGACAACAACAGTCGCAAGCGCGGTCCAGGTGCAAGTATCAGAGCGCCGAAGTGAATATGCAGCGATAATCAGGACAAGCAGCAGCGCTCCCGGCGCGCTTCCAGGAGAGGCAAGGAGCAGTTCCCCGATCGAACGGATCAGCTCCAGAAACGATGCAGTTGAAAACGGTGCCGAGAGCAGATAGTGTAGCAATGGAGAAGGTTTCGCCAGCCAGGTGTTGGGGAGGAGGCGGCCATAGTACGAATAACGCAACAATAGAAGAATCACCACGACCAAACCTGCGGAGAGCAATCCGGCACGGATACGCACGGATTTCTCGCGTATCCAGCTTATGCCGATAAGCACCGGGAATAACAGCATCCCCTCCGGACGCATCGCCGCGATCAGGATGAGAAGCAGAGGGAGCACGATGGATTTAACAGACCTGGAATGCGTCAGCACGGACAGAGACACGGCGGTGGCGAGCAGAAGAGTGAAAGGCAGTGTTTCCATGCCTGAGACGCCATGTATCTGCAGCCCCGGCAGTGTGCCCATTCCGAGGATCGCTGCTGCACGTATTCGGGGGTCGATCGACATTCGGCGGAGGGTGTAGTACAGCAGCACGCAGAGGAGTAGGGAGCACACGATTCCGCTAAACTTGGCTGTAATCAATGCATCGATACCGACAGCGAAGCACCCGGCCAGCAAGAAGACCCACGCCGGACACGAGTATCCTTCAACATGTTCACCCGGATTGAAGACAGCTCCGATGCCGTCCGCGATGTTCCGCGCATAGTGCAGGGTGATGTAGGTGTCGTCGACAGTATACGGCCACCAGAGCACTCCCCACGCTACGACCAGCACAAGTGCGAGCGCAAGCGCTATCCCGTCGATGCGCATCCGCGAGGTATTGAAGCGACTCTGAAGTTCAGCCATGTATCAAGTCCGTAACGCACTCCATAGGATCCATTATGATGAAACACGCGACGAATGTCAACAGATGATGTGAGATTCAGGTGCGGCAGGAAGGACTGGAAGCGTGTTGAAGACGAGGTGAGGATGTTGACAGGGTTTCGGTGTTGACAAGGTGACGGTGTTGACTTGGTGACGATGTAGATTGGCCCATCAGGAATCATGCATGATTGGAAGCCCCGATTTCATTCCTTTTCGGCGTCTTTCTATCTTTCAGATGGAAAAAGAATACACTTGACTATACGGAGCAGAATTTTCATGGCGCAATCATACGATGTCGTTGTTATTGGCGGTGGACCCGGAGGCTACGTGGCCGCCATCCGAGCGGCTCAGCTTGGATTCACTACAGCATGCGTCGAGGCGAAACACCTCGGGGGCATCTGTCTCAACTGGGGGTGCATTCCGACAAAATCTCTACTCCGCAACGCCGAAATTTGGGAGACCTTCCAGCACGCCGGGGACTACGGAATCAGCTTTGATAATCTTTCATACGATTTTTCGAAAATCATTTCGCGCAGCCGCGGCATCGCCGATAAAATGTCGAAGGGCGTGGCGTTTCTTTTCAAAAAATACAATGTGACGCATATCTCTGCGTGGGGACGATTGCTCGGAGGAACGAAGGTCGGTACGTTCGACAAGGAAGGGAACAAGCTTGAAGAAATCGAGGTGAAGCACGTCATCCTCGCTACCGGAGCGCGTCCGCGCAGCATTCCCGGTATCGAGATCGACGGCAAGTGGGTGATATCCTATTTCGAAGCGATGTCTCTTCCCGAGCGGCCGGGAAAGATGATTGTTCTCGGCGCAGGCGCCATCGGTGTGGAATTCGCATACTTCTACAGCACGCTCGGAACCCAGGTAACCATTGTCGAGATGCTCGACCATATACTCCCGATAGAGGACGAAGAGGTGTCCAAGGAGCTCGAGCGCAGTTTCCGCAAGAAAAAAATCGGCTTGAAAACGAAGACCAGGGTTGAGAGTATCACCACCGATGATGGCGGCGTGAAGGTGACTGTTTCCACTGACAAGGGACAGGAAATTCTCGAAGGTGACGTGGCGTTGATGGCCGTCGGCGTGCAGGGCAATGTGGAAGGATGCGGACTCGAAACCGCCGGTGTCGCACTCGAACGCGGATACATCAAGGTGGATGAGTATTATCGCACCAATGTCCCGAACGTCTACGCCATCGGCGATGTCGTCGGCCCACCCTGGCTCGCGCATGTCGCATCAGCGGAAGGCCTCACTTGCGTCGAAGCGATTGCCGGTCATCGTCCGCCTCCGATCAATTACGACAACATCCCCGGCTGCACCTATTGTCAGCCGCAGGTCGCCAGCGTCGGGTTGACGGAGAAGAAGGCGCGCGACCTCGGTCACGAACTCAGGATCGGAAAATTCCCTTTCAGCGCATCGGGAAAGGCCGTTGCGGCGGGCCACGCGGAAGGTTTTGTGAAGCTGATTTTCGATGCGAAATATGGCGAACTCCTTGGTGCCCATATCATCGGAAGCGAGGCCACAGAGCTTATCGCTGAGGCGGCGCTGGGACGCACCTTCGAAACCACCGAACTGGAACTGATCAAAACCGTCCACGCGCATCCAACCATGTCGGAAGCCATCATGGAAGCCGCTGCGGTGGCATTCGGCGAGTCGGTGAATTATTAAGAGCTAAGAGCTAAGAGCGTGGAGCTAAGAGCGTGGAGCCAAGAGCCAAGAGCCGAAAGTTTTTAAAATGACATCCTGCTCTTATTTCTTAAACCTTTTAGTCGAGTAGTACGGCGTCTCACACTGAAATCGGACCTCTTGGAGTTATGAGCCCTGCTCATCGCTCTTGGTGCTTTGCTCCACGCTCCATGCTCTTGGCTCCATGCTCCATGCTCCATGCTCTTGGCTCCATGCTCCATGCTTTGCTCAACACAACCATGCTCGCTTCCATACACCTCATCGGCATGATCCACCTGCTTCCGCTGCCGGGATCGCCTCGCTACGATGGATCGAGGCAGCGAATCCTGGAGCGGGCGCTTTACGATGCGGAGATTCTTGCGGAGACCGGATTCGACGCGGTGCTGATCGAGAATTACGGAGACATTCCGTTCGCGAAAGAGGATGCAGGGAGACATGTAGTGGCGGAAATGGCGCTTATTGCTTGTCGGCTGAAAGAACGGCATGGACTCCCTTTCGGTGTGCAGGTGCTGCGTAACGATGCGAAGGCCTCCATCGCGGTGGCCGCCGCCTCAGGGGCGGCGTTTGTTCGCATCAACGTGCACACAGGGACGATGCTGACAGATCAGGGAATTATCGAGGGTAACGCGCATGATACGCTGCGCTATCGCGAGAGCATCGGGGCGCACGATGTGGCCATTCTGGCGGATGTCCACGTCAAGCATGCGACGCCGTTAGGCGCAGAGAGCTTCGAAAGCGCCTTACGCGACACGGTGCACCGCGGGCTCGCCGACGCAGTGATCGTTTCCGGCAGCGGAACCGGTATGAAGACGGATCCCGCCCTCGTGGAAAAAGCGGCGCGTCTGTGCGACGTTCCCATCTACGTCGGGAGCGGCGCGGACGATACGTCGATGGATGAATTGTTCACCCGCGCTCACGGTGTGATTGTCGGGACATCGCTAAAGGAAGGCGGGGTGACGCAGGCGCCTGTGGATGCTGAACGGTGTCGTCGTTTTGTGGAAGCCGCGCGGCGCTGTCTTGCCCGCAACGGATCGTGATTCCGGAATCGGTACATTCATTCTTCCGGAATCCGGGCGCAGTCTCTTTGTGACCGCATCACCCCGATTACCGACCCGATGAACTCTTCCGGATACTTTGCAGGGTGATGCGATCCGGCTCAACGTGAAATCAGAACGATCTCGACCTTGCGACCGGTGCGGGGATCCTCGCCGGGACGGACGGGAGCAAGGTATTCGTCGCTGTCGTTCGCGGTCAGTCTCCAGGAACTGGTTTTTTGTCGGACGAGATACTCGATGACCCGTTGTGCGCGATGGCGTGCAATGGTGGCGTTATACGTCTCATCGCCGACGTCATTGGCATAGCCCCGGATTTCGGCATAGATCTCGGGGTGCTGGTTTAGATGGCGCGCGGCGTTATCGAGCAGAACTCGGGCTTCCTCGGTAAGACGATCCTCGTCGAGGGGGAAATACACTTCTGTTATAACCACTTTGAGCCGAGAGGGATTAGGATTGCCTGCGGCGAGATTGCGCAATTTGAGCGCTTCGGTAAACGAACGCTGAACGCCCTCGGAGAGGAACTGTTCCTGCGATTCCGAAGTCATCGAGAACGGCGCGATACGCACCGCTTCACGCGCCGCTTCACTGCCGGGTTTGGCGATGGATGCGGCAGACGTCTTCTGGGCCGCGTCGAAGAAATTCACGACAAGAGCATCTTGTTCTTCAGTCGCGACGTCCACCGCCTTCGCGGCGATCGCACCTCTTGCTTCGTCCGAACTTTGCCCGAAGATCGGACGCAGATCCATGTTCAGGAATTTGGCCTGGCTGAGGCTGCTCAGCTCGTGGTCCCATGCCACGGTGGATATGCGCACGATGTAATTCCCCCGCCGCAGAGGTGCGTCGCCTTCCAGCCGGATCAGCAGTTCTTCGAGGTCGAGAAATTCCGCCGCGCTGAAACGCTGTTCACGTCCTGAAAGACGAAGCTCGACATTTCCCTGATAGATGGTTTTGTTGTCGCGCAGAATCTCCACGTAATTTTTCAGCTGCATAGGTTCGCTGCCCGTTTGTCGAGCAGTGAGCGTGAACAGCATAGGATCGTCTTCGAGATCCGCGAAGCGCCGGATGGGCGTAAGTACCAAGGAGGTGGAGAGTTGCAGGGCACCGCCTTGTTCGACCGGAACGAAGGTCGTCGGTGTGTGTGGGCTCTGCTCGATTGCAAGGCCGCCTCGTACCGGGTCGAAATTTTCGTCGACAGTGGACGGAGCGGTCGCCAGCCCCGCGTCGGATCCGGAGGAGGTGCTTCCGGGTGATGGCGGCTGTCCGTCTCGCGTCGCGCGCGAGGGCCGTGCAGGTCGAGCATCAAGTCTGTCCGGAACGACGTCCTGCCCTTTGCCAGGGTTGAGCAAAAAGGTCAGCCCCAGCGAAACAACGGATAGAGCATCGTTTTGATCGCCTGATGCCAGACCATCGATTTCATCCGAATTCGTCAGCACGAGATCGTATGAAAAAAAGAGTTTTACATCCCGATGCATCGAGTACTCCATGCCGCCGCCCACAGAATACAACAGGGCGCCTTTCGAAAGCCGTCGTTCGAATCCTTCCGTGCCGTTAATCCTTGTGTGGTGCATCACCGCGCCGAGACGGAACTTGGCGATGGGCGTCATGGCCCAGAACGTGGGAAGCATCCAATCCACACCGGCGGAGGCACCGTAATATTTGGTGTCATACGCGGTGATGGGTTGTTTTCCGTACCCCGGAAACAGTGTGCGCCCGCTGATTTCCGCCGCAAGGGTTCCGGCGAAAAGTGAGCCGGCAAGCGCGAAGCGATCCACGACGAAGTATTCCATCGTGGTCATGCCATAGGGGTGGGCGGTGTAATTCGCGTACTTGAGCGTGGCCTCCTCTCCGCCCAGATTCACACCGCCGATGATGCCAAGCCGTGTGGCTCCGCGTGTGTAATGCTGTGCCGAAACC
Source organism: uncultured Chromatiales bacterium (assembly GCA_964371045.1). GTDB lineage: Bacteria > Bacteroidota > Ignavibacteria > SZUA-365 > SZUA-365 > JAOSJT01. The sequence continues at coordinate 5,750 of CAYJMN010000002.1, read as the reverse complement.
GTAGTGACACAAAGCATGAGGAGGAGCAGGAGAGAGAGCGGAATGCGGATCATGGTTGGACGGGAGGTGAATAAAAACGGAGTCCCGAAGGACTCCGCATAGTAGCATTTTTTCACTTGAGGGAAAAGACTACTTCATTACGACCAGCTGCCGTGTTTGCGTGAGGCCGTCCACGGTAAGGACGCAAGTGTAGGAGCCGCTGGCGACGGGGAGTCCGGATTCCGCATTTCCGTCCCAAAGCACTTCATGACTGCCGCCCGCGGCAAAGCCGCTGACAAGCGTTTTCACGACGGCTCCGCGGGAATCATACACGTGCAATGTCACGTTGCCTGCTGTCGCAAGATCGTATGCGATGCGGGTTGTCGCCGACAATGAACGCGAGAAGGGATTCGGATAGTTTTGCTGCAGTGCGATGGACTGCGGGGGTACAGGCCGCCCGACGCTGACGGGCTCGGGTTCGAGAACGTTGTGCAGCTTGTTGATTTCGGGATCCTTCATTGAGAAGCGCGTTCCGTTCGGCAGATAGAACACGACCGAATCGATCGCGGTCGCGGCGCCGATGCCGATGTGTTGCACATACGGACTCTGCGAACCAGCGCCCTTGCCCACAGTCACCCAGCGGGTGTATTTGTTCTGGCCTGCGACAACTTCAATTCGCGAGCCGACGGCGAAGATGTTCGACGTGCGTGTGCGGAGGTTGAAAGCGATCCAATTGAACTGCTTCGGGAGATCGTTGCGATAGAGCTTGATCCCGGTTTCGGTAGCGACCGAAAGGTCGAGATCGCCGTCGTTGTCATAATCGACCCACACCACGCCAAGACTGTTTATGGCGTTGATGCCCATCTGGTAGGAAAGGTTCGTGAAGCTGTGGTCTTGATTGTGCGCGAAAAGCGATCCGTTGAAGCAGTTTTCGCCGGACGTGACAAAGACATCCTGAAGCCCGTCGTTGTCGTAGTCGCCCCAGGCGACGTCGCCGTAATGCATTTGGAAGCCGATCTGGCTCGTGGTATTGGGCACGAGCGAGAACTGGCTGTTAGGTTTGCCGCTGTTGGTCCACACGCCGGACAGATCGCCGGCGAGCAGACGCCACTGTTCGGCAGTCTCGCCGACGAAGAGGTCTGGATCGCCATCGTTGTCATAATCCGCGAAGTCACAGCCCCGCGAATTACCGAAGAGGCCGATGTAGTTCGGGTCCGTTTTGACCACGCCCTGCAAACCATGCTGCATGGCGACATCACGCAGGAAACCGTTACCCTGGTTCTCCCAAAGGTAGTTGGGCTGGAGGCGATTGACGGACGCATAAAGGTCCATGTCACCGTCAAGGTCGACATCAACCCAAGAGGCACCTGTGACGGGACGATATCCATTGACGGTTTGGGTCTGATCGTAGGGATTACGTCCGTACGAAAAACTACGGTAGCCGCCAAGTATCGATCCCTTGATATCGCGGAATTTCCCGTTCTGGGAGTTTCCATAGAAGTAGCCTTCCCATGCGGCACCTTCAACGAGCGCGGAATCGTTCTGGTTGGCGGGGTTCTTCATGTACATGTACTCACCATTGGCCACGAAGAAATCCAGGAAGTTGTCGCTGTCGTAATCGTTGAAGGCCATGGCCGTGGTGTTGCGCGATGCGCTGAATCCGGGCTCGGTATCCTTGGTGAGCTGACCATTGTTGTTGACGTATATCACGGTCGCCGGTGCGCATACGATATCGAGATCGCCGTCGTTGTCGATATCGGCGAACATGTTGACCGTGCTTCCGCCGTCATACCCGACCTGTGACGATATGTCGACAAATCTGCCGCTGCCGTTGTTGCGGAGGAGATGCGTCCCGTACAGGAGGTCCTGATGGCCGTCGGCATCGAAATCAGCCCAGGAAACGCGCATCCCGCTGCCTGGAATATTAAGGCCGGCGAGTAAGGTCGCATCGGTAAAACCGGATTGCGAGACTGGAGTGTACTCGACCTTCACGCCGACGTACCAATTGTTCGTGGCCATGCCGCTGTTGAGACGTCCATTGTAGGGAATGTAGTTGGGCGGCAGATTGGCTTGCCAATAGGAACTGGTGTACAACGTATCTTTCTCACTCGTGGCGCACGTTGGGGTTTGTGTGATGTTGTCCATGCGTACTTTCACGTTTGTTCCGAGAATCTGTACGCCGACGAAGAAATTGGTCGGACGAATAAATTCGGGTTTCGGATCGTTGAAATTGAAGCGCACGAGACTGTTGAACTGTCCCGGCACGAAGGCGCGGATTTGTGCGATGGGATTGAGGAGCAGCGGGAATGCGCCCCCGCCTTCCTTGCCGAAAAGGTACACGACGACGCTGTCTCCGGCGGCATCCTGGTTGTAGAACCAGACGTTGATTTCATGCAGTTTCGCAGCTTCCTCGACTTCGAAACGGGTCACGGCCATTGATTCGGCGGTGAGACCGAGCAGCGTGAAATTCTGTTCCGCTTGATAATGGAACAGATCCACGATTTGCTGCGCTGAGGCGCTGCCGGCCATGATCGCTGTCAGCAGCATGATCTGGAGCAGTTTCTTCATAACAACCTCTTGTGAGAATGGGAATAATTTCAAAAAGCCAATCGTACATCGGTGCATTGCTCAACCTTTGAACGGCAGCGCGATTTCCGCGAAAATTTCCATGGCACGCTGCTCGTCGGCGTCCGCGAGTTCAATCATGCGCTGAATGGGTCGCAGGGCGCGTGCCCGAATCTTTTCTTCCACATGGACCACAGGCGAGAGATTCGCCATGCATCGGTGTAATTTTTCAAGCGTATTCACTTTCATGTAATCGCACACGTTGCACAGGCAGCCGTTCTCCGGTGGAGCAGGAATATACTCATTTTCCGGCGCAGTCTTGCGCATCTGATGCAGGATGCCCGCTTCCGTGGCGACGATGAAGCTGCGCGCGGGCGCTCCCTGCACATACGAAAGCAGCGCGCTGGTCGAGCCGATGAAGGATGCCTTTCGAAGCACGACTCCTTCGCATTCGGGATGCGCGATGAGTTCCGCCTGCGGGTGCGCCGCTTGCAGTGCCGCGATGCGCTGCTCGCTGAATTGTTCATGCACCGTGCATACTCCCTGCCACAGGAGCATTTGTCGGCCCGTTTTATTTCGCACATACTGCCCGAGGTTTTTGTCAGGCGAAAAAAGGATGGGAACATCTTCAGGAAGTTTCGAGAGAATGGTTTCGGCGCTGCTCGATGTGCAGATGATGTCGCTGAGCGCCTTGACCTCTGCGGAACAGTTGATGTACGTCACGGCGAGATGATCGGGGTGCTGTTCGCGAAAGCGCTTGAACAGATGCGCCGGTGCGCTTTCGGCAAGCGAGCAGCCGGCGTTGAGGTCGGGGAGCAGGACACGCTTCGAAGGATTGAGGATCGCCGCGGTTTCGGCCATGAAATGGACGCCGGCAAAAACAATAACATCCGCATCGGTCAGCATGGCGCGACGTGACAGTTCGAAGCTGTCGCCGCGGACATCGGCGATGTCCTGGATCGCATCGTTTTGATAGTAATGCGCGAGGATGACGGCATTCAGATCTTCCTTCATGCGCAGAATATCGCGCGCGAGATCGGCGTCCTGAATACCTGGTTGCGCTCCGGCCGTATGTTGGGTCGTCATTGTTGGCTTTCGATCGTTCTCGGTATCGGCATCTATTCGACGGTAACGCTTTTCGCAAGATTCCTGGGTTGATCCACATGGCAGCCGCGAAGGACTGCGATGTAGTACGCGAGAAGCTGCAGGGGAATAACTGTCAGCAGCGGCGAGAGGAAGTCCACCGTTTTCGGTATGCAGATGACGTGGTCCGCGAGTTCGGATATCGCCTCGTCTTCATGATTTATGATTGCGATAACCTGGCCCTGCCGCGCCTTGACTTCCTGAATGTTGCTGATGACTTTTTCGTGGATTCTGTCTTGCGGCGCCAGTATGACCACGGGCATATTCTGATCTATCAGCGCGATGGGGCCGTGCTTCATCTCGGCGGCCGGATACCCCTCGGCGTGGATGTAGGAAATTTCTTTGAGCTTCAGAGCGCCTTCCAGCGCTGTCGGGAAATTGTAGCCGCGTCCGAGGTAAAGGGCATTGTTGGTTGTGTAATATTTCTCCGCCAGCATGCGGATGGGAGAAACATCCTCGAGAATCTCCCGGACTTTATCCGGTATCGCCTGCAACTCGCGGGCGAAGTTCTGTCCTTCCTCAAGAGAAATGAAGCCGCGGTTGCGACCGAGCATCAGTGTGATAAGCGAGAGGGCGACAAGCTGCGCGGTGAATGCCTTCGTGGAAGCAACGCCGATTTCGGGTCCCGCGTGGACGAATACGCCGGCGTGGGTTTCGCGTGCGATGGTGCTGCCGACGACGTTGCAGATGCCCAGAACAGTAGCGCCGCGTTTTCGTGCTTCGCGCAATGCGGCGAGCGTATCGGCGGTTTCCCCGCTCTGGCTGATGGCGATAACGACATCATCTTCATGAATGATCGGATCGCGGTAGCGAAATTCGGACGCGTACTCCACCTCGACGGGAATGCGGGCGTAGTGCTCCAGCATGTACTCGCCGACCAGCGCCGCGTGCCAGGATGTGCCGCAGGCGGTGATGATGATGCGCTTGGCGTTGTTGAGCACCGGGAGTACGTCGCGCAAGCCTCCCAGCTTGGCCGTACCCTTTTCCAGCAAGATGCGACCGCGCATGGAATCGAGGATAGTCTGCGGCTGTTCGTTGATTTCCTTGAGCATGAAATGGTCGAAGCCGCCCTTCTCGATTTGCTCGATATCATAGGTAATCAGCTCGATTTCGTGCTCGATCACCTCGTCGCCGAGAGTTTTCACTTCGTAGCCGTCGCGGGTAATGGTTGCGATGTCGTCATCTTCGAGATACACGACCTGCCGGGTATGGCCGATGATGGCTGAGGCGTCCGAAGCGACGAAGTACTCGTTGTCGTTGATACCAAGCACGAGAGGGCTCCCGCGCCTGGCCGCGATCATTGTATCGGGTTCGTGGCTGGAGATCACGACGATACCGTAGGTACCGTCTATTTCATGCAATGCGAGACGCACTGCCTGTTCGAGACTCCTGGTAATGTCATAGAAGGTGGAAATAAGCTGCACCAGCGCCTCGGTATCGGTATCGGTTATGAATTCGATGCCGTCCCTGCTGAGTCTGCGGCGAATTGCGAGGTGGTTCTCGATAATGCCGTTATGCACGAGCGCGATGGTACCGGTATGATCGACATGCGGGTGAGCGTTGATATCGTTCGGTTCGCCATGTGTGGCCCAACGCGTATGACCGATACCGATCGTGGCGCTCATGGGATGGAATTCAAGCAGATTCTCCAGATCGCCGACTTTGCCGGCCTTTTTTTGAACCTCCAAGCCATTCGGGCCCAGGATAGCGAGTCCCGCGGAATCGTATCCACGATATTCAAGCCGTTTGAGGCCTTCCATCACGATCGGGGTCGCATCCCGGAAGCCAATATATCCTACGATTCCGCACATACCTTACATCCACATGTTAAGAAAAAAGCGCTCTATAAGACCGTGACTCAATTCCAGCGGCACAATAAGAAGTCTCGCCATAAGAAGATGAACTTATCACTTCGATCACAGAGAAACAAGGTGAATTCACGTTCATGCTCTCGTTCATGCTTCCGGACTGCCATTCTCATGCGGGATCGCTTTCCAGGCTGGCGCGTCGGTCCATTTCATGGGTGACATCAGGTTGGTCCGGGCAGCGCCAGCCAACCTCGT
>CAYJMN010000001.1:0-170271 GCA_964371045.1 uncultured Chromatiales bacterium | reverse complement strand
CGTCGCCATTTTTACCGTCGCCGTTGCGCCCGTCGCCATTTTTGCCGTCGCCGTTGGTTCCGTCGCCGTCGCGTCCATCACCGCTTGTTCCGTCACCATTACGTCCGTTACGCAGATCGAGATTTTTCGCATCGGGATAGTAGCCCTCTTTCTCGACGAAGAGCGCATAGTTGTCGCCTTCCGGGACGGGGAGCATGAATTCCCCTGTTCCGGGATCGCTTCTGCCGGTACCGACCACAGCGCCGTCGGAGAGTCGTTGTATTATAATGTCAGCGTCGCCGATCGGGTTGCCCTCCGCATCTTTAATGCTGCCGCTGAGTGTGGCGACGGGGCTTTCGGGTCTTGCCGCACGGGGCAGCGTAATCATGTAGATGTCGTTCTGCCCTGCGCCGCCAGGCTGGTTGGATGCCGAGTAGAAGGCGTATTTCCCATCCGGCGTGATTTTATATCCCCAATCGTCCTCGGACGTGTTGACATCCTTTCCGAGACTCACCGGCGTGCTCCACTCCGTCCAGGAATCGTCGCGCAGGCGGATGGATTTGAAGACGTCCATTTTTCCCAGGCCTCCGTGACCATCAGAGCTGAAATAAAGCGTTTTACCGTCGGGGTGCAGGAAGGCCGAGCGCTCGGCATAGGGAGTGTTGATCGTTGGACCAAGATTGATCGGAGTCTGCCAATAGCTGCCGCGGCGCACGGAAATGAAAATATCGGTATTGCCGTTCAATCCGCCATGGAACGGAGTGTTTTTCGGAACCCGATCTCCCGTGACCCCTTCCCTGTCCGACGTAAACAGCACACCGAAACCGTCCGCTGTCATAAAGGCATCGGAGTCGTAAAATTTGCTGTTCACCATCAACGGGAAGTGCATGATGTTTGACCAGCCGCGGGCTGTCTTCTCGAAATAAAAATTATCTCCATTACCGAGATGACCCGCGAATCCGCCGTACACCAGGATTTTCGTACCGTCGAAAGAAATGCCGTTGATGGTCTCGTGTTCTTTCGTGTTGATCCGGTCGCCAATGTTGACCGGCGGCAGCCAGGCGCCATCCTTGAAATCGGAGACGTAGATGTCGAGGTTTCCGAAGCCGTCGGGACGATCGCTGGCGAAATAGAGGCGGGAGCCATCGACGGTGATCGCGGGTTTGATCTCGTTCGACTGCGTGTTCAGGGAAGAGATATTCCGCAGCTCGATGTCGTACGAGGGCTCGCGAAGCACCGCGATGATGTTGTCGATGCGTGCCGTCATCGTCGGAAATTTGGGCCGATACTGTTCAAACACGGCGATGGCCGCGTTCCAGTTTTTGGCGTCGAGGGCCGGTTTCGCGAGCCGCTGGACGGCGATGAAGGCGTCCTCCGAGGGCGCCCATTTTTCAATGTAGGCTACGTGGTCATCGGGATCATCCATTTTCGTGAGATCGCTCGAGAGCGAACACGATGAGAGGATGACAACGGAGGCGATCAGAAAGAGAGAGCCGATCTGGCGGAGAAAGGGTTTCATTCGTTGGATTTCCGATTTGTGTGCACAGCAAACAAAGGTACAGCCCTATATCGACCCGATGCAAGGTGATGGCGCGTCCCTGATACAGGAACGACCTGCTCCTGCGCGACGCTCAGTCTACGCGATTCAGGAAGTTCTTGCGGCGCGAAGGACAGGTTTCCGGGAAAAACGCCGCGGGAAGAAGGTCGCCTGCGCACGACGTCCTGCCGTAACCCGTAACGAGAATCGGTATATCTACACCGATATGGATTGATACTCCCGCCCGATTTTGCTAGCTTCAGAAACCTGTCGGAATATTCCGCACGGAATTTCAGCTTGTCCCCATTTTCGAGTATCGCCATGAGACATGTTCTATCGGTCACACTACTGTTGCTGATGCTGTCGGTTTCGGCCTCTTCGCAGAATACACCCGATATTTTGACCTCCCGACAGCCGGATCCCCGGGCTTGCTGCTATGAACTGCGTCTGGAAAATGCTCACACGCCTCAATCGGCGTTGAACCATCTACAGCTGCGAATTATTACTCCCCTCGTCCACTTTCAAGCCGGCGCGCCCGGTCCTTGGCCGGGGACGGAGAGCGATACGCTGATTCTCTACGGAGAAAGCGGGACCATGCTGCCAACCGGAGAATCGGTCGATGGCTTCATTATCTGCGTTGATTATCCGACGGGCTTGAGCGGACCATTCAAAATCGAATGGATCACCTTGCTCAACAGCACCGTCGTTACGATCGATACCATCACTCTGGACTGCAACACGGCGCCGCCCGCTTGCGACAGCCTAAAAGTTATCGGCATCACGCCGTCGAATCAACCGGACGAATCCTGCTGCTATGAATTCACGCTGCAGAACAAACACGTTCCGACAAGTGAATTGAGCGGATTGCAACTAAGCGTCGTTACCGCGGGCGCCACTGTTGTCGGAGAACCGACAGGACCCTGGAACGGACGAATTGTGGATCCAACGACAGTCCTGTTTGAAACGAGCGAGACAGGGCTGAGCAGCGGCGGCCAGCTGACCGGCCTCCGTGTGTGCATTCGTCCTCCTGGTGGTGTTACAGGCGGATTGCTGCTGCGCTGGACTTCGTTTTTAAGCGGCAACCTCATTTGCGAGGACATCATCAATCTGGCATGCACTCCGAAGGTAGTTCCGCGACGCGACAGCATCGGTATGACGAAGGGCAGCGATTGCACGGTCACACTCTCCGTTTTCAACAAGCATCGTCCTCGATCGAACCTCGACGGTATTCGGGTATCGATCCTGACCACGGGCGCCAGCATTGAAACCGCCGCGCCGCCCAGCGGGTGGACGATTCCGAGCCAAACCGGCCTCAATCTCACATTCCGCAAAGCGTCGGGCACACTCGCTCCGGACGATTCGGCCGGCGGATTTCTCATGAAATTCAAACCATCGAGTAGCGGATTGGTGAAATTCCTGGTCTGCACTATGCTTCAAAACGGGACGCTCGGCTGCGACACATTGCAGGTGCAATGTGATCCTCCGCCGCCATCGACCTGCGATTCCGTGTTCACTGTCAGGACCGGAACGGAATGCGCCTACGATTTCGGTTTCGTCAATGTCCATCAGCCGCCATCGGCCGTCAACGATTTCCATATACGGCTCCAAAGCCTCGGCGCATCCATCGTCACCGCCGTTCCTCCCGCCGGATGGAAAATCGAGAGAAGAACGGCCACGGAAATTGAATTCAAGGATACGACGGGAGTTGTTCAGGCGGGAGGGAGGCAGACCGGATTCCTGCTGACTCTGCAGGCCGGCGCAGGCGTGCAGATTATATACCAGTGGTGTACATCCTTCGACGGAAGCATTCTCTGCTGTGAGTACGGGGACGTGACCTGCGAGCAGATCCAGTCCCGTTGTGATTCTCTCGCCGTCGCACCGTTGGGCGATTACTGTTCGTATCGATTGGATGTCGGGAATACACATCTTCCCGGTTCCGACTTCAACGATTTCCATGTGACGCTCAGCGATCCGGCCACCGTTCTTCTCGATGCCACCCCCCCGGCAGGATGGGAAATCGACAGTCTGAACGAAAGCGGCGTGCATTTCAGCAAATCACAGGGCGGCGTAGCGACCGGAGAAGCGGCGGAGGGCTTTACGCTTTCCCTCGTGCCATCAGCTCTTTCGAACCGCATCCCTCTGGATTGGTGCACCTCGCTCGACGGACAGACGATATGCTGCGATACTGTGAGCGTGTTTTGCGCATTCAAGATCGTGACGCTGGACAAGGTCGATGCGATCACGAATACCGAACGCCCATGCTGCTTCGAGTTCTCGGTGGACAATATTCATCTCCCACGCAGTCCTTTGACCACATTCAGTGCGGAAATCATCACGCCGGGGGTTTCGCTATACGGCAGCACGATCGAGACGCCCGCCAATTGGACGCAGGTCTCGAACGAACGGAAGGTGACCTGGCGCAGCACGACCAGCGAGATCCCTTCCGGCGGCAGCCAGCGGGGCTTCATTGTCTGTTACGACAATGACGCGACGGGAAACGCCGATTTCCAGGTCGCGTGGCAAACGGTGAGCAGCGGTCTGATCGTGAGCGAGGACACCCTTACCATCAAATGCGATCGTACGCTCGGCGTGGAGCGGATCGAGGGTCCGGTTCCGGGCGAGATCCGGCTGTATCAGAATTATCCCAATCCCTTCAATCCCGCGACGACCATCCGGTTCGAGCTGCCTGCCGAGTCCGATGTCGAATTGTCTCTCTTCGACGCCCATGGCCGCCTGGTCATGGATCTCGGCTCTGGCAAGTACGACGCCGGCAACTGGATGCTGCGTCTTGACGCGTCGGCGCTCCCCAGCGGCGTGTACTATTACCGTCTGCGCACGGGTAGTACAGCATTGTATCGATCGATGATCGTACTTCGGTGATCATAAGAATTGCCGAAATCAGCCCCCTTTCGAGGGGGCTTTTTTTATGACCCGAAAAAATATCTTTTTTTTTTACCGATTTTTCCGCAAGCCTCGTGCATGGATGTATTTACAGTATGAAGGGCTTGCGACGAGCTTTTTAGGGAGGTGGCCATTCGAGGGTATGTGCCAGTTGATGATGCCGCGCGTCGCAAGCCCTGCTTTTTATTCCCGTCGGTTATTTACCCGTGAAGCTTCTCCGTCCACTCGGATCGAGTCAAGATCTGCAATTTCAGAAACTTGCCAACCTCGGGGGCGAGTCGCAAGCTCCGGGACGTCTGTGAATCGTGTTCGAAGAGTGGAGAGAACACGCAGATGTATTCACCGCAGCCACATCCGAACAATGTATCGAAGCCCGGCGCTGTAGTGCCAGGGCGGAAGACGGCGATGGTAGGGAAAGGCACAGATAATCCGCAGATCTCCGTCAGGTCTAACGTGTGTCCGGACAATGCCCGGATCGAAGTCTTGCATGTATTGAAGCATTTCAGTACCATAATAAAAAGATAAAGATACCGGCAAGGAGGTTTATATGGTTTGTGTAACCGACAAGGCCGTGTCCTCCGCGCTATTCGCCTCGAATCCGCCGCCGCCCACAACCTGACAAGGGGAGCGCCATGAGATGCTTCACCGTGATGTTGCTGTGTATGCTGCTCCAGCCGCTCGCCGCCTGGCAATGGAAGCGCTTACCGTTGAAGCCTCGACGTCAGCTGGCGAGAACACCGCAAGCTGGAGCGTGACGCAGTCCGAAAGGAAGCGCATCGTGCCGGGCGTCTATGTAGCAAGATTGAATAGCGACGGCGTGGTACGATCGAGGACGTTTGTGGTGCGGTAGGGAACGTCATGACTGCTAATTGTAAAAATTGCTCAAAGGATCATTGATCGCGGGACGCATGAATATCGCAGCAACGAGAAATATTGCCGAGATCTTTGAAAATTGTAGAGAGTACGTTCCACCCTTCAGAAATTTTTAATATATGAGATCCGAGTATCGGTATGGACTGGATGAACGATCCTGTCCATACTTTTTATCCATGCTCAGAGATCCAATATTCGACAGCAGGAATACCCCACCGAAGGACACGACGAAGAAGCACAATCCGCAAGAAAAATTCCTGTAGCGCAGGAATATTCATGACGACGCTACCTTCACGGTCCTGCGTTCGAAAGTGTGGGTGTGGATGCGTATGTTGGGTTAAGGCGATTTCACATCAAGGAGCGAGATATGGCAGATGCACAACCCCTCGTAATCGTTCTCATGGGCAGCAGTTCCGACTGGGACGTCATGCAGCACTGCGATGCCACGCTCGCGTCGTTCGGCATCCCGCACCTGTGCAAGGCTCTCTCGGCGCATCGTACACCCGCGCAGGTCGTGGATCTTGTTTCAAAGGCGGAAGCGGAGGGAACGGAGGTCATCATCGCGGCGGCGGGCGGCGCGGCGCATCTCGCGGGCGTGGTCGCGGCGCATACGCTGCTGCCGGTGCTGGGTGTGCCTATGGGAAGCGTGCTGAACGGACTGGATTCTCTGCTTTCGACGGTACAGATGCCCGCCGGCATTCCGGTCGGAACGCTTGCGATAGGCAAAGCCGGAGCGGTCAACGCCGCCCTCCTGGCGATCGCGATTCTGGCGAACAAGCGTCCCGAGTTGCGCGAAAAATTGCGCGAGTATCGCAGACAGCAGGAAGAAAAGGTGCTTGGCTCCACCCTCCCCTGACAATATGATCCGGGTGCGCGGCGGACATGCCGCGCACCTCGAACGCTACCTTCCGAGTTCCCTTGCCGTTTTTCCCCCGATTCCGTACTCGTCTTTCCCCATCGTCGAAACTATGACGCGGACGGATTCCACGGGAACCCCAAGCGTCCGCACTGTCGCCTCCGTCAGTGCGCGGATCAGCTCGGTTTTTTGCTCCGCCGTCCGGCCTTCCAAAATATGCGCGGTAATGATGGGCATGGCGCGTTTCCTCCAGAATTGTACTCCGAAATCGATTTCGCTGCTTGAATATAGATAAATTGTGTCGTACAATTGAAGTGTTACTTTAAGTGCCGACACAGCGAGCGAGACGCATCATGAAGTCCATCCGTCGATTGTTACCAGTCTTGCTTTGCGCTATTTCGCTTGCGAATGCGCAGCCGCAACTATCTGTCCAGATACATATTCCCGCGATCACCGTGGATCCGGGCGGCGAAGCCTACTCGCCCATGCCGCTTCCTGTACAGGTGACCATACACAATACCGGCAACGCCGCGTCGGGACAGCTTTCCGCGCGCATCAGTTTCACCCCGGATTTGCTGCTGGACGCATCGGAGGCGGGCGCCATCATCAAAGTCCCGGTGCCTTCCGCTGTGCCGGCGCACGATTCTTCCAGGGTGGATTGGCTGCTCGTGCATCCACCTTCCTTCGCGGCGAAAAATTACAGGATCCGCGTCTGGTTGGTCACATCGCCGGTGGATTCGTTCGAAACCCAGAAGCTGTTCACGCTGCCGGCCATGTCGCCGCCGGATTTCAAGTTCACCATGGGACCCGTACCGAGACTTGAGGTCCGCACCGATTCGCTCGGCTACGTCATCAATCCCTTCACGCTGGCGCTGAGGCTCGCCAATCAGGGGGGCACCAGCATCGACAGCGTTTCGACGCTGCTCGTGCTTCCGCCGGATTATATACTCGAGCCCGTCACGCAGGCCAATCCCTTCCGCGTGCCCATCCCGATGCCGCCTCCCACCGGAGGCAATCCACGCATCGACATAAGCTGGATCATCCGCTACTACGGCGCCACGATTCAATCGCGGACGGATACGCTGCGCATCGTCGCAAAGGGCAAGGATATCGCAGGCAACCTGTTCGAAGAAGACACGCTCATACTGCTCCAGGTCGACGGCCTCTCTCCGATCATCGATCTCGGTCTTCAGGGCCCGAATTCCCTGCAATACGATCCCGTCACGATTTACACGCCGCAGCCATGCAAACTTACCGCGAGGATAGAAAACATCGGCGAGCAATGGGCCCAAATTCTCAGTGCGAAAATCACCTTGAACGGTGAGGGAATAACACTGCTGGATCCCGCCGTGCGTCCGATACTGTTATCGCTGCTTCCGGGAACCGTCGTCAATTATCAGTGGGATATCGCGGTTGAAAGACGGGCGGCCGCGAGGCAGTTCACGGCGACCGTTGAAACAGTGGATTTGGACGGTAGGCGACGGAGTACATCCATGCTCGTCATGGTTCCGGGTAAGCAGTACCAGTTGATGGTCGAAGGATTGACCGCGCCCGACACGCTCGCACTCAACGCGGCCGGCACGGACTTCATCACGCCGATCATACCGGTACGCTACGTCATCGCCAACAGAACCTGGTACAACAGCACCGTACAGTACGTGAAGGTGCAATCGCAGGGGACGGGCATTGTGGCGCCGCCTTTTCATGAGCATCCAACGTCCGTGGCGCTTGCGCCAATTCAGAGCAGTCCTGAAATGCTCGACGAATTTGAAGTCGAGGGAGGGCTGAAGGGGCGTGTGGTCAATTTCCACGTGCTCGCGTACAGCGATCGCGGCGACACGGCGCGTGGTACGCGGCCTGTGTTTGTTCCTGGTTTGCGACCTGTGCTTTCGATGCATCGATGGGGCGCGGACGAACTCGTGTATGACAGAGTCAACGGTTACGCCCCCAACCCGTTTTATGAAGAATATGTCCTCCGGAATGACGGGTACGTCGCGGTGCGTGTCGATTCCCTGCGCATCGCTTTCGATTCCGACGGCGTCGCGACGCCGGATCCACACCTCCGCAACATCGGCTGGATGCTGAATCCCGGGGATACGCTGCTTACGCGATGGAATTTCCAGGCATACAAACGGAGCACCGACCGCGACGTGCGCATGAGCGTATCCGCATGGACCTCCGGCGAACAGCATCTGACGCTGGATCATACCGTACGTGTGCCGGGACTGTATCCCATCCCCGAACTGACATCGGGCGGCGACGACACGCTCGCGTACGATCCGGTCAACAAATATGCGCCGAATCCATTCACCCGCACGCTTCGCATACGGAACATCGGCACGGACGATCTGCGCTGCGACTCGATCGGCATCACTTTTTCCGATCCTCTCGTCACGCTGCTGGACGCTCCTGTCTGGAACGCTGGCACCACTCTGGCGCCGGACAGCGCGATCGAGCTATCCTGGCGTTTCTCGGCGCAGGAGCGTGCAACATCCGTGGAATTGCCGATCACGGTCACTTTGCACCACAGCGGCGGCGGAACGCGGCAAGCGACAGGCACGGTGTTCATTCCGGCGCTGCTACCCGGTCTCGACGTTTCATTCTCCGGTGACAGCTTCCTGACCATGGACGCAGCCACCGTGTATGCACCGGATCCCTTCACAAAAACGGTACGCGTGGCGAATAACGGCACGGGCGTCCTTCGCCTCGACTCAATCCGTTTGAAAAGCATTGATCCGGACATACGCTACGACGGTGCAAGAACGCAGTATGTGCAGCAGGAACTGCAGCCCGGACAGTCGGCATCGGCGAGCTGGCACGGCAGGAGCGGGCCCCGCTACATCAACGGAAATGTGCTTCTGGAGTTCGACGTGCATCATAGCGGCGGCGCGGTGCTGCCGGTGGCTACGGCTATCAGCATTCCGGGTATGGCGAATTCCTTCGAGGTGACGGATATCGATATCCCCGCCAAGCTCGATCTCGATGCCAGCGGTTATGAATACGAGCAGGAAGGATTCGCGGTACGCTTCCGTGCGCTGAACAATTGCTGGTCCCGGAATCTTTTCACCAGAGCGGTTGTCGAACCCGGCTCCGTCGACGGCGTCACCCATGTCGCATCCACGGGCGAGCATTTTCCGAACGAGATGATCGATGCGAACAGTGCATCGGGTGTCGTAGTGGATTCATTCGTCGTTTCACCGCGGACGCGTGAGCGCTTCGTTTCCATCGATATCACCGTGCACGACGGTTTCCTGCGCACGGGAACGGCGAAGGCTTCCATCTACATTCCCGCCGCGCTGGCTACCGATGTGGAGAACCTGCCGACCCATCGCGATTTCCGGATCGCCGCCGTGTATCCTTTTCCTGTCCACAGAACCGCCGATGCCTCGGTGACGGTTGCAGTGGAAGGCGTACGCGACGGGATACTGCGGATCGAAGTGCTGGATCTTCTTGGAAGAACAGCGGGTGCGATCGAGCGCTCCGGCGAAACGGACAATGTGCTGGTCAACCTTCCACTGAGAGCGCTCGCCGGCGGGACGTATCTGCTGCGCGCTTTGAACGGCGGCAGGCAGCAAACGCGCCTGCTGCAGGTTCGGTAGCATCGGATAAACCTGGAAGCACACCACGTTCGGGACCGCCGCTGAAGTCCAGCGCGGTTCTGAAGACTCTGTCACGATGGCGGCCGGAGGCTCGCGTACATCGCCTTTGTGTCGGTATCGTTGGCTGACCTGTTCGCACATCGTATTCTTGCCCCCTCTCATCGTACATTGCGGTACCATCCGATGCAGTCGGTATCGCAGTCCCGAGTTTCGAACACCGGCGTTTTCATGATCCAAGGAATACGACTCATTGCTCTTTTATCCGTGATGCTGTCGCTGAATGCGTGCAGCGTGCTGGAGGCAATCTGGCCGCCGGAAACGATGCCCGCACCCGCTGCGCCCGCACCCGTGACTCCGGCGGTGAGCGTCCCTGAGGTCGAGTACGACAGTCTTCTCGCCGATTTCGACATCCCGGGCTATCCACAGACGCATTCGAATTGGGTGGACAGCGTGTACGAAACACTTTCGCCCCGCGCACGATTGGGTCAGCTTGTGACGGTATTCAGTTTCAGCGATCTGAGCGAAAAAACCGTGTCGCGTCTGGTACACTCTGTACGGGGCGACAGTGTCGGTGGCGTGATTTTTTCCAAAGGAACAACCTACGCGCTTCGGCGCCTCATCGATTCCCTGAAAGGCATGGCGCGCGTTCCCCTGCTACTCTCCGCAGATTTCGAAACGGGTCCGGGTATGCGCCTGACGGATGGATTTCACACGCCCACCATGATGGCCATCGCTGCGACGCGTTCCACTGATCTCGCCTACCGTGCGGGGCTGGCGGTGGCTGCGGAGACGCGCGATCTGGGCATCATGCAGAATTACGCGCCTGTGTGCGACATCAACAATAATCCGCTGAATCCCATCATCAACACCCGATCGTTCGGCGAGGAGAGGGAACTCGTGTCCGAGATGGCCGAGGCCTTCATGCGCGGAACGCAGGACGGCGGAGTGATAGCCACAGCGAAGCATTTTCCGGGACATGGCGACACACAAACAGATTCGCACACCAATCTCCCGTTGTTGAGTATTGACCGGGCGCGTTTGGATTCGGTGGAACTGTATCCGTTTCGTCGGCTTGTCGACGCCGGCGTCATGGCCGTCATGCCGGGGCACCTGGCCGTGCCCGCCGTTACGGGCGATTCCTCCCTGCCCGCCACGCTGTCGTCGCTGCTGCTGGATTCACTGCTTCGGAAGGAGTTGGGGTTCCGCGGACTGGTGGTAAGCGATGCGATGAACATGAAGGCCCTGACGCGTACACGTGCGCGCAATCTCGCCGCGACAGCGCTCGCCGCCGGTGTGGACGTGCTGCTGATGCCGGAAGACGCCGGCGCGGCCATCGATTCGCTCGCAGCCGCTTTGAGCCGGGGAGAGTTGGACAGCGCCCGCATCTCGCGTTCGGTAAAACGGGTGCTGGCGATGAAGGAATGGGCTCTCAACCGGATACCCGACTCTCTTTCCGAGCCCGCACGGAACGAGCGCCTCGTGAAACATCGGCAGTTGACCGATCAGATCGCCGAGCGTGCAATGACCTTGCTCGGCAATGCTGGCGGTCTCGTGCCCATGATTCTCGCAGGCCGGACTATCGCACTTGTGTCGCTCGCCCGCGACGAACAGGCGCGCGGCGCCGGAATCTTCGCGGAGGAACTTAGAAAGGCGGGCGCGAATCTCACACATATCAGGATCGACGCAAGTACGCGGAGCAATGGCGGTGGATTGCGCGATTCACTCCGGAAGGCGGAAGTAATTCTCATCGCAGGGCATATCGCCGTTGTGAACGGGACGGGGAGCATCGGAATTTCAGCATCTCAGCGAAAAGCTCTCGAACAGATCGAGGCGCTGCGCAAGCCTGTGGTGGTCCTCTCCTTCGGCAGTCCGTATCTTTGCGCTGCCTATCCGAAGGCGGATTCCTGGATCTGCGCGTATGGCGGTGACGAGTCCTCGCTTCGCGCCGCGGCGTCGCTTCTTCGGGGAGCGATCCCGGCACGCGGACGTCTGCCTGTCGGCATACCCGGGCTCGCGGGTTTTGGCGGCGGCGTGCAGACGCCGTCGATGGACGAACTGGAAGCTGCGAAAATCGCTCTGCAATTCGCGGGCGTGGACAGTCTGATCCAAACGCAGATTCGCGAGCAGGCGTTTCCGGGCGGACAGTTGCTTGTGCGTTTACCGAACGGTGCCGTGTACGAGCGTTCGTACGGGTATCTGCACTATGGCGCCGAAGCACCCGCGGTTTCGGACACGACCATCTACGACATCGCTTCCCTCACGAAAGTCGTCGCAACGACACCATCCATCATGCGTCTGTACGAAGAGGGGCGTCTCGATCTCGACAGCGCGGTAGCGAAATATCTGCCGGAGTTCGGTGCGCACGGAAAAGACGCCATCACGATCAGGCAGTTGCTGCAGCACCGCGGAGGCCTGGAGGCGTTTCGCCTGTTTCACCCCGCTGTGAAAACCGAACAGGAAGTGCTGGGCGCGATATACGCGATGGCGCCGATGTATCCACCAGGAAGTCGGATGCTGTACTCCGATTTGGGAATGATCACTCTGGGAAAAGTCGTCGAGCGGATTTCAGGAGTGCGGCTGAATGTCTTCGCACTGCAGGCGGTGTTTGAACCGCTCGGTATGCGGCGCACGATGTTCCTTCCACCGGAAACGTTACGCTCCACAATCGCTCCGACGGAAATCGACACGCAGTGGCGCAAGCGTCTTCTGCAGGGCGAAGTGCACGACGAGACGGCCAGTCTTCTCGGCGGCGTCGCCGGACATGCCGGAGTGTTCTCGACCGCAGGAGATCTTGGACTGTACGCCGAGATGCTGCTCCATCTGGGCGGGCTGGAGGACACGCAGTTATACCGGCCTGAGACAGTGTCCATATTCACGACGCGTCGATCTCCTCGGGATGCCCGCGCGCTGGGCTGGGACGTACGGTCGGTCAGCGGATCATCCGCCGGGCATTATTTCTCGATGCGCTCGTACGGGCACACCGGCTTTACCGGCACATCCATCTGGATCGATCCCGTGGCCGACGTGTATGTGGTTTTTCTCACCAACAGGGTACATCCCTCACGGAGCAATAATGCGCTCGCACGCTTTCGATCGCGTTTGCACGACGCCATACGCGAAGCGATTTCAGCATTGAATATCTGATCGTCGAGGAGGGCGTCCTCCCTTCGGGGGTCAGGATGTCGTGCGGTGGTGTGTGGCCTTCCCGATGAATCGGCGTGTTAACGGAGGGCGTCGGATTCTTCCATGCCCTACCACCCAAGACCGATATCCCATTTCAGGATCAAGCCGCCCATGATACGTCCTTTGCTGGTCATGGTAATCCAGAGACCATGCGAGATCGAGCCCAGTTCAAAAACGCCGGGATAGATATTCAGCGTGACCAGGTTGGAGGAAATACCGCTGAGTACGAGGGAGGCGAGCAGGGAACCTTCGCGATCCCAGTACGCACCGGCGCTCCAGGTAAGATTGGCGGTGAGTCGAAGGGGGCTATCCGTTTCGGGATGAAGCTCGCGCGTACGCAATCCTCCGGCAACGGAAAGCGAATTCGTTTCATCGATGAGGTGGCTGACGCCAAGCAGGCCATTGAGTCCGAATACATAGAGGATGGACCAATCCTCGATTCCCGGCATCTGAAGCTTGACCGAGAAGTACTGCCCCGCATTCTGCAGCGTTCGGTCGGAGAGAACTACGGTGGGCTGCAGCGACCAGTCAGCCAATTGAAGCTGTTCACCGAAAAAGCGGCGCACGCTCTCACTGGAGAAGAGCAGAATGCCGCCCAGATCGAAGAGGTATATATCCGCTATAGGATCGACGAGCCGTCCCTTCACGTTGTTGTTTTCCATGACCTCGTTCAGGAGATGTCCCGCCATGACCGTTCCGCCGGCCAACCAGCCGGGCGCCGGGAATCCGCGGTCTTCGTACCATTCCGTCAGGCGCGCCCAGCACGCGCCTCCGCCAACCAGATGCAGCTGATAGTTGGGCCACCAGCTTGCTCCGGCGCTGAACTCCAGTGGCAGAATCTCATGACGTACGAAACGGCCCCAGCCGTATTCGTTGATCAGCGGTAGAGGCCGTGCAAGGTTGCCGAACACGTTTGATGCCGCCGAAGCGTAGGGATAGGTGAAGATGTCGTTCCGGTAGCGATCCAGTTGAGTGATGTCGAATCCCATGTTGAGGAACACCCAAAGGGGATTCATCTGTGCGTGGCTGCCGAAAGATACAATCTTATGGAATCGATATGGCGGTGGGTCGGTCTGTCCCTGCATGTATTCTGGCGAAAGTGCGCAGACTGCCAATAAGATAATAGCGAGGAAACCGCGTGGATGCGCAGACTTCGCGGTACAATCCCTCCCGCGATTGCCACTTTCCGTCGATGCCTTGGGACTGTACTCTGACGCCGCCGCTCGCTTGACAAAGCGCAGTTTCATGAAGTCCGCGAAAACCCGTTTGGCTTGTCTCAGATGATAGGAGCCGGATTCATCAGTACAGACATGGAGAAATATTTCCGGAAATACAGTAATCACAAATGACAACCATTGTTACGCAGAGGTTACAATTTCGTTAATTTTTTCTTTGGATGTTTCTGGCTTTCCTCGTAATATATAAGGACTGATCAAGCAGAATCCCATTCTGCGTGCCCCGGACTCCTTCACATAGATAGATCGAAGAGGTAGAATGAAACGTACCGTCTTCTCCATCCTGGTTCTCGTTGTGTGCCTCGCAAGCATGCAGGCGCAACCCGTCAAGTCGCGCGGATTCATCCCGCCGTTGTTCTCGCTTCCGGAGGTCACCGAGGAAATACGCTTCACAAGTTCAACGCCGCCACAGATTCAGCTACCGGAGTACCCCGCCACCCAGCTCAACGCTGGCCTCGAGGGTGCGGTGGAAGCAGAACTATATGTGACAGCTGAGGGAGAGGTTGTGTATTGTGAGATCAGCGTCAGTTCGGGTGTGAATGAATTTGACCATGCCGTTCTCGAAAGCAGCATGCGCGTCAAATTCCCCTCCGGCTTCGCGACGGTGAAGGGATTGCCACACGATTTCAGGATAGCGGTACCGTTCTATTTTTTGCTCGCTTCGGATCCCGAGCAATACTGGCATTCGCGCCTTGAGCTTGCGCGGATAAAGAACGAGTACGAGACGGTAATGAAGAAATTCGAAGACTACCTTATGGCACGCACTGTCGTGTCGGATTCGAAAGTCAAGGAGATCCAGCGAGAGATGGAAGCGACGGTCACGATGGCTAAAAATGTTCATCGCCTGCTCGCCGAAAAGAAAGAACACGCCATTCTGCGCCTCCGGGGTTTGATCGATGCGTCGAAGTCCAATTCCGCGCCGATCGCCGATACGCAAGACGCATCCTGGCGTTCGCAGTCCATCGATCCGGCGCATGCTACCGTGCAGACAGGAGGAACAGCGGGCGGCGTCATCAATATCCGCGAGTTGTCGGATAATGAATCCGAGCGCCTGGCGCATGAATTGGAACTCAAAAAAGCATACATGTGAAATGCCGGCCACGCCGGAAGAAAATCCGCTTCGGCGGATTTTTTTTTGCGGAATACGGCACAACACCCTCGTTCTGAGACCAGGTGGACTTCAACTCCGCATCGGCACGATGACGAGACCGGAGATTCCGAGTATCGGACATCAATTTTTTCTTATCGAGGTGCTTCAGTAACTTACAAGTTCCCCGTCGCAAGGTTGCGTTATTGAGGGGAAAACTACGGAAACGAAAAGACGAATGAGATATATCAACCATCCGATACTTGCAACCCCAGGAGTGAGGTCATGAGCAACGCATATTTCAAGACGCCTGCCCCGATCAACGAACCGATTAAACCCTATGCCCCCGGAAGTCCCGAAAAGGCCTCGCTGAAGGCCAAAATAGCGGAATTGAAGGCCCAACAGATCGAAGTTCCCCTCATTATTGGCGGCGTGGAGATCCGTACCGGCGACACTGCGGAGATGCGAATCCCGCACGAGCACGCGCATGTGCTTGGCATTTACCATCGCGCATCGGAGAAAGAAGTGAACATGGCCGTGAACGCGGCACGGGAGGCGCAAACTGCGTGGACGGCAATGCCATGGGAACAGCGCACTGCGATTTTCCTCAAGGCGGCGGACTTGCTTGCCGGACCATGGCGCGACACCATCAATGCCGCAACGATGCTCGGCCAATCGAAAACCGCGTTTCAGGCAGAAATTGACTCGGCGTGCGAATTAATCGATTTCTGGCGATTCAACGTGCATTACATGACGGAAATCATGCAGGATCAACCCTACTCTTCCGCCGGTACATGGAATCGCGTCGAATACCGTCCCCTTGAAGGCTTTGTGTTTGCCGTAACGCCATTCAATTTCACCTCCATCGCCGGCAATCTCCCCACTGCGCCCACCATTGTTGGCGGAGTTTCGTTGTGGAAACCTGCGTCGAGCGCAGTGTATTCGGCATATTTTCTGATGAAACTGCTTGAAGAAGCCGGTCTGCCAAAGGGTGTGGTCAATTTCATCCCCGGTTCAGGCGGAAAAGTCGGCAATCCGGTATTGAAAAGTCCGTATCTGGCCGGCATCCATTTCACAGGCTCCACGGCGGTATTTCAGGAGATGTGGAAAACAGTGGGAGAGAATATCGCCTCCTACAAATCCTATCCGCGTATCGTGGGTGAAACAGGAGGAAAGGACTTCATTTTTGCCCATAACAGTGCCGATGTCGACGCTCTTGTGGTGGCCGCCATCCGCGGCGCCTTTGAATATCAGGGTCAAAAATGCTCCGCGGCTTCGCGCATGTACATCCCGGCATCGATCTGGCCCGCGTTCCGCGAAAAATATGTCGCCGAGGTTGCGCAAGTCCGCATGGGCGATCCGGAAGATTTCACCAACTTCATGTCCGCCGTCATCGACAGAGGCGCGTTCGATACCATCACCTCGTACATCGACCATGCGAAGAACGCCGCCGATGCGGAAATCATCACTGGCGGAAAATACGATGCGAGCAAGGGCTGGTTTATCGAACCCACGACGATTGTGACGACAAATCCGCGATTCAAGTCGATGGAAGAAGAAATTTTCGGACCGGTTCTCACGATCTTCGTGTATGACGATGAAAAATTCGAAGACGCGCTCGACCTTTGCGACAGCACTTCACCATACGCGCTAACCGGCGCAGTGTGGGCACGCGATCGGTACGCGCTTACACACATGTCGGATCGTCTGAAGAATGCCGCAGGCAATTTCTACCTCAACGACAAGCCGACCGGCGCCGTGGTCGGACAGCAGCCCTTCGGGGGTGGACGCGCTTCAGGCACCAACGACAAGGCAGGCAGCGCCATGAATCTGCTGCGCTGGATGTCGGTCCGTACATTGAAGGAAACCTTCGCGCCGCCAAAAGACTGGCGCTATCCGTTCCTCGGCGAGAAGTGATTCGCGTCTCAAACGAAATGCAGCAGGCCCCGCCGAGTGCGGGGCTTGTGCGTATGTGGGGACCAGGATGCGGAGTTCCGAGTCCCGCTCTCCGTATCCCGCCCCTGTGTGTAACCGATTGTCTTCTCATGTGTTTATCTTTCAGTTCCCGATACTCCGAACACAGCGAGGTTATCATGCGCCGTACGATTCTGATCACACTCTTTACTGTTGTCTCCTTTCAGCTTCAAATACAAGCGCAGGTCTGGGAACAACTCGACTCCCCATCCGGCGGCAGTATCGATGCGATGACCAGAGTGGACAGGAGTATCGTCGCCATTCAGACGTTCGGTGGCGTGTATCGAACCGAGAATGACGGAGAGGAATGGCATTTCCTGACCGATGCGTTATCATCCATGGCGATTTTCGATATGGCGTCGTCGCCAGCAGGCGTGCTCTACGTCATTGGTTTTCAGGGATTGGCCATCTCCGGCGACAAAGGCACCACGTGGGAAACGAAGCGTCTGCCATTCATACCTGCGTCTATCGCGTTCACACAGAGTGGCGATCTGCTCGTCGGGGCGTCCGGCAGCATCATGCGATCAAGCGACGACGGCGAAAACTGGGTTGACATCATCCCTAATCCCGCAGTCAGCCGTGGGTACAACGTCGCGGTTTCCGAAAGCGGAACATGGTTCGCGGGCGCGTACCGGTCCGGATTCTACAGATCGACGAATGAAGGCGCCTCGTGGGATCGTCTCGACGGCGGCATGAGCAACAGCGACGTGTATTCGGTATCCGCGCTGTCCGCATCCCTGGTGATTGTCGGGCTCAGCAGCAGCGCATGGAGTTCCGTCGATGACGGTCTGACATGGAACAGGATCAGCGCGCTGGATTCCGTCAATACGTTCGGTATCGTTTCAGGGAACGATGGAGCGCTGTATGCGTCCACCACCGGAGGACTGGCGATATCGACGGACAACGGCGTATCCTGGCTGAAGACGAATTATTTCCGAAGAGTCTTCGGAATCGTGCCTTCCGCTTTCGGCATATTGGTGGCGGCGGACGGGAAACTGCAGACCAGCATCGACGCCGGCGCCAACTGGTGGCCGGCATCGGAAGGCATGAAGGTACCAATCTTTACCGGCGTGCTGGCGGTAAACGGCGAGTCGTCGCTGCTGCTCGCCGGGACGGAAGCCGGGGGACTGTACGTCTCGACGAACAACGGCAACGCCTGGAGTACGGCCGATGTGGACGTTCCTTACGGGTACACTGTGCGAGATATTTCCGCTCCGTCCACGGATCGTATCGCCGTGCTCACGGATGATCTTTATCTTTTGACCTGCGAAAATGGTCCCGCGGATTGGAGCGTGAAAGCATTGCCTTCCACCACTGCGCAATTGCAGGCCCTGAATGCACGCAATGACGGGGTCATGCATCTGGGTAATGCGGTGGGTTCCGTGTTTCGCTCCGACAATTGGGGCGACACCTGGGCGGAAGTGGGGCAGATCGAGCTTCCCGGCTCTCCGGTGAATATTTTCGCTCTCAGGCAGGATGTTCTCCGCCCGAACCGCCCACTCTACGCAGCCACTGATCGAGGATTGTTCCGCAGCGACAATGACGGCGCAAGCTGGTCCGAAGTAACGCCGGGTGGCATTCGTCGCGCGGTCGTGGAAATCGCCGTCACTCCAGGCGCGTCGCAGCCTGTTCGTGTGGTCGTCGCCGCGCTTGAAAATGAAGTCTTCCGCTCCAGCGACGCCGGCGTCACGTGGCAAAGCATTATCACAACATCCACGCAGCAGCCGGTGCTGGACATGTTCATCACGAGAGAGGGACATGTGGTGTGTCTTGCCGGCAACGTCCTGTATGCCTGGAATTCCGACACGGGTCTCCTTCATTCCTATACCCTGCCTGGCGAAACGACAGCGGTAACCGGAAAAGATCTCGGCGGACGATATTACGCCGCGACGCGTCTCCGCGGTCTGTACCGGACGCAAGTCGATATCCTGGGGATCGGGCAGGTGAACCCGCCAACTGCCGCCGTCCTTGAAATGCATATCGCTCCCACGCCGTTTGGTGCTTCCGTCTCCGGCGGCACCGCGGATCCCGTGCTGCATTTCACCCTCGACCGTCGCTCTACCGTCACATTGGCGGTTTTTGATGTCGCCGGTCGGCTGGTGACGGAAAGGGATCTTGGAATCCGGGAAGCGGGGATGCATATGACTGTTCCCGTACTGCCCGATATGCCCTCCGGAGCATACCGCTTTGTTTTATTGACCGAAAGGCGGATGCGAAGCTGCGTCTCCCTGCACCTCAGATAACAGCGGATAACAGCCTCTTCATCACCTTTGAATCTTGATCAGGTTATTGCTATACTTCCAGCGAATCGTAGTATTTTCGATCAATCGGTCCTCCCGGCATCGCACGCGGCCTTGTTGTTTTCGAATGTTATCCGGGAAGGGTCTGCGATGTTGAATCAACAATCGGGTATCCCAATGTTGCTTCATGGCAACCTCGGCTCAACGGATACATTCAGGTGCCCCTATTCTCATGAACAACACCAGTGAACATGCCGGCAGTAACGGTTCAACGGTGACGCTTTGCGCTCAACCGGACTGCGATGTCCGGAGCTTCATCGAGATTCTCGATGGTCTTCATATCGAATATGAACTGTGTTATCCCGTTAGCGGAACAGATCTCAAAGCGATAGTTGAAGAATTTGAGACCTCAGTCATTCTTCTTGTGCAAACGGAGCCCGATTTCCTCGAAGAGGCGTTGGCCGGACAAACGCGGCATTCGGCCCCTCCCCCCATTCTTTTTGTCAGGGACTCGTGGTCGAACGTGCTTATGGGGCGCATGTACGCACTCGGCGTGTGGGATTGTCTTACTCCTGATGATGCCGTACGGACGCGGTTCGCCTTGCGCAACGCCGTCGCTTGTCAGAAGACACGGAATCGGTTCTCCGCATTATCGCTTTCCGGATCGCGCGCGGTGATTCCGCAGCATGATCCAAATCCCGTGCTGCAGGTAGCAATGGATGGCGACGTCATTTATGCGAATCCATCCTCCATGGTGCTGTTGGACTGCTGGGGAGTATCGAATGGCCGCATCCCTGATGAATGGCTTCAGCTCGTTCGGTCATCGCATGAAAAGGCCGGGCACAGCGTCATGGATGTGTATTGCAGTGACAGGGTATTCCAGCTATCGATTCTTCCCTTGTCTCAGCCGGCTTCGGCGCTCATTTTCGCTCATGACATCAGCGACAGGATGCAGGCCGAAAAGCTGCTGAAAGAAAGCGAGAATCTGTTTCGCCTGGCCTTTCGTACGAGTCCGGATGCGGTCAACATAAATCGGCTCTCTGACGGTATGTACGTCGACGTCAACGAGGGTTTCTCCAAGATAACGGGGTACACGCGTGAAGAGGTGATCGGGCGGACGTCAGCCGACATCAATATCTGGTACAATCCAGCCGACAGGCTGCGGCTCGTGACACAGTTGCAACAATTTGGCTTCACAAGCAACATGGAGACCCGATTTCGCATGAAATCGGGTGCCGTTGTCGAAGCTCTGATATCGGCCTCCGTCATTTTTATCAATAGTATTCCGCATATTTTATCCATTACACGCGACATCAGCGAACTCAAGAAAATCGCGGACCAATTACGCCTGAGCGAGCAACGCTATCGCGGGATATTCGAGAACACCGGCACCGCGACTGTGCTGTTTGGCGACAACGGTCGGATCATTATGTGCAATCAGAACTTTGCGGTGCTTGCAGGCTGTCCGAAGGATGAGATAATCGACAGGCGCCAATGGCAGGAGTTCGTCCATCCCGAGGACCTCCCTCGCATGCTGGAGTATAACGCGGTACGAACCACCTCCACGTCCTTGCCGCGACGGTATGAATTTCGATTTCGGACTGTCGGCAACGAGGACCGGGATATTCTTTTACAGATAGGCGTCATTCCAGGTACGGAATTTCGCGTCGCATCCTTGCTGGATATCAGCGAGATCAAGCGTACCGAACAGTCGCTCAGAGAAAGCGAAGAGAGGCTACGTTCGTTGCAGGAAAATCTGTCGATCGGAATGTTCCGCTCGACACCCGATGGACGTTACCTGTACGTCAACCCGGCGCTGGTATCCATCTTTGGTTTCCGTTCCGCCGATGAACTCTATCGACACAGCGTGGTTGATCTGTATGTCGAGCCCGATGAACGCACGATAATCCTGGATCAATTGAGGAAAGGCGTCGTCATCATCGAGCATGAAATCCGTTTTGTTCATCGAAGCGGAAAGCAGCTCTGGTGCCGACTTTCAGCCCGTGGTTCCTATGACGGGACAGGAGCGCTACAGTATATCGACGGGGTCGTTGTCGACATCTCGGAGAGCAGGGCGCTTGAAGAGGAGCGGAGGAAACTCCATCACGCGATCCGCCAGAGTCCGTCATCCATCGCGATTACAGATCCCGATGGACGGATTGAATTCGTCAATCCCGCCTTCCTTGAAATGACTGGCGGCAACCCGGAACAGATCTATGGTACCCTGCTGGACTTACTGCAGCGTTCACCGGATTCGGCGAGTCTCCACGACGAGATATGGTCGGCGATTCGCGAGGGAAGAGAATGGCGAGGCGAGATCAGAAAACTGCGGACGAATGGCGAGACGTACTGGGAGTCCTGCAAAATCAAAGGCGTATGGGGACCAGGTGGAGAATTTACCGACATCATTGCGGTCAGCGATGACGTGACGGAACGCAAACGCATCGAATCCGATCTCATAATCGCGAAAGAAAAGGCCGAGGAAATGAGTCGGATCAAATCCACCTTCCTCGCCACGATGAGTCATGAACTGCGCACGCCACTGAACGGCATACTCGGATTCGCAAATCTGCTGGAGGAAGATCTTTCCGATCCATCCCTCAAGGACATGGCCAGCATCATCGTCAACAGCGGGAATCGGCTTCTCGATACGTTGAACAGCATTCTGGATCTGTCCGTCGTGGAAGCCGACAAACTGAATGTCAACTGGGAAGAGGTGCATATTATCAACATCGTGCAGGATGTTCAATGTCTTTACGATGTGAATGCCTCGCAAAAAGGTCTCACGTTGAGCGTTTTGCTTCCGGATGAAGACATCGTCATCACCTCCGATACGCGGCTTGTTCGGCAAATCCTGAACAACATTGTCAACAATGCGATCAAGTACACGCAAAAGGGATCCGTGACGATAACGGTGAAGCGTGTACCGCACAAGGGGCAGCCGCACGTGGCGGTGCATGTCGAAGACTCCGGAATCGGAATTAAGGAGGAAAACCAGGCTCTTGTTTTCGAAGAATTCCGCCAGGTGAGTGAAGGTTACGGACGTGCATACGAAGGCAGCGGATTGGGATTGAGCGTGAGCACAAAATTCGCGAAGTTGCTCGACGGCGCAATCACGTTGGACAGCCGCCCGGGTCATGGCTCCTGCTTCACCTTGTTCCTGCCCGAGCGGCGCACCATCGGGAGCACTGAAACATAGAGCAGCGAGACACCGTCCGTTCAAGATGCTTTGGAAGAGTATGGACGATTCCGCCGCATAGTATTCTTCGAGGACGATGAAACCAGCCGCCATTTCGTGGAGGCGATTCTCGGACCATTGTGCGACCTGCGTCTCGCGGTGAGCGGTCCCCAAGCCATTGACTGCGCTTCCGCAGAACATTTCGATGCGATCTTTATGGACATCGATCCAGACGAAGGAATGAACGGCAGGGAAGCGGCGGAGCGCATTCGGGCACCGGCAAACTGTGAAGAAGTTCCTGTCGCAGTCATCGCCGCAGATGTCATGCGCGCGCGGTGTAGTGAATTCCTCGCTCGGGGCTGTGCCCACTATCTCGCCAAACCATTCACCCGTCAGACGCTGCCGCACGAACTGACAACGACGCTTGTTTCACACAATCCCGGGTAATCGTCATGGACAACTCCTGCTTGCCTTCGGACCATGAACGCATGGACGGGACGCGACCGCTTCTCGAATCCGCCGCTGCGCAATTGCGACAAGCCGTACACGTTACCGCATTCACCGGCGCGGGCATTTCGGTCGAAAGCGGGATTCCACCCTTCCGGGGTGTGGATGGCCTGTGGAGTAAATACGATCCCAATTGTCTTGATATCGAGTATTTCCATCGACACACGGCGGAGGCGTGGCGCGTTATCCGTGAGATTTTTTACAATTTTTTCGGGCAGGCCCGGCCAAATTTCGCGCATCGCGCGTTGGCGGCGCTGGAGCGAGAGCATATCGTACAAGCAGTGATCACGCAGAACATCGATAATCTGCATCACGAAGCCGGGAGCATCGTCGTCCATGAATTCCATGGGAATTCCCGTCTGTTGCGTTGTCTGAAATGTGACGGAACGAAGCCCGCCGCGGAGGTTGATCTCGGAGTACTTCCGCCGATGTGTTCCTGCGGTGGAGTGTACAAGCCTGATTTCGTATTTTTTGGGGAAAATATTCCGGAGCCGGCGCGTACGAATTCCTTTCACGAGGCCGAACTGGCGGATTTGTTTGTGCTGATCGGGACCACAGGGGAGGTGTACCCGGCGGCGTTGATTCCGCGCGAGGCCAAACAAAACGGGGCGTTCGTCATTGAAATCAATCCTGAGCCATCGGAGTACACGCATTCCATCGCGGATATTTTTCTCCAGGGCAAAGCCGGTGCCATCATGCGCGACTTGATGGCCATCCTCCAGCTGCCGCTCCCGGATTCCGATGGTACACGTGCTTGATACGAAGAGGCCGTCCCGACAGGACGGCCTCGATGCTTAAAGCTTGTCACAGAGATCAGACAGCGATGTTATCAGTCCAGTTGTGCGTATCATCGATTTCCCCGTACTGGATACCGGTGATGGTGTCGTAGAATTTCTGCGCCACGGGTCCGATTTTGGAATCGTTGATCCTGTAGCTTGTTCCCTTGTACACCAATTCGCCCACGGGAGAAATAACCGCGGCGGTTCCCGTTCCGAAGGCTTCCTGAAGGGTTCCGGTATTGTGGGCGGCCATAATTTCATCGATGGAAAGGGCGCGCTCAGACACCTTCATGCCCCACTCGCGTGCGAGTTGAAGCACGGTATCGCGGGTAATGCCCGGCAGGATGGACCCCTGATCCAGCGACGGCGTAATGAGTTCATTATCGATGAGAAACATGATATTCATGGCGCCGATTTCGTCGACGAACTGCCGCGAAACCGCTTCAAGGAACAATACTTGCGCGAAACCTTCCCGTTTGGCCTGCATGCCGGCAAAGAGGCTCGCGGCATAGTTCGCCGCAGTTTTCGCCTGGCCCAATCCGCCGCGCACCGCGCGAACATTCTCCTCGTCGACCTTGATCCGGACAGGATTCAATCCTTCCGCGTAATACGACGCGACAGGCGAGGTCATGATGATAAAGCGGTACGAGTCTGAAGCGTGCACGCCGAGGAAGTTGCCCGTGCCGAAGGAAAGAGGACGAAGGTAAAGAGAATGACCGCGTTCTTTCGGAACCCAGGCATGATCGATTTTGATCAGTTCGCGAATGCCTTCGACGAAAAGTTTCTCGTCCATTTTCGGAATACAGACGCGATACGCTGAGTTATTCATGCGTTTGGCGTTCATCTCCGGACGGAAAAGATTTATCCCGCCCTTGACCGAACGGAACGCTTTCATACCTTCAAAAATCGTCTGTCCATAATGCAGCGTACAATTCGACGGTTCGATAGACATCGGGGCGTATGGCTCGATGCGTGGCGCTCCCCACGCACCGTCCGTGTAATCCATGATGAAGATATGATCGGCGAAAAAGCGGCCGAATCCGAGCGCATTGAAATCGATGGAGTGAATACGGGATGTTTCTGTCTTGCGAATGGTGAGATTGTCCATGGCTACTCCTGAATGTGCGCGAAACAGAGCGGGAAATTCCCTGCTGCCTTGCGAAATATACACAGAAATCGGCGATTCTTCAGAGCGCAATATCTATTTGGAGCGGCCGCCCAGAAGTCGGGCTATCCAGAGAAAGAGCACTGCACCGACAGTCGCGACGAGAAGGCTCCAGAGATTGAATCCGGTCACGGATTCCTCTCCAAGCCAACTGAAAACAAGCCCACCTATGACGCTGCCCAATACACCGATGACGATGTTGAAAATGCAGCCGCGCTCCGCGCCTACACCAGTGGCGGTTTTCGCGATCCAGCCCGCGATACCCCCGAGAATGATCCAGCCTAGCAGTCCCACGATACCTCCGTTTCGATGTTAAGGACAGAAAAGAAATATAGACAGCACCGACGCTACTGTCAACACTCTGCGATCTCTGCGATAAAAGGAGATTCGCCCAATCTGGTCACCTGCAACAACGCAAGTCCTCGTTGATTTTTATCGCAGAGGGCACGGAGGTCGCAGAGGGCACGGAGATGTTTTTTTTTATCGCTTTTATCTGAGTCTGTGGCAAAGGATACGCCACCTTTGGGTTCAGGGGGTGGTGTATTCATGGATACGCCACCTTTTGTGCAAGCTATCCATCGACTTGTCTTAGCAATTTCTAGATAGCTTTCGAGATTTTTTTAGAATGTCTCATTCCTCTGAAGTTTAATCCTAATTCCTGGAATATTTATCAACGCGCTTTGTCAATTTCAAATTGGCTTTCGAGGTGCGCCCTCCAAATTTCTCTCTGTGCCCTCTGTGCCCTCGGCGATCTCTGCGATAAATGGAGATCCGCACAATGTGGCCCATAAGCGATCCACGCGATAAACGAGATCCGCACAATCTTCCCCCTGTGCGATCAATCCCCCACTCCGCGATTTATGCACATTTTGCTTCCGCCGCGCGAATGACGATTTTAGAAGATTGGACACGAAGTAAGCAACCTGCGCAATGAAGCACGAATATATTATCGTCCGCGGTGCGCGAGAGCACAACCTCAAGAACATCGACGTCGATATCCCGCGGAACAAGCTGGTCGTAATCACCGGCCTTTCCGGGTCAGGCAAGTCGAGTCTGGCTTTCGATACGATTTACGCCGAAGGTCAACGGCGCTACGTCGAGTGCCTTTCCGCGTACGCACGCCAGTTCCTCGGCGCGATGGAACGCCCCGATGTGGACCACATCGACGGGCTGTCGCCGGCCATTTCCATCGAACAAAAAACGGTCAGCCGGAATCCGCGTTCAACCGTGGGCACGGTGACGGAGATTTACGATTACCTTCGTCTGCTCTTCGCGCGCGCAGGCATTCAGCATTGCCACAACGACGGCTCTCCGGTTCAGCGGCAGAGCCTCGATCAAATGGTCGATCGTCTGCTGGAAAGTGATCATGGGACCCGTCTCGTCATCCTCGCGCCGGTGGTTCGCGGCCGCAAGGGACATTATCGGGAATTGTTCGAGCAGATCGCACGCGATGGCTTTACCAAGGTGCGCGTGGACAATGTCGTTCGCGAAATCGAAGACGATATGAAAGTGGACCGCTACAAAATCCACAATATCGAAATCGTGGTGGACCGGCTCGTCGTCAATCCCGATGCGCGAGCGCGGCTTACCGACTCGCTTGAAATCGCGCTGAAATTCGGGGAGGGCGTGGTTATCGTCGACCTAAACGGCGGCGACATGCTGATGAGTCAGAAGAATTCCTGCCCTCTGTGCGGAACGAGCTATGACGAACCAGCACCGAATTCCTTTTCGTTCAATTCGCCGTACGGGGCTTGTCAGTCCTGCGACGGGCTGGGGGAAAAGCGCGCGTTCGACCTGGATCTGATCGTACCCGATCCGTTCAAATCGCTCAATCAGGAGGCCATCGTTCCGCTCGGCAAGCCGCGAAGCACATGGTGGTGGGCTCAGGTTCACGCGGTCGCGGCAAAGTACGGCTTCACATTGGATACCCCGTTATCCGATATTTCAGAAGAAGCCATGCGCACCCTGCTGCACGGGAGCGGCAAGGAGAAGTACCAGATCCGCTACACGCATCCGAACGGACGTTCGACCAATTACACGCACAGCATTTCCGGCGTGCTCGGCAGTTTGCGGCAGTACTACTCCAATACGACCTCGGCGGGTATCCGGGAATGGGCGGAATCCTTCATGTCATCCATGATCTGTCCGGATTGTCGGGGCGGGCGGCTCCGTGCCGAAAGTCTGGCCGTGAAAATCGACGAGCGTTCGATACACGACATCACGAGTGTTTCGATAAAAGACGCCCTGGAGTTTTTCCGACAGATCAAGCTCACTGCTCGTCAGAAGGAAATAGGCTCGCAGATCATCAAGGAGATTTCGTCGCGGCTCGAGTTTCTCGTCAACGTCGGTCTGGACTATCTGATGCTCTCGCGCTCGGCACGTTCGCTGTCCGGCGGCGAGGCGCAGCGCATCCGGCTCGCGACCCAGATCGGCACACAGCTTGTTGGTGTGTTGTACATACTCGACGAACCCTCGATCGGACTGCATCAGCGCGATAACAACCGGCTGATACAATCGCTTAAAATGCTGCGGGACCTGGGTAATTCCGTGATCGTCGTCGAGCATGATCGCGAGATGATCGAGAGCGCCGATTATGTGATCGATCTCGGACCCGCAGCGGGGGAATTCGGCGGCGAGGTCGTCGCTCAGGGCACGATGAGCGATTTGCTCCGATTGAACGGCAATGGAAACAAGAACGGCGCGGCCTTGCGCAAGGCGAATTCGAGCACGGAGGAGGAAATGCTCCGCGGCATTTCCTCAAAAGGATCCCTGACGGTCGCCTATCTGAAGGGCTCGCACACGATCACGTTTCCGGAAACGCGCCGTGAAGGCAATGGATTGTCGCTGGTGCTGCGCGGCGCACGGGGACACAATCTCAAGAATGTCGATCTGCATCTGCCGCTCGGCACCTTCGTTTGCGTGACGGGGGTGAGCGGTTCAGGAAAATCCAGTCTGATCAACGAGACGCTGTATCCCGTGCTGGCGCGGTATTTTTTCAAATCGAATATCGCGACATTGGCGCACGACAGTGTCGAGGGACTCGAGCATATAGACAAGGTCATCGATATCGATCAGACGCCCATCGGACGTACGCCGAGATCCAATCCCGCCACGTATACCGGGCTGTTCACATTCATTCGCGATCTTTTCACCAATCTTCCCGAAGCGAAAATCCGTGGCTATCAGGCAGGCCGCTTCAGTTTCAATGTGGACGGTGGGCGCTGCGACGCCTGCAAGGGCGACGGCGTGCGAAAGATCGAAATGAACTTCCTCCCCGACGTTTACGTCGAGTGTGAAGTCTGCAAGGGTAAGCGCTACAACCGCGAAACCCTGGAGGTGCGTTTCCACGGCAAGTCCATCGCTGATGTTCTTGCGATGTCGGTTGCCGAAGCGCTGGATTTCTTCAGCGAGATTCCCCGCGTGCGCCGCAAATTGCAAACCCTGTATGACGTCGGTCTCGGCTACATCCGCCTGGGTCAGCAGGCCACGACCCTGTCGGGCGGCGAGGCGCAACGCGTGAAGCTCAGCACTGAGCTGTCGAAAATCGGAACCGGCAACACGCTGTATATTCTTGACGAACCTACAACCGGCCTGCATTTCGAGGACGTGCGTATGCTGCTCTCCGTGCTTGCGCAGCTCGTGGACAAGGGAAACAGCGTGGTCGTTATCGAACACAACCTCGACGTGATAAAATGCGCGGACTGGGTCATCGATCTCGGACCCGAAGGCGGAGGAGAAGGCGGATACATCGTCGCCGAAGGTCCCCCCGAACACATTGCCGATATGGCCGACAGCTATACGGGACTGTATCTGGAAAAGGAACTGCGGCGGAGTAATTGAGGACTATCGGATCGTGGGCGAGTCGCGGATTCCGGATCACTCGCGCACCGTACAGTCGCGATCCCTCGCATCTCGCATAGCCATCCACCTTCATTCACCCGTTTACGATTCCCCCGCCTGCGCCGCCGATGCTGAATTGTGTCGCGTCAACTCTGCGCCATGGTTTCCGTCCGCGCCATCGCCATTTCACTAAAACGAATATCCCGATAGCGGCTTCGACGGCAGGTCGGCCAGCTGGCGCGTCCATTCCCCTCATAGTGTCAAGAATACATCGCACCCAGTCGTTCGAGCATCATAGTCGACAATCACTCCGCTTCTTGGCGCACGCGACACAAGTGCTGAACTGTCTGGCCGTTCCAGATTCGAAGCTTTCGCTGGAGCAGCACGAATGGCGGGATACCGTAAGCGCCGGTTGGATTTTCGCTACTCCTCGTTGGGGCAGGGGATAAGGCTGACGTGACGGGCAAGTAATGCTATAATTCCCGAAATGGACCCGTGCGAAACGTCGGTAGGCGCGCTCCGCATGAAAAGCAACAGCCCCTGCGAGGAGGGGCCGTTGTCGGGGTGTATCAGAAGGATTTAGGTGCTAAATGTCCGATGGTCCGCGCGTATGTACGCGGCGTCACGTTTTAGTTTTTCAGAATCGCGTCAAGCACTGTCTGCTCGTCGAGTTTTTTCGTGCAGAAGAACCAGTCGTGACAGGTGATATCGTCCTTGCTTTCCATGCGCTCCTGCGCGACACCGCAAGGCCCCGCGGTCGGTACGATGACGTCCTTCCCCGGTCGCCAGTCAGCTGGTGTGGCGACGCCGAATGCATCCGCAGTCTGGAGTGCGATGATAACGCGATACAGTTCATCGAAATTCCGTCCGAGACTGAGCGGGTAGTAAATGATCGCGCGAATAATGCCGGCCGGATCAATGAAGAACACCGCTCGCACTGCCTTGGTGGTGCTCTCACCCGGCTGGATCATGCCGTAGCTCTTTGCGATGTTCATTGTGATATCCTCGATCAACGGAAACTTCACTTCGATGTTCTTCAGTCCGTTGAACTCGATTTTTTCTTTGATCGTCCGCAACCAGGCGATGTGGCTGTATAATCCGTCTATCGAAAGGCCGACCAGGCTGGTGTTCGCTTTTTCGAATTTTTCCGCCATCGAGGCGAAGGTCATGAATTCCGATGTACAGACCGGAGTGAAATCCGCCGGGTGGCTGAAGAGAATCACCCATTTCCCGGAATAGTCTTGCGGGAAGTTTAGTGGTCCCTGCGTCGTCACAGCGGTGAACGCCGGCGCTCTGTCTCCAAGGCGTGGCGCCGGTAGCGCAGGGATTTCCGTGGTGCTTTCCATGATAAGGTACTCCAATAGATGTGGGACAGGAAGATGATGCGCGGTTACCCCGAATCACGCTGTCTGTTGTTCGCGCACGACGGTTCGGATTTCGAATGCCGGCGGTGCTTCCATATGCTTTTTCACTGCGCAAAGCGATGCCGATTTGATGAGCGCATCGTAGTATTTCTCGGGAAAATCCTCCGGCACCACAATATCGAGATGCACCTTGCTGATCATGCGACGGACGGGATCGAACTCCATGCGCTGCGTCAGCTCGATGCCTTCTGTTGGAAGTCCGCGCTGTTGACAGAATCCGAGAACGTAGATTCCTGCGCAGGTGCCTAGCGAGGCGAGAAACAGATCAAAGGGGGCGGGAGCGGTGCCATCCCCTCCGCCTGGTGCAGGCTGGTCGGTGCTGATTCTGAAACCATTGTAGATCGCGTCCACTTTCTTGTTGCCGGGGAAGATAATCTTCATTTCCATCAGTGATATCCTTTTGAATTCGTGAATATTTCGAACTGTACATTTGATGCAATCTCCGGCGCAAAGGTTCACACGCTGGTTTATGGATATCCCGGGGCCTATGTTTACAGATACGCTCCGATGCATCACAGCATCGCGCATACCACGGATACGACATGCTGCCTGCGATCAAGCTCAGAACAAAGCTCCAGCTATCCTTCCTCCTCATTGGTTTCATCTCCATCCTTATTACAGGGTGGCAAGCCTATGAGAGCGCGAAGTCGACTCTCGAGGATGTGACCTTTCAACGACTCACCGCGCTACGCGAGTCGAAGCGGCGACAGATCGAATACTATTTCGCGCGCGTGCAAACCGACATCCTGAGCTATTCCGGCAGTCGAACGATTATCGGCGCCGCTGGAGACCTGACTCGTCTTTTTCCTCCGGCGCTGCATGAAAGCGGCGGATCCGGCGCCTTGCTCACTGTCGCACGGGATGGCGAAAGCGCTATCTCCCGATCTTCCGTTCATGCATATCTCAAAGCACTACGCGAGTACGACAGTCAAATCGAACCCTGGAGGAAAATCCAGGGATATTACGACGTGTTCCTGATTGAGACCGCGAGCGGAAACATCGTGTATTCCGCTCGCCGGGAGAACGACTTCGCCACCAATCTTCGGCATGGCCCCCACAGTTCATCGAATCTCGCGCGGGCGTTTCAGCTCGTCACGGCGGATATAAAGGATTCCTTAGTCCGCTTCGTAGATTTCACGCCGTATGCTCCTTCGGGCAACGTGCCCGCTTCCTTCGTCGCCGCACCGATCAGAGCGCGAGGCGCCATTTCCGCCGTGCTGGTGCTTCAGCTTTCCATCGATGATATCAACATGTTGATGACGGAAAGCAATTTCCGCCGGGAAGGCATGGGAGCGAGCGGTGAGACCTACATCGTCGGCACGGATTATAAAATGCGAAACGATTCGCGTTTTTTTATTGAGCATCCGAAGGAATACTCGCGCATGCTCAGACGTATCGGCACCAACGAATCCATCATAAGCACGATCGAGCGTAATCACACATCAGTGTTGCTGCAGGAAGTTCGCACCGATGCCACGCAAGCCGCGATGCAGGGAGTTACCGATACGCGTATTCTGCGGGATTACCGGGGTGTGCGTGTCCTTAGCTCGTTCACTCCGTTGTCCCTCCCCGATTTACGCTGGGTCATGCTGTCTGAAATTGATGAAAAGGAGGCATTCCGCAGCGTGTACGAACTGCGCGAGCGGTTGATCCTGATCGGTCTTGTCATCCTCCTGTTCGCCGTAAGCCTCGGCATGGTCATCGCGCAGACCGTGACCCGTCCAATCCTCTCGCTGGCCGGAATCGCGGCGCGTTTCGGCCAGGGCGATCTGGCTCAGCGTTCGGATGTGAATTCAAAAGACGAGATCGGTTTGCTGTCGGCCACGTTCAACACCATGGCCGAAGAAGTTCAGACCCGCACGGATCAATTGCAGGGCGAGATCAATGTGCGAATCCGCGCGGAGGAAGAACTGATGCGATCGCAGGAAGAACTGCGGAATCTTTCCATCCATTTACAGAGCGTTCGTGAGGAAGAGCGCAAGGGTTTCGCCCGTGAAATCCATGATGAACTTGGGCAGCGCCTGACAACCATGAAACTCCAGCTCTCACTGATCCTCGAAGATGCCCGCGGAACCAATTCCACCACCGACGCGCAACTCGGCGCCGTGATACAGGATATTGATGCGACGATTCAGGCGGTCAAACGTCTGATTTCGGAACTGCGTCCGGGACTCCTCGACGATCTTGGCCTGACTGCCGCCATCGAGTGGCAGGCGGAAGAATTCGAACGACGTACCGGAATACATTGCGAACTATCGATCAGTCCACACGATATTGCACTTGATCAGGATCGATCCACCGCGGTGTTTCGTATTTTTCAGGAGACGCTGACAAATGTCGCCAGGCATTCCGGCGCACAGAGCGTGACCGTGTTCCTGACGGACAACGACGACGAGGTTGAACTGGTCATATCGGATGACGGACGCGGGATCACACGCGAAGAGATCGATGATCCACGGTCGTTCGGACTCATCGGAATACGCGAGCGGACGCATGCGTGGAGCGGCTCTGCCACCTTCACCGGAAAGCCGGGAGAGGGCTCGGTGGTATCCGTCAGCATCCCGAAAGAATGACACGAGGACAATTATGATTTCCATTCTCATCGCTGACGATCACGTGCTTTTCCGCGAGGGATTGAAGCAGATCTTGGGCAGGCATAAAGAGATTCGCGTTGTAGACGAGGCCGGCAGCGGTAACGAGGCCCTCCTCAAAGTCATGAGGGGGAACTACGATCTCGTACTGC
Source organism: uncultured Chromatiales bacterium (assembly GCA_964371045.1). Lineage (GTDB taxonomy): Bacteria > Bacteroidota > Ignavibacteria > SZUA-365 > SZUA-365 > JAOSJT01. The sequence goes on along the minus strand of CAYJMN010000001.1, from coordinate 137,171 downwards.
TCGATATTTCCATGCCCGGCCGAAGTGGACTGGACATCCTCGGTGAAATCCGCAAGGAACGCCCCGGACTGCCGGTATTGATGCTGTCGATGCACCCCGAGGAGCAATACGCCGTGCGCGTGCTGAAAGCAGGCGCCGCGGGCTACCTCACAAAAGAGAGCGCTGCATCGGAATTAATTCACGCGATAAAGAAAGTGGCTTCGGGCGGAAAGTACATCAGTCCGGTCGTCGCCGAACGCCTGGCCGACGCGATCGAACACGACTTTAGCGGTCCCCCGCATCAGGCCCTTTCCAACAGGGAGTTCCAGGTAATGAAAATGCTGGCTTCGGGAAAAACACTCAAGGAAATCGCGGAGGATCTGATTCTCAGCGAGAAGACAATCACTACCTATCGCGCCCGCATCCTGGAAAAAATGAAGCTTCGCAACAACGTCGACCTCTCGCACTACGCGATGAAGCACGGGCTTCTGGAGTAAGCGCGTGATCCGCGCATCCCTTCCCTCTTCATGTGATTCGTCGTATTTTACTTGCTTCCCGCGCAAATACCATTTGCGTGTAATGCCTTATCAGATCTATCGAGACCTCATGCGTTATCCGTTCAAAGACATCGAACCGAAATGGCAGCAATACTGGGAAAACAATAAAACGTTCAGCGCGACCCTGGACAGGTCAAAGCCGAAATACTATGTGTTGGACATGTTCCCGTACCCCTCCGGCGCCGGTTTGCACGTCGGTCATCCCGAAGGATACACCGCCACCGATATTATCGCGCGATACAAGCGCATGCGGGGATTCAATGTCCTGCACCCGATGGGCTGGGATGCGTTCGGTCTCCCGGCCGAGCAGTATGCCGTGAAGACGGGGATCCATCCTGCGATCACGACGAAACAAAACGTCGAAACCTTCCGGCGCCAGCTCAAGATGATCGGCTTTTCCTACGACTGGGACCGTGAAGTCAACACCACGGATCCGCGGTACGTGAAGTGGACTCAATGGATCTTTGTGCAACTTTACAACAAAGGACTTGCCTACATCGCCGAGGTTCCCGTCAACTGGTGCCCCGAGCTTGGGACGGTGCTTGCCAATGAGGAGGTACCGGAGCAAATCGAGAAGGGCTTCACCGTGGTTCGAAAGCCAATGCGGCAATGGATGCTGCGAATTACGAGCTACGCGGAACGACTGCTCACGGATCTCGATACCCTGGAGTGGCCCGAGAGTCTGAAGGAAATGCAGCGCAATTGGATCGGACGTTCCGAAGGTGCGGAGGTCCGTTTCGACATCGCGGATCACCAGGCGGAGATTACCGTCTTTACCACGCGTCCCGACACCCTCTGGGGCGCGACCTACATGGTCCTCGCGCCCGAACACCCGCTGGTCGAACGTATCACAACCGACGAGCAGCGCGCATCCGTGCAGGTCTATATCGACGCCGCGTCGCGAAAGAACGATCTGGAGCGGACTGAACTCGCAAAGGAGAAAACCGGCGTCTTTACCGGAGCGTTTGCGATAAATCCCATGAATGGCGAACACATACCCGTCTGGATCGCCGATTATGTTCTGCTGAGTTACGGTACCGGGGCTATCATGGCGGTCCCGGGACACGACGATCGCGACTGGGAGTTCGCGCGCACCTTCTGCTTGCCGATACGCGAAGTCATCGCCGGCGGCAATGTCGAGGAAGCTGCCTACACCGATACCGAGCGCGGCGTCGCGGTGAATTCCGACTTCATCAACGGACTCCGCTATCGCCAAGCATTCGAAAAAGTGCTTCGATGGCTGGAGGAAAAAGGCATCGGTAAACACAAGGTGAACTTCAGGTTGCGCGACTGGTTGTTCTCTCGTCAGCGCTACTGGGGCGAACCCTTCCCTGTCCTCCATGTGACGTATCCCGATGGTCACGAAGAGATAGCCCTGCTACCCGAGGACCAGCTCCCTCTGACTCTCCCGGAACTTGAATCCTACAAACCCAGCGGCACAGGAGAATCTCCACTGGCGACGCTCGAAGAATGGGTCAACACCACCGATCCCGCGACTGGATACCCTGCAAGACGAGAAACCAATACCATGCCGCAGTGGGCAGGCTCCTGTTGGTACTACCTCCGTTTCATGGATCCGGACAACGACAGCGAGTTTCTTTCGAAAGCGGCCGAGAACTATTGGGGCCCGGTGGATCTTTATGTTGGCGGCACCGAACATGCCGTGCTCCATCTACTGTACGCGCGTTTCTGGCACAAGGTGTTGTTCGATCTCGGTTACGTTTCGACACCGGAGCCTTTCCTGCGCCTCGTCAATCAAGGGATGATACTGGGAGAGGATGGACGTAAAATGTCCAAGTCCTTCGGTAATGTGATCAATCCCGACGATGTGATTCGCGAATATGGGGCGGACACATTGCGTCTGTTCGAGATGTTCATGGGACCGCTGGAGCAGGTGAAACCTTGGAACACGAAGGGCGTCGAGGGCGTGCATCGTTTCCTGAACAGGGTTTGGCGTCTGTTCGTGACGGAAGATCCGGAGGCGGCGTCCGCTCAGCTCGATCCCTCCATCGTGGATACCGAGCCGGACACGGCTACGCTTCGCCTGCTTCACAAAACGATCCGGAAAGTTTCGGAGGACATTGAAGGTCTGCGTTTCAACACCGCCATCTCGCAAATGATGATTTTCGTCAACGAGATGAACAAGAAGGATCTTCGTCCCCGCTCCGTGATGAATACGTTCGCGCTTCTGCTGTCACCTTTCGCTCCCCATCTCGCGGAAGAGCTGCGTCACTTGCTCAATTACAAAACAACCCTCGCTTATGAGCCCTGGCCCGAATACGACCCCGCGTTGACCGTTGACGACGAAGTGGAACTGGTGATCCAGGTCAACGGAAAAGTGCGCGACAAAATTCTCGTACCCGCGGGTCTCGACCGAGATGCTCTCGAAGCCGCCGCGAGAGAAAGCGAAAGCATCAGGAAGCATACCGACGGAAAGACCATAGTGAAAATCATCGCCGTACCCGACAAGTTGCTTAACATCGTGGTGAAGTGACGACGTCGCTCCCTCTGCTGCAATCAAACCTGGTGAAGCCGCCCCGCCAAACAGGACGGAAGCGGGGATTCATTTTCGCATTCTCCGTTCAGCCCATCCATGAGCCGCGATGTACGCGAGCGGGCCGCCGCTGCTGCCGTCCGATAGCGCAGTGCTCATCGGGTATGCCAACGTCGGACAGCGATCTGCCGCAGGCGAACGTGGCGGATTTCGCTGTCCTGAAAATTGCCAATCCATCGACGTGACCGGAAAAACTCATATCGCCGGCGGGGCCTTTGTCGCGGCAGTGATTGCCACTCTGGCTCCCATGGTGCCGGGCGCCGAGGTGATTCTCGCCGGCAGCCTGCAAATCGGAAGCGTTCACCTCCCGGTTTTTGCCGTAGGCGGTGCCGTCTGCATAATTGCTTCATTGCTCCCGGACATTGACGAACCGGAGTCGCTGATCGTAAATTCGCCCGCAGCGATGCGCAAGCGTTTACGACGCAGCCCTCGCGTACAGGGCAAAACATTGCGAGGCGCGCTAGACCTTGTCTTTATCGTCGCTCGTTGGCTTCTGCGTCTGGCGTCGGGGATGATTCGTATTCTGGCGGGAGGGCACCGGGGCGCCACCCATTGGCTGCTGACAGCCGCGATATTATCCGCGGGTGTGTCGTATCTAGGTGGACTTTCCGGATACTCATGGCTTTGGATCTGGTTTGCCGCGGGCTATCTGAGTCATCTTGGCCTGGATATGCTTACACCTTCCGGATTGGAGGTGCTGCGACCGCTCACGTCGTCGTCGATTCACTTATTACCGGGGTTTATGCGCATTCGGACGGGTGGCGGTGCTGATGTTCTTCTTCGCGTGCTCCTTATTGCGGGCGTAGGGGCGCTGGTTTACAAACCGCTGTTCAATCTATGACGAGAATGCGATGACACGGCAGTCCGAACAGTTATTCGAACAACACGGACCGGAATCATATATTTTTCCAGGCCTCGTCGCGCTCCTGATATTTGGTACGTTCGCGGTTCTGCAAGCGAACGGTCTGACACAGACGTGGGACGAATCGGTACTCCTGTCACTGCGCACAACCGATCAAGCCGTTCCGGTGGCATCAGGCTGGATGCTGCCGTTCATGACGTTTATCACCTGGTTCGGGGATGTGACGGCTCTGATCATCATTTCCGCGATCGCAGCTACAGCGATGTTTCTCCGCCACCGTAATGAGCATGCCACCCTGCTGCTGCTCTCAGCCCTCGGTGGAGTAATCCTGATGTTTGTTCTGAAGGAAGGATTCGCCCGTCCACGACCCGATGTCGTGCCTGCGCTTGTCCATGTAAGCACCCTGAGTTTCCCAAGCGGTCATGCCCTGATGTCCGTCACTGTCTACGTCCCTGTCATACTGGTGCTTCTGCGGACGTTTCCACGATATGCTCAATACTTCAAAATCGCACTCGCAGGATTTCTTGCGCCTATCGGTTTCAGCCGCATGTATTTTGGGGTCCACTATCCCAGCGATATCCTCGCGGGTTGGGCGATGGGCGTTTTTTGGGTAATTATGTGCCACCTGATTCTGGCGGCGTTCAGGGCAAGAAAAACGATGCGCGGGGAAAAACAGCGACAAGATCACGCCGGAGGCTGAGAGGATTGAGTGAGCGAAAACGAAGTTTCCATTCGGGTTACTGCTTGTTCTGAAAATTTCCATGATGATGCTGCCGCCGGCGCCGCTTCACCCTCGGCGCTCCGAATTGTCAGCGAACGACTGACAAACCTCCGCTGCGCACTCGCCCTCCGTTCAGAAGCACCCAGGGCCAGTATCCGACAGGCAGTCGTGGGAGCGACAGCGTATAAGGAAATTCATCATCCTGCGAGGCGCCGCGTTGGACGTCGCGTACGCTTCTTCCAAGGATGTCGTACAGCAGCAACGTGAACTCCCCAGATGTTCCGAGGGCAACGTGGACCGAGACCTGGTCATGTGCGGGCCGAGGGTAAATCCGCATTTCAGGATCGAGCTGTGAAGACGGCACCGCCATCGTCCTGGTGGCCCCGATACTTTCGGGAATCCTCGCACAGCGAACGCGCTCGGCAACCAACGCGTGCGCGGGATCGCTGAGGTGCACGCCGTCGCCGTCGTCCGCCCAGGGAAGAATCGATCCATCCGCCGCCGCGATGCCAGTCCAACAATCAATGGATCGCGTTCCGTACCTCAGTGCAATCCAGTCCTTCATCGTGATGAGATTCTGACGGCGCGCCTCCGACAGGTTCCTTGGTTGCGTGGTCGTAATCCATACCGGAACCGCTGCGGCGGCGGCTTTGGCGACAATGCGATCGAAATTCCCGCTCTGTTCAACGAGACTCATATCCAAAGAAGCATCGTTGGAAGGAAGATTCAGGATAATCGCGTCGGGCATATGCGATAAGGCCATCGTGATGTTCCGGGCTGCATCCGGACCGGGACGACCTTCGGGAGGGATGAAGTCATTCGCCTGCAGATGGAACGAAGTGTACCCTCTCTTTGCAAAGTTGATCACTTCGTAGCTGCTGTCGATCTGCTTCAGGATGGAAGCATAGCGCCAGACCCAGGCGCTGTCCTGAATCGATGCCCCCTCTCCGGCAGCGCTGGAGGAACCGAGAATAACAATCCTCAAGGATGGCGGCAGGGACTGCGCCTGCACCGAGGTGCAGAACAGAACAAACACGCACCCTTTCAGAAATATCCTGACGCACTGAGCCGAGGTCATCGGGCAAGCAATTCCTGTATTTTTTTCTCGGTCTTGTCATAATCGCTGGCGCCTACTTTTACATACTGCACCTTTCCTTCACGATCGATCAGGACGACATGAGGGATCCCTTGCACATTGTAATCGAGCATCGTCTGACGTCCGCTCTTTTCGACACCGACCTTCCAGGTGATTCCATGCTTCGGAATAAAATCTTCCTTGAGCTTCTTTAATTCCTCTTCCGGCTGAATACTCGCACGCTCGTAGCTACCCTGATAGCTTGTAAGGCCGACGATAACCAACCCCTTTGACTCGTATTTTTTTTGCCATTCCTTCAGATGAGGAAACGCCATGATGCACGGTTTGCACCAGGTGGCGAAAAAATCGACGAGCACCACTTTACCCCTCAGCTTCTCGACCGACAGCGGTTCGGTGTCGATCCACTGGTGCTCTTTCCATTCGGCCGCGGGCTGATTGAGGGCTTCGCGATCTTTCGCGATTGTCGTCATCTGCTCTGTAATCGCGGTGTGAAAACTTGACCAGGTGGTTTCATTCCCGAGCGCGATTTTCAACTCGTTCATCAACGCATCCGCTGCCGCCGCACCGCCATCCTGTTTGAGTTCGTACAACAGCGCGGCCGTGGCTGGCGCCGTTTGTTGAACAAAATACTGTTGAAGCTGACCGGTCTGCTCCGATGACGGCCCATCGGCAACTTCGCGGAACGCTTCGCCGAATGCTCTCATCGTGAGGATGGAGTACTCGCGCGCGCGCTCATAATTCCTCCGCTCGGCGTACGCTCCGCTCATGCTCGAAAGCAGCATTGCGCGTTGAATGGTTTCCACCGAATCCATGACTCCTTCCTCAATGTACCTCTCCGCCATTTCCAGTCTATCGGCCAGGACCGCGAACTGTGCCGCCTCGGCTTTGAGACTCTGGATTGAATCCTGGTCTGCGATAAGGGGAATCAGCGCGAGATTGGCTTCAAGCGACATGCTGTGCGATTGGCTGATATTCATCGCGTATTTGAGAACACGCAGTTCGTCGATACCATAGCCATCGAATTCGGTGATATCCTTCGCGTCCGAAGGAAGCGTCTGCGGTATACTCTGAAGTAGCTCATAGAACCTCTTCATTTTGTCGCCCATGAGTTCCTGCAACTTCAACGCATCATTGCCGACCTCGGGATGCTGCTCCTGCAAGTCCTGCATCGCGATCATCAAGCCATCGAATTCCCGCACACCGGCCTTGAATTCGACCCATTCGGGTGATGTGAGTTTGGCCTCGTCCTGAGCGCTGGCCGGAGCCGACGGCAGTAAGAGAAGAATGAAAAAAGGAACGATTACTATGAGGCGGCGAAACTGTGGCATTGCAAGTCCTGTGTAATTTGAGCGAAATCCTGAATAAACCATGCACATACGATGAAATCCGGACGAAACGGATTCAGATTTCATAGCAGCGTTAAAGTTATGGATGTTGTCCGTGAAAATCCATGCACTCTTTCATCCACCGGACAACGACCCCGTCGCAGCGAAGTGTTTCATCGCGGCGATGTCAGAAAGCCACCTCATCACGAAAGACGGGCAGCGTCATGCACCTGCATCCGCCTCCTCCACGGGAAAGCTCAGCGCCCTCGATGCTGACCGCGCACGACTCGAGCTGTCCGAGATCCACCTTCCCCGCATACAGTTCACTGAAACGCACGATAGTAAAGCCGCGTTTGTCGAGTTCATCGAAAGTGTACTTGTTCCTTCCGTACCCGATGATCTTGCCCGGGGCAAAGGTGAAAAAGTTCGCTCCGGAGGTCCATTGCTCGCGTTCCTGACGCACCAGGTCCTCTCCACCGCAAGGGATGGGTTCCAAATCTATTCCAATGGTTCGCAATGCCCCGAGAAGGTTCGTACTGTCCTGAATTGAGGTTACTTGTCCGTTGTCGATTTTCACATGGATCGTGCGGCATGCACGGTGACCCGTGATAAGTGGCGGGAAAATCACGCATTTGTCCTTGTCCACCATCGTGAAGATCATATCGAGATGAATCGTGGCCCGCATGCGAGGCAATTCGACGACGATGACATGACGGATTTTGCCGGCGGCGGCAAAAGAACGGATCAACGTATCGATGCCTTTGATCGATGTTCGCTCGCTGTTGCCGATAACCACGACGTCCTTGCGCAAAATCAGGACGTCTCCCCCCTCGATGGTGAGATCGGGACTTTCCTTCAGCGTACCGTCGAAATAAAAACCCGCGGCCTTGAAATCGGGGTGGTAGCGAAAAATATGTTCCATGATGTATGCCTCCGCCACCCGCACCCGGTTCGCCATCGAGCCGGTGATGACGTGGTCGTTAACGCACATCGTGGCGTCACGCATGAAAAAGAAGTTCGGCAGAGGCGGCAGGGCGTATAATCCGGGGCTGAGAAACTGCTCCAGAGTGTCGTTATGCCTCAGCGTCCCCGTTATCAGTGTGAACGCAAGATCAAGCGGAGGCAGCGCGCGGAGTTCGTTCGCCATGTCGGGATAGCCCACCGCCTGGCAGAGTCTCCGCACAAGGTTGTCGTGCGTGGGAGCGAGTTCCAGCGTCTCGCGAAGCAGATCGAGCAGCTCACGTGTTTCGCATACCTGTGAAAGAACATACTCCAGTTGATTGTGCTCCTGCAATGCGCGCGGAAGATGGAGGATGTCGTCGTATAGCACTTCGGCGGCATTGGACGGAGTCATGCGTTCGATTTCCTGACCGGGCTGATGCAGGATTACCCGACGAATGGGTCCAATTTCAGAATTGATGGAGATCGCGCTCATGAAGCATCCATTGTATGAGTGTGCTGTCGTAGCGATATCAAGTTACGGGTTTCCAGCTTTTCTCCGAATAAGAAATTCGTATATTTGATGTTCAGGATAGATACACTTCCGCGCAACCGTGCCCGCTCCATTCCATAGTGGTGCATCCCCCTTTCAGAAGTCAGCAAGGAACGACGACATGGCCGACGAGATACCGCACGACACCGCTCTGAACGACGACAGCAAATCCGCCTACGCACGCTATGCCGAGCAGGAAAACATCGATCCCCGGTGTATTCCCATCAAACTCGACGGCCCCGTGCCCGAACATGAAGACATCGTCTACCCTGACTATCCGCCGCACGATCACGATACCTGGCGAACATTGTTCGATCGCCAGGTGCTGCAGCTGCCCGGTCGTGCGTGCGAAGAATATCTCGAAGGGATGCGCATTCTCGATCTCCAACCCGATGGACTGCCGCGACTCAGGGACATCAGTCGTACGCTGGACGAAATGGTCGGATGGCGCATAGCCCGCATCCCTGGCCTGCTCGATACCAACGACTTTTTCAGTTTCATGGCGAGGGCGCATTTCCCGTCCACGGACTACATTCGTCAACCCGAGGAACTGGAGTACACACCTGCTCCCGACTGTTTTCATGACATTTTCGGTCACATGTCGATGCTGACGAATCCGTTTTTTTCAAAATTCTTCCAGTTTTTCGCGCAAACCTTTCTGAAGGTATCCGAGCCACGCGAGATCCGCATGCTCGAACGCTTTTACTGGTTCACCGTTGAGTTCGGACTGATCGATACAGCCAAAGGTCGGCGCATTTACGGGGCCGGCATCCTCAGCTCACCGAAAGAAGTGCCGCATTCCTTGTCCGATCAGGTGGAAGTCCTCCCCTTCGACCCCGCGAGATTGGGTGATCAGGAATACGAGGTATGGCATCTTCAACCCCGGTTGTTTGCGATCGAGAGTTTCGAGCAGCTTGAGGGTGAGTTTCGCTCCTGGGCGAGATATATGGGCTGGAACGCATGAGCGCGGGACGTATCAATCGCGAGTTCAAGTTACGCTGCGCGGATCCCGAGAGGATCCGCGCTCTGCTCCGGACGCGGCGGGCGACGTTCAAAGGTATCGGCATGCATCGCGATATCTAGCCAACCGACCAGCCGGAAATCGCTGGAGCAACCATATCAAGGCCGAGCCTGCCTCATCCTGTTCCGAATCCCTGGGGAATCCACGCGGTCGCGGAACAACAAAGTGAAGACGTTTTTATCGACGACGTGATATTCCACATCGATGAAATTGATGAAGCAGGCTCCTTCATCGAAGTGCGGCCATAGAGCGTCCTCCGACCATACCGAGCGTTTCCTCGAGCATCGATGTTCGCAGTACGCAGCCTCTTTCGGCATTAATAAAATCTGCTGTGTGGATGTCGGGTACCCGAATTCATGGAGAACGTGCGTGGGTAAAGCGATGAACATTCGGGCATTTCTGCCGTGCGTCAGAAACCATCCGACTCATCCCGGCAACAACAGACCAGTGTGCCCGCTACAACCGACGCGATTGTTCGCGATCACTCCTGACGCTTCGCGCATGCACTGCCGACGTCGTTACCTACTTTTTTCGTTTCACCCAGAACGCGTCCTTCCCTCCTTCGATAAATTCCAGCGGATCCGTCGTTGTCCGTACCTGACGGCCCTGTCGTTCGATTTGCCCCCCCTTGGCGCTGAAGGTCCAGGTCCCGTACGGTTTGTCGCCCAGCTCCATTGTCAATTCATATGTTCCGTTTGTCAGCAGCTCTTCCGCCTTGAGAGAGCTGTACCATACCTTGCTATTGAATTGCGAATTCTTGAACTGCCCGAAAGTGATTTCGTAGCGGATCCAGTCAGACGAGAGTGAGTAGTCGAGCGGAAATTCTCCAAACTTGGCAATCTCCTTTCCGCCGTGTTTGAGCGTCCCCGTTACTTTTACATCCTTGCGTTTCTGAGAACCATCGTTCCGCAACCATAATTTGAACATGAGCGGCCTCGATGGATCGGCCTCCGCATAGAGGAAATATGCATAATCGTTCCAGGCCCCGTTCAGTCGGTAGACGGTTTGCGGATTATACGGGTCATCGCTGACGAGCGCTTCGAGCGAGAATGGAAAGCGATAGAACAGCTTTCCATCAAGCAGGAACTCGACGATGTAATCACCGGCCGTGGTGAGTTTGAACTGCGGCTCGGCATTCCAACCTCCACCCGGAACACGGATTTTATAGCTGCTCAACAGCCAGTATGGCGGCTTGAGCTTTTCCGCGTACCACACAATTTCAGCAACTGTCGCTCCATCACTGCGTTTCAAAGTTGAAGTCAGCGTCCCGCCGTTCTCCGGGCTGTAGGTAGATACGTCGTTGCCGGGGATGTCCGGTAGAAACACCGCTTGCAGCTGATCAAGACGGAATGTCCCCTGGATTGGATGGACCTTTACACCGTTGAGCAGAGTCGAATACATGATGCAGGGAGGATAATTCGCCGGCTGCGCGGATGAGGTCGCGGGAAAGGCCGAAAGCAGTCCGACAAGGATGAAGGAAGTGAGAATGGTGTTCCTCATGGCAGGTTCTCCGATCGTGGAAGGTGTGGCAGCAGATATTAGTATCGCGATGATACTGTATTTTTCGGGCCGGAACAAGCGTCTTGTGCCCGGCCGGTGACCTTCGTATACTGGCATAGGTTTTCACCCGCAGACAAAACGACGATGATTCTTGATACAGTTTCCTGGCCTGATCCCCTTGATCGCGCTGATTTTGCAATGATTGGCCTGCACGGTCGTAATGCAAATAAATACGCGTTTTTCCCTTTTGTTCGACAGATGGGCTTTCTTCATACCCGATGGATATTGCCGAGTGCGACGTATGCCGCGGACGCCTCGCCCGGGGTGCGATGGTGGTTCGATAACGAACGAAAGGACCTTGTCGAGATACAGCACAGCCGGAAGCTGATTGAGCGGATTATTGAAACTCAACTCAACGACGGCATCGCTCCGGAAAATATTTTCCTTGTCGGTTTTTCGCAGGGCGCCGCTATGTGTGCCGAGACAGTCCTCCGGTTTACAAGTCGTCTCGGCGGCATTGTCCTGCTGTCAGGGTATGTTCTCCATCCCGAGCGCCTGCGGGTGGAGCGACACACCGCGAATGATCGCATCCCGATCTACCTGGCCCATGGCCTGCATGACCACATACTGCCCGTTGCAATCGGCCGAGAGAACCACCTCCTGCTTGTGGACCTCGGTTACAACGTCGAGTACCACGAATATGATACAGCCCACCGCGTAAGCAGCGAGGAAACGCGCGATATCAGAGCATTCCTCCACCGTCATATGTACGGCATGTCGATGGACGATCCCCGCAGACAAGACGAGCATGTCGTTGTGTTTTGATTCCATTATCGATGCACGGGGCGTACCCTTTCACCTACTGGAACGTCCGGTCCGGATTGTGTCGCTCGTTCCAAGCATCACCGAACTCCTGTTCGATCTTGGATACAGCGAACGTGACATCGTTGGCCGCACAAAGTTCTGCGTTCATCCGCGCAGCCGGATAGATCGCATTCCTGTAGTCGGCGGAACAAAAACAGTGCACATCGAGAAACTGCGTTCTCTCTCTCCTGACCTCGTCATTGCAAATATCGACGAAAACCAAAAGGAACTTATCGAGGAGCTTGAGTCCGGATCAACTGCGATCCCGGTCTTCGTCACCCATCCCCGGACAATAGCGGATTCCGTGCGCATGATCGCGGAACTTGGAGCATTGCTTCACGCTGAGACAGCATCGGAAGAACTAATCTTTCGACTACGCGCGGTTATCGAAACACTTTCCGGTACGCGCGAAGGGCGAGCGCTCTATCTGATCTGGCGAAGGCCATATATGACCATCGCCCCGGATACTTACATCCACGATCTCCTCAGCCACATCGGATATAGAAACGTCATCGACGAACAGTGGCTGCTACGGCGCACGCACACCTCCGCCGGTGCCGGACGTTATCCCTCTCTTTCAATCAGAGAGATCGCTGAACTCAATCCGGACGTCGTGTTATTTTCAAGCGAACCTTTCCCTTTCGCACAACGGCACATCGACGAATTTCTGAAGACGCTCGGCAAGTGCATTTCGAAATTGCCGCAGTGCCGCCTCGTCGATGGAGAGGTCTATTCCTGGTATGGATCGCGTTTGGTAAACTCGCAAAGACCGGAATTCTGACGATCCGTACGCGATCACGCCGTAAGGATGATTACGTGTTTGCCGCGTTTCACTGTCGATGGATGGTCCCGCGGAAAGGAACCGTTACCGCTCCGGTTCTCGGGTAAGCGCCGAGGATGCAATGACGAATTGCCGATCACCGCGGAAAGAACAGGATGGGATAATACTTTTATCGGCATCGGCACCTCCGAGTAATCATCCCGGTCGTTTACAGACTTCGATTGGTGTGAAGTTCGCAGTAACACTTTTGCGCTCTGGGCGTCAAGAGACCGGCATTCTCCGGGATTCGCGAAGCGAAAACCCGCATGTACGTTTTCTCAGCCCGAACGTACTTTTCCCACTCCCTACTCGGACAGGTCGGTTATTGTCCTGATCACCGGAAAAACCACTCGGCCGGTCTCCAGCATCCGTTTGACGTACGGCTTGCACAAACCGCAGCCCTTACCGAAATCCACGAAACGCTGCAGTGACTCAAGGTCACTCAGCGACTCGGTCTGAGCGATGGATTTAAGCTCACTGAAGGTTTTATTGAAACAGACACAGCGGTCGACCATCGAGGATGACATTCCTGAATTGCGGAGCCATAATAGCGTCATTCATTGACTATTGCCTTAACGCGGGATGGGAGGATAAAAGTTCAGTCCGCCGATCTATATTTCCTCGCACTTAATTAAGAGACAGGAGTCCATTAAAATCCCAGCCGGCACCTTGTTCCCACACGCAGACATAGGAACTGAGGAGGAACACCCTTCCACGACGAATACATGGCGTTGCTACCGTTTCTATCCATCCTGACACACCTACGCAACGCGATTTCTCGACTGGGGTGGTCATTGATCTTCAGCGGTTCGGGAAACAGCATGATATTTCTTGAGCAGGGGACCAATGCAAGCTCCCCGACATTCGGGATGACTCAATATGTTGGCTGCGGTGAGCAACGGATCTTCACTAGGGATTTGCATCTGGGATTGTATGTTCTTCATTTCACCGTTGAGGATGAAGCCTATGTCTTTTCGTCACGGATCACAAAATAGCGATGGAAAACTGGATTGCTCGGCGAAGCACAAACATGTAATTTACCAAGCACTTGTTTGGAGAATCATGTCATGATCCGTATCACGACCTTCTTTATTCTCGTCCTTATATGCCTCGCGGTATATCCACTGCATGCTCAGGAAGGCGGACGCATAGTTTTCACCGATCCAAAAAGTTCCGACGACAAGGTGCTGACGGAGGACGACCTTCAGCCGCGAACTCATGCCTGGGGCGCCGATCTGATGATCGGAACCGATGGCTTTGGAATCGGCTTATTTTATTCACGTACGCTCTCCGATGTGACGACGGCGTTCGCGAACATAAGTTTTTCCGAAGCGAAGGATGACAGGCAGCGCGACGTCATCGATCCGTGGTACGGACAGTATTCTCTCAATAAGACGAACTACGTTTTTCGCGTACCGCTGTTTTTTGGCCTTCAGTACAGGCTGTTCAAGGAAACCATCACTGACAATTTCAGACCCTTTCTGAACGGTGGAGTCGGACCGGTCATGCTTTACATCACACCTTCCAAAGGTGATTTTCTGTCCAGTCTCGGAGGCGGCAGCACCCGTTACACCTATGGTGGATTTTTAGGCGCCGGCGCTCAGTTCGGTTTCGACCGAAGCAGCGTCCTCGGGGTCAACGTGCGCTACTATTTCATTCCTATTCCCGAAGGCATTCAGAGTGTTCAACAGGGGACAATGTCGAATGCCAATGGATTCTACATCACACTGAACTTCGGCTCTGCATTCTGATGCACACTATGCAACGTGGTGCACAGGTATGCAGCGTATTGAATAGATTTGCCCCAAAACAGGAAGTTTTTTTTTAGAATCTGGCCAAAGGGTACAGTTTTCCGGGGAATCACGGTGATATATGCAATCCATTGCATATTTCTTACAAAAAATTAAGAAAAATATTTGCCCCTATTCCTCGTAAATCATTGGAATCATTAAACTTACGGAATTCCCTCGTCGCAGTGATTTATTAGGACATTGTTTTTTCATTGTGAAGCTTGTATGTTGACTTATGAAGATATTTGATTTTCCTCTCTCATCTTCTTACCCTACCTGCGTTGACACAGGGGGCTCTAAACACTTTCGCATGTCCGCTCCGGCGGGCACTCACCTCGCGAACCCCTTCTATATCGCACCCCCAGCGGTATAGCTACAGAACCACCATTTCTTTTGAGGGCTAACACCTCGAGCCGCCGCAAGCAGACCCCCCTTGCGGCGGTCCACTTTTAGTCATTCCCGCGAATTACCCTGGGATCAAATGATCGGGTACCATCGGACTGCGCTTCCCAACTCCCCTGTTGCGCATTTATCCATGCTGCTAGAAGTATGCAAAGCCTGAGTTCCCCGGTACTTTCGACGTAAATGCTTGTCTTCATGAGACTTAGCGAATAACCTATTTCCTTCTACTGGGTACGTTTCTACTGGAAATACACATCCAAGAGATCAAAAACATGCCGCTGAAAATCAGAGGGCGTCGTGTCCATGTCGATATGTCGGTCGGTCGTGCCCACCGTCATGCGACAGCTATTCCGACACAACGTTCCCATTTCATGTATCAACGTATTCCAGGAGTGCACTGGCCATCCGTCGTCGGTTTTCTCTCTGCTTTTCTTTCGTTTAACCGTCGATGATGGTGTTGCCTTCGCGACGGGATCTCGCTGTGCCCGCTCATCGTGGAGATGCTCCTCGGTGAAAAGCAGAGGCGCGAGCGCCTTGCGCATATGCCATTGCATATAATACGTCAGTGTGCAGAGAAACAAATGCGCGCGCACGTGATCGTTGTTCCAATGTCGGATCGGACGGATGCACAGATCGAAGCTTTTCATGCAGTGGAACGCCGTCTCGACGTCCGCGAGGCTCTTATACGTACGGACAATATCATCGGCAGGAAATTTCTCTTCGGCTTCACTCGTGCGGATGACATAGAAGCCATCGATCCGCGCTTCTTTGGTGATCGCCGCCTCGTCGCGCTCGTAGGAAAAATGGTTGTCGCCAATGGCAACGCGGAAATGCTTGCCGACCTTGAAGCGGTTCCGGGCCGCGCCCACTTGCAACGAGATTTGTTCTGTGGTCATCGGCGTCCGCGTCCGACGCTGCACCTCTGCGATGATCGCGTCGAACTCGTGCTCTGTTGCCTCGACCAATTCGTTGCGCGTGCGTGCGCGGTCCTCGGCCAGCAACGGCTTGTAGCACACAACGAGTCGTTCTCCCGGGAAGGCCTCCGCGCTGATCTCCGCCAGGTTCACTTCATCAAACAGCGAAAGCTGCAAACTCCCGCTTTCGACCAACTTCTGGATCGCCTCGCTGCGCAGGGCGGAGATCCACCCGATCGCCTCGTGGGCGCGGAACTCCTCAATGCGGGTGTTCGTGATCATCCCGCAGTCTCCGACAAGAACAACCCGATCAAGGGAGAACCGTCCGCGCAGGAGTTCGACCTGGTCGACGATCGTGCTTGTATCCGACGTGCGGCCCGGGTAGACGCTCAGGGCAATGGGGCGGCCCGCGCGATCAGTGAGCAGGACGTAGGCAATACAGGGTTTTCGAGTGCCGTCCTTGTTCATGGCAAGGGTCGCCAACGTGCACTTCGTCCCGTAGTAGGTGCTGTTGGACATGTCATAGAGCACGACGGTATTGTCGGCAAGATGGCGCTTGGCGAGCTTGGCCTCGATGCGGTCTTGTCGTCGCAGCAGCCAGTCCAAGGCATCGTAGAGATCGTCCTCGGTGGCGTCTCCCACATGGAGTGCCTGCGCCAATGTGCATTGATGCCACTGTCGGGTCATCCCGAGTTTTGACGTGGGATTGATCAGTTGGCCGACGATCATCGCGAGGACGAGATCACGTTGTCGCGAATGTTTTGACGCGATGATCGTGTCGAGTTCGAGCGCGCGTATTGTTGTGAGGATGGCGTGGACATGGCCATGTGGAAGGGACTGATCAATGGTCAGAACGCCATTGAGGGGAACAAGCGTTTCCCCTTTGAGGGCAAGTTTGATGGTCGCGACGAGGTCGTCGGGCCAAGTGGTGAGGTTGGCGATGGTGCGTTTGACGATGCGCCCTTTTTCCCGTCGGCTTTCGCGCAACAGGATGGTTGGCTTGGAACCGTGGTTGGGGACGGATTCGATATACATGGGTGTAATATACAACAATCAGATATAAAAAGCAATAGCTAATTAGGACATTACATGGGTACATTTGGAAGCGGGAAAAAGCTACTTAAGCCTTATTTTATAGAGCTTTTATGCTAAAATCGGGGTATTTTCTGGTGGAACTCCGGGCTAGCATTTTCACCACCGCTTTCACCAACCCCGTCACTGCTTTAACACGTAACCGTGCTCGTCCCGCCGCGATCTCGACGGTCGAGTCACAAACACTCTGCTGCTCGATGGCTAGCGTTTTAATTCCACGAAGATCGTGACGGTCCGGGAGTAGAATCGCCCTTCCGGCAAATCGTTGTTGTACAGAAGGACACTCTTGCCCAGTCCTTCGACACGAGCGTCCGGGAGGTCGAGCAGGCGGGCGGTGTTTTTCGCTCGTCCCTCCGACAGCCGCTGGTTGTAGTCTCTTTCGCCAATCCGATCCGTATATCCGGATATTTCCACCGTTGCCTCGGGGTCGATGGACGGCCGGATCATTCCCACGATTCGGCTGTTTGCGGGACGAATCTCGGCGTCATCGAAATCGAACAGGATGAGGCTGTAGCGACCGACGATCTTGTCGATGCTCTGCTGTTCGACCGTGACGCTGCCGCGGGTCGAAACGCCCATACCATCTGTTGTCCGAAGGGCGAGGACGTAATCCATGCTGCCCTTACCGGTAGGAACGGAGGCCTGCTCCCGTTCGACCTCCCAGTCTAGATGATCGGGCATCGCACCCTCTCCGGTGAAGGCGCGTAATTCCTCTCCCGACTGCAGGATGGTCAAAGACCAGGATGCCACTCCGCGTGAAGGAAGATCCGCAGGAATGAAACGCATGCGGGATGGCGTCACCTGGCGTTCGAAATCGCGGGTAACGACAGGGTCCACGATTTCCCATGTGTCGGAGGTCAGTTCCACTCGTCGATTCTCGGCGATGCCGTCTTCATCCTCGCTGTTCGAGGGATGGACGGGCAGCTCGCGCGCACGAACACCCAAACGTGCGTCGGAGATGCCCCAGATGCGGGCGAGATAATCCCGTACGGCTTCCGCCCGTGAGCGTGAGAGTGCGGTGTTTCCCTTTTCGCCGCGCTTGTCCGCATTGCAGCCGGTGATCGTGAGTGCCGCTTCTGGGTGCTTGCGCATGCGGTATCCGATGATGTTCAGGAGATGGTGGTGAACATCGAGCATTTCCGCATGATGCAGGGCGTCGATCGAAAAGGTGGTTGTTTCCTCCGGGCGGAGCCGCCGGTAACGGACAGGGATTTCCGATGCGTCTTCTGCAAAAAAAACATAGGTCAGCAAGGGACGGAACTGCGTCGAAACGTATTCTCCGACGACCACCTTCGATACAGCGGATTCCTTCCCGTGCGCATCGAGTCCCGCGAGGCGAACCGTGGGTGTGGGGTCGGGCCGTGTCGGCGCGGGAACTGGAGGCGGAGGAGGGGCGACCTGTTCTGGTTGCTGCGGCGGGGAGAAAATCACGGCGACGCCTGCGCGCAGCCCACCTGCCGTCCAGTTCAGATCCCTGACCACTTGTGTGAGCCCGAAAGCATACTGGAGTTCCGGAACGAGGATCAATGTCTGCTCCGCATTCATCGGCAAGCGATAATTGATTCCGGCGATCAGTGCGGAATACAGGGAGGATGCATCATGAATTTCGCCGCCCTGCGCATTGCGTGTGCGGAGCCCGTTTTCGAATGTACCTGCCGGCGAGAGCAGGACTTCATCCTGCGTGTACGATGCTGTCGTAACGAGTCCGATCCGACCCCCACCATTCAGGAAGAGACCATCCGCGATTCGGTAACCCAGCATGGGTTCGATCCCGACGGAGGCGAGGCTCGCGTCCAGTGAATGCTCGATCAATGCCTCGGTGGGAACGCCAGCGATGCCGACGGTTGTCGATTCCTGTGACTGAAGTAAGCCCCCGTGTGTGGCGTAGGAGCCGCGGATCGCGACAAGCATGCGCTCCGCAATTGGCAACTCGTAGAGCAGGCCGATGCCGAATCCGCTGCCGCCGCCGTCGACATACTGTGGACAGCAGCTGGGTACACCCGGCAGGGCGCGGAAATCCGCTGCGTGCAGATTGTACTGGTAATCGACAAAGGCGCCGAAACCGCTGCGTAGCGGCTGGGCTTCGAGCGTCGATGCGAGGGCCGATCCCATAATGACCGCGATCACGAGAACGACGGAACGGGGAGTGGATTTCATTCGGGCTGCCTCATGCGGTTTCGTGTCTGTTGTCTTCCCGCACCGCGGGGACTGCGTATTCATGGTTTTTTCACGATGCGGAAACCGGTGGTGTGGTAGGGATTGATATACTCCGGGGGCGAACCGCTGCCCATCCGCCCGGAGGAGCGACAGGCTTTCGCAACGCCGTAGAAGTTGCCCCCGCGGGCGACTCGCGAAAAGCCGGTGGCTGGCCCGCTCGGATCGTTGACGGGACTGGATGCGTAGTAGTCGCTGCTGTACCAGTCCCAGCACCATTCATCAGCGTTGCCGTGCATGTCGTAGACGCCGAATGCGTTCGGCTCCTTTTGTCCGACCATCCGGATGGAATCGGACATGGTGTTCCCTCCGTACCAGCCTGCCCGGTCGAGGGCGGGATCGATCGGGGAGAATTCAGGATACGTGAGATTGCCTGTGTGGAAATCAGTTTCCGTTCCCGCGCGACAGGCGTACTCCCATTCCGCTTCGGTGGGCAGCCGGTACCCGTCGGCTTCGAAATCGCAGACGATGTCTGGACCGCTGCCACCGTAACAGGGGGTGAGTCCCTCGAGGAGGCTGAGTTCATTGCAGAATGCCACTGCATCATACCAGTTGACGTCCGTCACACACGCTGCCACTTTCTTGTGGAAACTGGGGTTCTTCCCCATCACCATTTCATATTGCGTCTGCGTGACCTCGGCGCGCCCGAGCAGGAAGGCCCGGGTGATGTTGACGTCGTGTACGGGTTTCTCGTCTCCGTTGTCGGGCTGGAAGTCGGTGATGTTGCCCATGCGGAAAGATCCCGCGGGTATCAGCACCATGCCGTCGACGAAGGTCACTTTCGGTTGTGCGGTCGCTCGCAGCAGGCAGCGGTCACTGGGCATGTCCGGTACCAGCCATTCATGACGCAGCCCGGTCGCATCGTCGGCGATCGGCATCCACGTGTTCCCGCCATCGGTGGAAAATTCCAGGAGGGCCCTGTCCTCGGGCAGCACGCCCTCCCAATGCAGCTCGGCCGTGCTTCCCGTGACAAACAGTTCGCCTCCGTTGGGATGGATCACGGTAATGGGGACATCCGTCACCAGGCGTCCCGCCCAGCCACCGTCGGCATGGAACTCCTTGCCGAAGCAGGCGTCGCACTCGATGTCCACCCGGCAATACTCATAGGTGGAATCCGACGGACTGAAGGTGATCGTGATGGTGCGCTCCTCGCCCTCGCCGAGGGTGAAGGGAGGGGTAGTGCCTCCAAAGTCTGTGACGGCAAACAGCGGATTGCCCGGCGTGATGCTGCTGATGGTAATCCCCCCACCGACCGCCTTGAGTGTCATCTGTTTTTGTCGTGATTCACCCGGTGGGACGCGTCCGAACACCAGCGAGCCGGACGGCGCGAAGGTGAGTCCGGAGAGACGGCTCATCGGCACTTCAAAATCCGCCAGAGAGGAAATCCCGAATGCGGGAAGTCGCAGATCTACTGTGCGTTCCACCTCGCACCCATCACTGGTCCAGCTGATGTCACACGGAGAAATCCCCTGCGCCGTGCGCAGGATCTGCAGGTAGGCATCGACGACCTGCGCCTCGGAATCAAGGGCGTCGAACCAGATTCCGCCCGTACCTTGGCAGATATCCCTCACGCTCCGGGGTGCCGTTATGCCAAGCACGACG
Organism: uncultured Chromatiales bacterium; assembly: GCA_964371045.1. Lineage (GTDB taxonomy): Bacteria > Bacteroidota > Ignavibacteria > SZUA-365 > SZUA-365 > JAOSJT01. The sequence goes on along the minus strand of CAYJMN010000001.1, from coordinate 116,366 downwards.
GCGTGAATGGTGACGTTCTGTCGCAGTGCCTCGGCGATGATGACCGCGACCTGCGGCTGACGGATGGGAACGCCGTCGCAGAGAAAGACGGCGACCTTCTTGCCCCGGGCGCTTCGAAGCACCTCGAGTGCGCCTGCCGGAGCCTCGAGAAAGGCGGCATCGAAATCCGACGCACCCGACGGGCGGTACTGTTCCACCGCGCTCAGCATGGCGTATCGGTCGTTCGTGAAATCCTGGATGATGAACGCATTGTCATTGTACCCGGTGACGGCGCATTCCAATGCCCCGATACCTAGTGCATTGACGAAGGCACGTGTGCCCGCCTTTGCGATTGCGAGGTGTGTGCCGATCATGGAGGCGGACTGATCCAGGATCAACACCGGGGAGAGGGTCTGCACAGGTGGCGGGGGCGGACAGTTGGTTGCGGTCACGGTGCGCGGTATCCCGTTCTCGACGAGCTGGAAATCACCCGGCGCGAGATTGACGATTTGGTTGCCGTCGGCATCCATGGCGTGGTACTTCGCTCGCATCACGGAATACTGCTCGGAGTCGATGTTAAATAGCGAGAGCGTTTGGCCGTACCCAGTCAGAGCGTACAGCAGCAGAACGACGGCAACAGTGATGCCACGGACAGTGTGGAATCGAAGCGATGCGTGGGCTGTCTCCTGCCGGGAATTGGCGCAGCATTGCCTTTTCATTTCACCACCTCCATCATATTGAAATGCCGCTCTGTCGGTGTCTGCATGACGCAGAGATAGATTCCGGACGGAAGCCGCGAGGCATCGAAGATTGCGCTGTGTGTGCCGACTGGAATAATGCCATCGACGAGGATATCGACAACGCGTCCTAGAAGATCCATGACCATCAGTCTTGTAGGTCCTTGCTCGATGACGCGGTAGTCGATGACGGTCGTCGCATTGAACGGGTTCGGCCGGTTTTGGCGCAGAAAGGACTCGCCCGTATCGTGGAAGAGACGGGCGCCGCCTTCGCGGCAGATATCGGTAAGGAGAAAGTACCCCGGCATCTCGACGACAGTCACGCCGACACCCAGCGCGACACAGTCCTCAAGGAGCAGGGGGGTTCCTTCCGCATCTCCAAGCGTGGCAACGAACGGCAGGCGCAGCAGTGTGCCGTCCGCAGTGGGTTGGATGGGGATATTATCGAGCGGAATCGTGAGTTCCCCGCCTTCGAGCGATCCCGGTGGTAGCGAAGCAGTCGGGGCGAGCAGCGAGGCGTTGAAGCGGAGACGTCCGGAGAAACCTGTGATTCCCATGGCGGCGAGATCCGGAGAGCCCTGTAGACGGATGGGGACCTCCGCGATTTCACCGGCAGCGGCGCGGATCGTGTCGATCATGAGTGTCACCGCTCCCGCGACGCCGTTGCCGAAGAGCCGTACTATGCTCGGAGATCCCGCACCAGCATGCGAGAATCCGAGACTTCCACTGCTCCTCCCCGCGGCAGAAGGTGCGAAGCGCAGCTGCATCTGCCGAGTTTCACCTGCGGCAAGGCCAAAACTTCCCCCACCGGAGAGCATGGAGTACTGCGTCACATCGGGGCCCAGCAATTCCGTTGCGGAAACGACAGCGCTTCCTCCTGACGCGTTTCGGACGACCGCAGTGATGGTCGTATCCTTCACCTCGCCGATCCGTACGTCCCCGAAATCGATGAGATCGGTGAGGATCTCGAATTGGGGGGCAACACCTTCCCCCGTGATCAACACTTCCAGTTCCCCGGCTTGTGTCTCCACGACAATACGGGAAGACTTGATTCCAGTACTCACCGGACTGAAACGGAATTCCATGGCAGCAACTCCGCCAGGTCGTATGGTGAATTTCGGGAACCCTGCTACCAGGTCGAACAGCCCCGCATCGCCACCCCTGAAATAAACGGTGTCGACTCGGACGGGAACGAGGCCGGTGTTTGAGAGAAAGGCTGTCAGCACGGAATCCCTGCTGTGGCCGACGAGTACCGCTCCCATGACAATATCGACGGCTACGGCAGTCGGGGTCACGATCGACCAGAAGGCGTCCGAGACGTCGCTGCTCTGGGCGCCTGCCGGTCTCGTTAATCCCGAAATGAGCAGGAACATGACCATGAAGCAGCGTTGAAAACGGTTATGCATGGGATTGCCTGTAATGATAGGAGATTGTATCGGTGTGAGGAAGAAGGTCTGGAATCCTTATTGTAATCCGGAGGCATGCTGTTCCCGATCCTGGGTAGTGAATTCCAAGTCGCGACGGGGGACAGACTGGCCGTGGCGGAGGTTGTCTCGTATAAAGCCGGTATAAAGACCTGATATTCTGTGTAATAACAGGTGGAAGCTTCTGGATGCGATTCCGTGCATGATGTCGGCACGCAAACGCTGCGTAGATGATGGGGTGCGATGAAGCCATGTCGGGATAATGCGAGTTCCGGACGAGAAAGTCAAGCATGCCAAGGCTGTGTCGCGGCCGGGAATGATCACTGCGACGCCTCCGGAAATGGCTGCTCTGCTTGCTTCGTTTTGGAATTAATCGCATATAGAGGTATTCATTGCGTATATAATTCCTTCTCGGAGATGCCACTACGGGGCTCGCCCCAAAACATAATTGTATTTGACCGACGATGCAAGTATTTGTCATGATGATTTTTCAGGCAGTCAACGCGGGCCACCACCCTCCCCCATTTGACACACAACCGCCGGCCTCGTTATCCTGAAAGGATGAAGAAACCGAAATTGGATTTGCCCGCCGATACAAAGCGACTGCTCATACTTGTCGCCGCCTTTGCCGCATTGCTGCTGTTTACAGGCGCGATGTATGCACTTTTTCCCGACCAACCCCCGGTAGCGACTCCGGTAATCACCCAAGCAGCTGGTCCGGAACCGCCAGTGCTCGTGGATGATCCCGCCGCCCATGGCCCGACGGAATTCAACGGGAGAATCGGAGCGGGCCAACCGTTCATCACCGCGCTGCTCGACGCGGGTCTTGAGAGGGCAGTGTGCGATACGGTGCAGAAGCATCTCGAAAGCGCGGCGTTCAATTTCCGTAAATGTATGCCCGGACAAGCGTTCCCGGCGCATGTGGATTCCACCGGAGCGCTGCACACATTTCGCTACGAGGTGGGAAAGCTACTCAGCTACTGGATTGTCCGTGACAATGCGGGAGCCCTCTCCGCCAGTCGATGGGAAATACGTTAGACCATGAGTGAGGAATCTTTCCGACCTTCGACTCTAGCAGACAGACCACATCGGTGAGGGTTCGCGGCGGGAATGTGATAGAAGGAGCCGAAAAGTAGGGACTCGATACCCAGGTTCTCCGCAATATTCTTTCAGCGCACCTGATGACTCCAAGCAAGGTTATTCTGAACGGCTGGCCGAACAGTCTCGCATGAGTCACGAATCCTAGATTAAAAGACCGTCATCTATTCAGTTTCCACAATTCGATAGCTATGCGTCACGCTCATAGCCTTTCGAAACATGGCGGTGACGCCACAGTATTTGTTCAATGATAGTTCAATCGCGCGCTCGACGTCGGCAACCGACAGGTTTTTTCCGTGAAATACATATTCCACATGCATCGCGGTGTAAACTTTCGGATGCTCTTCCGCCTCTTCGGCGGTAATACGCACTTCAAATTCATCCAGGATAATGCGTTTCTTGGCCAGGATCGATGCGATATCGCCTCCCGTACATCCGCCAAGTGCAAGAAGCAGAAGTTCCTTTGCCCGAATCCCAGCATCGCTCCCTCCGAACGATTCCGGTCCATCCATCATCAGCCAGTGCTTCGAATCCGTTTTGCCCGCGAAGGTGATACTGTTTTTTCCAACTTGCCTGATCAGTGCCTGCTTCGTCGCCATATCTTTTCCTTTAATTGAAGAGTGAGGTTCAGAACAGTAAGATCCTCGTTTCACAAAGCTGATGCAACGAGCAGGTCCGCATCACGACGAACCGACAGTCGAGAGCAGATGATTATTTGCGCATAGGGTGGCGCAAAAATACCGCTTTGACGCTGTAAAACAATACTGTATATTAAGATACCGTCAAAAGACGGAGATCCCACCAGCATACTTAAGGGAAGTATGAGAGAAAAAGAGTGCAGAGGTGTGCTCGAAATCGAATCCAAAGGATTTGGTTTCCTGCGCCAGTTCACAAAAGAATTTTTCCGTACCCAACACGACCCGTATGTCTCTACGGGGATGATCCGCGAGTTCGCCTTGCGGGAAGGGTGCCTCATAACCGGAATCGCGAGAGAGAAAAACAATCAGGTTCAGCTCGCGTCGGTTAACGATATCAATGGCGTCTCTCCTACACAATATCAACACGTTCTGGAGTTGACCAGGCAGACGGCGATCGCGCCAGACAAGCGTATCCGTCTTGAAACCGGCGATATCACTACACGCGTCATTGATCTCATTACACCGATAGGTCGAGGGCAGCGAGCGCTCATCGTTTCACCGCCTCGTGCGGGCAAGACCGTACTGATGCTGAAAATTGCAGAGGCAATCTCTCACAACCATCGCGACCTCGAGCTTTTGCTGTTGCTGGTTGATGAACGGCCTGAGGAAGTGACCGAGATGGAACGAGCCGTGCGAGCCAAAGTATTCGCCAGTTCCAATGATCGCGATTTTGCATCGCATGCCCGCATCGCCCATTTGACGCTCGAGTACGCCAAGCGGCAGGTCGAAGTCGGTAAGGACGTCGTGATTCTTCTCGACTCGCTGACCCGGCTCGGACGAGCGTTCAACGCAGGCACCAAGGGCAGTGGCCGCATCATGTCGGGAGGTATCGATGCGCGGGCTCTGGAGATTCCGAAAAAGATTTTCGGGGCGTCTCGCAATATTGAGCACGGCGGCTCGCTCACCATCCTGGCGACGATTCTTGTCGATACCGGTTCCGCTATGGATGAATTGATTTTCCAGGAGTTCAAAGGCACGGGTAACGCCGAAATCGTACTCGAACGCGAACTCGCCGATCAGCGCATCTTCCCTGCCATCAATATTCAGCTCTCCGGAACAAGAAAGGAGGAGCTTCTGCTGGGCGCCGATCTCGACATGCATTACAAGCTTCGCCGCGCATTGCTCGAAGGTACGAACCGCGAAGCCATGCAGGGGTTGTTGGAGTTCATGAAACGTTTCCGAACGAACAGGGAACTCCTCATGCACATGGAGAGCATGAATATGGAGGGCGCCTTCGGAAACAATGGCGGTGGTCGCCGCATGCGACGCCGGACAACGTAGCAACGACCTGCTGGAGTGGCGCCTCTCTTCGCTTCATTTCATTGATGCAGACTTGAACCGCCGGACGCACCGATCGCCGCATGATACGCCCGGCGCCACCCACAAAACAACCCAGTGTGCGATGTTCCGTTAGTGTCAAGGCGATGAATGGCGACATAGCCCTGATCACATCTCAACGCCGATTCCAGCCTGTAAAACAAAAAGCCCCGCACATGCGGGGCTGCGTTCGTTCAAGACCTGCGCTCGTCAGTTTAGTACGACCATCTTCTTCATGCTGCTGCGTCGACCATCCGAGATCGAATAGAAGTACACCCCATTGCGCAGATCGTCGGTATTGACCGTGAGGCTGTGACTGCCGCCGGCGAGACGCTCGTCGCGCAACGTCCGCACCAGTCGTCCTGAGGAATCGTGTAGTTTCAGGCTGATGTTGGAAGCTTCTTTCAACGTAAAGCCAATCGTCGTTCCTGCTTTCGAGGAGAATGGATTGGGATAGTTCTGACGAAGAACGAAGACGTCGGGAGTCGCAGTACCACGTGCCGAAAGCGTAGCGGTCGTGATCCACATTCCTCGTCCGAACGTGGCGGCGATCAGGCGGTTCTGTTTATCTATGTCGACGTCATATACCACGACGTTCGGCAGAGCAGAGCCGAAACGTGACCAGGTCTGGCCTGCATCACGCGTGAACCATAACCCGATGTCGGTACCCACGAACAGCACATTATCCGGATCGTCGCGTGAGATGACGATGCCGTTCACCGGGATATTCGGCAGATTACCCGAGATATCGGTCCACGAAGCGCCGAAATCCGTCGTTTTGTAGACGTGGGGCGTGTTGATGCCCGAGAAAACCGCATACGCAATAGCCGGATTGCGCCGATCGATCTTGATGCGGGATACCCAACGATTGGGAAGCCCGTTCGCTGCGTTCATCCACTCCACATCTGCGGCAGTGATGTTGGTGCTGTATTTCACCGCTCCATCGCCGCAACCGATATACATGGTGTTTGGTGCGGCTTCGCAAATGTCCATGGTGGAAATCACTGAACTGATGGAATTGGCATTCGTCAGATCATTGCTGATCGCGTTCCAACGTGGGGTACCGCTGTCCACCGGTTTTGCTGAATAGACAAACTGCGTCGCGGTGAACATCCGCGTCCTGTCGTTGGGGGAAAGCATCATCGGCGGGAGCCAGTTGAAACGATCGCCGGCGAAGCCATTGTCGAGACGTGTCCACGTTTGTCCGCCGTTCACGCTGCGTGCGGGTACAGGAATCCCGGATCCGTCAACCATGAGGCGCGAATAAAGGATATTCGGATTCGTGGGATCAACAACCACATAGCCACCATCTCCGCCCCGACGTATCCGCCATTCGCGTGCGCCAATATTGGATGCCTGGAAGATGCCATGGTCCTGAACACCTCCGTAGAATCGATCCGGATTATTCGGGTCCAGGGCAAGGGTGTAGAACTGGATGGTTTCCAGAGTCTTGTCGAGCGGAGTCCATGTTGTTCCCTTGTTCAGCGAGCGGTACACACCCCCGTCATTCCCGAGATACAAATACTTGTTGTCGGGTGTGTATTCAAGCACATGCTGATCCACATGAACCGGGGAGCCGTGGTTCGACAGCTGCGTCCAGCTCGCGCCACCATTACCGGATCGCCAGAGTTCAAGTCCGCCCGCGTGAATGGTATCTGCGCTGGTTGGGGATATACTGGCGCAGAGATCATAAAATCCCTGTCCATTCGTGAAGGTTGATGGGAGGTTGCTCGACACGCGCTGCCAGATATCACCACCGTTGGTGCTTTTCATGACACCGAGAAAATCGTTGTCCCCGATATAGAGTCCTTTTCGGAGGACAAAAGCCATGAGAAGATTCGGATTGGCAGGTGTGACAGCGAGTTCGATACGACCAAGCGAATCCGTTGCCGGGAAATTGGTCGCGAGCTTGTTCCAGGTGAACGCCTTTCCACCATCCGTGGAGCGGTACACGCCGTTTACCGCCGCACCTTCGTCCTTGCCCACAGCCGCATACACGATGTCGGGATTCCCAGGCTGAAATTCAATATCGGTGATAACACCTGATTGTGCTCGGGCCCAAGTCTGGCCGGCATCTTCGGAGCGATAGAGATTCGCGCGCGAAGCCGCAAGAATGATGTTGGTGTTCCGCGGATCAATAAGTATGCGATGAATCGCACTGGTTGCTTGGGGCCAAGGCAGGCGAGTCCAATTTTCACCGGCATCGGTCGATTTGAACACACCGACGCCGCTGAAGGAGGGACCAGAATTGACCTTATACAGATCGGCTGTCGGCTCGCCCGTCCCGGCGTACATGACATCGGGATTTGAAGGATCGATTGCGATTGCGCCTACAGGAATCACGTCAGTAAAATCCATGATGGGTCGCCAATCCGCCTGACCACCATTTGTCGATTTGAAAATACCGCCACTCGCGCCGCCCGCGTAGACGATGTTGGAATTGTCGGGCCGGAAGGCGATGGCCCTGACACGGCCGGCGATGTTGCCGGGACCCAGAGGCGCCCAGACATTGCTTTCCGTGGTTTTGTCAAAACCCTTGTTGAGGCGGCCTTCCACTTCCTGCAACGCGCCGTAGCGCTCCATTTCAATGTTTACACCAGGATTTCCGTACAAGCGCGAAACGTAGTAAAACTCGATCGCAGGGATATGCTTCCTGACTCCTTTCGCAGACTGGAATTGCTGCATCCTGCGCTCACTTATTCTCGAAAATACATCGTCCCAACCCGGTGGGGAATCGGGAAGAACGAGCAGGACGATCAACGCCATCGTGACAATCGTCGCCAAACCATGAAACCAATTCGGAGTACGCAGGTGCATCACATCAACCTCAAAATAACAATGGAAAAAACGCGAAATTCATGATCACTCGGGATCATCATACAAATCTATGGCTTTTAAAAACGCAATTCCATATAAAACGACAGTACCTCCCATCGTCTGAAAATTCCCGGAATCCCGATTCCATGTTGATGCTGTAAACCCTTAATTAACAAGGATTTACGAGTGCCGTTCCGGACCTCGTCCAAGAGGACTCGAAAGATACCGTCGAATTGCACTACTCGGATAAGCTACATCCGGTTTCATCGTACACAAGGAATATCGGATTCTCAAATTCGGACATCAAACATCAACGAGAGGAAATGGCTCTTCCCCGCATCGCCAATGGCTTCCCGGCGGATTTGGAACCAGTAATTCGCACTGAGGAACATGTCGCGCCAGGGCTCATAGACTGCCGTGAACGTCAGCAGTGTACTGTCCTCACGAATGCCGGCAAGAAAGGGCGCCGTTTCCGAGTCGCGCTCATAACCCAGCGACTCGTAAATATCCGCACCGTGGTTCACAAGCACGTTGCCTTCGCTGTCGAGTTCGTTTTTTCCATGACGGCGATGATGCATCGCCATGCCTAGCCGGAGAGCAGATCCTATCCAGTGCAAGAACGCGATGTAAATCTCGTCGCTGTTGGGAGCAAGTTCGAATCCGAGTGCTGCGCCGTTGTGGGTGTACTGATTGCCGAGAAACCGATGGCTGTACACGTAGGGGTCGATCCGCGAGTACTCGACGGTGATGTCGGTGTTGGGCAACAGGCCCGTGGCGATCATTCCCGCCTGAAGGATGAATTTATTGCCCCACCAGCTTTTTCCGAGCAGACTGAAATCCAGGTCGTCGATCAGCCAGCTGCCATAGAGTTCGAGTCCGTTCAATCCGAGTGAGGAAAACTCAAATCCCAGCATTGGATTGTCCCGATCGCCACCGGCATGCTCGGCGGATTTGTAGAAATTGACCGGATTCACATACGCGAGATCCAACGCCCTTCCTGAATAGATCACGGCTTCGAAAACTCCGAAACGCACCGCGTCGAGAATATCGGCTTCGACACGATGAAGGGCGAGATACTTTGCATCGTACAACGGTTTGCCGTTCGGCTCCCTGCGGGCTTCAGAAAGGAGTGCGCCATGCAGATAATTGAAACGAAATACCCCGAAATGCGCTTCGAACTGCACGGCATCGAAGGGTTGCGCGTTGTAGCTCAGGAGCGCGAGATTGGATCGACCGGTTCCAGAAAGACGCTTCTCCTTCCCTGCCGATGCGGAACCCCAGTCCCAGGTCATGGACACGACGGCCTCGGTCAGATCGAAGTATTCCTTGTTGAGCTGACCAAAATTGAAGTTCCGGCTGAGGCGGGGATCGGACAACGCCAGGGAACGGTTGCCATACAGCGTACCGTTCGTCGCTGTGAGGGAGAACCCCACAAGACCGCCGAGTGTGCCTCTGAACCTGCCTCCTGCTTGTGCAAGCGTCACGTTCGATTTTGCTTCGGCCGAAAGAAGGGTTCGATAATCCAGCGAAGCCAGCAGCTCCATGAAAAACGTCGAACTTCCCTCACCGGAGCGCCAGGCATAAAAATAGTTCGGCTCGTTCGAAAACACATTCGACTGGACGTCGTCCAGGGACGCACCGACCGCGACCCGCAATGGCCTGGTGAGATCGGTTTCTGAAACAAACTCGCTCAGATAGCGCTCAAGGATGGAATGTTCAACCGCGGTAAGTTCGTTTGTCGGGCGACTCGCCTGCTCAAGCAACGATCGCACCTGTTTCAATTCGAGCGGTAACGATGCGCGGGAGTATCCTTCAACGACGCCGCGGATCTGCAGACGGTTCAGGAAGTCATATACCGGATGGGTCGCCTCGACGTGTTCGGCCTGAGCACGCAAGCTCGAGGGTGCGAGAAGCAGCAGCGTTCCGAACGTCGCGAGGAAGAGGGCACGGTGGCAGCGATGTATCATGCCGCGGATCCTTCGTTTACTGGGGGAAGAGGAGAAATCTTGACGGAGCGCCGTCCAACTGTCGCATTGATGGCTGCAGCCATCAGGACAATGTACAACAGCGCAAGTATCATTTGGTACCGGCTTTCAACATGAAGCGCCGAGACGATCACCGCACTCACGGCGATGATTCCGACAATCGGCAACGCGTCCAATCGGCGCCGATGCAGCACAATGCCGCCGGCCAACGCGCCTATCGTCAGCAGCGCATGAGGCAGCCAGTAGAGCGGCGAGCGTGCCCGTCTGTCGGAGAAATCGATGGAGAAAAACATGAGCATCTTCTTCACATACAAACCGGCTGCCTCCATCGGATGCTCACGAAGGAATTGTAACGTGCTTCGGCGATAGATGTCCATCACAGCCAATTCGTATGCATTGTTATGAGGTATGGCCTCTACCTCCCGACGGATGTCCGCCCGAAGCCAATTGGCGCCTCCCTCGGCCTTGAAGCTGCCCCCGCTGCTCCCCTCGTGATTCCCGCGCCAGGCATTGAGCCAAACATTTGTGGTAAACGGGACGACCTTTCCAAATATCACAGTGTTTCGCGCAGCCCATGGTACACATGACAGGATAAGCATGGCGGTGAACAGTGCGGCACGGCTCCACGAACGCTTCGATCCCAGCCAGAGCGCAAGTACAAGCGAGGCAGGAAAACCCTCGGCACGAAACATGGTCCACATGCCGGCCGCAATCCCGGCGAGCAACACGGTGGGGATAGTAGCGGATAAGGTCGAGGCGCGCAACAGAAGCCAGAGCGCCAGGCTCATTGTGAGATGATACCACGGTGTGCCGCCGAACGTCGCAACGCTCACAACGATGGTCGGGAATGCTGCCGCAAGCACAGCGGTCCAACGACCAACGTCCTTATTGAACATCAGCGTCGCGCATCGGCTGATAAGAAGCACGGAGGCGAGGCTCGCCAGAATATTAAGCGCATAAAGAATAATGAATGCCGTTGCTCCTTCCCTGAACAAGAAAAAAACCGCGGCGACGATCAGTGTTACACCCGGAAGAGTGAATGCCGTGGGTGTGGCGTCGTCGTACACACGAGAAACGCGTCCGTAATCGGAATGGAGAATGGGGAACACAGTACTGTAACCTTTCCCTGCAACGAGATGCCTCGCGATCCCCCCATATTCATAGAGTTGCGGCTGGTTGAGGGAGCCAAAGATGAGTACGGCGGCTATACGCAGAATCAGAGCGGACAACACAATGTACATCCAGAAGCGACGGTTTGGCATCAGGTGGATGAGTTTGAGTCGTTCATTCATTTCTTTGTCCTTGACAAGGTGACAGCTGTGAACACTCCCCTACTCGAGATCGCCTTACAACGTAATTTGGTACAACCGGTTGGTTCAGCGTTCTACGCCTGGCCCTTCGCCGTGATCATACGGAAAAAAGTATGAATGAGAATCTTCACGTCCATGCGGAGCGACATATTCTCGATGTAAAAAAGGTCAAAACGCAGTTTCACCCGGACGTCCTCCATCGAAGCGTCGTATTTGTGCTTCACCTGCGCCCAGCCCGTCAAGCCAGGCCGGACATTCAAACGCCGGCGATACAAGGGAATTTCCTTGATGAACTGTTCAACAAAGAACGGTCGCTCAGGTCGAGGCCCAACCAGGCTCATGCTCCCTTCCAGAATGTTCAGAAATTGCGGAATCTCGTCAAGATGCATGCGCCGGAGTACCCGACCGACCGGCGTCACGCGAGGATCGTCCCTGTCCGCCCAGCGGGGACCGCTCTTGCTCTCCGCATCCAGGTACATGGAACGGAATTTCACGATGCGGAAAATGCGTCCGTTTTTGCCGACTCTCTCCTGTAGATAAAACACAGGACCTTTCGATGTCGCCTTGATGGTGGCAAGGATTATCAGCCAGAACGGCAGCCCGATCAGCAGAATGAACAACGAGGCCGTGACGTCCAGTAACCTCTTGACGACGCGTTCCCAGGGCTGCATAAGCTGCGGTGTGATTTCAATCAGAGGGAAGCCGTAGATCTGATTGGTGCGCGCCTGCCCGGAGATGATGTCGTACATATCGGGACGTATTTTAATCTTGACATCGAAATTGCTGCAGCGCCCGATAACATCCAAAAGCATATCGTGCTCAGTTGAGGGCAATGCGACCAGTACTTCCTGAACCGGGTAGCGGGTCATAATCTCGTCGAGCTGCTCGACTCTACCGAGCAGAGGAACACGCGTCGGTTGGTCCACCGCTTCCGTGCTGACATATCCAATCACTTTGAATCCGAGAAAGGGAAACTCAAGCACCTGATCGTACAGGTCTCTCGATTGGTCAAACGATCCTACAATCATCGTTTCCCGCGAGATTACTCCGGCGAGGACGAGCCGTTTCAGTATGGTACGGAACAGCAGGCGACCGGTGCTGACGAAACTGATCATCAACAGAAGATAAATGACGATGAACAGACGCGAGGTGGCAGGGTCGTTTGTAAGAGTGTCGTCGATAAAAATAAGAAAGAACAGCAGAACCGTGCCCGCAGTAAGGGTCTTGGCTACGCTAACGAGTTCATCAAAGCGCGACTCGGCGTACCATGGCCTGTATAATCCAAAAAACATGAAGAGAAGAAGCCAGAACACACCGATGGCTATCATCGGAGTCCAGAACAACGGCTGGGTGGACGAAATGAACAGGTCCGATGTGACCCGCAGATAATAATAGACCCCCCATGCAAGGTTGACCATCAATCCGTCGAGGAGCAGGAGTATGATCGTTTCGTTTTTACGTGAAAGCACGAGTTGTCTGTTCGCCCAATTGTTTGCAACTAATGAAGTTAGAGAGAAATCGCGAGAAAATACAGGAAATTTCGCTTAACCGGCCTTGTGGACCGTTTCTCGCTCTAAGGCCAACGAGTTCCTGCTTCGCACGAACCCATTTAGAGTATGACATGAGATTGGTCCCGCGCCACAGCCGAATGCGCATCATCCGGATTCTGTGTGGAGATCACTGGCGTCCCCCTCTTCCTCCCCCGTTCAATCCAGAGGTGGGCCGCGGGAGTGCGTTCGTGAAGGGAGTAGCGTTCCGGTTCATCATGTGTAATGTCATAAACATCCCCCGCGTCGCTCATCCTTGGGACATTGACCGGGCTAGGGTATATTTCACTTCCGACGTACCTGACAAGACAAATCCATGTCCGATTTCATACATCTTCACAATCATTCGCATTATTCTCTGCTCGACGCAGCCTGCACGGTGGACGATCTGATCGCAGCATCGGTGGAGAACAACATGCAGGCATTCGCGCTCACCGACCATGGGGTGATGTTCGGTGCACTGGAGTTTTTCAAAAAAGCGACCCGCGCCGGAATCAAGCCCATCCTCGGCAACGAGATGTACATGGTCACGCGCGGCTCGCGCTTCGACCGTAACGCGGCGGAAACCCATCCCGAAGGCAAGCGCCACGGCTATAATCACCTGGTGCTGCTGGCGAAAAACGAGGTCGGCTACCACAACCTGATCAAGCTCACCACGCGCGGGCATACCGAGGGATTTTACTACAAGCCGCGTATCGACTTCGAAATCCTGCGCGAGCATCACGAGGGACTCATCGCCATGACCGCCTGCGCGGGTGGCGTGGTGTCCACCTATCTCGCGATCGGCGATTACGATTCCGCCCGCTCGGTCGCGCTGGATTTGAAAGAGATTTTCGGCGATGACGTCTATCTCGAAATCCAGAATCACGGTCTGGAGCGTGAAGCGATTATTCGCGAAGGCATGGTCCGCCTCTCCGCCGAACTGGACATGAAGCTCGTCGCCACCAACGACATCCACTACGTGGAACGCTCGCACGCGGTGGCCCACAACGTGTACCTGCACATCGCGGACGTGCGCGAAGCGGATGACATCACGCGCCTGCGCTATGAAACGGCGCAGTACTATTACAAGTCCGAGCGCGAAATGCTCGAGCTGTTCAAGGATTATCCACAGGCGATCGCGTCCACGCTGGAAATAGCGGATAAAGTAGATTTTGTCCTGAAAACCGGCGTCAACCACATGCCGGATTTCCCCATCCCCACAGAAGCCGGCGTCGTCTCGCTGGACGAATACATGAAACTGCTCTCCCTCCAGGGTGCGGAGCGCAGATACAAGACGATTACACCCGAAATCCGCGACCGCCTCGATTTTGAAATCGATGTGATCTCCAGGATGGGCTACTCCGGATATTTCCTCATCGTGCAGGACTTCATCAGTGCCGCAAAACGCAGCAGCATCCGGGTGGGACCGGGACGAGGTTCCGCCGCAGGCAGTCTCGTCGCATATTCGCTCGGTATCACCGACGTCGACCCCCTGCGCTACGACCTGCTGTTCGAGCGCTTCCTCAATCCGGATCGTGTGTCGATGCCCGATATCGACATCGACTTCCAGGACGAACGACGCGAAGAGGTTATCAATTACGTGCGCGAAAAATATGGCGCCGAATCCGTGTCGCAGATCGTGACCTTCGGCAAGCTCAGCGCGCGAGCGGTGCTCAAGGATGTCGGACGCGTTCTCGGCGTGCCTCTCAACGTGGTCGAGTCCATTACAAAGCAGATCCCCGTGAGAATGGGGAAGCTGCCGCCGCTGAAATACGCGTTCGGGCTTGAAACGGACGATTCCGGCAAATGGACTCCAATCAAGGAGCTCGACTGGGTTCGTAACAGCGACGATCCAAAGATGCAGCGCCTGGTGGAATTCTCCGTCATTCTCGAAGGCCTGAACCGCAACGTCGGAATGCATGCGGCGGGCGTGGTGATCGCGCCCAGCGATACGAGCAATTACGTGCCGCTGTACAAGACGCCGAATACCGAACTGATGACGCAGTTCAACATGGGCGATCTGGAGGAAGCCGGACTGCTCAAGATGGATTTCCTCGGACTGATCACCCTCACCGTCATCGATCGCGCGATCAAGTATATCCGGGAAACCCACGACATCGAGATCGATATCGACAGCATCCCGCTGGATGACGACAAAACCTACGACATGATCGGCGACAGTCACACGATCGGCGTGTTTCAGTTCGAATCCTCGGGCATGCGCGAGTATCTGACCAAGCTCAAACCGCGTTCCATCGACGATCTCGCAGCCATGAACGCCTTGTATCGTCCGGGTCCGATGGAGTTCATCGACGACTTCATCGACCGGAAATACGGCCGCAAGAAAATCGAATATCTGCACACTGACATGGAAGCCATTCTGAAGTCGACGCATGGCATCATCGTCTTCCAGGAGCAGGTCATGCAGCTGGCGAACCGCATCGCCGGCTTTACGCTTGCGCAATCCGATCTCATGCGCCGGGCGATGGGGAAGAAAAAGGCCGACGTGATGGCCCAGCAACGCGAAGCCTTTGTCGCGGGTGCGAAAGAACGCGGCATTGCCCCAAGGGTGGCATCCGAGATCTTCGATATGATCGACAAGTTCGCGAATTACGGCTTCAACAAATCTCATTCCGTCGCCTACTCCATACTTGCGTACCAGACGGCCTGGCTCAAGGCAAATTACCCCGCCGAATTCATGGCCGCGCTCATGACATCGGATATGGGGACCACGGACAAGATCGTGGTGCTCATGGACGAATGCCGCAAGCTCGGCATCAATGTCCTTCCTCCGGATATCAACCAGAGCGTCGCGGATTTCAGTGTGTCCGGAGAAAACATCCGCTTTGGACTCGCAGCTATCAAGAACGTCGGGATTTCGGCGGTGGAGAGTATCGTCGAAGCAAGGAATACGCATGGCGCTTTCCATACGGTATTCGATTTTACGGAACGCGTCAACGCAAAGGCCGTCAACAAGAAAACCATGGAGAGTCTCGTTCTCGCAGGTGCCATGGATTCGCTGCACGGCAACCGCGCCGAATTATTTTCCGCCATCGAAAGCTCCATCTCGTACGGACAGCAGCGGCAGCAGGAACTCCAGGCGGGTCAATCCAGCTTGTTCGACGATTTTACCAATTCGTCATCATCATCCTCGTCATCCTCCCAACCTGCCTTGCCTCGCCTGAGCGACTGGAACGACGCGGAGAAGCTGTCGCGCGAAAAAAGCGTGCTCGGTTTTTACGTATCCGGGCACCCGCTGGAGCAATACCGGTTGGATGTCCAAGCGCTCGCCAATGTGCAGCTCGGCGCCTTCGAAGCGGACATCGACGGCAAGCCGGTCCAGGCGTGCGGCATCCTCAGCGCGGTGCGCACCAAAATCGACAAGCGCGGCAAGACCATGGCGTTCGTGACGCTCGAGGACTTCACAGGGAAATCCGATTGCCTCATTTTTTCCGACGCCTACGAGAAATCGAGAACAGCCATCGCGGACGACAAGGCCGTCGTCATGAACGGAAAAGCCGAGGTCAGTGGGGATTCGCTGCGTATTGTGGCGGACGAGGTCATCGATCTCGAACAGGCGATCCGTACCCGGACGAAATCGATCATTATCTCGATTTCAACCATCACAGCCACGAAAAAACAGATCGAGGACGGGATACAGCTCCTCGACCATCACCGCGGTTCGGGTAATTCACAATGTTTTTTTTATGTTACCGACAGCAACGGACAGTCCTGGAATCTCGTCAGCCGAACCGCGCGCGTCAGCGTGTCCACTCCGTTGCTGCGTGAACTCCGGAACGTGTTTGGTGCATCTAACGTTCGTATTTCCGCGAAGGATCAATAACCGGATCATCCAATTCACCAGGAGACTTATATTTTATGAAACCGATCGAGATTACAGACAGCAATTTTGAAGATGAAGTGACAAAATCCGCACTTCCAGTCCTTATCGATTTCTGGGCGGTCTGGTGCGGTCCCTGCCGCATCATCGCTCCGATAGTGGAGGAAATCGCAGGCGAATATGAGGGCAAGCTGAAAGTCGGCAAGCTGGACGTCGACAACAACCCCGAAATCTCCGGTAAATACGGCATTCGCAGCATTCCGACACTGCTGATCTTCAAGGGCGGAGAAGTGGTGGATCGCATTGTGGGCGCTGGCCCCAAGCAGTCCATTATCGAAAAAATCAAGCCGTTGATCTGATGCAAATGTCCTGCGATGACAGAAGAAAAAAAGCAGGAATCGTACACGGGAAATAAGGTGAAAAGGTACATACCTTTTCACCTTATTTTTATACTTCATGCCGCCGGAGCGGCCATTCTATCGGCATCAGTTCCGCATTTGAAATCGGAGTAGCCGGACTCGGTCTACCGCACCGATGAATTGGTGTGATCAACCCATCGGGTATGACAAACCGTTCCGGATTACAAGATTCGCCGTTATCTGTGTACCTGATGATTGTAGCGGATAGACAAATCGGCAATCGTAGATCGTAAATCACCTCACCTCACCAGCACCATCTTCCCTTGCCGCACCTCCGCGCCCGCCTGCAAGCGATACAGGTACATTCCAGCAGTAAGGCGCTCCGCATGAAGCACCGCGGAGTGGATGCCGCGATCCAGTCGCCCTTCCTTCAGCACCGCGACCTCTCGGCCAAGCATGTCGTGCACCGTCAGTCGCACCTCGCAGGCGTCGGGGAGTTTGAACGTGAAGGATGTGAGCGTGGAGAAGGGATTGGGATAATTTGTTCCGATTTCGACGGCCGAGGGGATGACACGGTCAAAGAGCCGCCGAGCACACTGAGCAAGCCCCAGTCGGTGATCATGGTGAGCAAGGTATCACTACGCGCAACGGCGGTTTCGCAGATTTCGCGGACGACGTTTGGCGGGGAGCGGAGATAATCTGGTTTGATGCTGGGGTTGATCAGATTGGCGCCGAGTTCGATGGCGCGGTAGAATTGCCGGTGAGTCAATTTGTTAAGCAGCGTGTCGGGGTCAGTGGTGGTCGTATCCGTTGCCACGCCTTCAACAAAATGCAATGTGTGCGTTCCGGGGTCCCACTCAGGCGCGAAGGCGTTGAGGCCTATATGAAAAGCGCCAACGGGGGGGGGATTGCGCGAAGCCGTGCCAGAGCGGCACGAGCAGCAGGAAAAGTGCGAAGTGTTTCATAGAGGTACTCCATAGTGGCAGGTGCGGTTATTAGTTCAATAGAGAATGACTGGTCTTGTACAGGTGTGCCCTTTCTGTGTGAGCGTGAGGAGATAGCTGCCCGCCGGGAGCTTGGGGAGGTTTATACTGAGGGTCATCCTGTCGGAAGCATCGTCTATGTTCTCCACGAGCACCTCTCGGCCGAGCAGGTCGTGCATTTCGATGGAAGCGGGACCGGGGTGCAGTCCTCGGAGGGTAAGTTGCATATGGCCTCCAGCCGAGAGCGGATGAGGCGACACTTCGATACCCATCGGTTGTGGATTGTCAGGCAGTGCAACGCCGGTTTTCAGTCGTCCGGAACCAAGCCAGATCTCGAAGCGGTTATTGAAGTCATGTCCGCTACCACCACCACGCGTCAGCAAGTCCTCATACCCGTCGCCGTTGACATCGCCGACGTTGAATGTACCAACCACGACGTGGCTGACGTCGATCAGTGTGCCAAAATATCCGGTGGGTGAGCGGAAGGACGAGCCGCCGGGGTAGAAAAAGTAGGCCTGCCCGCCCCAGTAATCGTTCCATGCCATGACCAGATCCGCCCTCCCGTCGCCATCCATATCGCCGACGGGGCCTGCCCATTGCGGGGAGATTTCTCCCATATCGTGGGGATTGAGGTTGGGGATGGAGTCGTCGGGCATCCAGTGAGAGGGCAGAGTGACCTTGCCGCGGAACAGCAGCGCGTCGCCGAATTGGCGGTGGATAGATTCATGCCCCGCATCGATGACGTCGTCATACCCGTCGCCATCGATGTCCATGATGTTGGATGAGGCCCGTTGCGGCGCCCAATCCTGATCGGCGATCAGGACATAATCCGCGCTATCGACGCGTCCCTCGGCGTTGCCGAGATACACATGCCAGCGGACTTTATTGCCCGGCCTGCGGTCGTAGACGAACACATCGCCGCGGGCATCGCCATTTATGTCGCCGACATAGAAGTCAACAACAAATTCGGTGCTCCTCCAAGGGGGAGTTGGATTGGTAAGAAATTCCGGTCCGCGCGTCAGGGTAAATCCGTTTCCTCCCAGGAAAAGGACGAGTTTATACGTCACCGTATCGCGAAGATCGTACGCCCGAGTGAGCAGGTCGGGATGCCCGTCGCCGTTGTAATCGAGCGTCGCGACGGAGGAGCGCCATATCTCGACACCCCAACCCAGGTTCTCACCCGGTTCGCCGGCTATCAGCGTATCCTCCTCCCAGGTGAATTTGACATCACCCTCCTTCCGCAGGTAGATGCGTATCGCTCCGCGGTCCTGATACGGCTTTTCTCCGTCGGTGTCAAAGTATCCGACCGCGGTCACGATATCGAGCAGGCCGTCGCCATTGAGGTCGGCCGTCGCGACGCCTGCGCTACCGCCGCGTATCAGATACGCCGGCTCGTGACTGAACTCCGTGCCGCCGAGAAAAATGTACGTCGTATCCGTCCCCGACGATATCGCGAAATCGTCGAAGCCGTCGTCGTTGATATCCCCCAGCGCCGCCGGGAACCAGCCGAAGGAAAACAGATTCGGCTTGTACACCACCTGCCATTGCCGAATCCGCCACTGCGGTAGATCTGCTGTCTTGCTCAATCCGTCGCGGTACGGTTGCGCCAGGGCGGGCGGAGCTACCTGCAACAGCAATAGCAGCAAGCATCCCACAGCGCCAAACAGCAACGCCTGCGGCCGTCCCCTTGTGCAGGCCGTGAATAGAAATACACCTTTCATCTTGCAAGCCTCCTTGTGTTGTTGAGTACCATCGTTGCAGCCATGTCGGCTGCTGTGTATCGCTATGAATTAATTCACATTCATAAGACACATCAAGCCCCGAAAAATTCCCCCCGCGCAAAAAAATATCGCCACCCCTCGGGGGGCAGACCGCACAGCACGAAATGGAATAAGGCTGGATAATCTCTTGTGTATGAGGACATATGGGATGGCGGAAAGTTACAGAAAATGAGGCGCGGGGAAAACAACGCGGAGACGCAGGGTTACAGAGACGCAGAGTGGAAAGGTCGACGCTTGCTGTCGACTTCCCTGATAGCCCAGACCGCCTCGAGCGATATCCATGAACTGGATCCACAAGAGAAACTCCTTTGCGTCTCTGCGTCTCTCCTCTGCGCCTCTGCGATAAAAGAAGAGCCGCACAATCTGGCCACCGGCACCAACACAAGTCCTCGTTGATATTTTATCACCGAGGGCACCGAGGGCGCAGAGGGCACAGAGATATTTTTAGAATGTCTCAGTCAATTGAGTCTGAAGTAATTCGTGTAGGTAATTCATCGACTTGCTCTTTTCAACTCAAAGGAACCTTTCGAGATGCGCCCTCTAAAATTTCTCTCTGTGCCCTCGGCGCCCTCCGCGATCTCTGCGATAAAAGGGGATCCGCACAATGTGGCCCTCTGCGATCTCTGGTGCGTCAGGCCGAGTCGTGAGATCGGGGTCATTTCTCGCATTCCCGATTTTTCTGTTCAGGAATACCACACATTTTTATCGAAAAAATAATTCAGATAATTCCAGTCCACTCTTGGCACTTGAACATAGGGGCCCGGGCCGGATAACCGCCATTCCACCCTGTATTTACAGGCATGACGCATCGCTTGCATTTTCAGATATGGGCCGGTAACTTTAGTTACACAGGAGTGTGTTTGTAGCATGCTTCGCTTTGAGACGAAATGCACTGTAAACCATTGCCGGTGCAACGAGTCAAATCACGAACGTCATTGAGCCTGTTGAATCATTGTTTCCACGCTGCCGTATGCCAGCCCGTCGTCGCGGCGAAAATCTGAAACGCATCTCCCTATGCGGAGATTTATCTCAGATTTCCTGATCTGCTTGTCGGTACAGCACGGATTGTGATCCAGGTATAGGCGTTCTTTCCCATTCACCAATGAGAAGGAACAACCGGTGAGACTGACGCTCCACTTTCCTCGCTTGTTCATACTGAGTCTCCCACTCGCGGCGCTGCTCTTCGGAGCGTGCTCCTCGCTCGAACCCCTCCCGAGATTCAGAACATCCAGTACTTCATTCGCCCCCGACCAGCTTCCCCTGGCGCAACGCTCTTCAAAAGACCTCATCGATCCCGCTAACGTGGCATCCTACTCCAGCATCAAGGAGCAGGCGCTGCAGGACAACAACCTTCCCGAACACAAGGAAGAGGTTCAGCGCTTGATCGTCAACCAATCCGCCAGCACGCTCACCATGCATATCGATCAACTCGGCCTCGATGTTGAAGAGGTGGAGGACGAACTTGCCGAAGGTGACGACCTGGAAGGTGAAGACGTGCCGGCGATCAGCACCCTGATGATGGAAAAAGTCATCTCCCAAACGCTTGAAGCGGCGGAAGTCGTGGCGCTTGAAACCAATCCGTCCGTCAACCGCCCGGAACTTATGCGCGAAATCATCAATCTGCTCGGCCTCGATTACCGCTACGGCGGAATGGATGCGACCCGCGGACTCGATTGCTCCGCTTTTACCGGAACGGTGTACAACCGCGCCCTTGGACTGCGAATCCCGAGAAGTTCGAACGAGCAATTCCGCGTTGGAGATACCGTCAAACGCGACGACCTCAAAATCGGCGACCTCGTCTTTTTCAAGACCCGCCGGCGCCGAGCAGCCGTCTCGCATGTCGGCATCTATGTCGGTGAAAACCTCTTCGCTCATGCCAGCACCAAATACGGCGTGATTATCTCCAGCCTCGATCATCCCTATTATACCCGTACGTATGTCGGTGCGCGCAGGCTGCTGAAGCTCGAGCCCGTCGAAACTCAGGCCAACCACGCATCGATTACGAATTGACGAAATACGAGTGACGAATTGGTCAACGACAAAGGGCACAGCGAACTGTGCCCTTTGTCGTTCTACAGATTCTATGACCCTTAACAGCCGATGTAAACGGTTTTCGTTCGGATCTACCGATCGTGCCGATACCGCTTCAGACATCTGCGACTGTGCGTTGTATCCAGCCCCGGTCGCGCTCTGCACCTGAATTTTTCACTGTCCAAATCGTTATTCGCCCGCCCGCCGAAGCCTTTCCCCGAATCTTCCTTCAGTGAAAACGTGTCGTCAGGCGTCGGTGAAATGTTCGTTAGAGTCAGAGTTTCCGTCCACCGCTCCTCTTATGTGCTTCTTGTGCTTTTTGTGGACAAACCGGAACTCGACTCACTGCGCCTTGAATTCCTTGTCGACGATGTCGATCGCACCGGGATACGCGATGTCTCCAATCGACGTCCTGATTCTCGGAGTGGCGCGGAGGGTGATGCGGGAAGGCGAACTGTTGGCACCGCCAAGTGCGAGCGCAAGATTCATAACGCTCTGGTAGCCCTTCTCCTTGAAGAATTTCGCAAGATCGAGATTCATCTGCAGTGGAATAATGGTCTGTTGTCCCGTGCCCGGAATGGTGATCGGATCCGTGATGTCGCCGTTGATGGTGAGTGTGTTGTCAAGGATCAGCGTCCATGCGAAACTTGTCAGCGTGGCGGTTGTCTGTGTCGTGCCTCCGGTTCCGTCGTTCGGATTGATCGCCGCTACATTGAGCGTGAACGATGCAGGGAACTCGTTGCGGGCGAATCCCGCCGCCAGCCTTGCTCCGTCAACCACGCTGAAATCAGAAAGAGAGGTTTTGTTAGATAAATTGACGCCCATGAGCGAGAACCCGTTCACGGACTCCAGCTTGAATTTGCAGCGGCTCAGATTGGCGATGGATTTCTGCAAATCCTTGAGCGCATCGCACGACCCGAACAGCAGCGCCGCAATCAATACGAGCGGGATTGAAATTCTCCTTGTCATGTTAGCTCCTGAAATGAATGGAAACGTGTTTAATATACCTTGCGTCGCAGCCAGTTTCAACGTGAGGGTTTTGCGCGCACTGCCGGAATTCGTTGCCGCGACAGTCCTCTCTTAGCGGAAACCGTGCGCCTTTGTTCCTCTCGCCGCGGCACGAGGAGTATGTCCCGAAATTGACTCGATGCGGTCATCTCCGTGTTTGAACTTCTTTAAGCACCTGTCCCCATGCCGGCATTAGCCATGTCGATGCTACACACGACCCGGGTAAAAAGGCGCTAACCGGAGCGTCCGGCTTCATTGCCCGCGAGCCTCCTCAATCCGAAAGCGAGCGGTCTGAAGTCTGGTGGAGTTGCTTTCCCGCCGTATCCGATCTACATTTTCAAGTGTTCAGCAGTTTTTCATCACAGTGCACTGCTCATCATGCAATCTGATGCCTGTTCCCACCGAACCTCCGGACGCCTCGGCAGCGTTGGTCAATCAATTTTCTCCGTGATGACGCGGCTCGCCGTCGAACACGATGCGGTGAATCTCGGTCAGGGATTTCCTGATTTCGATGGCCCTGCCTGGCTCGTGGACGAATTCAGCGCGGCGCTGCGCGTGGGACGAAACCAGTATGCTCCGATGCAGGGTACGAAAAGTCTTCGCTATGCGATCGCTTCTTACCAACAGCGGTTCTGGTCCATAGCGTGGGACGCGGAAGAGGAGATCACCGTCACCGCCGGCGCAACCGAAGCGCTGCTCTGCGCCGTCCTTGCTCTCGTGGATCCCGGCGACGAAGTGATTTTGTTCGAACCCTTCTACGATGCGCATTTAGCCGATGTGCGCCTCGCCGGCGGCATCCCGCGCTTCGTCACTCTCCATACTCCCTATTTCCGCATCGACGAGGACGCGCTCGAACAGCAGGTGACCCCGCGTACACGGATGATCGTCATCAACAATCCGCATAACCCGACCGGTCGTGTATTCTCACGCGACGAACTGCTCGCGGTCGCCGCCGTGGCCGCGAAGTATGACCTACTGGTGCTGAGCGACGAGGTCTACGAATTTCTGACGTACGATGGCGCTCCGCATATCCCTTTTGCCTCGCTCCCCGGTATGCGCGAACGAAGCATAACGGTTTCCTCAACAGGAAAAACTTTCGGTATGACCGGATGGAAAATTGGTTTCTCCCTGGCATGCGGGCCGCTCACACACGCCGTACGTACCGTGCATCAGTTCGCGACCTTCGCAGTCAATACCCCCGCACAACTGGCGATGGCGCCTGCGTTGGACCGTCTTGAAACGTATCTGCCGGATTTCCGCGCAGACTATCAGCGCAAACGGAACCTTATGATATCAGGACTCGCGGATACGAAATTCCGCTGTCATGATACGAAGGGTACGTATTTCCTGATGGTGTCGTTAGACGGGGCGGGAGGGTATTCCGATGTGGAGCTTGCGAAGAAGCTGATCGAGGAGCACCGCGTCGCGGTCATACCTCCATCGGTGTTCTATGGGATCAGCGACGAAGGTATGACCATGCTGCGGTTATGTTTCGCGAAGCGTGATGAAACGCTGCTCGCGGGATTGGAGCGGCTGCGGGAAGCGTCAGTCGTGCTTTGACAGCAATCCGATGATGCCGCCGATCAGTAGTCC
Organism: uncultured Chromatiales bacterium; assembly: GCA_964371045.1. GTDB lineage: Bacteria > Bacteroidota > Ignavibacteria > SZUA-365 > SZUA-365 > JAOSJT01. The sequence continues at coordinate 91,876 of CAYJMN010000001.1, read as the reverse complement.
GATGCCGAATGCGCCGAGCACCGTGCTGAACGGATGCACTTTGATATAGTCCTCCGATTTCTGAATCGCCGGATCAATATTCTCTTCGCGTATCTTGTTCATCTGGTCGCGTGCATTGCGCTGGAACTGCGCCGCTTTCGCTTTGACGCCTTCTGCGAAATCCTGTGTACGGGTGTTGATGTCATCGCGCACGTCCGTAAAACCCTGGGCGATGCGCTCCTTCGTTTCGAGATACGTGGCGTAGAGTTCGTGAAGCTTCGCTTCGACCACGGTTTTCTGTTCGCCATAGCGCTCGGAGATCAGCGCGATAAGATCGTTGAAATTGCCCTTGATGTTGATCAGCTCTTCGTCCTTGAGCTGGTCCCACCGGACGGTCACATGACCCTTGAAGCCGTCCCATTCGTGTTCAAAACGCGGTAAACTCATGATTCCTCCTACTCGTTCTGTCGTCAAAATTTCTTATTGATTGTTGGGTTTTAAATGTACCTCTTTAGCGGATCAAGGGAAAGGTTAAAATTTTTGATCCTTATAACTTCCTGGGCCGCGTTCGCCTGAACATTCGTTTACCCAATCCCCGGATTCGCTGATGTTCTCCGGGAATGTTACCTTTGCTATTTTGCATCCTCCACAAGCTCAAACCCACATGATCCATTCCATACTTCTCATAGGTCACCGCGCCTCCGGAAAAACGACACTCGGACACCTCCTCGCCTCTGATCTCGGTTGCTCGTTTTATGATCTCGACGAGGTCATCGCCGAACGCACGGGAACAACAGCCGCCGACCTGGTCGCAAGCGACGAAGCTCGATTCCGGGATCTCGAGATCGACACACTTCGCGAACTTCTGACCAAAATCGAACCGTCCGTCATCGCCGCGGGTGGGGGACTGCGCGAGTTTCCGTCGGATATGTTCGTCGCATGGATTTCGCGGGATGGCTGGGAACAGGACGCTCTGACTGCTCGCGCGCGACTGCGTCCGGAGATCGCTCCCGATGCCGAGATTGCATGGATGACCGAGACGCGTGAGCCCCGATACAAGACCGCCGCACACATTCGGCTGCACATCGAACGCGGCTGTGATCCGCGACAATCCGCCACGCGCCTGAATCTGCTCGTCGGCTGGCTCGAAACCGCTGTCTCCTCGGCCGTCATGCGCATGAGCTGGATGCGTCCGCGTGATCGGGAAGACCTTCAGCGATGTGCGGCACAGGCCAAATTGTTCGGTATGGCGGGTGTTGAAATACGCTCTGATATGTTCGAGGAACTTCCTGTGCTCGATGTCCCGGTACTCGCCGCGCTCCGCACACCCGACAATGGATTCTTCTCTCGTGCCGCGCGCGCGGCTGTATTCGATTGCGATACCGCCTTCATTCAACATCTCGACCTTCGAGGCATCGCTCCCCGCCCGTTGATCTTCTCCACCCATCCCGATGACGTGTTCAAGGAATATTTTGAGCACCTCACCTCACTCCCGGCGTATATCGAACGTGCCTACCCTGACTGGAGCAGCGGTCTGATGCTCAAATACGCGCCGCGGGTTAAATCCTGGGTGGAGCTGCGCTATGCGAATCAACTGTATAAGGTCTATGAGAAGGCCGGAAACCTGCTGTCATTTTTCCCGCAAGGCAAACGTTGGAATTGGATGCGTGTACAGCGCCTTTTCGCCGGAAATCAGCTGAATTATGTCAGTAGCGGCTGCGAAGAACACTCCCGTTTTCCTCCCTCGCTGGATTACTTCCTTCCACACTGCGCTCTTGGGGGAACAAAGCGTTTTTACGGCGTGATAGGCGGCGATGCGGAAAACAGCATTGGCGACATGTTCCACCGTGCCTGTGCCGACAATTCCGGATCGTACGACGAAACGTATGTAAAAATCTCACTCGCGGCTCCCGAAATCGACAACTGTCTGCATTTGCTTACCCAAATCGGCTTCAAAGGCCTCTCCGTCACTGCGCCGCTGAAGCGCGCGGTGGTGGAGTCCAATTTCGCCGGCTGTGAACCGTCGCTCACCGCAGGCAACACCCTCGCGCTGATAAAAGGCAGCTTCATGCTGTACGACACCGACATGGAAGGCATGCTCGCGGCGCTCGACGAACTCGAACGCAACGGCATCAAACCCGGTGCCGCGGTGATCTTCGGCGGAGGAGGTGTGTCGGATGCTGTTCGCCGCGCGCTCGATATGAAATCCTGGAGCCCCATCGTGACGTGCAGTGCCAGGGACGGCTGGCGGACCGTGGCTCGGCCACACGCGCGTCTCATCGTCAATGCATCGGGCGCGAACGCCTCCGAAGGGGCACCGTCGTGCGACGCGTGGCTGGATCTGCGCTATCGCAATATCGATCCACCGCCGGCCTCAGCTGCGAGCTTTTTCAATGGAATGACGTTCTACAAACACCAGGCTGTCGCACAGAGAAAGATTTGGGAACTCCCTGTGTGCGAAACCCTGCTTGAATCCTTCTGACCAGGAGGTCCTGTGCGCGGCAACAGTTTCGGCAACATCCTGATTCTGACCACCTTTGGAGAATCCCATGGACCTGCCATCGGTGCGGTAATGGACGGTGTTCCCGCTGGCATCGTGCTCAGCGTAGAGCACATCGCGGCTGCTCTTCTTCGTCGTCGTCCGGGCCAGTCGGCAATCACCTCCGCGAGAATGGAAGCCGACATACCGGAAATCCTTAGCGGCGTGTTCAGCGGGAAAACTCTCGGAACGCCGATTGCCGTTATCGTTCGAAATACCAACACCCGGAGTGAGGATTATGACCCATCGGTTCACCGTGTTGGCCATGCAGACGGCGTCTGGGAAAAAAAATTCGGCCTGCGGGATTACCGTGGTGGCGGACGCTCCTCCGGCCGCGAAACAGTGGCACGTGTTATCGGTGGCGCGATCGCCGAACGCGTGCTCCCTCATGATGTCCGTATCGTAGGTTTTGTATCGCGGGTCGGCACGATTGCCGCGCGCGCGACGCCGGAAAATCTGACACGAGCGCGGGTTGATGATTTTGCCACGCGCTGTCCCGATCCGGAAGCGGACGCGCTCATAACAACAGAATTACTTCGCTGCAAGGCGGAAGGCGATTCTCTTGGAGGAATTGTCGAGCTGCATATCGATGGTGTTCCCGCAGGACTGGGCGAGCCGGTTTTTATCAAAGCAAAGTCGGCCTTGACTGCCGCGATGATGAGTATCGGATCCGTGAGCGGAGTGATGCTCGGGGATGCATTCAAGGAAACAGAATTCCATGGCAGTATTTTCCATGTCCCGGAGCAAAACACAACGGCGGGACTGGGCAAGCGCTCCTACGGGATTCAGGGAGGAATTACAACAGGCGAACGCATTATTCTCCGCCTTGCAATCAAACCGACGAGCACTGTCGGCGACATGGCGCGCAAGGGGCGACATGATCCCTGCATCGCGCCGCGTGTCGTGCCGGTGGCCGAAGCCATGGCCGCCCTGACGCTCGCCGACCTTTTTCTGGCACAGCGCCTGGACAGGAAGTGACGGTTCGTGCATGAGTCGAAGTCGGAGACGCTTCATTTTTTATCACGAGCCTGAGTGATCGATTGCCTGTTCCGATCCAACATTCAGGTCACAACTACGATCCTGTTGTTGAGTACCGCTCGCGTAAGCATGTTTCGATCGGACGCGATTTCGACGAAGTGGAATGATTCTTCCCATTCGAGTTATTTGAATTTTCATGCGCAGCTACGCCATGTTCCGCTCCTTCGGGCACCTGAACTTTCGCTTATTCATTTTCGGACAGGTGGTCTCACTCCTGGGCAGCTGGGCGCAACGTCTCGCGGTAGGCTGGCTGGCATGGACGCTGACACACTCTGCGTTCTGGGTGGGCGCCGTAAGTTTTGCCGGGCTGTTTCCGGGTGTCGTGTTTGGTCCGTGGGCGGGATCGCTCACCGACAGCATGCAGCGTTTCCGGCTCGTGAAAATCACACAGTCGGCATTCATGGTTCAGGCGGTGATATTAAGCGTGCTCACACTGCTTGGCCTGATCACGATCGGACTCCTCCTCCTTCTCGAAACCATGCTTGCGGTCATCACAGCGTTCGATATTCCGGCACGGCAGTCGCTGCTCGTGGAATTGGTTGGTGTAGAGGATCTTCCGAATGCGATCGCAATGAATTCCTCCGTCGTTAACATCACCCGCATGATCGGTCCGGCGTTTGCCGGACTGATTATCGTCTGGGCGGGCGTCGGAGAGGCGTTCGCCTTCAATGCGATCAGTTACACGGCAGTGTTGATCAGTCTCTCGATCATGCGAGTCCCGCCGCGGGTCGTGACTCCGCGCACGCTAAGCCGCTGGGGGCACATGAAAGCCGGCGCCGCGTACACGTGGGGAACTTCGGACATCAGGACCTTCCTCTTACTTTTTTTCCTCATAGCCATGTTCGGCATGCCGTACGGCTCGCTGATGCCGGTGTTCGCCGATCAGCGGTTCGGTATGGGAGCTGAAGGCCTCTCGTGGCTCGTGGCTGCCTCGGGATTTGGCGCAACGCTTGGCGCTCTCTACCTCGCCGCGCGTAAGGGAACTCGCGGCCTGGACAAGGTGCTGTTTATCAGTGGCGTTCTGTTCGGCGTCTCGCTCGTGCTGCTGGGATTGACGACGGCATTCTGGCCGGCGGTGCTGCTCCTGCCTTTTTGCGGCTTCGGCATGATGCTCCAGATGGCCGGCAACAATACCATGCTTCAGACGCTGGTGAACGAAGAGCAGCGGGGCAGGGTGATGAGCCTGCTGAGCATGGCATTCCAGGCGGGTATGCCGCTCGGGGCATTGTGGATGGGAAGTATGGCGGAACAGTATGGACTTTCTCTCCCTTTGTTCGCCGGCGGGACCATCTGTATCGCACTCTCGATTCTGCTGTCCGTCCTCCATTACCGTTCCAGAAGGATCGCCTCGGGTTTCGCGAGCTGATCCGTATAGCGATATTGTTCATTTCTGTCAAATTCGATACATAGACAACACCGAAAACCTTGAAAGACATAGACAATCTCTGTCGATCCTGCGCGGCCACAATTCGGGAGTTGTTGAGGGAATTGGTGAAATGGCTTCCGTCGTCGCCCTGAATATCCATGTCTTGCGACGATCGGGATACAGCTGAGACGGAGAGATCGGTGTGCAGCCCGTCCCATCCGTTGTATCCGCCTTCGCCTGAGTATCTATGGCCCAACGGTTATTCAATTACGACGTGCCACGTCCAGGGATCGGAGTAAAAGAACGTGTACATACAGGATGTTTCGTTCGTGACAACCGCCATCCAGGCTTGTATACCGCATTTTCCCCTGTCCTGTGTCGATCGCGGGCGGGCACGAAATGTACGCCTTCCCGCGCCCACCGATCCTTGGTGTGAAACGAATTGCCCTTATGGTTCATCATATATAGGAACCGAAAGACCCGATGGATTTGTATATTTCTTTATGTGCTAAAAGCAACTATCTGCCAAAATCAACTTCAGGATTATAAAAGGATTCTTATGAAACGACTGCTGTCCACTCTCGCCGTTCTCCTGTTTGCGGCCGCTTCACTCAACGCCCAGGTAGGAGAGCAGGCCCCGGCTTTTTCACTGACCAATGCCAATGGTAAAACCGTGTCCCTCTCCGATCTTAAGGGCAAGGTTGTCGTCCTCAATTTCTGGGCGACCTGGTGCCCCCCGTGCAGGGCGGAAATTCCAGCTTTCATCAAGGTCTACAAGCAATACCGCCCCAAAGGAGTAGAAATTGTTGGTGTTTCTCTCGATCAAAAAGGCTGGGATATAGTGCGACCGTTCCTCAAGACCCACAACATCAACTATCCCGTGCTTGTTGGAGATCAAAAAATCGCACAGGCGTACGGCAACATCAACTCGATTCCGACAACGTTCATAATTGACAAGAAAGGCAAGATCGTCGATCAGCACGTCGGCGCGATGTCGGAGAAAGCCCTGGTCTCCAGTTTCCAGAAATTGCTGTGATACGCCCTCGGCTTTGAAAAGCTGCCGAACGACCTGTAGAGCACGATTTTAAATCACGAGTTTCCGATTTCATGACCGTGATTGGCGCTCGGCTCCCGGATCAGGGTTTCTTGTTCAGCTCAAACCAAAAAAAATCCCCACGTTTTCACGAGGGGATTTTTTTACCATCCAGCTCAATTCAGCAATTTTTCTATCGCTTCCGGAAGCAGATCCACTTCTACTACTTCAATCCCACGTTTTTTCTTTTCCGGTAGATTACCGGCCGGGACGACGATACGCCGGAAACCGAGCTTTTCCGCTTCCACCACTCGCTTTTCCAGTTGACTCACCGAGCGAACCTCTCCGCCGAGCCCGACTTCGCCGACCACCGCGGTACCGTGATCGATGGCGATATCCCGCGCGCTGGATACGATGGATGCGCAGACGGCCAGGTCGATAGCAGGCTCGTCGATGCGTACCCCGCCAGCGATATTCACAAACACATCGTATTGTCCGACACGCAAGCCGTACCGTTTTTCCAACACCGCGAGCAGCAGGGAAACACGGCGCGAATCGAGTCCCGCAACTGTGCGCTGCGGCATACCGTAGTTGCTGGGTGTAACGAGCGCCTGCACCTCGAGCAGCAGGGCGCGCGTTCCTTCAAGGCTGGCGCTCACGCAGGAGCCTGAGATGCCGCGCGATCGCTCGGAGAGAAACACCTCGCTCGGATTGCCGACTTCGCGTAGACCGCTTTCCCGCATCTCGAAAATTCCGATCTCGTTTGTGCTGCCGAAGCGGTTTTTCAATCCCCGGACGATCCGGTACGCGTGATGATGGTCCCCTTCAAATTGGAGAACGGTATCGACCATGTGTTCCAAGACCCGGGGACCCGCGATGGCGCCGTCTTTGGTTACATGTCCAATAATGAACATCGGGATGCCGGTAGATTTTGCCTGGCGAAGAAACACCGCCGTGCATTCGCGCACCTGGGATATACTGCCCGGCGCGCTTTCAAGCTCGGGACGAAATACCGTTTGTATCGAGTCGATAATCACAAGATCCGGCCTGGATTCATCAATGCAGGCTGTGATGCTGTCGAGATTGGTCTCCGCCAGCACAAGAAAATCGCTAGACCGGACGCCAAGACGATCCGCGCGCAGCTTGATCTGTCTCAGGGATTCCTCGCCGCTGACATAGAGAATCCTGGCACCTCCGTCTCCGCTCCGCTGTCCGAGCTGCATCATCAGGGTGGATTTGCCGATTCCCGGATCGCCGCCGAGCAGCATCACTGAACCCGCCACTATCCCGCCGCCAAGTACGCGATCCAATTCGGCGAGTCCCGTACTCAGGCGGGTATCGTCAGTCGCTTCGATGCCGGAAATCGGCTGTACACGCGAGTCGGAAAACGCCGCGCGCGCGCCGCGTCCGGTCGGAGTTTGACGTACTACTTCTTCAATAAGCGTATTCCAACTCCCGCAGGAATCGCATTTACCGCTCCAACGGGTGCTGTTTACTCCGCAGGACTGACAAACGAAATGTGTGCGTTGTTTTGCCACGCGCGCGTCAACGGCCTTTCATCATGGTATCCTCAAGCGCCACGCGCCCGATCCGGAACGATCCGTCGAAGCCGAGATTCGCCGGTTCCGGATTGGATTCAAACGATTTTATGACGCCTTCAACCTTTAAACTGATGACGCCGATTATGGCATCGTTCGTGAGTTCTGTCACAGTAAGGCTTCCTGTCGCATTGATACCGTCAAAGCGTTTGCGGACATCCCCGAGATAGAATCGATAGAATTGGAAGGCCGTCGCAGTCTCTATCGAATATGTTCCGGGCTCAATATGGTCAAACTCAATGCCCACCCACGTTTCGGTCGGCGTCTCACCGTCCTTGTCGAAACTGCTGATCACGAGCGCATCATGCGCGCCCTGCACCAGCTGAACCACACGCAGCGCCTGCACGGGATCGTCGAAGTTCGTCGCCTTCGCCAGGAGTGCTCCACGCACGAAATAGCGCTCGTTGTATTTGAACACGCGCGTGTCAATTTGGGGAGCGGCGACCGTATCAACACGAATGATGGGGACGTCGGTTTTTACCTGCTCCTCAGTGCCTGAGCAGGCCACCACGACGAGTAGGCACAATAATGGAAATGCGAGACGCAGGATGTTCATGGTGTTGTTCTCCTTGTGTGTATGTCGACGTTGTCAGGACAATGTTGAAAATTCTTCGCCAAAAAAGATTTCGAGGAGACGTTGCGCCGCCAGAAGTGGGGGAACTTCGCCCGCCGCGACTTGGCGTTCCACCTCGCCGAGTTCCGCCGCCACGCCCTCATGAGCAACAAACCGGTCGCGAATGGTCTCGCGTATCGTATCGTGCATCCACGCGAGCGCCTGGTCCTTGCGTTTGCTCTCGAGGTGTCCGTTTTCCCGCATGACGCGTCGGAATGCATCGATGCTATTCCAAACATCCTCGATGCCTGCTCCTGTCGTAGCCGAGCAGGTCAGCACAGGCGGCGTCCAATCGGGGGCGGGATATTTCATCAGGTGAAGCGCGGATTCGTATTCCGACCGCGCACGTTGAGCGGGGAGGACGTTGTCGCCATCCGCTTTTGTGATCGCGACGGCATCGGCAAGTTCCATTATACCGCGCTTTATGCCCTGAAGCTGATCACCCGCGCCTGCAAGCATCAGCAGAAGAAAGCAATCAACCATGGAATGCACCATCGTTTCCGATTGTCCGACACCAACCGTTTCGATCATCACAACGTCGAAGCCTGCGGCCTCGCAAACAAGCATCGCTTCGCGTGTCTTGCGGGCTACGCCGCCAAGCGATCCGGCGGAAGGGGAGGGACGAATGAAAGCATGCGCGTCCACGGAGAGCTTCTCCATACGGGTCTTGTCTCCCATGATGCTCCCGCTGGAAACCTGACTGCTCGGGTCGATGGCAAGCACCGCCACCCGATGTCCGCGGGCGGTCAGCCAGGTGCCAAGCGCCTCGATGAACGTACTTTTCCCAACGCCTGGCGCTCCCGTGATACCGACGCGGATGGCCTTTCCGGTGTGCGGCAGCAGTTGCTCCATCACAAGCAAAGCCTTCCGGTTGTGCTCCGGGTTCCGGCTCTCGATGAGCGTGATGGTTTTACCCAGCACCACGCGATCCCCTTGGAGGATACCGGCGACATGTTCGTCGAGGTTTAGCTCGCGTCTGCGGCTTCTCTTCACACCCGGAGCAGTGTTGGCGGGGGCTGTGATTCCGGGAGCGATGCCAAGGCGCCCCTCCGAGGCGTCGTGCATTGCGTCGCCTGCTTCGGCGCCGCTGTGGGCTTCTGAATGTGAATCGTGTTTTCTGTCCATTGTCGGATCGGAGCGAATCTGATTATCGTTGTTCCCACAAAGAAATATAATCTCCGACAAAGCCAAATGTCAGAAGAGCCGGTTATAACCGTTCAGCGCTGCGACGCGATACGCTTCGGCCATTGTCGGGTAGTTGAACGTCGTATTGATGAAGTACATGAGCGTATTGTGTTCGTCCGGTTGCTCCATGATCGCTTGTCCGATGTGCACGATTTCAGAGGCGTTCTGACCGAAGCAATGAATGCCTAGCACCTGCAGGGTTTCGCGGTGGAACAGCAATTTCAGCATACCTGCTGTCTTTCCGGTAATCTGCCCACGGGCAAGGTTCCTGAAAAACGAACGACCCACTTCATATGGAATTTTGTCAGCCGTCAGCTCCCGCTCGGTCTTGCCGACGCTGGCTATCTCGGGTCGCGTGTAGATGCCGGTGGGGAAGTCCGCCACGAGACGCACGCCGGGTGAGCCATTCACGATGAAAGATGCGGCGCAACGGCCCTGATCGTACGCCACGCTGGAAAGACTCGGATAGCCGACAATGTCGCCTACCGCGAAAATGTGCGGCTGTACGGTCTGAAAATACTCGTTGACCTTGATGCTGCCGCGGTAATCGGCTTCGATACCGAGTGCCTCGAGTCCGAGTCCGGCGGAATTTCCGGTTCGGCCGTTCGCCCAGAGCAAAACGTCGGATTTGATTTTCTTGCCTGTGGAGAGATGCAGTACCACGCAGTCCTCGCGAACCTCGACCTGCTCGTATTCCTCGTTCTGTCGGATCAGAATTCCTTCCTCGTCGCGCATGTGATAACTCAGCGCGTCACTGATTTCATCGTCCAGGAATTCCAGCAGCCGCGCGCGCGTGTTCACCAGGTTCACCTTCGATCCCAGAGCACGAAATGCCGAGGCGTACTCGCTACCGATCACGCCCGCGCCATAGATGGTGATGCTTTCCGGAATCGAGGTCAGTTTGAGAATGGTATCGCTGTCGAGTACGCGAGTCCCGGAAAAATCCACGTCTGGAGGACGGTACGGGTGTGATCCGGTTGCGATCACAAAGTGATCCGCGGAGAGCATACGTTCGCTGCTGTCCGCCTCCGTGACGCGAATCGTGTGAGGTGCGGAAAACTCAGCCGTTCCGTGCAAAATATCGATACCGTTGCGATGATAAAATCCCTGACGTTCCCGCACCTGCTGCATGACGACCGTATCGATTTCCTCCATCAACTCCTCGTAACTCAACCGCAAGGTGCGAAGGACTTTATCGAAGAGGCGGCTTCCACGCATGTCGGCATATTGCTGCACAATCCAGATCAGGGCTTTGCTGGGGATGGTGCCCCAGTGCGTGCATCCCCCGCCGATTTGAATGTATTTTTCGATGACGGCCACGGATTTTCCGGCCTTGGCTGCGCGGATGGACGCACCCTCACCGCCGGGACCGCTGCCGATCACGATGAGATCGTAAGATTTTTCGTACTGTTGCATGCGCTCGTTAGAGTGTTGCCGGTTCGGTGGATTCGGACAGATGATAATATAGCGATTTCGTCTGAAATACAGCGGGATTGAGCTGAAATGAAATCCGCGTGGATCCCACTCCACCGGCGCCGCCGGCACAGTGAATTCCTTGAGACGGATCGTTGTTATGAGGGAGACAACACCAGGAAAGGAAATCCCATGCGAATATACATGATCCCGATTCTCTTCGCACTCATCGTATCCGGCTGTACCGCACAGCACGCCGAACCGGATGCCGCGGACAGCGGGACGAAAAAATCAACCCCGGGTAATGAACACAGTCAGTCGAAAGGAAATACAACAATGTCGATAAAAACAACCCTCGATGAGGAGCAAAAAAACCGGCTCTCGAAGAAGCAGTATCAGGTCCTCTGCGAGGGCGGCACCGAGGCCCCTTTTACCGGCAAGTACTATTCTTTCAAGGGCGAAGGACGGTACATGTGCGCAGGCTGCGGCAATGAACTCTTCAGTTCGGAGCATAAATATGATTCCGGTTCCGGATGGCCCAGCTTCTGGGCGCCGATTGAAAAGGCCAAGGTGAAAATCAACCGCGATGAGAGCCTGGGCATGGTTCGTGAAGAAGTCGTTTGCAGCAAGTGCGGCGGACATCTGGGACATGTTTTCGAGGACGGTCCTCAGCCGACGGGACTTCGTTACTGCATCAACAGCGTCTCCCTCGATTTCAAGCCGAAGGAATAAGGCTCACCGCTCCGAAAATTCACGCTGTCCCGTAATCCGTTTCAACCGTGCCGGGGCTCTCGACTTGCTTACCGACCTCGGTAACCGGCTCACCTTGAAAAAAGCGGTCTACGGGACGGCCTGAATTTACCGCGAACGATCGGTTCTGCGGATTACATGGCGTGGATCAGGGCAGGAGCAGGAGCGTCATAATCGAGGCGAACGCCCCGGCAGGATCCTTGATGACGGCAAATCGGCCAACGTCCGGAATATCCGAGGGAGGCGCCAACATCACACCACCGGGAGTCTCAACCCGGCCCGCCGAGGCAGCGATCTCCTCCACGGCAACGTACCCAAGGCAGTGAAGCGCTTCGCGCATTTCCGGTGTCATCGGCGTCATCCCGACAATCGGCTCTCCTCCGTTTTTCGAGAATACCGTATACGCCATCTGGACCATTGGCATCCCGGCGGCTTCCCGGCCGGGTAGTTCAACGTAGACGCTTTTGCATGCATCAAGGCTGTTCGTTGCGACCTCGTTCCAACCGAATGCGCCGTTTTTCGGTGCGCTCCGTTCAATCATGCGTTAGTCCAGAATTGAGATGAAACGGGTGGAACGGACCGTGCGAAACGACGCTCGTCTTGCTGCGAAATACTCCAGCCCGAGCAGTAACAAAACAGGGTACAAAATTGTCTCTTCAATGCGGTTGCCTCATAAAGTAGGTTGTGAGCGAACCGCCATAACGCTTTTTTTTTCATCTTTTTCCGGGTTCGTCGTTTTTTTGTTTCAACGCAGCAAAAAAAATCATATACTTCCGTTTGATTCGCACCTGACACAGTGATTTCATAACAAAAAGTCTTAACGGTATGGCAGTACGCTACGTTTACTCCATCCTCCTCGCGTTGTTGTTCGCCCAGCCGCTCAGCGCGCAGCCGACACTTCTTTTCAAGCGTATTGAAGTTCAGTATCCGAAAATCCGCTTGGCGTACAAAGTAACATGTGGCGGCACGTTCAGAAACGATCTGCAACCCCAGAACTTCGAAGTGTATGAGAACGGTCTGAAGATGAAGGACGCCACGTTATGGTGCCCGCCGGACCTGGAGTGCTGTGTTTCGGTATCGATGGTCTTTGATCGCTCCGGCAGCATGATCGGCGAGAAACTCCAGAACGTCAAGAACGGCGGAATCGCCTTCGTCGCACAGATGAACCCGGACGGCCTCCCATGCGACGAAGCCTCGGTTGTTTCATTCGCGGAGGACGTCACCCTCGACGTCGGGATGACATCGAACAAACCGCAGCTGATTTCAGCCATCAACGCAATGGAATCCTTCGGATGGACAGCCCTGTGGGATGCAACGGCGGTGGGTATTCAGGAACTCGCGCAATCGGGAAAAAATCGGTGCAAAGCCGTCATCGTGCTCTCGGACGGGGGCGATAATCGAAGCAAGTATTTTCTGACTGTTCAGTCCGTTATTCGCTTCGCCCAGACGCAGGGCGTCAAAGTCTATACCATCGGTTACGGTCCTTTCGAGCTTCTCAATCATGAGCAGAATCTACAGCTTCTGGCAAACTCAACCGGCGGGCAGTATTACTATTCGGCGGATGGATCCGATCTTGCGCAGATTTATGCTTCCATCAAGCAGTCGGTGAAAGAGGCGTTTCAGGAATGCTACATCGAATATGAATCCAACTGCCCCGACGGCACGATGCGTACGGTCGAGCTTCGCCTCAAAGACTACTGTAACGGTTCAGCTTCCGCCACCCGCACGTATACCGCACCTCTCGATCGCACCACGTATCAACCGGTACGCCTGCGCATGGGTGATGCAGACGTGGGCGCCACAAAGGATGTGGTTGTGCCCGTTCTGCTCGAGAACGCGGTGAACGGAGTGTTCAGCAAATCGGACATCTCAATTGGGTTCGACAGAAATGTGCTTCAGTTCGTTCGCCTGTCAACGGACGGCACAATCCTTGAGGGTCGCGCAGTCACCTACCAACCTTTCGGATCCAGCGTCGCCGTGCATATCGAGGAACACATCGATATGAACGCCGGCCCGGGTGTGATGATGTACCTGCATTTCAAGGCAGGGGACGTCTCATCGATGATGTACTCGCAGGTGCAGTTGATCAACTGGACCTTCCATGCGTATTGTCTCTATCCCGAGATGTTCCATGGCACGGTTAAAATCCGACCCAGGGAACCGGAACTTAATTGTACCGTGTCCACCCCGGCGGCGTTGAACTGGAACGACCAGGAAAAGCGTTACGAACCGAATCCATTCACGGTGACGGTTACGGTGCACAATACCGGCACTCGTGAAGGATGGAACGTGCGTGCTGTTCTGGTAACCGATCCAAGCGTCGTCCGCCTCATCGCACCGCAGAGCAATACACAGTTCCTTTCTCCGAAAGTGATTTATCCTGGCTCTTCAGGATCCGCTACATGGACGCTCGAGGCGATGAAACAGAAAGATCTTGATTCGATCAGTTTGTACTTTTCCGTCACTTCCGACAACCACGCCGCGTTCGCATGCTGGGACCGCATTCTCATCGATCCGGCATTGAGTTCCGCTATCGCCTGCGAATTACAAGCCCCGGATACGATATTTTTCCGTGAACAATATTATGAGCCGGAAGAATTCGAGGTTGAGGTGCGGGCATTGAATATCGGCAGTGGTCAAACCCGTGACGTACGGGCTCAGCTCCTGCAGGATACGCGCTTCACGCTCATCCCTCCGGCTTCGCGCCAGCTTGCAGACGTGCTGCCTCCCGGAAATTCCGCCGAAGGATCGTTCCGTGTTCGGGTTAATCCACGCACTACGGATGGATACGATACACTTCGAATCAACATTCAGGGCGACGATACGAATCCGGCCTGGTGTTACCATCCAGTGTGGGTACAGCGTCTGCGAATGCCCGAATTTTCCTTGATCTGTTCGACGGGGCAGGATTCGCTCACATTCTCGGATGATACCTATGACTACGTGCCGAATCCCTTCGTCGTAACAACGGTAGCGGAAAACATCGGCGAAACGTATGCCGAGGACTGCCAGATCATGTTTGTGGGGCCTGAATATTTCACTCCCGTCGGTGTCAATCTCCGTCCCGAAGGGACCATGCTCGTTGGAGATACCCGGCGCGAAGATTGGACAATTCGCGCCCTGCCTCGAAACACATCCGGCTGGGATACGCTTCATTTCCAAATCACCGGGCGTGGAGGTCTGGGAAAGCCCCTCGTTCTCGCGGAATGCCGCATCCCGATTTACGTCCCCGCAGTGCGGAGACCCGAATATGTTCTGGAGTGTTCCGCACCCGATTCACTCCGGTATACCGATAACCGCTATTCTCCGGATCCTGTATTGACCGTCCGCATCACCAACGTCGGTACGGCAACGGGTCGAGGATTGAAACCTACAATTATTCTCCCCTCGATGGTCTCGCTTGCAGATAACGAGCAAGCGTCTCGCTACATCGCTGTCCTGGCTGTGGGCGATCATGTGGACCTGCAGTGGCGTCTTCATCCGGAGATGCGTGCCTATGATGGCACTTTCCGCCTCTGTGCGCAGGTCGTGGATTCCATTGGGGCAACCTCCACTTGCTGCACGGATATCTTTATTCCGAAAACAGAAACTCCTTCGCTCATGCCATCGTGCTGGTCGATCGACACGCTGTATATAAACGAGGCGGATGGTCAGTACCTCGACAATCCCTTTGAGGTGGTATTGAACCTCACGAATGTGGGACTCGGCAAGGCCGAAAACGTTCGGGCCTCGATTTCCGTGCTTGGTTCCTTTATGCAGGTGATGGATCCGCTCGAGCAATCGCTCGGGACTATCGATGCTTCAAATTCGGTACGGGTATCCTGGATGGTGAAAGCCCTGAAACGGCCTGATCCAGCCGACATCCCTATTCTGCTGGCAGTGACGTCGAGCAACCATCCCGATCGGGAATGCCCGTTGTCGGTTCACGTTCCGGCGAGTCAGGATCCCATATTGGTTTCCGATTGTTTTTCCACTCCCGAAGACTCCCTGCTCTTTGATTGGAATACCGGCGATTACGTATTCCCAATCTGTACGTTGACCTACACAATCCGAAATGTCGGCAAGGTCAAGGCATTGAACGTCGACGCAATGCTTGAACTCCCGTCCGGTGTTTCACTCCTGACCGGAGAAAGTTCACAACGCAGGCTCTCGCCGCCGGATCTGGATCCGGGTGGCAGCGCCACGGTCACTTGGCGCGTCAGAGCAATGCGTTCGGATGTGGATGTGATGCGTGAGTTTCGTTTCAGTGCCCGCGCGGACAACGCCTCGGACGCCCAATGTGTCGATCCACTGATCGTTCAGGGTTCTCCCAGGCACATCACGGTAACCCTGCCTCATTACGTCCTCCTTCGTTACGGTCAGAAGACACATATCCCTGTGCACATCGATCGCACCATAGGGAAGGATCTTTCCGAGTATGCGCTTCGTCTGGAATACGATCCGGGCGTGCTGCATCTCCTGGGCGTACTGAATACAAACTCACTTACCGGTATCGGGTGGGTTGGAGCAAAGACAAACACTCTGGCTCCGGGCATCGTGGAAATCACAGACTACACGACCGGAACACCATTGGCCACCGATGAGGGAACATTGCTGCAGCTACATGTCGAGGGTGTGTACAACGATAAAACCAGTGTATTCAATTTCGGCGAAACCCCGTTGCGTATCGATTCCGTCAGCGCATCGATGAATCGAGGCGTTATTCACGTTCACACGGTGGACGGCAGCGTCATCGTCACCAATGACTGTCTCGAGCCGCTAAAAGCCGCGGACAATGTTACTCTGGAACAGAACCGGCCAAATCCGTTCAACCCTGTCACGACGATCTCCTTCTTTTTGCAGCATGAGATATTCGTCCGCTTGACAGTGTTCGACGTCCATGGACGTGTGGTCCAGGTGCTCGCGAATGAGGTTCTCAGCGCGGGAACCCACGCTCTCCAGTTCACCGCGAACGATCTCCCTTCCGGAGTGTATCTGTACAGGCTTGAGACACCGCGCAATATTGAGGTTCGCCGGATGATTCTCTCCCGATAGGAGTTGTATGCAGACGAAGGTCAGGTGCCGGATATGCTTCCGGTTTGTGTTGGGATTCATGGCTCTCTTTCTGTCTTCGACGCTTTCGAGCCAGACGACGAACCATATCTTGTCCTGCGGTGTAAGCGGCCCGGATTCCGTTTTTTTTGATAAAACGACATTCAACCGCTATCTACCGGGAGAATTCGACATCTTGATTGTCGTGGTGAATGAAGGTACATCCCCGGCGGATTCCGTCTACGCCTTCCCTCGATCCAATCCTCGCTTTACGATCGTCTCCCCTGCATCCGTATTGCTGACGGATCGTTTTCTTCCTGGCGATACCCTGCGTACCGCATTCACCCTTCGCGTCAATCCGCGTATGGTCAGCGGCCTGGATACGATCATTGTTGCCATTTCAGGTAAGGAAGGGGCCAGAACCGAGTGTCTTCTGGTCGTTTGGGTTGAAAAGGAATACCGTCCGGTCAATGTCTTGTCGTGTCCCCCTGTCGGTTCCGTGTCAACCGTGTTCGAGGATACGCTCAACGATTACCTTCCGAATCCCGTGACCTTTACACTCAATGTCGAAAACATCGGAGATGCTCCGTCACGTGAGACGAGACTTATCTATGTCGCAACGGAGGGGCTTTCGTTGGCGGACGGTCAGCCGCAAACTATCGAGATCGGGGAACTTCGCCCGGGTGGTTCCGTCTCAAGACTTTTTCGAATTAACGTCATCCACCGCCGTACCGACACGGTCGTTACAGTGCGCTTTCGTGTTCAGGGGAAAGGCGGTCTGAACGATCGAATCATCGATACACTGTGCAGCTACGATCTGTTCATCCCCGCGGTGCGCGATGTACTTTTTGAACTTGCATGCGTGAACGATCCCGGAATCACATTTGAAAACGGCAGCTATACACCGAATCCCTTCACTTGGCAGGTTCGAATCCGAAATACCGGCACCAGCCTGGCGAAAAATGTAAGGGCAACCTTGACGCATCCTCCTTCGGTCGTAGTGGTCAGTCCACCGGGCGAAATTCTCGTGGGTGATCTCAAACCTGGAGAGGAAACCGTGGTGACCTGGATTCTGCGCGCACTGCCGGTGTTCGAGACCGATACAAGCCAGATCTGCGTGCTCGTATTCGACACCTTCAACAGACGGGCGACCTGCTGCGACAGTCTCATTCTCCCCGCGGTACGAGCGCCCTCGCTTGAAGCCCTTTGCACTGTTGTTCCGGACAGCATTCGTGTCAACACCAGTACCGGTCTCTATCAGCCCACGGAATTCTTCGCGGAACTGCTCATCACGAATATCGGAACCGATCCGGCGGACTCCGTCTTCGCAGAAGTAATTATCGCGGATCCGAATATTGCGTTCGTCTCGCCAACCACCAGCCGCGTGTTCGTTTCGTCGTCCTTCCTGGTTAACAGCCAGCAAAGCATTCGATGGACTCTCGCACCCTTGCCTGACCCGATGGCGCGAGATCTCGAAATCATTTTCCGCGTCACCGGCCGAAATACCGCCACCATCTCCACCCGCTGCGCGGTGCATATTGACGCTGCCCTCAAACCATCCCTTGAATGCACCGCCGGAACCAACCCGGACGATACGCTGCATTACAGCATCGCCACCCTCGAATACGACCAGCTGACCTTCACCGCGACAGTTCGCAATAACGGCAGTGTCGCCGCCAGGGATTTGGAAGCCGCGGTCCTGCTTCCCTCCGGTCTCGGCGTGCCTTCCACGGGAACTACCGTCCTCCGACGGAGCACGCCGCTGGAAGTGGACTCGCTCTGGACAGTATCATGGACGTTGCTTCCTGTATCCCGACGTCACGGGACGCTTGACACAATTCGCGTGGAATTCCGTTCGGGATCACTGAAAAGTTATTGCGATGACTGGATCTTCATCGTTGGCATACCTCCAGTCACCGTTTTTACAATTCCCCGATATGCATTGGAGCGGTATGGCCGGGAGGTGACGGTACCGATTCTCATTGATGAATCTCACAACAAGGATATTCGCGAAATCACCCTGCACGTACTCTACAATGAGAATTTGCTTGCATTGACGTCCCTCGAGACAGACAGCACGCTGCTTGCCGAAGGCTGGTCCGTTATTGGGGCGAACGATATCGGCAGGCTCACGATCACGGCATCCAGTCTTGACAAACCGCTGCAAGGTATCGGAGAACTGGTACGCATGCGATTCAAAGTGCTGTTCGGCAGCGGACCGGACATCCTTCGTCATGCGGGAACCCTGCTTGAATTCGACTCTCTCGCCAGCTCCGTCAATCGAGGATCCGTGCTCGCCCGCTTCTATGACGGCTACGTTACCGTCAGCGGCGACTGCCTGTACCCGCTTTCGGCAAACGAAAATTTCGTGATTTTCAATAATCGACCCAATCCCTTCAATCCTTCCACCATTTTTTCCTTCGAATTGCGTCGTTCGGGCAGAGTAACAATTCAGTTGCTGGACTATTTGGGACGGCTAGTTGATATTCCATACGACGAACTGCGCACCGCTGGGACGCACGAATTTGAGTACCACGCGAACACACTAAGCTCGGGACAGTATCAGGCGCTTTTGCTACTGGATGGAGTACCTGCCGCTCGGCGCCGACTGGTTCTCTTGCGCTGACATTTCCGGCATATTTCTCATTTCCGCAGGTCTGGATACCGCAGTTGCGTCGTGCGACACACCGGGCCTACATTGACTGGAACAAAACTTTTCAGACCCGCCATGCCGTTCAAGGTACTTTGTATTTTTCCACACCCCGACGATGAAAGCTTCCTTATCGGCGGCACAATCGCATACATGACCGCCGCAGGTGCTGAAGTATCACTATACACGCTCACGCGAGGCGAACGAAGCCGCCATGCAGCCCGCCTTGGCGTCTCTCCGGAAGAACTCGCACGACTGCGATCGGGAGAGGTCCTGGAAGCCGCGCGAATCCTTGGAATCAGGTCGCTTTTTCAGGGAGATTATCCCGATGGTGGACTCAGGGATCTTGATCCCCGCATTCTGGAGCGAGATATCACGGATAAAATTTTGTCGATTCGTCCTCACCTCCTCGTAACGTTTGATGTACAAGGTGTATCGGTACACCCTGATCACATTGTCATGCATCACATCGTCAAACGCGTGTTTGTGGAACTTCGCGAGTCGGTTTCCACCCTCCAGCGGCTCGCATTTTGTGTGCTTCCTCTTTCACGAACGGCAACCTGGCCACGAAAAGTTTATGGTGTCCCGGACGAACGAATTCATGTACGCGTTCCCGTCGAAGCGTTTCGCGAGGTGGAGCATGCGGCGATTCACTCACACGTCAGCGTTTTGGGTGACGTACACGAGCATAATTATGACAACTGGATGCTCTGGGAGGAAGAATGCTTTACCTTGTTCAACGAAAGCTTCGATCCGCCTGTCGACAGCCTGTTCCATGCAATGACAACTACGGAAAACTAAAGGACAGAGCTTGAAATGAATGGAAGAAGCATCAGTCTCAACATGAATGTTCGGGGTCTGCTCCCGTCAGCCACGTTGGCCATCAACGAGCGCTGTAACGCGCTTCTGCACGATGGACGGAGAATATTCAAGCTCGGCCTCGGCCAATCTCCCTTCCCTGTACCCGAAATCATCGTCGAAGCACTCAGGAACCACGCACCGGAAAAGAATTATCTTCCGGTGAAGGGTCTGCCCGAATTGCGATCGGCTGTCGCTGATTTTCATAGAAGAAAAGACCACGTCAATGCCACATCGGACGGGGTATTGATCGGACCCGGCTCGAAAGAGCTTATGTTTTTGCTGCAGCTCGTCTATTACGGAGAAATTCTTCTCCCTACACCGTGCTGGGTTTCCTATGGTCCTCAGGCCAAAATTATCGGGAGAAACGTTCAGCTTATCCACACAACACGGGAGGAGCGCTGGCGCATATCTCCACAGCGACTACGACGCTATCTCGAGGATGAAAACGATCTCTATCGACCTCGTCTCCTCATCCTGAACTATCCAGGCAATCCGGACGGCGACACCTACACCATGGAGGAATTGCAGGAGATCGCGGAGATCGCCAGAGAATACGAGATAATTCTCCTTTCTGACGAAATATATGGGCAGTTGGCGCACCAGGGGGGTCATTTCTCCATAGCCCGCTTTTATCCTGAAGGGACCATCATAAGCTCCGGTTTGTCGAAATGGTGCGGCGCCGGAGGATGGAGACTCGGCACCTTCACCTTCCCGAAAACTCTCTCCTGGCTGCTCGACGCCATGGCTGTTGTCGCAAGCGAAACCTTCACTTCCGTAAGCGCTCCGATCCAGTACGCCGCGGTTACCGCATTCCGCGGCGGTCAGGAAATCGAAACATACCTCAGTCACATCCGCCGCATCCTCCGGTTGCTGGGTAATGCTTGCGCGGATACGCTTCGGACAGCAGGAATCCTTGTGCATAAGCCGGAAGGGGCGTTCTATCTTTACCTCGATTTTTCTCCTTTCACCGATCGCTTGACCGAGCGCGGAGTCAATGACAGTCGCGAACTATGCGAGCGCCTTCTCGTGGATACGGGCGTGGCCTTGCTCCCCGGTGCGGATTTCGAGAGACCGCCCGAAGAACTGACAACCCGGCTCGCTTATGTAAATTTCGATGGCGCTGAAGCTCTCC
This sequence comes from uncultured Chromatiales bacterium, assembly GCA_964371045.1. Classification (GTDB taxonomy): domain Bacteria; phylum Bacteroidota; class Ignavibacteria; order SZUA-365; family SZUA-365; genus JAOSJT01. Next base: position 70,688 of record CAYJMN010000001.1, on the reverse strand, counting down.
TTGCAGGCAGAAGCCACCCCCTCGACGGTCCGCTTCCCGACGATTTTCTCCAGGTGCACTGCGCCGACACCCTTGAGGCCATCGATCATATTGTTGAATGGTGCACGACATAGAGAGCCCGGCCGCGTTTCCCCCGGTCGGGTTTGTCGCCAATCGATCGCCGATTGATTAATTCGTCATGAAAGGAGCGATAGCTTCCTTACTGAAATCCACTGCGACAAGCTTCGAGATGCCTTCCTCTTCCATGGTCACTCCGTAGAGCGTATCCGCCGCAGCCATCGTCCGCTTGTTATGCGTTACCACGATGAATTGTGTGTTCTGCGAAAAATCGCGCAGAATTCGAATGTACCGATCGATGTTTGCATCGTCGAGCGGAGCATCCACTTCATCGAGAATGCAGAATGGACTTGGTTTGACGAGATAGATGCCGAAGAGCAGCGCTATCGCCGTCAGCGTTTTCTCGCCTCCTGAAAGCATGTCGATCGAGTGCGGACGTTTCCCCCTCGGCTTGGCGATGATGTCGATGCGGGCCTCGAGCGGATCTTCGTTATCGCCGAGGATGAGATCCGCTTCATCTCCCTCGTCGAATAGCGACTTGAAGATGCGGATAAAATTATCCCGAACAAGGTTAAATGTTTCCGAAAATTTCCGCTTCGCCGTTTCGTTGATCTCACGGATCGTGTCGCGCAATGTATGCTGCGAAGCAATCAAATCCTCGCGCTGGGTGGTCAAAAGGTCAAATCTATCCTTTTCTTCTTTCCATTCCTCAAAAGCCAGGGGATTTACCGGACCGAGCGCCCGGATTTTCTGTCGGAGATCGTTGATCTCGTCCTTCGCCTGGGCAAGATCGAAGACGTCCTCTTCATGGCCTGGAAAGCGCGCCAACTCCAACTCGAATTCATTGTGCGCATGTTCCTCGATCGAAGCGATGCGCTGCCGAATTTCCGTCACCTTCAATTCCGTTTCATGCACCAGATTAATTGTTTGGTTCTGCTTTTGTCTGTCTTCCTGCAGAACTTTCTCGACTCTTCTGGTGTCCGCTCTTTTTGCTTCGAGTTCCATCTCGATCGCTTCCAGATCGGTTCGGGATGCGGCTTCTTCATCTTCAAGCAGGACCAATCCGGCTCGCATGCGGGCGATCTCCTCGACGAGGGTGCCGGCTGTCTCCTGAGATTGAATTATTTCTTCGGATGAAAGTTGTAGCGATCGCTCGGCTTCATGCAACGCGGAGCTGAGCCGCTCGAATTCATTGCGCATGTTTTGAATTTCACCGCGCTTCTGAACCACCGCGACGTTCGCCCCGCTCACGTCATCGTTGCTGCGGTTATAGGTCTTCTCCAGTTCGGCCAGAATGTCGGCTTCTCTCAACACCTCATGTTCAACCTCTTCCTGCTGCGCTTGCAGAACCTCCAATCGCGGTTCCACGTCCGCAATCCTTTTCTGGATCTGCGCGGATTCGTCATCGAATCGTGCACGTTCCTCCGCGTTTTTCTGCACGATACGTTCCAGTTTTTCGATTTCAAACACCATCTGCGCAACCCGCCGCTCGTGCGCCGACAGCTCCTGTTGCGTCTGCTTCATCTTCTCCGCATAATTCCGAAGATCGATGGACATATAATCGAAATTCATTTCTTCAAGAACATTCTGGTTCTCAAGAAGGCGATGTTTCAGTTCGTCCACTTCGCGTGAAAGGGTGGCGATCTGATCTTTCTTTCCGATCATGCTGCCTTCTTCTTGTCCATGACTCCCACCGCGCACCAATCCGTTACCGTCAAAAATATCACCTTGCACCGTGACACATCGGATATCCGCATACTCGCGAATGCATGTATTTGCGGTATCGGCATCACGGACGACCAGGACGCGTCTGAGCAGCATATGGAATAAATCACGATAGGACGTGTCGTATTTCACCAAATCGATGGCCCAGCCAAGTATGCCGTCTCCGGCGATCGGGAACGTCGTGGCCTTGCTCTCGGGCACCTTTGAAAGACAGGCGAATGTCGCCTTTCCCTTGCGATGATCCTTCAGGTTCTGAAGACCGCTGATGGCTTCGTTCAGGTCGTTCACGAGAATGTAATGAGCAGTATCCCCGAGCGCCGCTTCGATCGCGACACGCAGGTCTTCCCTGGTATTCACAGCATCGGCAATCGTGCCGTAGCGCGACGTGGACCAATCCCGATTACGCAGCAAGTGCTGAACGCTCTCGTTGTAGCCCTCAAGTCGATCCACCAGTCCATTGATGAAGTCAATGCGCGTCATTTTTTCGCCGATCAATCCCTGAATTTCAAACGCGCGGTTCTGCAGACGATCGATATCCGTGCGGAGCGATTGCTTCCGCTCCTCCATGGTGTGGAATTCCTTTTCCGCCTCAAGCACTGTGTCGGAAAGAACTGCCTGACCTCGATCCTGCTCCGCGAGTTGCCCGCGCAGTTGGCCGAGTCCTGAACTTGCCTCCGCGTCTTCGTCGTTCAACTTTGCGATTCGGGCGTTTATTGCTCCCTGTCGCTCGCGCAATCGCTCCAGCTCGCTCAGCAACGACGCAAGTTCCTGCGTTATGCTCATGCGGCGCGCCTGACGTGAATCGGCCTGGAGTTTTTTCTGCGACACCTGATCTTCAATATCGCGATGCTCTTCACGAAGACGTTCGCTCTCGAGTTCCATCACCTCCAGTTCACTGGCCTGAACTTCCAGTTCGAGCGTCATATCGCGCTTCGATGCCTCGATATCCGTGATACGCTGCTCATAACTCCTGATGGCCTCGGTGAGTCGCTCCGCCCGCTGTCCAAGCGAACGCTCCCGTTCCTCACTCACCAGCAACGATTGGCGTGTCTCGTTCGCCTGTGTAAGAATGACGGTGTATCGCTCCCTCCTGTCATGGAGCCGGTTCTCTATCTCGCTCCCCTCGCTTCTGTACACATCGAGAAGCGTTTCCTCTTCCTGCATGCGCTCGTTCATGGAATCTCGGTCGCCCATGCTGACGACGAGTCGTTCCTGCAACGGCTCCAGGCGCTCATAGAGGCTGTTATAATCCCGCTGCAGTACGTCGATTTCGAGTACTCGAAGGCGATCCTGAATTTCATTGTACCGCTCGGCCTTCCGCGCCTGCCTGTTGAGCGAATTTACCATTTTGCCCACTTCCGCGATGATATCATCGACGCGAAGCAGATCGGAATCAACGTCCTCAAGTTTCCGCAGCGCCTCCTTGCGGCGCGCCTTGTAACGCGTGACCCCGGCTGCTTCCTCAAAAAGACGGCGGCGCTCTTCAACCTTATCGCTGAGAATCGTCTCCACCATTTTCAATTCTATCACGGAGTAGGCGTTGGAACCCATGCCGGTATCCATGAAAAGGTGTACAATATCCTTTAATCGGCAAACTGTCTTGTTGAGGAGGTACTCGCTCTCACCTGACCGGTACACGCGTCGCGTGATGGTGACTTCGTTATATTCGAGTGGAAGGATTCCCTTATTGTTTTCAATCGTGAGCGACACCTCCGCCATTCCGATGGGCTTGCGGACTTTGGTCCCGTTGAATATCACATCTTCCATCTTATCGCTTCGAAGCGTCGAATATCGCTGTTCACCAAGCGACCATCGCAACGCATCGACGATATTCGTCTTGCCGCAGCCGTTTGGTCCCACAATAGCAGTAATGCCATCATTCAGGACAAGATTCGTTTTATTGGCGAAAGATTTAAAGCCGAAAATTTCGAGCTTGCTGAGATACATGGTTCTTTATGATATAATCAATGAATCAGGCGGCGGCCTTGACCGCCGTCAGCCAAAGATCCGCGAAATAACGCAGATAGGAGAAGAGTTCGTAGTTGGAATCCAGGGAAAGCAGCCAGAGACCCGCCGCTCCCGCCAGCAGAACGAAGCCTCCGATATAGAAGAACAGCGGCCTCACATCGAATACGATTGCGGTTCCCTTGAGCACCCTGCTGACAATCCAGATATGGAAGGTGATATACAGTACCACTATGAGCGCTTCCAGCCATGGTGACCCCATCACCCGGTAGAGCACCATTCCGAACGGCGCGAGCATGATCATGGGCAGCACGGACCACATCGATACGCTGTACGCATCGAAAAGCTGCACCCTTCCGCGCGAAAGCACCCCGGCAAGCCGCAGAAGCAGCGTGAAGATCAACATTCCTGAAAACAGGGCGAGCGTCGTAACCAGGACGTTTTCAAATGGATTCCACGCCGCATAGTTGATCCATTTCTTCAGCCAGGTTTCATGGAGAAATTGTGCGTATATGTGGTCCGCATATATATTCATTCTCCAATGGTACAGGATGTTGGCATAAAGGAGACTGGCCGCAAGCGCACCCAGGACTCCGACCATGGAGGTTTGGAAAATCGACAGCATGCGCTGGTCGCGAACGTCGGCATAGAAATTGTACGGGCGAAGAAATGAGCGGACCACATTTTCACGAAATCGGCGAAACAGGTTGTACACCAGAGCGAACAAGAAAATGATGAGAATTCCGACGACAACGAATCCGATCGGATGTTCTTCCTCATGATTTCCTGATACAAGCACTGGTGGCTTTTCGTTGTTGAATACCGCTTTCAGGACGTCATACGCAATACGCTTCTGCCTGTACCTGTCCACAATTCCAGCGGTCGCGGTAAACTGGTGAATCCGGTCCACCGTCATGATCGGACGAGACACCGCCCAATCCGAGAAGGAATGAACCACGACGCCGGCATAGTTCAGTTGCCGAATTATGCGGTACATGTTTAAATAAAACTGGCCTTGCGCGTCAATGGATCTCGGATCACTATGTCCGCTATAATTGTCTACCTCGATGGGATACATCAGGGAGGAAACGACAATCGGTATTTCGTATGATGAAGGCTTCACCGCTTCAAGAAGTGAAGTGACAACCGCCTCGCCGCCCGGCATCATGTCAAGCCCAAGGATGTCGATAATCCCTGTTTCAAGTACTGGCGGTACAGTGTTGAACGAGGCGTGAAAAAGGACGGCGTGCTGTTTTTTAATGACCTGCGTCAGTTCCTTTAAAAAGCGGCTGCTTCCCTCACCCAGGGATTCGATTCCCTGTCCGACACCGATCGAGGCGAACGAAGCATGCCAACTGTCCCGCGCGAGCATCTCCCTTGCGGAGTTTTTCGCGGTAGTCATAATCCCCTGTTTTTTCAGGATTTCGGATGGAGCAAACGACATGGGAATATCGAGCAGCACGAGAAGGCCATATCTGTCGCATAAACTAAGGAAATAGGGATGAACAGATCCGGCGGCGAGCCGCACAGCATTGCTTCCCAGGTTTTTCATCAGCAGTACGTCTCGTTCCATCTCGTCCATCGAAAGAGAGCGCCCATGCCGTGGCGAATCTTCCATATAGCTCATCGCCTTGAGGAAAAGGCGCTCACCGTTCAGGTAGAGGTCCGTACCTCGTGTCTCGAGATTTTTGAATCCGACTTGTAGAAACGCTTCATCCAACAAGGTCGAGCCGCGCAGGGTACGCTGACGAATGAGGTAGGTGTTCGGGGTTTCAGGCGACCAAAGTCGCACAGAGGGAGCATAAAGAGAAAGAGTAACCTCTTTTAAACGATCCGACTCCACCGACAAGCTCCGCGTTTCGCTCGACGCAAGCACTTGCATGGTGACCGGATCAAGCAGTTCGAAATAATGGGTCACGGTCGACTTCCCCAAACCGGGAATGCCGGTCGCTGTATCGCTCTTTATCCCTGAAATCCGTCCTGAGCTGAGAAAGGCTTTATACGAAATCGTGGCGGATTTCCCTTCGCCACTCACTGAAGTTGAAAGATACGTTTCCTGTACCCACACGCCCTTCCGCCCGACAATTGCGATATCGTGCACGATACCGCCATAGTTCGCCCTGTCCCATAATTGTTCGTACAGAGGCAACGTTTCATGCGTCGTCAGTTCGTTGTGCACGAGCATGTGAATTGTATTGCGGCCTGGCTTCAGGATACCGGGTGACACATTGAAGCTGAATGAGGTCAGTCCCGCATGTTTTCCGATAAACTGTCCATTGATGCTTATTTCACAATAATTGGAAACACTCAACGCCACAAACTGGAACACTCTCGAATGAAATTGCTCTGAAGGAATGACGAAGTCTCTGCTGAACTCAATACGACGGCTTCCTTTCCAGGAAGAAGGGATCACCACGTCCGACCACGTCTCGTCTCCCACTTCACGAAACCTCCAGGTTCCGTTTAAATCGAAAATGCTCCGCGTTTCGTTTGCCGTAAGCAGCCCCATACCGACATCGCTGATGACGGCACGCCGCTGCTGCAGAAACGGAACCTGCGCAACCGAAAGACTTGAAAGCAACGTCAACAACACAACCACCGGCAACGTTTGTCGCAAGGCGGTTCGAATTCCGAAGAATCGTATATGCAGCATGGAAACTCACCTACCTCTGATGCAAGAGAGACAATTTACGAAACAACCCTCATTGAACAAAGGCGGCATGCAAATACGCTGCAATAAGAAAAACATCTCTTTATAAAAGTTTGCACTTGCAGCCACCAAAACGCCCCTCGCCTCCCGTCAGCTCGAATCTGGTACTCCGTGGGGTTTTTCCTTGATTTACGCAAACGGTCGCAACCATCCCAACAGATGGACGGACATGCAGCGCAGACGAAATCCAGGGCGATTCTTGCGGTGTCTTATTCCTGGTTATCGAACTGCTTCCGGGCGCATTTCGTATCCTTTTCGCTTTACACACTGGTTTATAGCACCTACTCCAAAGGACGGCGCCTCAGTAACCATTTGGGAGAGCGGGGGGTATTTGACAACCTGTTCTGTCTCTGATTCGCATGAAATTATAGACTCGGCTGAAAACACAGATGTGAACTTTTTACGAGATCGGATTACTCTGAATTGTTTCACGTGAAACGCCTTCCGTCGGATCGGTTCAAATCCGGGTGCCTGAAACTTACGAACAGATTCTTCAGAAAATGCAAACGCACTAATGCTTCCAATCAGGAACTGGAGGATACGACGAGAAGCTTGTGGTTTTCACCCACGAAGCCGTTTCACGTGAAACTGGCCGCCAAACCTGATCCATCGGATCGGCTTTCGATAGATGAAAAAAGCCCCATTATACCGGATAATGGGGCTTGATCTCGGTGGCGCTGGACCTGGTCTACCTTTTTTGCCCTTTCGCGTTCTTTCCTTGCTGCTTGGCTTTGTCCTGGATATTGGCCATCGCGCGTTCCGTCCAGCTGGGTTTATTTTTTCCGCCCTTTTGCACCACCTTTACCAGCGGCTCGTCTTCATGTTTCTTGTTGATGTACCATTGTTGACCGATGGACAAAAGATTGAACATGAAGTAATAAAGGTTCAATCCCGAAGGGAAGGAATTAAACAGCACCCAGAACATCACAGGCATCATATAAACCATGGCCTTCTGTCGCGGATCCTTTATGCTCATTTTCTGCTGAACGAACATAGTCACTGCCATCATGAGAGCGAGACCACTGACAAAGCTCATACCTAGTAACGGAAGTTCGAACGGAAGCCTGAAAAGAACATCGGGACCCGAGAGATCGTTGATCCAGCTGATGAAATGCTCTTGACGTAAATCGATGGTTGATCTGAAAATGCTGAATAAGGCAAACAGGATCGGCATTTGAAGCACCATTGGAAGGCAACCGCCGGCCGGGTTGACTCCATACTCCTTGTAGAGCTTCATCATCTCCATGTTCTGCTTTTGCTGATCATCTTTGAACTTCTCACGCATCTCGGTGATTATCGGCTGCAGTTTCTGCATACGCTGCATGGAACGCATGCTCGACTTCGTCAAAGGATAGAGCAAAATCTTTATCAGGATAGAGAAGATAATGATCACCCACCCGAAGTTTGGGATGAACCCGTGCAAAAATGAAAACAGCGGCATCACAAGGTACTCTGAAAACGGTCTGACGACAAAAGCCCAACCGAGGCTCAGCGTCTGCTCAAGTCCGTCACGTTGTTCTTTCAGCATATCGTAATCCATGGGACCGAGATAGACTGAAAATTTCGAAGTCTCGCTTTCATTCCCGCGATATTTAACCTTGAAGGCGGCTTCGTACAGCTCACGCTGGCCTTTGTTGCGCTGCGGCTTCATGATACCTTCGAGGTAGATACCTGAACCGACAAAGTCGCCACGTGCCATCAATGCATGGGTGAAGTACTTGTTGTTGATCGACAACCATTGCGCATCGCCGGTAATATCGATTTTCTCTTTTTCCTCGCTATCCGTCGCATCGATGCTTTGACGTTTGTTGTCGATGAAGGCATGCGCCTCGGCAAAACTCGCTTCCTCTACACTGTTATGTTCAGTGAGTGACGGGGAGTGCAACGTAACCTGGTATTCGTAGTTGGCTATGACGGCGGACATATTGATCATCTCGATATCCATATCAATACCGTAACCGGAACCTCGCAGCACATATCGCTTGACGATGCGCGCACTGTCACCGCGAACAGGAAGAACCGCTTCGAGCACGACGGAGTCTTTCTCCCCGAGATTGATGCGTCCGCCGTCCGGATAGCCGTTTATTCGGAAATACAGGTCTTTTGTATCTATAAAGCGGCCATCCGCGGATGCGAATACGATGTTGTAATCACTGCTCCGCTTCCAGTCGATCAACTGTAGCGGACGATCATCCCATGTGGAAAAATCTTTCAACGTCCACCGGGAGATGCTGCCACCGAGCGTTGAAAATTCTGCGATATATGTCCGCGTTTCGACTACGACCGATTGCTTCGATCCTTCGGCGGTTTCCGTGAACCATGCGCCGTACATCTTCCGGCTGTCCGATATGGATGTGGTGTCGGTTGAGACCGGCGCGGGAGAGGCGGTCTCCGCTTGTTTGGTCACGCTGTCGGTTGTCTCCGTCGTGACCGGCTGTTTCTGCGGAACGTCCTGCGGATCCGGTGCCATGTAGAACATCCAGACGATAAAAATGACCGCGATCAATACAAAACCGATAATTGCTTGTCTGTCCATGATGTTTTCTCAAATGATTTTGCTTATGGTACCGGATCGTAACCGCCTGGATTCCAGGGATGGCAGCGCACGATGCGGCGAACACCCATCCAGAAGCCGCGGAACGGCCCGTATTTCTTAACCGCCTCGGCGGCATACGATGAACACGTAGGATAAAACCGGCAGGAAGGAGGGAGCAACGGAGATATTACTATCTTATATATCCGTATACCGCCAAGAAGGATAAATGAAAGGAGGCGGGTCATGCCTGTTCCGAGATGTTCTCTAGTTCAGGTACTATCTGCATCAAGAGCGTATCAACATGTTCAAAATTGAGCGCCTCGCGCACACGAGGTATGTCAATGATGAAAACGCAGCGCAGCTGATGCTCGTGTTCGCGACAAAGCTCGTCAAGCCGCTGCTTTCTCAATCTCCAGGATTCCTTGAGTAATCTCCTGGCTCTGTTCCGGAGTACAGAGGATCCTGCCTTTTTAACGGCAAATCCCACCATGCACGTATAGGGTGGGATTTGTTTATCGATACGATAAAAACAACGCAGATAGCGTACCTGTAAGCGATGCGACGCGGATATAACTTTTCCGAACGCTTCGTGACCACGCAGAATCTCTGATTTCGAAATCCCGCAGCGTACAGGTTTAACGGTATCTTGGCTCGTCACTGACCGTGAGTTTCCAACGCCCCTTCGCTCGCCTGCGGGCAAGAACCTTCCGTCCGTTTTTCGTCGCCATACGTTGACGGAAGCCATGCTTGTTTTTTCTTTTTCTGACGCTGGGTTGAAATGTTCTCTTCATGACTCTAGAGGTAAAAAAGATGAAATACTCAAGGGAACTAGCAAGTTACGAAGATGAGGGCGATAAATGCAAGGATTTTAATTTCCGGGGCGCAACAAAAGAAATAAAAATACCGGCGCACCCAGAGCGGCGGTGATGGCGCCGACCGGTAACTCCACCGGATAGAGCAGCGTCCTGGCGATGAGATCAGAAATTATCATGAACGACGCACCCGTAAAAAAAGCGACAGGAATCAACAGGCGATGGTCGGGACCCGTCATCATGCGGCAGGCGTGCGGAATGATAAGACCGACAAAACCGATTGCTCCGGTAAAACTGACCGCCACGGCTGTAAGCAGTGAGGCGAGAAGGAACAGAAACATCTGTGTATTCTTCACGGCAAGGCCAAGATGTTCTGCCGTGGATGCTCCCAGAGCCAGCAAATTCATCCTTCCCGACCACAGCACCGCCAAGAGGGCCAGACAGACAACGGCGGGCGCTACTATCCAGAGTTCATCGGCGGTGGAATTTCCGAGATAGCCGATCAGCCAGAACAAGGCGTTCCTGATGGAGCGATCCATCGTTGAGACAAGACCCAGGATGATCGCGGACAGAAACGCCCCGATCATCACTCCGCTGAGCAGCAATGTGTTTGATCCCGCCTTCTCCCGTAAACCTAATGAGGCTACAATTGCGATGACGACAAGGGAGCCTGCGAAAGCGCTCAGCGGCTGAGCGAACATCGATATGGCGCTTGCCCCTGTTAGGATCGACAGGAGCGCCCCGACGGAAGCTCCGCCACTTACACCGAGGATGTAGGGATCGGCGAGAACATTGCGTAAAAGCACCTGAAAAATGACGCCGGCGACGGAGAGTCCCGCCCCGACGAAAGCGGCCATCAGAATTCTGGGTAAGCGAATGTTGAAAAGAATATCACGAGCGGTGTCAAGGTCCCCTGAACCTGAGCCCGGTAGCACCAGGCGAAGAAGAGTGCGCACATCGATGTCGTATCTCCCAACCGTGAGCGCAACACCGATGATGCCGAGAAGTATGAGAAAAAATACAGCACTGAAACGAACGGCCACCTTGGGCCGCAATGCGGTGGAGCTGTCCCTACGTCTCATTACTCAAGGCGTCCATGGCTCCGAAGCCGTATCCGCAGGTGTGTCTCGCTGTTCTTCCCTGACTCGGACTTCCTCAATGGCAATCCACATCGCATCTTTCAACTTGTCCAGATTTTCTCCGGAAACCGAGGAGAAGGAGAGCACAACCCGTCCGAGAGTTTCTTCCAGTTCCCGGATGTGCTCCTGAAGCAGCTCACCGGCGATATCGATCTTTGAAATACAAGGAATCCACGGCTTATTCGGCAAGTCCGCGCTGTACGACGCGAGTTCGTTCCGGAGGATATTGAGGTCGCGAAGGTAATCATCGCTCATGCTGTCGATCATGACGATCAGAACCCGGGTACGCTCGATATGTTGTAAAAATTGAATACCGAGGCCTTTTCCTTCATGTGCCCCCTCGATCAGTCCTGGTATATCAGCGACGGTAAAGCTATCGTATTCCCGGTATTGAACGATGCCCAGGTTCGGCTCTAACGTGGTGAAGGGATAATCCGCGATCTTCGGACGCGCGGCGGAGATTCTGGATATGAGCGTGGATTTCCCGGCATTCGGAAAGCCCACCAAGCCTGCATCAGCGATCAGCTTAAGTTCAAGGAGCAGTTTCCTGAATTCTCCAGGACGGCCAGGCTCGGAATTCCGCGGTGTCTGATGCGTCGCGCTTTTGAACTCAGCATTACCGCGGCCACCAATCCCGCCGCGCGCGATGATAAACGATTGACTATCCTTCACAAGATCGACGAGGATTTCTCCGCTTTCAGCGTCGTGAATTACCGTTCCCGTAGGCACAAGAATCATCGCATCCTCGCCGGATCTTCCGGTTTTAAGCGCAGTGGAGCCCGGAGCGCCGTCATCGGCAGTATAATTGCGCTTGTATCGATGATCCAAAAGCGTGTGCAGCTGCGAACTGGCAATCAGGACGACATTGCCGCCTCGTCCGCCGTTTCCGCCGTCGGGGCCGCCTTTCGGGACGTATTTCTCTCGTCGAAAACTAACGTTACCCTTTCCGCCATTTCCCGCCTGTACGGTTATTTCAACTTGATCTACGAACACTGTTGGTTATTTCCTCGCCAGGTAACGCTTATAAATATCGTCCGTGAACTGCACCGCGATTTTTGAATACATGTCCACATCATGTTTGATAAACAACTCGTCAATGTATTCCGACGCCTCGCGCCAGGTTGGCTTTCCGTTAAGGACGGCTAACGCATGCTTGATCGTGTCCTCGTTCCTGCCGAACAGGCGTTTGGCGTACTTCTTCTGCTCGGACGAATTGATCAATTTCGTAAGATCGCCATACTGACGGATGACATCTTCGGCAGGAACAGGCTGCTCTTCCATCTCGTCCCTATCCTCACGACGACTTCCCCGGGGAGAGACCTCCTCGTCATCGATCAAGGGAATATCGAAGGGATTCTTGTTTGCCCTGGATGAAGTCAGTGGTTCATCGTCAAGATCATCAAGATTCAATTGCGATAGCAATTCCTCCGCAGGTTTGAGGCCGACATCCTCTTTTAAATGTATCGAGGGTGACAAATCGTCAGAGGCACGCGAACCCGGATCGGATTCAATCGAAATATCAGGAATATTCGCCGCTTCCTTTGCCCAGTCTATATCCAGTTCGGCCGTCTGCTCCGCCAATTTGTCTGCCTCGAGAATATCGTCTTCAAGGGATATATTCATTTCGATTTCATCGTTCAGCAGCATCCGCGTCGAAGGAGATATCATTTCATCGTCGAGCAAACCGAGATCCGCGACCACATCCGCGTCTGCGGTCCGCTGCTCCGGATTTGGATAGTCCTCTTCATAACCGGAGGAGAAGGTATCCATATCGATAGCTGAAGAAGCTTCGTTGTCTTCATCAGATTCGTTCTCGAGTTCGTCTTCGAGTTCAAGAATAATCTCTTCGCTATAACCGAGGGGAGGTAGCTCTTCCTCTTCAACCTCTTCGTGGATGATGTAATCTTCAGTCTCATCTTCAGTAACGTAGGCACCGATTTCCTCGGATCCCGGCTCTGGTTCGGAAACGAAAACACTTTGCGTTTCAGCATCGTCGATGGATTCGATTTCAATCTGTTCCTCATCATCGTCCAGAACCGAATTCATCACGGCAATGTGGTCGAAATCCCGCTCCACGACCCCCATCTCTTCGTCGGTGATTACAAAATCCAATTGACGTTCTTCGTCACCAACGTCCACCGGTTCAAGTTCGGTGTGTTCGATTGTCGGTATTTCAAAGTCCTTTCCGGCGTGCTCGAACCGCTCAGGTTGCAGAACACCCAAAGACCGGGCATGTTGACTAACAATGGAAGAAATATCCAGGCTCATCGTATAATCCACATCGCCAATTAAAAGTACCAGGTCGTGCATGCTGATATATTCGCGACTTTTCTTTTCGTTGTCGAGCCGTTCCACGACTGCCGTCAGATCCTTGTCGTCAAAGAAAATCGAGAGTGCTTCAAGAGGTACGATTCGGTGTTCGGACTCGCTTCCAAGGTTGAACAAGTCGAAAAGCGGCTCAGTCAGGGAGGCAAGCTTCTTGCTGTCAAAACTCCGTAAAATTTCATGGTCGATGTTCGAAACAAGGTCCTGGAATTTTCGCGCATTAATGACGCTAATCCCCTTCTTACCGAAATACTCTGCAAGAATAAGCCGATAATACTCATAGTGCCAGAAATGCCGCATCCCAAGAACGATTTCATCAGCGACAACATTTTCTCTGTCGGTAAAGAAATACCGCACCAGAGACCATTGCGGCCGACAAATAAAATTGAAAAGCAGCTTGACATTTCGCTCCAGCGCCTGCGAGTATTCCGCAGCTGAGAATTGGGCGTAATCAGGCAGCATGGATGTAATCGCGTCGAACTTCGTGAGAATTTCGTCGTCGGAAAACACGAAATGGGTTGATTCGAGTAAACGCTGTTTCTCCTCCTCCACCCATGCATCGATATCCCGTTCAAAAAACACCCGTAGACCTTGGGGCATTTTGGATGCCACAATCTGTCGAGACGTGAAGCGATCGTGATCGCCAATAGTTTCGCTTTTTAGAAACGCAATGGTTTCTTCAATTTTCCGCTCAAACATGCGCTACCCACTCCGGAATCGTTGACGGAATCGTTGGATGAAATTACAAAATTCGCGTTGGCCTGCAAAGCCTTTCTGGAATTACAAGCCCCAATCTCTAGGATAACGGAAATCCGCATTAACCGTTCTGAAACCTACTTTTCCTATAGGTGGAGGAATCCTCTTAAACTGGTTGCGTCGGATCATTCCTTGTACTCGTTCAATGAATGCTTGCTCGAAGCCTTGATCCATCAGCTCCTGTTTGGTGCGCCGCTCATCCACGAGCTGATGAAGCAGTGCGTCTACCTCTTCGTAGGTAAAACCTAATTCGTCCTCATCGGTCTGGCCTGTCCATAGATCCGCGCTTGGTGCTTTATCGACTATCGCTTCCGGGATGCCGAGCCAGCGTCCCAGCTGCCACACCTGAGTTTTGTACAGATCACCGAGAGGATTCAGAGCGCAGGCCGCATCGCCATAGAGCGTGCTGTAGCCAAGCAGCAACTCTGTTTTATTGCCTGTTCCAACCACGAGCGCCGCATCGCGAGCCGAACGATCATAGAGGACGATCATCCTCTGACGAGCCATGATATTGCCACGACGCACACGATTCATTTCCGGATCGGTGCGTATTACCGCGTCGACCATGTCGGATATATCCACAAGTTCAAGACCGGTACCAAGAGACTCCGCCATGATTTCGGCGTGTTCCAGGCTCTCCGGGCTGCTGCTCCGGTATGGCATCATGACACACAGAACATTCTCAGGACCCAAAGCTTTTGACACAAGAACCGCGCTCAGTGCGGAATCGACACCACCGGAAAGTCCAAGTACAGCACGGGAGAAACCCGTTTTCGTGATTACTTCCCGAATGAATCCTACAAGTAGATTCGTCGCGGCGACTTCATCAAGTTTCAGTTGAGGTAACATGGGCCTGTTCATTCAATAAATAGAACTTACAAAACAGCGCGCCTCAATCCAACGACCGGGAATTATTCCTTCGTATTTGGTTACGCAACATGACGCCTTTAACAACGTCGCCCTTCGGGATACACTGTATCGGAGCGACAGGATGACACATTTGAAGTCTGGAATTACCGGGATTTTGCTTGCACTGGTATTGTCACCACTTCGCAATGCTCAAAATAAAGATGTTCAAACCGTACTTTTCGGTGACAACTGTTGGTTGTCGCGGAAAGTCATGGATCCGTCGCCAGGTCGCACGTGAAAAAATCGGCTGCCGATGTTCTTTTCACCGTTTCAGGCCAACCTGAAAAGGTTGAACAGGAAATGGGAGGGTCGAGCGTCGGCTATAGTGTCGTTAACGGAGTCGGATATTTGAGGGTGCGTCCTGGCGATGAGGAAGGGAACGATATGAACGCCCAGGCTTCCTTGTTTTCACTCCGATTGAAGCGAACCTGGACGTTGTATTTCTTTGATCCTGTACCGCCGTCATTGTCCATTTCTCTTGACGCAGGAACGGTGGACGTGGCTGTTACCGATTTGAAAATTCGAGACCTGACGCTCCACGCGGGAGCGTGATCCGTGTATGTCAGGGTTGACATGCCAAACATAATAGAAGTGAACAAGGTATCGATTTCGGCGGGTATGGGAAACCTTCAATCGAGAACACTCCGCGATTTACGTTTCCGTGTTCTGGATTTCGAAGACGGCCTGGGCAACTATACGCTTGATTGCACTTGCGCAATTCCGGACGGTGCGAGGATTACGACCCACCTCGGCCTCGGATCACTGACCGTGGTATGCTCATAGATACGAGAGCCCGAGCACGTACAGATTATCTTTGGTTCGGTTCCACAGATCTATCGCGGTTCGTCAAGAAGATGGATGACATGTGCGTAACCCGGGGCTTCGTCAACACACATAAGCGGGTGATGCTGGATTTGGAGTCGGACTCGGATCTGTAGCTGTATGCTGGAGGAGATAATCGGGTGTGCGTATCATGAAAAAGGCCGCCCATACCGGACAGCCTTTTTGTACTCGAGGCCGGGGTCGAACCGGCACGGGTTTAAAGCCCACTGGATTTTGAGTCCAGCGCGTCTGCCAATTCCGCCACTCGAGCAACGACGAACTTAAATTTCGTCAATGTCGACGCGTGAATCAAGGGTTTTTTCCGGTCTCATTTTGCCAGTGTCTCATTTTGCCAAGATCATGAGCCTGTGGAACACTGATGACGGGGTTTGAAGCAACACAACGTAAAATCCTGACGGCAAATCCGAACCATTGAAGATAGCGGTGTGCAAACCCGTCGGCGGATACCCCTGGAATAAGGTCGCAATTTTTCTGCCGAGAACATCGACAACAAATAATTCCGTGTATGTCGTTTCTATTGTCGAATACAAAATCTCGGTCATCGGATTGAACGGATTCGGATGGTTCGACTGAATTCCTGCGTGCACGGAACCATCGAAAAGTCTCGTCCCTCCTTCGCGGCACACATCAAGCAAGGTGAAGGCGCCCGGAGTTTCTGTAATGCTGAGCGCTCCTCCGACGGCCGCTGATTGCTCAATCGTGAGCGCGGTCGCCTCTTTTGTTCCAAGCGTCACCATGAACGGAAGAGACAAGGCGATACCGGCAGAGTCGGTGATCAACGGTATACTGATCGGAATATTCCGTTCCCCTCCGACGATAACGCCGGAGTTCTGAAACAGCGGTACGAGCAGCGAAGCATCGAACCTCAGCACAGATGAGATCGAGGTCGCTCCGAACAATCGCGGCGCTCGAACATTTCTCAGATACACGGGAACGCTCACCACTTCTCCGGGCCCCCCCTCGACCAAACCGGCAACGATTTCCAGTGCGGCTTCGCCGCTCTCGCCAATCACCTCGAAGCGAAGTGAATCGCAAAACGGATTGAATACAACCGTGGCCATCGCCGAGTAATATCCGTCGGAACCCGGATTATCGAAACGAAGCTGAACCTGGATCGAATCCCCGGGCTGAAGCACAGCAGGGAACGACGTGATAACTGAAAATGGAGCGGGTAGAGAGATGCTATCGATGGTCAGAGGAATGGTGCCCGTATTGATGATCACTCCGGTCCCGAACGCCGGGAACGACGTGGTGTGCAGCAGCCCAAAGTTGATCGTCACAGCCGACGCGCCAACCGAATCTCTGCGCCCGCGCATATTCTCCTGCAGAACGAGACTGCACGGCTGTGCATCCACACGCAACGTGGCCGTCATATCACCAACTGTTGCCGGTATGAATCGAAGTTGAATACCGATGCTCGAGCCTGCGACGAGTATAAACGGCGTTGTTGGTCCTATAATCTGAAATGAGTTATTACCCGATGTGATTGATGATATAGCGACGGAGACGTCCCCGCTGTTCCTGAGTCGTACAAGCGTGTCGGCATACTCACCATAGCACAGCAGCGAAGGAAAATCAGGAATCGGATCCAGCATCAACTCCGCATCCCCGGCCCTGCCGCTCATGGTGATTGAGGTCGACACATTGCATCCTGCCGGGTCGGAGGAAAATGTCGCGGTTCCCGTCCGGACTCCCGAAGCCGTATGCGTCATGCGCAGCGTCACTGTGACGGTGGTTCCCGGCATAAGCACAAGAGGGAACACTGAAGGCGGGGGGGCAAGAAGCGAAAGCGATGGATCAGAAAAGACCGGCGCAGAGATAGTAAGCGGAATACTCCCGGTATTACTCAGGACAATAACAGTATCTGCAGAGGATGCTTCACAGAGGAGCACATCCGGAAGCTGTATGCTCGCAGGACTCGAAGCAAGTTCTGCTTGCTGCACCAGTAGTTCGTAAGGAACCAGCACCGGATTACGCGTCGCGTTTACATCGTTGCTATAAACACGGAGGGTGTCCGTGACGCTACCGCGCACTCCCGGTGTGCGACGGTAACGAACGATGAATCTTAGAGAATCTCCCATGGCTATCTGCACAGGAAATACGGCCGGTTCCAGCAGTTCGAAACCGCGAGCCCCGGGAATAAAACGAGCATCGGGAATGACGAGCGCTGCTTCGCCAATGTTGTACACCATCATCGTATCGAGAACCTCATCGGTACAACGCAGTTCGGGTAGAAGCCTCTGAGCGGCGGCGACAATGTGCGGACTTGTGCGGGAGATGATGATGTTTGCCGAGGCCTGAGACATGACAGCGGCTGGACGAGAAGCGAAGGGGTCTGTGGATGAGCCTGGGACGCGCTGAACTGCCGATATGAAATAGACGCCATCTCCTCCATCAAGGCTGATACCATGAGACCAACCATTGGTCGGGTAACCGCTCAGGGTGGCGATCGGCGTCCACGGGGAGCGATCCGATTTGAGGTAGAGGGTAACGTCTTCACCGTTGCCGGTCCCGGTTAACGTGAAGCTGCGTGCAACGAACATTGTCGTGTCGGTTGATGGCCCGAAATACATCGTCTCATCCACCGGCAAACCGCTGCTGAACCAGGATATCGGACCATCCATACGGATGCGTCCGGCACCGCCTGTCGTCCCGGGACCGGCACCGCCTGTGGCCATGAGTTTCCACAAGCCGGATGGCAGCTTTCCTTCGATCGAGACAGCGCCACCAGAGCCCGCGCCACCCTTGGCGCTCGCGCCGTCGCTGCCGTCGCCACCGTGCGCCGTCACGAGATATGCATCGACACTGCGCCCATACAGTCTCAGTGCGCCGCCACCGCCGCCACCATCGCCTGAGCAGGAAAAGGCGCTCTGTGGATTTCCGCTTGCGCCACCGCTTCCTCCGGCTAAGGGAACAAGCATGTCGTTTCCATGAACCTGGCCGCCGTTTCCGTTTCTCGACGATTGTCCTGCCGTGGCATAGCCGCCGGCCCCGCCGTTTTGAATTTGTTGCTGGCCACTGCCGCCGCCATAGCCTCCCGGGGGATTGCATGCAGATCCGTCGGAACAGCCGATACCCGAGGTTCCGAATGGATGTCCCGTTCCGCCGCCAGACGCTTCAAACGCCGGTGCGTCTCCGCCTCTGATTCCATTCAGACTGCCGCCGGTGGCGCCAAGAAACGGCCCCGATCCTGTTCCGGGATTTCTATGTTCATCCGAGCCAAATGGATTTCCAGACTTATTCCTTCCTCCCGGACCACCGCCGGTAAAACCGTTCCCGCCATCAGTACCGGTTCCGCTCCAGTCACAGAAGTTTCCGCCGCCGCCGCCGCCGCCTGGTCCCGCATGCTTTGCGCTACCGTTCACTTGAATGATTGTGTTGGCGGCGGTTCGTATCGGACCCCGCGAAATGATGATTGCCGGCAGGAGGGCCTGATTTCCAGGTGTGGAAAGATCCTGATCGATATTCGAGATGGAATAATTGCCGCCATTCAATTCTACGCTGTCGACAATCATGGCGCCGCGCTTTGAGCGCAGACCCCAAACGCCGCCGCTTCCCAGCTGGCCATCAAGAGAGGATATGATCGCCGGTTGTGGCCGAACTATATAGAACGATGCGAGATTTCCTGAGGTCCCATTAGCGAACACCTGCAGCGGGATCTCGAATTCCGGACCCACGGAATCCCAATAGCTGCTTGGTGGCTGTTGGTCCGGATGAATAAAGATCTGTGTTGAAATCATTCTTCCATCCCAGGAAACAACGATCGGACCGATTGTGATCTTCAATGTATCGGATGGATCGGCGCATTGCACACGCACTGCGTCGCCGGGGTTGTTGAGATAAAAACCGTCGATTCCAAACGCGCCGCCCCCATTGTGGGGAGCGATTATCTCGACATACGAATTCATGCCGGGTATTCCTATATCAGGAATGAGATAAGAAATTGTTTGTGCCGGACCCGAAAGGGAGAATCCGATCAGGACGATAAAAACAAGCGCGGTGTTCGTCAGAGCGCGAGCGTTCATGGCATATCCAATGAGAATGGGTTACGTCTTGATAACAAGAGGCAGTGTAGGAAAACCCGCACTCATTAGCAATGCAAAATTCCACAACCTGATAAAAATGCCGCGACGCACCCCGTAACGGAACGAGGTGCGTCGTTGAAGCTTGATCCTGAAAAATTTGCCGTTATTGCCGGGAATCTTCACCCAGGAGAATTCGCATGAGCTGCTGTGCGGCACGCGGAATAACGGTACCTGGACCAAACACCGCCGATGCGCCCGCGGAATAAAGAAATTCGTAGTCCTGAACCGGAATAACGCCACCGACCACGACGAGAATGTCGTCCCTGCCCAGCTTTCGAAGTTCTTCGACGAGCGAAGGAACCAGGGTTCGATGTCCTGCCGCAAGACTGGATACGCCAACGATGTGCACATCGTTTTCCGCCGCCTGCTTTGCCGCTTCCTCAGGGGTTTGAAACAGAGGGCCGATATCAACATCAAATCCGATATCCGCGAAGGCCGTCGAGATTACTTTGGCTCCGCGGTCGTGTCCATCCTGCCCGAGCTTCGCGATCATGATGCGCGGCCGGCGGCCCTCCTGCCTTGCGAAGCGATCCGTGAGTTCCTGCGCTGCGGCAAAATCCGCATCGTTACCCGCCTCACTCGAGTACACGCCTGAGATGGATCGTATCACGGCTTTATGACGTCCGAAAATTTCTTCCATGGCATCTGACATTTCTCCAACAGTTGCACGTAATCTGGCAGCATTGACGCATGCTTCGAGGAGATTTCCTTCGCCGGCGGCGACGGTGGAAATGTTCTGGAGCGCCGCTTTGACCTCGTCGGGATTTCGCGTTGCCCGTAACGCCTCCAATCGACGCACCTGCGCAACGAGAACGGCGGAATTATCAACCATAAGTATATCGATTGGATCTTCTTTGTCAAGTCGATATTTATTCACGCCTACGATGGTATCTTTTCCTGAATCGATACGCGCCTGTTTCCTCGCCGCCGCTTCCTCGATGCGCATCTTCGGTAATCCGGTTTCTATGGCCTTCGTCATGCCGCCATGCGCTTCCACTTCCTGAATCAGATCCCAGCCGCGCTGGGCGAGATCGTAGGTCAGATGCTCCACATAATACGAACCAGCCCACGGATCCACGCTTCGACAGATATTTGTTTCTTCCTGCAGGAAAAGCTGCGTATTGCGGGCGATACGAGCGGAAAAGTCGGTGGGCAGCGCAATGGCCTCATCAAGTGCATTGGTATGAAGTGATTGTGTGTGCCCGAAGGCGGCCGCCAGCGCTTCGACGCAGGTGCGGGCGACGTTATTGAAGGGATCTTGCTCGGTCAGACTCCAGCCGGAGGTCTGGCTGTGCGTACGAAGTGACATCGATTTCGAGCTTTTTGGTTTGAATTGCCAGATCAGCTTCGACCATAGCATACGCGCAGCACGCATTTTGGCAATTTCCATGAAAAAATTCAGTCCGACTCCCCAGAAAAAAGAAAGTCGGGGTGCGAAGTCATCGATGCTCAGACCCGCATTCAAACCGGCGCGCACGTATTCGAGCCCATCGGCAAGCGTGTAGGCCATCTCGATATCCGCAGTGGCGCCGGCTTCCTGCATGTGGTAGCCGGAGATGGAAATCGAGTTGAATTTCGGCATGTGCTTTGCGGTGAATGCGATGATATCGGAGACGATCCGCATGGATGGCGCAGGCGGATAAATGTAGGTGTTCCGAACCATGAACTCCTTGAGAATGTCGTTCTGGATGGTTCCGCTCAATTTATCCATCGATACGCTCTGCTCTTCCGCTGCGATGATGTAGAGCGCAAGTATGGGCAGCACCGCGCCGTTCATCGTCATGGACACCGACATTTTGTCAAGCGGAATCTGATCGAAGAGAATTCGCATGTCCATGATGGAGTCGATGGCTACTCCTGCCTTTCCGACATCGCCTACGACGCGTGGATTATCGGAATCATAGCCGCGATGGGTGGCGAGATCAAAGGCGATGGATAGCCCCTTCTGGCCAGCCGCGAGATTGCGTCGATAGAAGGCGTTTGATTCTTCTGCTGTCGAGAATCCCGCGTACTGACGCACGGTCCAGGGACGCTGTACATACATCGTCGAGTAGGGTCCACGAAGGAATGGAGGTATACCTGAGACAAAATCCAGATGCTCGATTCCGGCTATATCGTCCTCGGTATAGATAGGCCGCACGGCTATGTGTTCAGGAGTCATCCAGGTTTGTTCATCCGGGAGCGTTCCACCGAGGTCACGTAGCGCTTGCTCATGCCATCCAACAAGACCCCTGGATTGGAATTCGGAGAAGCCATACTCCATGTTCGAAAAATCAGGTTTCATTCTCAAATGCCTCAAAGCTCAATTCACAAGTACACCAATCTTGCCAAGGATGGAAGCAAGCGTCGCCTCCATGTCGGCTTTAACATGGATGAATTCCTCCACGCCCGCACTACGAAGCTGCTCCAGGTTGTCTTTCGGGTATCCTGCGATAACAACCTGCATTGAACTGCCGACCTCGCGCAGACGCCGCACCACGACCGGGGCGAGAACCGGATAACTCTCATCGTCGCTGCACAGCACAATCACGTCGGCTTGCGCCTCGATTGCGGTGCTCACCGCGATTTCCGGAGAATCAAAGCCGGGATGATCGATGACGGAAATGCCGGCAGTGCCAAAAAAACCGGAGGCGAACGTCGCGCGTGCTTTGCGCCAGAACGCTGATCCCAATGTCGCCAGGAAAACGACGGGTGTGCGTTGACTCGCAGCCACGGCGTCCCTGATGCGCTCGAAAGCCTCCGCGGCACGGAATTGGGGAATCGCCTCAACGGTTTCTTCGCCCGATCCGATGCGGAGCGCGTTATTGATTTCGCGAAGATCGGCGCCATCTAGAAACGCCCGCCGCATCGCGTCGAAGATATTGCCTTCGAGCGTTATAGGCTGACTTTTTCGTTTTGCCGATCTGGCGTTCGTCGCCTCGCGCAGATGACTGACGGTATTCGGATTTCGAACCGTTTCCGTCAACAACTCTTCCGTTGGATTGGGATACTGATTTGTACCAATGAGAATTTCGCGACGAGAGGCAATGTCCTTTCGTTTTTTATCGGCAGATTCCGCGATCATCCGTTGAAGAAATCCGGTATGCAAGGATGCCACCAGGCCACCGCGCTGCTCAACATTTCGGAAAAGCGACCAGGCGTTCCTTCCGACTGAATCAGTAAGTTGCTCAACATAATAGGATCCCGCAGCGGGGTCCATCGCCTGGCCTAAATGAGATTCTTCCTGCAGGATGAGCTGTATGTTTCGGGCTATTCGATTTGAGAATTCACCCGGTTCGTTTACAACATCATCGAATGGGGAGGCGCAGATCGAATCCGCGCCGCCTATGGCCGCTGCCATGGACTCGACCGTACAGCGCAGCATGTTCACCCAGGGATCGTATTTCGTCTGATACCACCACGATGTGTCGACGTGCATTCGCATCGCAACCGATGTTTCGTCCTCAACGCCAAAATGCTTGATAATTTTCGCCCAGAGCGCCCTTGCCGCGCGCAGTTTTGCGATTTCCATGAAAAAATTTGTTCCTGTCGAGAAGTCGAAGCGAATACGTCTCGCAGCCGTTTCCGCCGAAAGACCATGATCCACCAGCCTATTCACATATTCAACCCCGGTAGCAAGAGTAAATGCGACTTCCTGCACCGCCGTAGCGCCCCCGTTATGGAAACACCCACCATTCGCAGTCAGCAGCGTTGCGTCGATATGCTTGTCTTCACAGGATCGTATTGCATCCGCGACAAAAACAAAGCACCGATCGATGCTGAACGGAATCGAGCCTTCGCGAACCAGGCTGGAAACAGGATCAAAATCCGCATGCGCCGGAGGACGCCCGGCTGCGGCTCCCAAAGCGAGCAACGAAAGCGAAGACAATCCTCCCTGCAGCTCCACCGTGGACCCATCGAGATTCCGGATAAGATTGGTGTAGTCATCGACATCCTGGACGGACACTCCCCCATCAGCCACGGCCGGGAGCCAATCATCACCGATCAAGATCGATGTTGTCGCACGGTCAAACTCGAAGACAACCTCCGTTTGTCCACGTCGAAGCACGTTCCGCGCTTCGGCGTTGGCTTCGACCGGATTAGACACGGAGATGCGTTGCGCGATGCCCCAGGGCCTCGACGCATCGTCCAGCGCGGTTGCGCCTCGAACAAAGGGCGCCTCCCCCGGAACAAAACCAAGGTGAGCAAGACCTCTGAGGTCTTCCCGCAGATACATCGGCTGTACATCGAAGCCTTCCCCGGTTTTCCATACGAGCTTCCTTGCATACGCGTCGTCGCCCAGATCGCGCGCGACAAGCTGCTCCCAATCTTCTCTACGTGGTCGAGGAAATTCTAAAAACAGCCGGTTATTCTCTTTTGCTTTGTCGGGTTGATTCATCAATCTGTCTCGATATCGTGAAATCGCACATTTCAAGGCGCATACAGGCGGCGACCAACACCCGGTTGTGATAAATTTAGCGAATTGTACGTTTCTGCACAAAAGCACAGGGAGGCGCGGAACGAGGGCGGGCGTCGTCCAATCAGGGAAGGTGAATGCGATTGACTCGCAAATCCTCTTTTCCGAGGAAGATACTTCCGAGTTGCCTGAATTTCTGCGGCACGTCGGAAACATAGAATTCGTGGTTTGGTTGTTCCGTCATGGGGTTGAGAAGATTTTGATCGCGAAGCAGGATTTCGACTTCCGCCGCAGCCGCCTCGCCTGAATCTATAAGGGTGACGTCGTTTCCGACGGCTCTCTGGATTACCGCCTTCAGAATCGGATAGTGTGTGCAGCCCAGAATGAGCGTGTCTATTTGATGTTTCTGAAGATCCGAGAGATATTCGTTCGCCACCATCTGCGAAACAGGATGATCGCCCCACCCTTCTTCCGCCAGAGGAACGAAGAGCGGACATGCACGGGAAAGCACATATATTCGCCGGTCCTCTGATTTCAACGCCCTGGTGTACGAGTCACTGGCAATCGTCGCAAGGGTTCCAATAACTCCAACGCGACCGGAACGAGTCGATCGCGCGGCAGCGATCGCTCCAGGCTGAATCATGCCGACAATGGGGATGGAAAAGTGCGATTTGAGATCATCGATCGCCACCGCCGAGACCGTGTTGCATGCCACGACAATTATTTTTACGCCTTGCCGCAAAAGAAATCTGGTATCTTCAAATGCATACTCCCGAACAACCTCCGCGGATTTGCCTCCATACGGCACCCTGGCGGTATCGCCAAAATAGGTGATGTTTTCACGTGGCAGACGCCGCATGAGCGCTCTGACAACCGTCAGACCACCAATACCGGAATCAAAGATCCCGATGCTTTTTTGTTGTTCAGGAATATTGACAGGACGCATGGGTCACTCGACCTGCGATAGCTCGGAAATGTACCGGAGGAGTGTCGTACGCAGCAATTCTCTGCGCGACGCATCCTTGAAGGGGAGACCTTGCGCCTCCCGAACATAGAAGGAGTCTACCACTCCATCGACGCGAGTAGCAATTTTGGCAAACGAGATGTCCAATCCAAATGCTGAAATCTCCCGGCAGAGGATATAGAGGAGACCGTAGGCATCAGGCGCATACACCTCAACTATTGTTCTGTCTTCCGGCGCTCCCCTCTCCGGAATAGGAAAACATACCTCGGTCCGGACACTTTCACGCACTGTTTTTTTTATTTTTCTGACCCACTTTCTTCTGAATCTCTGAAAAATCTCATCTGCTTCAACCTCCGCTGTGCACACGTTTCGCACCAAGTCACGCAAGCGATGGATCTGGAATTCATCCAGACGGCCATTTCTTACAATATCGGTGACACGAAACATATCAATGGCAACATCCAATCTCGTATCGATCGATGCATCGACAACGGCCATGTCCGCGCCGAGCAATGCGGCCGCCAACCGGGAGAGAAGGAGATGACGGTCGAGGCAGAAAATAACGATTTCGGTGAACGCTCGTCGTTGAAACACGAACATTCGAACAGGTTCTCCTTCACGGACGTCCTCCATCGCACGATTGAACTCCGCGTCTGTAATTCCTTCCATCGCGTAGGAATCAGCAACTGAAGCACTCGGCGTTCTTCTGCCAAGGTTGCCCTCGCGATGATTTCTCGCAGCATGAAAAAGTTCGATCAGAAGGACTTTCTTCCACTCTGTCAAAACACCGGGATTGAGAGCAGACATGTCCGCGATTGTCAATACCAGCAGCAGTTCCAAATACTCAGGGCCAATCGCTATTACCGAGAAAGAACGAATAGTCGCCGGATCCCGCAAATCCCGCCGAAATGCCGTTTGTTCCATTTGAAGATGATGTTGTACGAGAAACGTCACCGTATCAATCCCATCTTCCCGATTATAGCGTCGCAACATTTCCGGAACCATCTGCGCACCCAGAACCTCGTGGCCGGCTATGTCCGTGGGCTTTGCAATATCATGCATCAGTATGGCGTAATAGAGCAACGATGTATCCGAAAGTCTCCTATACACATCACCGAACAGCGATTGATCGCGCTGCAGTTGTTCCGCAGCCTCTATCGCCTTTATTGTGTGCTCATCAACCGTGTAATAATGATACACGTTGTGCTGAAAAAAGTACTCCACTTCTTCAAATTCTGGAAATATTCGCTTCAGAATACCGCACTCGTGCATGGTTCTGAGTGTTGTGCCTACGTTGCCTTTTTCTCGCAGCAGTGCATCGAAGAGAGAAGCGCATTCCTTTGAGGTGTAATCAAAACCTGACGCAACGGTCATGGCACGAATAACATCGCTTCCTAAACGTGTGTTTTCTCGCGCGGATCGCAGAAAAACAGAGAGCACCCCTTCCGAAGTATTCAACCCGCTTTCCGGAACATGTATGAAACTTTTGTTGATGTCCTCTTTTCCGACAGCACTTTCGGAAGCATGATCGAAAAAAGAAAGCTCAAGGGAAAGATGAATTGTTCGCGAGTGACAATAGTACTGTTTCATGAACGCTTCAACCGTACGTCGTATGGTGGCGGACTCCTTTGAATCCTCGTCAGCCACAGCAGGTTGACAGTCGAATTCCAGCGTATCGTGGAGATGTCCCTTTATTTCATGCATCCTTCGCCTTGCGTAAAGTAAAAAAAACCACGCCTCGATCAATGCCTCTCGACGAAACGGAAGCAGCGAAGAATGTTCGATGATATACGCGGCATCAGTCGAACGCTGAATTTCACACGTACCTTTCATCATCGAGGTCATTTTTTCCAAATAACAAATCGTATGAATATCGCGCAAGGCTCCAGCGCTGTTTTTAACGTTCGGTTCCAGCAGCGCAGTTGAGGAACCATATTGAACATGCCTCTCCGTTGTCAGTTGTTTCAATTTCTCGTATATGTCATCGTAATACAACAGGCATTCGTTCCGTAATCCATCCCAAAGCAATTCGAACAGCCGCGCATCACCCGCGACAAAGACCGCATCAAGCAAAGAGAGCCAAGATCTAAAATCCTTTTTTCTGATAGTCGCGCAATCCTCGACTGTTCTTACCACGATGCTCACCTGTGAAAATTCAGCATGAAGTCCCTGGAGAATGGAAGGCACCCGTAATTCCGCATCAGGGGAATCAGAAGCAATGATGAGAATGTCCAGATCAGAATACGACGTTGCCTCGTTTCTTGCAACACTTCCCGTAATGCACAATGCGAGCGAATCTGTTACCATTTGTTTCGCCCAAAAATATTGCAATTGCCATTTTCTCTCATCCATTCGTACGTATCCCCCTCTCATTTATATTAACATCCTTGTAGTTGAAAAGATTTTACATTTATTATTAGAAATGTGGATATGTGGACAAGCGTCGAAAAACAGTTGCAAGCTGGGCTGTTTCAACATGTTTCACGTTTTTGTTCTAAAGAATAACTTCATGTTGGGAATATGTTTGCCGTCTGTGCGTGAATGATTGCGGCGGTTAGTAAAGAAGGTTTCATTCCAAAAAAAAGGCAGTCATCCACATGTTGGAAACTGCCCCGGATGATAATACACAGTAGTTACCCACATCTCGTGGATTCAACGAGAGAGATAGGAAAGCTGTTTTTCTATTTGGTCAATTTGAGAGGAAAGGGAAGAATCCTTGGTCATCGCCTGTTCAATTGATCTGCACGCATGAATGATGGTGGTGTGATCTCTACCACCAAAATGGAGTCCGATTGTCTTCAAGGACGCACGCGTCATTTTCTTTGCGAGAAACATCGCTATCTGGCGCGGGAGCACTATTTCCTGTTTCCTCGTTTTCATTCGCAAGGTGTTTTCCTGAACCTTGAAATGATCCGCTACCATTTTCTGTATCTGCTCAACAGATAATTCCTTCCTCTCTGCGGATACAACATGCCTGAGCACTCTCTCGGCAAGAGCGACATCAAGAGGCCGTTGTTCAAGGGTGTGACGAGCAATAAGTCCGATGTAACAGCCTTCAAGTTCCCTAATGTTAGACTTGACGTTGGTCGCAATGTACTCGATGACGTCCTGGGGGATATCTATATGATCACTCTCGGATTTTTTTCTGAGAATGGCGATGCGCGTTTCGAGATCAGGGGGCTGAACATCCACGGTAAGCCCGCACTGGAATCTGGAAATAAGGCGTTCATCAAGACCTACGAGATCTTTTGGAGGCCGATCGGAAGACAAGATTATCTGTTTCTTCAGTTGGTGGAGAGTGTTGAACGTGTGAAAAAACGTATCCTGCGTTCGTTCCTTTCCGGAAAAAAACTGGATATCGTCTACAATCAGGACATCCATACTGCGATAAAACGAACTAAAATCGATTGTGCTGTTTTTTTCGATTGCGTCTACAAAATCGATTGTGAACTTTTCGCTGCTGACATAATAGACTCGTTTATCCGGAAATTGTTCCAGCACCTGGTTGCCTATCGCCTGGATAAGATGTGTTTTTCCGAGACCAACGCCTCCATAGAGCACAAGAGGATTGAACGCCGTTTCACCCGGATTGTTTGAGACGTTCATTGATGCCGCACGAGCGAACTGATTGCCGTCGCCACGAATAAAATTTGAAAAGAGGTATTTTGGATTAAGATTTGAAACAAACGGTTCACGGATTTTCATGTGATGTGAAACCAGCGTATTTGGCCTTGCGGCGGATCCACCGTTACTTCCGTTCGGGTACGGATTGGACTGGAGTGTGAATTGCGGAACATCCTGTTTGAGCACGCTCACCGCATACTGAAGAGTAGAACCGGTTCCGAGAACAGTTTGAACCGCTTCCTGCAGCAGGTCGAAAAAGTGCTCCTCTATCCATTCATAGAAGTAGGTACTGGGGACTTCCAGCGTCAGGAGTGAATCATCCAGACATTTGGGAAAAATCGGCTCGAACCAGGTACTGAAGGTAAGCGGCTTCACTCGCTGCCTGATAATATCAAGGCACTCACTCCAGGCGGTATCAGCTGTTTTTTTCGTCGCAATATTCATGGACATTCAGGTTATTCACACAGATTTGTTGATTTAAAAAAAACACAGAGCAAGATGATTTTTTGACACGAGCGAAAGCTTCCATGGGATCGATTCGTGGGAACACGAGTCAATCCGTTTAAAATCAACCAGTTACGGTTATGAAATCGGATAATTTTTATGACAGGAACAGCAAAGGACCTGAATGCCGCCCGGCCAGAAGTTTAAAAGAAAAAACGGGACGCTTCTTGTTCACAGGTTATCCACACTGGAGAGAGCAATGTGGATGCGTCAAAGTATAGAGAGGACTAAAGTGATTTTCAAGAGGCTTTTTTTTTCCTCGGGGCTTGATTTTTTCAAAGTCTCGTAGCCACAATGACTTAGCGTCGTCATTTTTTTTTCTCAGCCTAACAAAATCTTCACAATCGATTGTTTCGATGACTTTTTGGCGATCCGCGGAGCCGTCCGACTTGACTTTGAGTGTCTGTATGTGTAGTATTATCAACGACTTTAGGCATTTTTACAGATAAAATCATGATCAGAATCCTTCTTGTGACGGTCCTTTTTCTCTTCTCTGTTTCGCCGTCTCGAGCCCAGTTCCGCGGACAGGAGCCTCGAGTTCCATCTGTCGCAGAAGGGATTACCCAAAACGGAGCTGTTTCCGGTCCCGGTTTGTTCGATCTGAGCAAATTGGAGATGCGTCACAGTGTCTCCGTCAGTTATGGTATGTCCGAGGACGGCGGCCTTGGCGCAAGCATGTACGTGAACAGTCTCCGTTACCATTTTTCCGAGCCTCTGACCCTACGGGCCGATATCGGGGTGATGTTTTCTCCGTTTGGGAGCGCGGCTCAGTCACTGAAGAGCGATCTATCCGGAATATTTCTAAAACGTGCGAGCCTTGACTACGCACCGTCAAAAGACCTGCGCTTCAGTCTGCAATTCAGGAACGAACCTTACCTTTCACGCTACTCCGGATGGAATTACGGGATCGGACGTGGCGACGACTTGTTCGACGATGAAGATGGAATCCGGCCCTGACAGAGCGATTGCGCCTCTCCTGATGCGCGAAAACCCGAACACTCGCACTTTTTCCGTATATTCAGTTCATGGCCTTGGTAAGATCGTCCAAATCTCTCAATCCGAAGCATCTCTTCCTGAACATCGTCATCGCGCTGCTTGGAATAGTGGTG
This sequence comes from uncultured Chromatiales bacterium, assembly GCA_964371045.1. Classification (GTDB taxonomy): domain Bacteria; phylum Bacteroidota; class Ignavibacteria; order SZUA-365; family SZUA-365; genus JAOSJT01. Next base: position 40,229 of record CAYJMN010000001.1, on the reverse strand, counting down.
TTTTTTCTCCTTTATTCTTTCGTGACAAACACTTTCGTCACAAAACCGGTTGAGTGGACGACGGAATCACCTGCGGAAAGCAAGGGTACCGCCGAGATTATCCAGCTCGATGTATTAAACGGCTGCGGCGTTTCGGGTGTCGCGCAGAAATTCACGGATTTTTTGCGCAAGCGCAACTTCGATGTGGTGCAGTCTTCGAATTACAAGACCTTCGACGTCCAGGAATCAATAGTCATCGATCGTCTCGGAGATCTTGAAGCGGCACGCCGCGTCGCCTACGCACTCGGCGTAGACGAGAAGAATGTCGTGCAATTGATCAATACCGATTACTATCTCAATGTCTCCGTGGTTATCGGCCACGATTTCAAGAACCTCAAGCCTCTTCAGTAACGCATTCAGACTGGATATTCCTTGGAAGCACAGCAGCTCGCACACCTACTTGCGGACCTTTCGTTGACGAAAAAAGCACAGGACGTCAAAATCCTGAATTTGACGGGTCTTTCGGACGTGACGAATTATTTCGTCATCTGCTCCGGTGAAACCGACACTCAGGTAAAAGCCATTGCCGACGCCATCGTTGACGGGGCAAGGGAGGAGGATGCCCGAGTCTGGCGCAAGGAGGGTCTGACCAGCCTGCAGTGGGTTCTCCTGGATTTCGTCGATGTGGTCGTTCATGTGTTTCAACCCAGGGTGCGCTCGTACTACGACATCGAACGACTCTGGGGCGACGCTCCCGCGGAGACGATCACGGAATAACCAGTCTCCTGCGACTCACGACATACAATTGACTCCATGAAGAAATACCTGGAACAGGCTCTTTCTGAGGCGCTCCATCGGATCGGTTTCGAAACGGAGGGAGTGGATATCCAGTTCGAGCGACCAAAAATTGCGGAGCAGGGCGATCTCTCGAGCAATATCGCCATGATGTTGTCCCGACCAGCCAAGAAAAATCCCCGTTCTCTCGCGCAAGAGATCGTCGCGGCGCTTGATTGTGATCCCGCACGAATATCAACCATTGAAATCGCCGGTCCCGGTTTTATCAATTTCCGCTTCTCAAATGCATATCTCTATGATGAGCTTCAAGTCATTCTCGACAGGGGCTCACGATTTGGGGCCACGGATGAACATAGAGGAAAGCGAGCGAACGTCGAATGGGTAAGCGCAAATCCCACGGGCCCTTTGCATGCGGGCCACGGGCGTCAGGTTTGCATCGGCGCGACGGTCTGTTCCTTGCTGGAGTGGACAGGGTGGGAGGTGACGCGGGAATACTATTTCAACAATGCCGGCAACCAGATGCAGCATCTTGCCGTCACCGTTCGTGAACGATATCGGGCGCGGCAGGGCATGGAGCTTGCAGAAGAGAATATTCATTACGCCGGTGATTATATCGGGGAGATAGTAGAGAGCATCGTACTGCGATATGGTTCGACCATGTTGGAGGCGCCGCTGGATTTCTTTAGAAAAGAGGGGGAAGTGTGGTGTTTCGCCGCCATACAACGTACACTCGAGTCCCTGAACGTTCACCACGACATTTATTTCAACGAAGACAGTTTGTACAGCGAAGGTAAGATCGAAGTTCTTTTGCGTGAATTACGCGAAAAGGGCCTCACCTATGAAAAAGACGACGCTATCTGGTTGAAGACCACGGAATTCGGAGCGGACAAAGACAGGGTTATCGTAAAGAGCACAGGGGAGCCTACCTACAGACTGCCGGATATCGCCTATCATAGAGAGAAAATCATTCGGGGAGACGACAAGATCATTGATATTTTCGGAGCTGATCATATCGCGACGATACCCGATGTTCTCGCTACCGTTCGGGCTCTCGGATTCACGACAGATCACGTTGATGTCATCATCCATCAGATGGTGAGTTTTATGAGCGAGGGCGAGGTTGTCAAAATGAGCAAGCGTGCCGGGAACGCTTATTCTCTGGACGATCTCATTTCCGAGGTTGGCGTTGACGCTGTGAGATATTTTTTCATTATGCGGTCTGCCCAATCACAGCTGGAGTTCGACATCAAACTTGCGCAAGAGCAGAGCGAGAACAACCCTGTGTATTATCTGCAGTATGCGCACGCCCGGATTGCCAGCATCATACGATTTGCGGAGAGCGAAGGATTTGCTCACGAAACAGCAACCGACCTCGATTTGCTGGGTCATGAATCCGAAATTGGGCTGATCAAGACGTTACTGGAATTTCCGGAGATTGTCACCTTATCGGCAAGAACCTATGAAACCCAGCATCTCTGTACATACCTCCACGGGCTCGCAGGCGCGTTTCATAAGTTCTACCACGACTGTCGCGTCATAACGGAGGATAAAGCGCTGAGCGCGGCCAGGATGGCCCTCTGCAGGGCAACCAGGCAGGTACTGGCCAATGGTTTTTCCATCATCGGGATCAGCGCACCGGAAAAAATGTAATATCGTCAGAAATACCAGCCCAGTCCCAGCATGTAGACATTCCCGTTCAGATTGACCGTCGATCTGAACGGTTCCGTTTTCAGGGGGTAGTCAACGCCGTTCGCCGTTACGCTTGAAACTGGAAATGCGTTTTCGGTGTTGATGACGGGATCACGAAACAAGACATCCGCTTTAAGTGAGAAAGAATCAGAGAAGAAATATTCCGCTGAGATAAGAACGTGAATGTCCACCGCCGGAATACTTCGAACAATCCCCGCGTCAACCCCGGCCACACTGTACATACGAGTGGCGAGATAGAAACCTCCTCCTCCTCCCATGCAAAGGCGGAAGGCGTCGCCACCAAGCGGCAATTGAAACAGCGCGCTGGCTTCCAGAGCCGCCGCCTCATACCCATGGCGCAGGGGCGTCCCTATTTGGTCCAGGATTTGCTCCTGATTATTCAGGTACTCGGCTCTGAATTGAAGCAACGATGATGAGGACAGCTGGTGGCGATATGCAAAGGATACGGTTGTCAGACCACCGAAATCGTAGACACGGTTACGTTCGGATTGATCGAACGCTTGCGGAGACAGGTAGATTCTCGATTCGGATATGGTTGTTCCGAACAGTGTGAGGGAATGAGCCGAGGGTTGTCCAAATAGCTGGATGGGAAAAACGAGGAACACCCCCAGACAGATCTTGAGAGCACAAGCAATCTGTCGGGGGGTGTTCATGGGTTTCTCCAGTTATTCGGCGAGTACAGCCAAAGTGTATCTCTGCGGGAAGCCGGGGTGACGAGAGGGTCGGCTACCTGAAGAACATATCGCGGTTGTCAACGATGTCGATTTCTTTTTTCCTCTGCTCCAACCAGGCTTGAACAAATTCATTCTGAATCTGCTGCAGCGCGGTCTGACGGAGTTCGCCCTTTTTAACCTTGTAGGCAGTTTCATCGATCGGGGCTCTGGAATTCAGTTTGAGGATGAAGATGCCCCGCATGCCGCGGAAAACATTGCTGGTTTCTCCACTCTTGAGTCGTAGCAAGGTCCCGATGAAGGCTTGATCCGGTCCGATATCAGGAACGCCCGCCTGGAGTTTGAAGGGCGGCGTTTGCGTGAGAGCGATTTGTGGATTGGAAGCCGCGATTTGCTCGAGGGATTTGCCTGAACCTGCAATTTTCCGAGCTTTTTCAAGAGTTTTTGTAATCTGACGTTCGTATACGACCTGGGGACGAAGTTGCTCCTTGAGTTCGTCGAGCGAACGGAATCCTTCGTCACGTTTTTCGGTAAGCAGGGCTACGACATATCCGGTGCCGGTACGATGGACTTCAGACACGGTACCCACGTTTTCTGAGAATGCGAATTTCACCATCGAGGGATTGGTACCGATGCCCGGGATAAACGATCCGGTGGCCTCGGCAAATTCCTGCGTTTCCAGGATCTGGTGACCATTGAGTTCCGCTTCTTTTTCAAATCCGTTTTCGTTGGCGAAGTACGCAAAATCGCGGGCCCGGTCGAAGAGTTCATCGCGGGTACGTGAACTTGCCCGTATGGTGAGTCGAATTTCGGCGAGCTGGAGTTCGCGAGAGCTTCGACCCGTTACCTTGATAACATGCCATCCAAATTGGGTTTTCACGGGACCTACGATTTCTCCCACTTTTGCGCTGGTGACGGCATTTTCGAATTCAGGGACCATTCTGCCTTTTCCGAACCATGACAGATCGCCCCCGCGTTCTGCGGCGCCAGGTTCCTCGGAGGCCTCGGCTGCGAGTTTGGCGAAATTTTCACCCTTCTTCGCGCGTGCAAGAACAGCGAGCGCTTTCGCCTTTTGACTGGCTTCGTCCTGACCGCTATCGGTCCTGAAGAGAACATGGGAAGCCCTGACAAGCGGATCTGCTGTTTGGCGCTCCGCGATCACCTTGTAGAGCGACAATCCGGTTTCGTTGGCGATGGGACCAGCGATGGAACCGACAGGCTGGTCAAAGACCGTGGTCGCGGCACCTGGCGGAACCTGCTCACGCGTGAACCACCGACTCGAATCATAGGGCTCTTCCGAATTCGACTTGACGAGTTCGAGGAAATCCGTACCCTTTTCCACGAGATCGCGGAACGTGGCGAGTTCATTGACAATCGCCGCGGTATCGCTCTTCGAAGGCACGTCCTGGAACATGACATACTTCAACTTGCGCATCGCATCGGTTTTGAAGCGATTCTTGTTTTTCTTGTAATACGCCTCGAATTCCTCATTCGTCGGCGCCGCGGTATCGGCCGTGGCGAAAACGTTAGGATCGAAGAACAGATAGCTCGCTACAAATTCCACATTCTGATCGATGTACGTGGTCAGCAACTGCTGTTCGGTGACGGAAACGGACGAGGTGAGGATATTTGTGAGTTTTTCACGCAGCAATTGCGCCTTCAGCTGCTGCTCAAGGCCGATAAGGGCCTCGCGGTTTTCCTGGCCGGGATTACGCAGGAAATTCTCATACGTATCCCTGTTGAACTGATTTGTGGAATCGACGAAATACTTCGCCAACTCCTCAGGTGGATTGGCGCCCCAAACCCAGTCGGTGATTTCCTGATCACTCACGGAAATGCCGAATTCTTCGGTCGCTTCGTCGAGCACGGCCTGCGTGACAAAATCATTCCAGACCTGTTCACGGATCTGGATATAGTCAGTTTCGCTCAGCTCCTTCCCGTTATTTTTCTGGCGCTGCTCTTCGGCGACACGCTCCACGACGGCCTGGAAATCCTGGTAGGTGATCGATTTCCCGCCGATGCTGGCGATCTCGTTTCTCGAACCACCGAGAACGGAGGGGAGGTCAACATCGCTGACGACCCAGAAGGCGATAAATACAACAGCGAATGCGATGATAAAGACGTGCGCATTGTCGCGCATTTTGGTCATCATACCCATGATGAGCTACTCCACGAATTCAAAAGAACAAACATTCAAGCTAACAAATATAGAGGCAAAGTCCTTTCAAAGCAATTGATTACAGTTTTTACTTCACAAACAAAAAAAACCGCGCCGGAAAGCGCGGTTTCGAGAGGTCGATTCGAGGGATCAAAATCGATAGGAAACACCAAGCATTAGGCGCGAAATGGTGATCGACTGATCCGTCGTGAAGGCGCTTTCGGGGATGTTGACGTCCGGATCGCTGTAGTTCTGGACGAACGTGTCGTAGCTTGTCGCGGAAAAGGCCGCGTTCACGACGAAATTATCATCAAAGGCATATCCGAGTCCTCCGCTGAGGGTTGAGATATCGTAGTCCGTGATACCTTCATCTACTTTGAACGGTGAGACGCTATAGCCGAAGCCGCCACGAACCTGGAGGCCGGTGTTCGGCACCCGGATCTCGACGCCGGCGCGATAATTGTTGGTTGCCCGGAATAATTTTCTGATGTCGCGGTTGAGATCCGACGTAGAGAAATTGCTGGATTCTTCAAACTCGAGTTTTGAATTGTCGGTCAAGTCAACGTCCGCAGCGATCATGAGCCAGTTCACCGGATTCACCGACGCGCCGAAGCTATAGATCGCTGGAGTGGAAATATCGTAGTTGTTATCGGGGACCGTCATTGTGTACGTGAGATTGGCATCCGAGAAACGGGCCCTGCCGAATTTTTCGTAATCCTCGTTCACATTTACGTTCCCGGCTGTCTGGACAGCGATTCCGACGCGTGCCTTGTCGCGATAATTGTAGAGAAAACCAATGCGCATATTCCAGCCGGACAGGCTTTGCTCGAGCAACTCCTCGAGTTCGAGACTTTGGAAATCCGTTCGCGTAACGTCGTCTATTCCGACAATCGCCCCCTGATGGGCGCTATTGATATCTTTTTCGACGAAGGTCCGGTCGTTACGATAGCTCCCAGAAACAACATTCAACGCAAGTCCCACCATAGCGTTTGGCGCCACTTCCATGCTTCCTCCGAATGACCACAGATTCAGGCTGCCATCCTCAAAAATATCCAAGGTTTGCTGCACACGATTTGTGACAGGGATGGCGAACCACCCGGGCTTCCCCTCATCAAGATAGGTAAGAACCAGTGTGTCTTCGAGACCGAGATTCCAGGCGAAATCGAGCTCTTCTTTCTCACCGTTGTACAGTGAGGTTTGAATCGAACTTTGTGGATTGTACGTATCCACCGAGAGTGCGCCGGTATAATCCGCCAATCGGGTGTATCCGGCGCCGAGTACAAAACTTCCTCGGGCGACCGGAAACGGGAGCGCGAACTGGATGTGAGTGAGGACTGTCGAGCTGTTGTCTCCCGAAGTGCTTACTCCGAGCAGCGATGCGTCATTGGCTGCGCCGATGTTTGAGAGGCCGATGGAAAACTCGCTGAGGCGGAGCTGCGCCAATCCTGCGGGATTCCAGTAGAGTGCAGAAACATCGTCCGCAAGTCCGACGAAGGCGTTGCCCATTCCCGCACTCCGCGTGCCGACCAGCGAGGGTGTTGGAGCGAGGCGCAATGCGTCTTCAATAATCTGCGCCTGGGATGCAGCCGCCGGTAAAAGGAGAAATGAAAAGATAAAAAGCACACGTTTCATGATATACCTCCAGATAGTCCCGACGTCGCTTGCGGGAGAAATCACCAAATGTTCAATTAGAAATAAAAATTCTTACCGAGTACGGGTGCGTCCACCACCGGAGCTGGAGCCGCTCGAACTTGAACCACGGGAGCTGGAACCGCCCGAACTTGAACTGCCGGACGATCGTGAACTACCGGAGCTTGAACTGCTGCCACGCGAGGGAGGGGAATAGCTGCGTTCCGAGGAGCCGCTTCTTCCGGAAGATTCACTGCGGGGACGGGACGGAGCTGTGTAGGTGCCGTCCCGGCTTTCGCTGCCGCTCCGCGAACGGGTGCTCGTCCCAGTGCTATTCCGGGAATTTGTGCTTCCCGAGTTGTTGACGCCCTGACGGCTGCGTTCCGTGGTTCCTGATGTCGGTCTGGCTGTGGTCGAACGCGTGCCGTTCACATCGCGTGAACGCGTCTGCAAACGATCATAGGAGCTGGAGCGCGTGGAGCCTGAGCGGATTGTTGAAGAGTTGACTGATCCCGTGCCGTCGGCGGATCTACCGAGACCAGTCCCTCGGGCCCGCGACACAGTTCTCGACATTCCAGTTGTTCTTACCCGTGAGTCGGATCTCGTCGTGTAGTACGCCGGTCGATTGTTATAGTAACCTGAGTGGTAGTATCCCCCCCATCCGCCTCCGCCATAGTACCCATAGCTGGAATACCAGGGACGATTCCAGTACCATCCACTGTATCCCCATCCCCAATACGGATCGCAGTAATCAAACCAGGGGTCCGAATACCAGGGGTTATAGTGGGCCGACCAGTACGAGCCCCAGTGAAGCGGGTAATAGAAGGAAAAATACGCGCGGGAACGAGGAGGACCGTCATAGAAATTGTTGATCGTCACATTCCCGGTCGAATCTTCATACGATTCAGAGTAATCCGCATATTCACTTTCATCGTACTGCGGATAATCGTCACGTACGGCGATCTGGGTGTAGCATCCCGAGAAGGAAAAGAGCATCACCAGAGAAACCGTGGTGAGCAAAAGAGTATTCGATCGTTTCATGACACACCTCAATCAAAAAAATAACGTCAAAGCCTCGGTAACAGTAACAAAACTCGTGCCGATAATAAATCACGAAAGAAATTGTCGAAATACCATCAGATGGAAGGTAGCGGTTTGCTTCATCGAAAGAAAGGACATACGATTGACCTATTCGAAGGACGGATTTGTACTCTGGGAGGCACAGATGGGTCAGAGGTAGCGCACGTACTGGATTCGCAGTTCGCGAATGACCTTCGGATGGAAAAATTCGTTGGTGAAGAGATTTTTGAGAAGGACGTCGGCATTGAAACCGATCTTTGAGGAGACGCGCAAACCAATGGAAAAAGAGCCATTCCAGAAGCCTTTTCGATCTTTATCGTTGTCGAAGGCGAAGTTGTATTCTGATAGAAAGGAGAGAAGAGGACCGATGGTTTTCTCCACGCCGAGATAGAGATTAGGTTCATAGTCGTCGTCGTGACGTTCCAGTGTATAATTGATGCCGCCGTGAAAGCTGATGGATCCGGCCAACGTATAATTCTTGCCTGCGGTGATGAAAAAACCAGGGGATTTGGTACAGTACTGTTTCCATTCAGGAATCCATCCGTCTCGTCCCTGTGTATCAAAACCCACCACAATGGCCGGGGTGCCCGAGCTTTCTTCCATAACCCGATACCTGGCCATCACTCCCGGCAAGTTGTTCCATATTATGCCGCCGCTGCCGATGAGGCGTGTGCCACCAAAGGAAAGGCCGACGTTCAGATTCGTGATCAATCCGTAGGTCAGCTCGGCCAGAAGACCTCCATCGGGATAGATCGTGGCATGTATCGAGCCCGAAGTAGCGGGAAGGATGCCGGCGATCGGCATATCGACAAGAAGCAAAGGATCGATGTTCGCATCGTCGCCGGCGGAGCGTTGGGCGATGCCTGCGACAGTCGAGAGGAACAGCAGAACAACAATCCCGCAGATATGCGATTGGAAGGATATCACCTGGACACCTTAGCGTGAACCCGCGATGAATGCTTCCGCTTCGAGAACGTCTTCCTCGCTTCCCATCAGTACAGGAATGTGCTGATGGACGTTCGACGGCTGGATATCGAGAATCCGGCTTCGTCCATCCGTTGCGCGACCTCCCGCTTGTTCAACAATGAAGGCGATGGGATTGGCTTCGTACATGAGACGCAGCTTGCCGTTTGGATTTTTTGCATCCGCGGGGTAAGCGAAAATTCCGCCGTGAAGGAGCGATCGATGGATGTCTGCGATCATGGAGCCAACATAGCGCGCCCTGTAGGGACGGTTGGTGGTGCTGTCCGGGGTCTGCAGATAATCGATGTATTTCAGGAAACCGTCATCCCACAGTTTACGATTCCCTTCGTTGACGCTGTAGCAATTCCCTCGTTTCGGGATTCTCATATTTGGATGTGAGAGGAGGAAGGAGCCAATAGTGACGTCGAGCGTGAAACCCTGGACTCCGTCGCCCGAGGTGAACACCATGATTGTGCTCGAACCGTACATGATGTAGCCGGCGGCGACCTGTTTCACTCCGGGCTGAACAACATCCGCTTCAGTCCCGTGTGTACCTTGCGAAACGCGTCTGTAGATGGAAAAAATCGTGCCGATCGTAACGTTGGATGAAATATTTGACGATCCGTCCAGCGGATCGAACAGGATTGCATAATTTCCGCAGGGAAAACCCTCCGGGATAGGAATAATGGCTTCGTTCTCCTCCGATGCCATCACACAGAGTTGACCGCCGGCCTCAAGCGCATTGATGAAAATCATATTCGCGAATACATCCATCTTCTGAACGTCATCGCCGCTGGTGTTGGTTGTATCGACTCTGCCGAGAATGTCCGCGAGTCCTGCGCGGCGCACTTCGCGAGAGACGATTTTGGCCGCAAGCGCGAGATTGCGGAGCAGCGTGGAAAATTCGCCGGTTGCTCCTGGATGCGCGCGTTCTTCCTGCGCGATGTAACGCTGAATGGTTAGGAGATGAGTTTCGTCTCCGGGGAAGTACTGACGATGCGGCATGAGAGATCCAGTGTGGGATTTAGAGAGTCGGCGCGTCTACTTCTCGCTTCGTTCAATGCGGGCATGGACTTCCATCCCGTGATCAAGTTTTTTGAACGAGACGTGGTCCATCATGGACTTGACGATCAGCACACCCCGACCGCCCTCCTTGAGCAGGTTGCCCTCATCCAGAGGATCGGGGAGGTCGTCGGGAACGAAGCCGTCTCCTTCATCGCGGATAATGAAATCGAGGCGGTCGTCGTAGCAGTAGCAATAGAGATGGACAAGCTTGGATGGATCACAGTGGTTCCCGTGCAAAATGCTGTTGTTTACGATCTCGGTGATTGAGATCATGATACGATCCAGAATGGATTCCGAAAGGTTGAGAGCGTCATGCAGGTCCAACAGAAATCGCTCGACAAGTTTGATGTTCGAGGGTACGCTCGGGATGCTGAGTGATTTAGTGAGGATCAGTGTGCTCAATCGCAATCACGGTTAGGTGGTTGTTCAGGCTTCTTGTTCACTAACATAGGGAATCTGCGTCACAGATTCCAGACCGTTTGAATCACGATGTTTGGCGTGGTTCTTGTTTCGCGATTCTCCTCTGACGTCAGCTGGTACCACCCATCAATGAATACGCGTGCGTGCATCGATAATGTGTACTGTAAGCGTGCCGTGGGTCCGTAATTGCGGAGCCGTCCGCTGAACGTCCGTGATGCCCCTTTGTACACAAATCTGTTTTGCTCGAAGTAGCGTATCCCCGCCGAGAATTCCCAGTGATCGCTCTGTCGTCGCAATGAAAACGTGGAAGTCTGTTCCTGGAAGAATTGCACCGGACGCACCGTAAAGGCCGACCAGCGCAGCTCCCCGCGCTCATACCACCGCAGATGTACGGTCGCATCCATCCAGAACAGATCTCCGAGACGGATCGAAGTCGAATCGACGAGCGTGAGCTGCCGAAGCGAAAAACTTTGTTGTCCCTGCGCCTCTTGCTCGAAATCGTACACGGTGTAATTTGCGACGATATCTGCTGAATTTTTGCTGACGAAGCCCTGCGAGATGCGAAGTTCGCTCGATGGTGAAATGCGCAAGACGCGATTCCAGGTGTTATTGGCGCTCCGCTCGGCAAAAATGTAGACGGTATGCCGCATAGCGAGGTCGCCGCTGAGCGATGCCATAAATTCAGGGCTGAACCGATGGACCCAACGCAGACCAGCGAGTATCACGAGTTCATCCCGGTCGTCGTTGTTCTCTCCGCTTGGGGTATCGTACCGCAGTTTGACCGTTGCGGCGGAACCGGCCAAGGTATCTCGCAAACCGACGGCATGGGAGAACAGCAATCCCAATTGGGTCTGCTGGATTGTATTGTTTTTTTGCTCCTCGAGCCGTTGCTGTCGCGCCACATCCGACGGTGCAGCTCCCTCGAAAGGTCTGAGTTCATGGGATTCGTCGCGTTCGTTCAGCTCGATACGCAGGCCCCCTCGTGTTCCGTCAGAATTATCGTAATCGAATTGCGCGTTGCCGTTGAGGGTGAATTCCGAGATGCGTGTGGAGAAAAACGGATTTCCTGAATTCTCCTGCTTATCATTTCTCTCGCGCGTGATAGCACGTTGAGATACGTCGACATTGGCGATGAAGGCGAGAACGTCCAGCATGCTGTAACGAAGCATGTCGCGCAACCCGATTGTTTGTTCGTTACGCGACTCGATGCGGTTGTGAATTGTCGTCGGTGTTGCCTCCGCGTCGTCGTCCATCAGGTAAAATTCCCGCCTTGTCTCCCTGAAAGCGAGCTGCGTTTGGTTCACGCTGGTTTCGTTGATGTGCGCAGTGAAGTCGGTATTCCCTCTGTATTCGTGCTGATACCGGGGGGTAATATATTCCGCCGAGAGGTAGAGTTCCGCGTTGGCATCAGTTCGACCAAGCCGAAGGTTGTTCAGAAGGGCCTGCGTAGAATACATGAGTCCTTCATCCTGAATCCCTTGCTGATTATCAATGCTGAAACCGGCGAGCGGCGACAGGCTGACAAGGTCGAAGAGATTCCACCGGGCTCCCGCAAGCGCGCGCGTCGTCGCGAGATCGTTCAATCCGAGTCCGCGGTCGTCGCTGAAGATAAACGAGGAGAGCGAGGAGACGAGGCTCAGGTTGGTCCGCAATGCGTGCGCAGCATCAATAGTGAGAGAATTCTGGTCCTTAATTGTTTCACCACCGGCGCGGATGAGTGTGCGCTGGAACCTGTCGTTCATGCTCAGCCGCCATTCGTCGCTGTGCATCGTGGCGAGACCGGAAAAATCCCAAAGAAAGGTATTGACGTTGCGTTCAAAACCGGAGGACAGTGAGACAGGCGAGTTTGTAGAGCGGAGTGTATCGGCATGCGGAGGCGCGACCTGCGCAAGCGTCGGGTTTCCACAGAGGCAGACAAGCACTGCGAGCAGTGTCAACAGTACCGCCGGCATACGTGAGGCGTTCAGCATGGGCAGGAGAATGCAATGAAGAACAACATCGGACTGCTGCGGAAATATACGCTCCGGCGGGCAGAGTACCTTGCAGTATCAGAAGCGGACAATCAGTCGGCGGGCATCCGAGATACCATTGACGCGTCCGTTGTCGGAAGTGATGGTGGCGACGCGCCAGTACCAGGAACTTCCCGATGCGAGTCCGACTCCGGAGTACCGCGCACTGATAGTATCGCCGCCACTATTGGCGACAATCGCGCTCCATAGTTCACCTGAGTGTTCGGACTCGGATACACTGACGCGATACTCCCTGCTTGCCGGAACAGCGAGCCACACGAACAGAGGGCGTCCCTCTGTTGTCCCATCGGCGGCCGGCGAGATCAGCAATGGACGCTGACTGATCAGATCGGATCCGACAGGGGAAAGCACGCTCTCAAGATTGCCGTGATCGATCGTGGTGATTCCGTAATAATAGCGGGAAGAGAGTTCCGAGATACCTGTATCGTCGAAAAACAGGTTCTCCGTTTCAGCGATGCGGAGAGTGGGATCGGACTGCGAGAAAACAGATGATGAACGATAGACTCTGAACGATCGGATGTCCGCTTCATCGACATCGGACCACGAGAGACGAATGAGTTGATTACTCGCATCGTGCACGCCGTTGACGTTCACGATCGCCGGAGGTTCGGGAGGATCGAGATTCACCGACTGCGCCCGAACGGCCTGCGAAGGGGGGCTTTCGTTGCCTGATCGATCTATCGCCGTGACGCGGTACCAGTAGAGTGTATCGTAACTTCGCTGAATATCGATGTAATAGAAGTCTGCGAGCGTGTCCAGGCGAAGGAACATGCCGGAGTCGGCTTCTTCCGCGCGATACACGACGTAGCCTCTCAAATCAGTCTCACGGTTCTTGATCCAGCTGATGAAGATGAAACCATCGTGCGCGCTCTCCACGATGAGTCCGGCTGGCGGCAAGGGTGGAGTCGTGTCGATTCCGGCATCGACGATACTTTCGCGCTCACACCCGGCAAAGAGCATGAGCAACAGGAAAGCGGCGGTTTTGATCCATGAAGTGGACGGCATTGTCTCAATCATCCAAGTCATCGTTATGGTGAATTATGGGAGAATTCGCCGCGTCTGCGAAGCGAACACTCGGCAGTGAATCGATTGCGGGGAGTGCGCCGGAATTTCGTGAAGGGCAAGTCTCATATCGCTGAACTTTATTGGTGTCTCCACGAATCAAAACGTGTCGGATTTCATAATTCAACAAAATATGCCACAGTATTCGCAGAATAAAGGCAGAATCAACGCACCATCACTATGAGCGCCGCAACGGTAACGGCGGCAATGGTTGACAGCACATTGACGGCGTCGTTGTTCATCCACGTCAGACCTCGCGTAGGTGCGGACGGTTCGCCGCAGTGGAAGCGTTTCTCCGTGTCCATCGCACAGCGAGGGCATCGGTATTGTGCTTGCAACGTGGCGCCCAGCAGACTGTCGATAGCGCTGCCGAACATGCCGACTGCTCCGAGCACGAGAATTGTCTGGAGATCGAACGTCGGAGCAAAGGGAAGGGCGGTCGTCACGACAACAAGAGCGCCGATCGCACCACCCACGGTTCCCACCACGCTGACGCCACCCGAGGTTCCCGGCGGCACCTCGCGCATCGACGCTATGCTTTTCGGTTGCGATCGAGAGAGAACGCCGATTTCCGTGCCCCAGGTATCAGCCGTCACAACGGCAAGCGCCGCGAGGTAGAGCAAATACAGTCGGTCATCCAGGGTTACGTACCAAGTGACCGCGATAAGACCTGCGATACCGCCATTCGCCACGACCTGTCCGGCATCCCGGGTTCCACCCTTTTCGAACACGCTGTCGAAGCGGTGCTTGCGGGCTCGTCGCCACCGGGAAAGCGCACTTGAAAGCATGAAAAAGGTAAAAATCGGCAGTGTCCATTTCCATCCACCGATCCCAAAAATGATCGAAGCGAGGAGGAAGGCGGCCACAGCACCGGAGACGGCCAGGAAACGCAGCTTCCAGGAGAGGACGGCGATGCCGGCACCCAGGGCGGCGCCGGTCACGAAGCGAAGCATTGAATCGGGCAGGGTGGAGCTGAAACAGAGATGTAGCGCGAAAGCCGCGGCGAGCGGAACAGTGAGGTTGTCGAGTCCCCTCGAGGAGGCGGCTTCCCAACCGGCCGCGAAGACCGCGATGGCAACGAGGGCGCACAAGGTCAACGCAGTATCGTCCGCGATGTGTCGCGAGAATCCAAGATATCCATCCCCATATATTCCGAGACCGACGAGCAGCGCGACGAGGCTGCCAATTACCATGGCGATGCTTCCCTCGATGGATTTCGGATCGGGAGTAACGGAGAAGGTATGCGGTTTGCGAATCGATTCACCGATGATTCCTGCCGCGGCATCTCCGATAGACATTAGCAGAATCGACGTCACAACCAGATCTGCAGCCCTGTTCCAGAAAACTACGGCGAGTATGAGCAGCGCCAGCGGATAGTACACCGTACCGTATGAGCGACGTGTGGTGTGGTGCACGCTTTTAAGCCATCCGCGCATGTACGCGAGGAGGTTGAAGAGCACGAACACCGCGGCGATGAGGACAACAGCGCCGGCACGAGGGAAGAACGCCGGGGCGGCGAGAACAATGAGACCGGTCAGTACATGTACGGATCTACGAACCGCCGAATCGGGAAGGTGCAGGATGCGTCGTAGAAATTCCATCGAAGCCAGCAGGGCGAAAATCGCGGCCGCGAGAATGCCAAGGCGCAACAGATCGGTATTGGTGATGTTCAAATCCATGCTGCGCCTGAAAATACGAGCGGAGGGAGTCAGGAGCAATTTCCTTCGTCACCCACCGCGCCGCGCGCCGTGATTCATGATGCGGCGGGGAGCGGTACCGAGATCCGGGTGCGGCGCTGTCGCCCTTGATTGGAGGCCTGTGGCATCAGTGAACGCGGAGCCGGAAATCGTCGCTTTGTCCCGGGAAACTATCACATGCGTATCATGGATCAAGCGCGTATATTGAATTCGATTCACTCATCATTGAATAAATTGGAGGTATCATGCATCAGCACCTTCTTGTGTCGATCAGGTCCCTGGGGGCCTCGGCGATAGTTCCGGTTTTGCTGCTGATGGCGACGACCGCCTGGGGACAGGCCGGGAAAACGTTGATCGTCAATCACTTTGTATCGGACCCCGAGGTCATCGAGGGTCACCTCGTGCTCAGCGACGTAGAAGGCGGTGGCGGGTCGGTGAACATCGCCATGTATGACGAGCAAGGGAATCTGGTCGGCAGCGCCGAGGAAAATATTCCGGCAAATGGCAAGCTGAATCTCAATCCCGAGACGTACGTAGGTGGCCGCAAGCTTACAGGCACGATGCGCGTGACGTCCACCCGTAGCATCGCGGGTCAGTTCTGGCAATTTTACAAGGATTCAAAACTTGGATGGAAGAACATCGCCGTTCCCGCGGCCGTCGTTCCTGGCGCGACGATGCTTGTATGTCAGCATTTCGTCGCCGATCCCGCCATCGAAAGCTACATCGTCGTCGCGGACGCGGAAGGCACGGCGCCGACAGTGTATGTGGAGTTCTACAACGATCAGGGCGACCTGGCGGGACAGACCAAAATCACGATACCGAAAAACGGAAAATTCTCGATACAGCCCTATGCTCTGGTGGGCAGCAAGAAAATGACCGGCGTGGCCTACATTCAGACTGAAGGAGGCAAGATCACCGGTGAATACTGGCAGGTGTCGGAGAAAGAGCAGTATCAGATCGCACACGCGTTACAGGGTGGCGCGCCGGAAAAGGAAGCGATCGTCGAGGATCCGCTCGTCCGCCTGCTTGTGCATTTCGAGTTCGACAGCGACAAAATTCAGAAGCGCTCCGAGGCGGATTTGAAGCAGGTCGCCATGGCGATCAACGATGCGAAGAACAAGGGTGCCCGTTACGAAATCGGCGGCCACACGGATAACGTCGGAAAAGACGATTACAACATCAAGCTCTCCGAGCGCCGCGCGGCCTCCGTCAAGAACTGGCTTGTGAAATCGGGAAAGGTTGACGCGAAGCGGCTTCAAACCGTGGGGTACGGCCCGAAGCAGCCGATCGTGCCCAACGATACTCCGGCCAACCGCGGAGTGAATCGTCGTGTCGAATTCAAAAAACTGTAAGCAGGATACATTAAAAGATCGAATGGAGGAATCATGAAATACACCTCATTGCTACTGGTCCTGCTTGCGGTGACGCTGAGTGCGGGACGCGTGTATGCGCAAGGTTCGGAGCGCTACATCATCAACCATTTCGTATCGGACCCGAAGGTGATCGAATCGCATCTCGTCATTACGGATGTCGAGGGCAAGGGTCCCATTGTGACGATGAAATTTTACGACAACGCCGGCAAGCTGCTTGGCGAGGGAAAGGAACTCATTCAGCCTTTCGGCAAGCTGAATCTCAATCCCGGTAAATATGTGAACAACTCGGTGGTCAACGGGACGATTCACATCGAATCCGCGGGGGGCAATATCGTCGCCGAATACTGGCAGTTCTACAAGGACGCGGGTGAATCCTGGAAGAACACCACCGCGATCGGACAGGAGAAAAAAGGATTCTCGCGTCTCGTTTGTCCGCATTTTGTCGCCGATCCCAACGTGGAGGTGTACCTGGTGCTTGCGAGCGCCAACGGCAAGGACGTGGTGGTGACGGTGACGTTCCGGGACGACAGCGGAAAGGAGCTTGGTTCCACCCGCGAATTGATCAAGTCGAACGGCAAGCTTGCTCTGCAGCCGAACAAGATCCTGAAAACGAAGGCCAACGGGGTAGTCTTCATCACAACGGAAGGCGGCAGGATCACGGCCGATTACTGGCAGGCGGAATCCATGAAAAAATATCAGATCGCTACGCCCATAGCGGGCATCTGAAACCTCTTATGCAGCAGTTGCGACAGCGCCCCGGAATCCGGGGCGTTGTTGTATCATCCAGCATTGGGAGAAGCGCAAGGAAGTCAAAGATGAGCAGCGATTTTCGAAGTGGCGGATCAGGGCTTCATGCCGAGAAGCTGTTTCGCCTGCCAGAGATGTCGGTGCTGGTGACGCGGGATGATGCCGAGAGCGGAGAAGACGTTGTAGGAAATTCTTTCATTGAAGGGAGACTGCAGCTTCACCTTGTGCAGCGGCAGTCCATCGGCCACGGGCAGAAAAGCGAGGAGATCGTTCTGCAGGCGGTTGAATTCACCGACAAGAACTTCAAGCGGTAGTTCGGCCTGCGGGACGAACGCCGCGGTGGTGCGCGTTTTCATCCGCACAGGAGGTCCCATGCTTTTCCACAGCAGCCATCCTACCGGATCGCGTCGATAGCGCGCGGCGGCCTCTCCTCCCAGGTTCCGCGCACGTGGCAGCGCATCGCGAAGCCGGGGGAGATAGGCCTCCGATGTGAGGTTCAGATGCGCCACGCATTCCGCCACGGACCAGCGCTCGGGATGGATGCGGACGTGCCACTCCTCGGCGGGGAGGGTTCCTGTAAGGTCGCGGAGCAAATCGCTTGCGGCACGCAGTTCGTTTTCTATCTGCCGAAGTTGTGTATTCATGTGGCCTCCATGTGTGAGGATGTAATGTAATGGAAACATGCGACTACGCCTACAGCGCGATTCAAGGTGCGGATGGTCGGGAACTGAGCGTAGGCAGGCAGGTGGTGGGATCGAGCAAGCGGTACATGGTGCCAGAATATGCCGTTCATCTTTCCTGAACAGATGTCCGCAATTCGCGTCCACGTCGTGGAATCCGGACGCAACGACATCGCGGTTTCGTTTGATCTTGCCGGTATGGGCAGGGACTGGATTTCTCGTTCCGTGAGTTGTAGATTGTAGCAACGTCATCAACGCGAGAGAAATATGAACACGGTTACTACTGTGGCGCCGTCCATCAAGGACGAAGCTGTCCGTTCGAGCACAGGAAAGGTGTGGTCGGAGTGGTTTGCGGCGTTGGACTCCGCCGGAGCTATGGAATTTACGCACAAGCAGATCGTAGCCTGGATCAAGAACAACGCGCAACTTTCCCCATGGTGGCAGCAGATGGTGACGGTAAGCTACGAGCAAGTACGCGGATTACGGGACAAGCACGAGAAACCCGACGGCTATCAGATCAGCGCGACGAAAACGGTCCACGCGGCTCCCGTGCAGGTCCACGCGATGTGGAAGGACGGCAGAAAACGCGGCACCTGGCTGACGGAAGCTGTGAATATCACCAAAGCGACCGAGGGTAAATCCTTGCGCATCACCTGGCACGATGGCAGCCGGGTGGAGGTGGATTTGTACAGTCTCGAGCCGGATAGGTGCCGGGTGTCCGTCACCCACGGAAAGCTGCCCCATGCGGACGATGCCCAAAGGATGAAATCGTTCTGGAAACAGCGACTCGCCGATTTGGCCGCTCGACTGTCAAAAACAACATAGGTTCAAATTTTCAACGGATGTACCCATGACTCTACGCTCAAATGTGATCCTTCTTGTTTTGCTGACGATCTGTCTCGCGGGTCGCACCTTCGCCCAGGATGACCCAGCAGCACAGGCCGCGGAATTGATGAAGCCAGGTCCGGAGCATACGCTGCTCGAAACGCTGGTCGGTTCGTGGAACATGGAATTGAAATTCTGGCCGTCACCCGGTGCCGAGGTGGTCACCGCGTCGGGCACCGCCACCCATCGTATGATTCTCGGAGGACGCTTCCTTCTGATGGAATCCACGAGCGGTGAGGGCGACCTGTACGCGGAATCCATGACGATCATGGGGTATGACCGCCGTCAACACAAGTTCACCAATGTCGGTTACGATACCTGGGGCACGTACTATATTACCGCAGCCGGCACGTATGACACCGAAAACCGAAAATTTACGCTTTTAGGCGAGGACGACGACCCTGTATTCGGCTTGAAGCAAAAATATTCGTTCATCACGACGATACGGGATCACGACACCGTTATGACGGAGTTGGTGTTCCACGAGTTTCCCATGGCCGACGGAAAGGACTACACGATGGTGGAGATCTCCTACAGAAGGAAGTAGGAAGCGGCCGCCTCCCCAACCGCTCAACGAAGATCGATCATTGAATAATAACGGAGTATTACGCATGAAACACGTACTGATGCCATTATCCACGGCGCTCGCCGCCGTTTTTATCATTATCGCCTGCAGCACGGTTCCCATAACCGGGCGCAAATCCCTCAATCTCATTCCTGCCGGCACCATGCAATCGATGAGCTATCAGGAATACAGTGCGTTTCTACAAAGCAACCAACTCAGTTCCAACAGCCAGCAAGTCGAAATGGTGAAACGCGTCGGCAACGGCATCAAGGGGGGCGTCGAGCGCTATTTCGCCGAAAAAGGTCTCTCCGCCGATCTGAAGGGGTATCAATGGGAGTTCAATCTCATCGAAAGCCCGGAGGTCAACGCTTGGTGCATGCCGGGTGGAAAAGTCGTGGTGTACTCGGGCATTCTTCCTGTTACGCAAAGCGAGGCTGGTCTCGCCGTTGTGATGGGTCATGAGATTGCCCACGCCATCGCCGAACACGGCAACGAGCGCATGACGCAGGGGTTGATGACGCAGCTTGGCGGGATGGCGCTGTCCGAAGCACTCGCAAACAAGCCGGCCGAAACACGCGCACTGTACATGACGGCATTCGGACTCGGCGCGCAGATCGGCGTGCTGCTGCCGTACAGTCGCACCCATGAGAGCGAAGCCGACCGACTCGGCCTCGCATTCATGGCCATGGCCGGCTACGACCCCAACGAAGCTGTCGCCTTCTGGCAGCGCATGGCGGCGGGCAAAAGCGGAGGAGCGCCTCCGGAATTCCTGAGCACGCATCCTTCCGATCAGACGCGCATCGCGAACATTCAGAAATACATGCCTGAGGCGCTGCAATACTACCGGAGGTGACATTTTCCGATTCAGTTTCCGGATGGCCGTCTCCGCTACCGCAGGGGCGGCCATCCTGGTTTCGTATCGGGAGAAGGCGCGGCGGCTTGCGAAATTTCAGATTCTCCGCTATCCTTACGTGAGCTTGCGCAAGAGAACGGCTCTTCTACTGCTTATCCTTTCGAACGTGAGTGTTATGCTCAAATCAATCCTGGTGTTGATGTTTTTCTGTGCCGCGACAGCCAGCGCGCAGCATTCGCTCGAAACCCTTGAGTGGTTGGCCGGTCACTGGATCAGCGATGAGGGTGCCGTGGTGCAGGAAGAATATTGGATGGAGCCAGCCGGAGGAATCATGCCGGGGCTGCACCGGGATGTGCGAAGCGGTGGCACATCATTTTTCGAATATCTGCGGATCGTGGAGAAAGATGGGGCGCTGCTGTACCATGCCAGTCCCGGGGGCAACGGGGAGACGGTGTTTCGTGCGGATTCTATTGAGAACGGTTTCGTCCGCTTCGTGAATCCGGCGCACGATTATCCGCAGCGCATTGTGTATGAACTGGATCTACACGGCAAACTCGCCGCGACAATTTCGGATGCGCAGGGCGGTAATGCGAGGAGATGGGTGTTTTTGAAAAAGGAAGAATAAGTCGGAATCAAGGATTCAATGTGTTGTTGCAGGTGGCCAGATTGTGCGGATCGGATTTAATCGCAGAGATCGCGGTGATCAAAAGTTGACCCGCGCAATTAGTCTCCCCGCGCATTCGTCTCCAGGCTCGATGGACGCTGTATCCCGTGCTGCTGTTTCATCTGTATGGCTGTTACTTGCCGTATTTTTGAGATTTCCAATTGCCGCGCCGGCGCAGGGGAATCGTATTTAGGCGGGATTTTTTTACTTTATTGTTTCAAGGCTTTCGTCTTGCGTGATACCGGATCATGCACGCAGTCCACGTCACCGAACATCAGGGCATCTCATGAGCACCAGTCGATTCCCCACCGTTATTACATGCGCAGTCACGTTGGCTCTGTGCTTTCTCGCGGTTACTCCGGTTGTCGGGCAGCAGCAGGCGGCTCCCGTCAGGCTCGATAACGGGACGATGTGGACGTTCGAGTATCCGCCGCTCGACCATTTCGCGAGACGCTACAATTTCAGGCCGTCGCAGGAGTGGTTTGACGATGTTCGCCTGTCCGCGCTCCGTTTCGGAAACGGGTGCTCGGCATCGTTCATAAGCGATCAGGGGCTCGTCATGACCAACTATCACTGCGGCATTGACCCGGTGACGGAAGTAACCGACGAAGGAGAGGATTTGCTGCGCGATGGTTTCGTCGCATTGCGTCCCGAGGACGAGCGAAAGGTCGAAGGATTGTTCGTCGACCAGCTCGTGGAAATTCGGGATGTGACGGAGGAAATCCAGCGTGCGATGGAGGGGAAGGACGGCACAGAGGCACTGCTTACAAGGACAGTGACAATATCCACCCTGGAGAAGTCGTTGAGCACGGACGGACTCCGTTGCCAGGTCGTCACACTGTACCACGGCGGCCGGTATTCCGCATACCTTTACAAACGCTACAACGATGTGCGGCTTGTCTTCTCAAGCGAGCGCGGATTCGCGTTCTTCGGAGGCGTTTACGACTTCTGGGCCTACCCGAGATACTCTTTCGACTGCGATCTTTTTCGAGTGTACGATGAGAATGGATCGCCGCTGAAAACAGCGAACTATTTTCACTGGAGTCCCAAAGGGAGCCAGGCCGGCGAACCGGTATTCGTCGTAGGCAATCCCGGTCGGACAGGCCGTCTGGTGACCGCGGAGATGCTGGAGTTCGATCGCGACGTCCGCGTTCCTTTTACCTACAGATTACTCACGGACAGGAAGGCGATACTCGAGAACTGGCTGGAGCAGAATAAGGACAAGCACGATGCGGCCTATTTCGACGAGATTTTCGGGATCAACAACGCACAGGAAATTTATGGCGGACGGCTTGCCGGGCTGCGCGATGACGTGCTGTTGAACCGTCGGCGCGAGTTTGACACACAGTTCCGCTCAAAGGTGGAGAGCAATCCAGAACTGAAACATCGTTATGCGGATCTGTGGGACAACATTGCGGGTCTGATTAGCGCCCAGCGTGGGATTGCATCGGACTTGTATGCGTTGCGGGCAGGTGGATTAGGGGTAAGCGGGTACATGGAGCGTGCATCAGGCATTGTCCGCTACGGTGTGGAGATGGCTGCTGCAGAAAAGGACCGCTCCACGGCATACCAGGTAGAGGGCGCAGCAAAAATTCGCACAGCCCTGGCGGCGCCGCCCACCGTAGATCCGGAAATGGAGCGCGCCGTACTGGAACGTCAGCTTTCTCTGATGCGGGACCTGCTTGGAGGCGACGACGAGATCATCCGGGAACTGCTCGAAGATCAGACTCTGGAAAGCAGAGCGAAATCCATGCTGGCTTCGACGACGCTCAACAGCCCGGCGGTATTGACAGCGCTGCTCGATGGCGGCAGCGATGCAGTGGAGGCATCGTCGGATCCCTTCATTCGTCTCGCACGGCGGATGTATCCACGTGGAGACAAGGCGACGAAGCGTCAACGTGAGCTTGTCCAGGCGATAGAGACGCAGCGCGAGCGCATGGGCAGGGCGTTGTACGATGTATATGGAACCGAATTCCCGCCGGACGCAACGTTTTCGCTCCGCATTTCGGATGGAGTCATGCAGGGATATCGCTACAACGGCACCGTCGCACCGGCCTTCACAACATTTTACGGGATGTACGACCGTCATTATTCCTTCAAGGACAGCGAAGGTGCCTTTGATGCGATGATGAGTGGCAATGCGTGGGATTTGCCGCCGCGCTGGAAAAATCCACCTCCGGAATTCGATCTGGCGACGCCCTTCAACTTCGTATCGACGGCCGATATTATTGGAGGCAATTCAGGCAGCCCGGTGATCAACATACGGAAGGAAATTGTCGGCCTCGCCTTCGATGGCAACATTGAGAGTTTACCGGGTGAATTCATCTTTGCGGAGGACAAAGGCAACCGCACGATTTCGGTGCATTCCTCCGGAATTTTCGAAGCGTTGAAGCATATCTACAAGGCCGAGCGCATCGTGGCGGAAATCGAGAACGCGCGGAAGTGAGGGGGGGCGAAGAGCAGAGAGCGAAGAGCAGAGAGCGAAGGGCAGAGAGCGAAGGGCAGAGAGCGGAGGGCAGAGAGAGGAGGGCAGAGAGCGGAGGGCAGAGAGCGGAGGGCAGAGAGCGAAGGGCAGAGAGCGGAGGGCAGAGAGCGGAGGGCAGAGAGCGAAGGGCGGAGAGCGAAGAGCAGAGAGCGGAGGGTTTCCTCTCCGTTCTTTTTGTATTCAGGGTGATTTGGATTATTTTTCAGGCCAACATTCCGGAGATGTACGATGAGACTGCGATACAAAACTGCGCTGTTTTTTCTTGTAACGATTGTTCTGCTGTCGGGCGAGCTACTGCGTGCGCAGGATGACGGAACGCTCGATCCAAAGCTCGAGGTGTTTCGTCCGTTTCTGGGCAAGGTCTGGAAAGGGGTGCTAAGCGAACCCGGGGCGACAGAACAGATGGTCGACGTATCCCGCTACGAACGGGCGCTCAACGGGACGGCTATCCGGGCTGTGCATTCGGTCAACAATGGCGATTACGGCGGCGAGTCCATTATTTTCTGGGACAAGAAAAAAGAATCACTGGTGTTTTATTATTTCACCACGGCCGGATTTTACACGACGGGTACGATGACGGCCGCCGACGGGAAATTTTCGGCACATGAATTCGTGACCGGGAATGAAAACGGTGTTGCGGAAGTGAAGAGCACTGCGACAATAGGTACCGACGGGAAGCTGACAACGCAATCGGAGTATTTTCAAAACGGTGAATGGGTCAAAGGACACGGCGCCGTGTATGAGGAAGCGAACGACGCGGTGGTGATGTTCAAGTAAATCCGGAACGTGCCACCACTCGCGTGATGTTATGGTGAAGCTTCCGACAGGATCGCTTGCAATTCCGCAGGGTCGGTGACGGGAGCGTCGCAGGTGAAATTTCTACAGACATAGGCGGTGGCTTTTGCGTCGCGAGGCGTCATTGCAGAAGTAAACGGAGCAATGCGCGCGAGCCGTTCGGCATCTTCTCCGAGAGGACGATGGAGCACATGCGCTCGCGGCAGCCAGTGATTGCGCAGGACATTCCGATATTCCAGAATGTCGCCTCCTGAGAGCACAATGTCGATACCCGGTTCCTGCAGAAGATCGAGCGCCAAGAGGAAGACCGAGGATCCCGTGGGATAAGCAGTGATGGATGCCGCCGCCGCCTGAATGATGGTTTCGGCCCGGTGTTCGTATTCGACCCTTCCGGTCAACCGAGCGAGACGTACCAGGACGAACGCCGCGGCTCCGTTCCCGGAAGGCAGCGCTCCATCATGCAGATCGATCGTGTCCGCGATAAGTTCCTCGCCATCCGTGGAGGAGAAACGCAGGGCGCCTGATGCGGGATCGCTGAATAGTTGGAGCATGATGTCGGCGAAGGAGATGGCGCGTTCAAGGTATTCGAGATCGAACGTCGCCTCGTACAGCTCGATCAATCCCCAAGCGACGAACGCATAGTCTTCGAGGAAGCCAGCGATGCCGGCTTTTCCATTGCGCATGCGATGCAGCAACCTGCCCTCCGGTGTAAGCATCTTCCCGAGGAGAACGTCCGCGGCGGTGCGTGCGGAGCGCAGCATGGATTCGTCGTCGAGCAGACGGCCGGCATGCGCGAGACCGGCGATCATCAATCCGTTCCATGATGCCAGCACTTTGTCATCGAGGGAAGGATGAACCCGTCGAGCCCTGGTGGACTTCAGCGCAATGCGGGCGTTTTCAAGGATTTGACCGGCGCTCTCCTCGGACAAGCCATGACGTCCCCGCCATTCCTCGACATCCACCGCGATATGAAGGATGTTTCCGCCATGCTCGAAATTTCCGGTTTCCTCGATTCCGAAATATTCTTCCAGCAGTGTGGCGTAACGGGTATCTACGATGTCGCGAAATTCCTTTCGCGTGAACACGTAGAACCGCCCCTCCTCGCCCTCGCTATCGGCGTTCTCGGCGGAATAAAAGGCTCCAGACTCGTCTGTAAGATACTCTCCGACATAGGCTGCGATTCCTTCGCACACCTGTGCGAAAAGCGGATCGGCGGTGGCGGCGAACGCGTCGGCGAAGGCAATCATGAGCAGTGCATTGTCGTAAAGCATTTTCTCGAAATGCGGAACCAGCCAGCGGGAATCCGTAGAGTACCTGCAAAACCCTCCGCCAAGATGATCCCATAATCCGCCGCGGTACATGTGCGTGAGCGAGCGTGCCGCGATTTCGCGCAACTCGTCGTTTCCAGTCGCCTGTCCGCGTCGGAGCAGATAGCTCAGCGTATGACCCATCGGAAACTTGGGCGCGCCGCCGAAGCCACCAAACACGCGGTCGTGCGAATGTACGAAGGCTCTCGCAGCCAGATTCAGTATATCGCGCGGCAGATCCGAAACCGTCCGCCGGGATGCCTCACGCAAATTGTCACGTAACTCGGTTCCGATGGAAAGCACTCGATCACGCTCATTTTTCCATGCAGCGTGCAGGGAATTCAGGACGCGCAGGAAGCCGGGCCGGCCATGTGTATCGTCTTTCGGAAAATATGTTCCGGCAAAAAAGGGAAGTTTATCAGGTGTCAGAAACACGCTGAGAGGCCAGCCCCCCGCGCCCGTCATCGCCTGGCATACAGTCATGTAGATGTGATCGATGTCCGGACGCTCCTCGCGATCCACCTTGATCGCGATATATTTTTCGTTCAACAACGCCGCGACCTCCGCGTCCTCGAAGGATTCATGTTCCATTACATGGCACCAATGGCAGGTCGAGTATCCGATGGAGAGGAACACCGCCTTGTCCTCGCCTTTCGCACGGTCGAACGCCTCGCCCCCCCAGGGATACCAATCCACGGGATTTCGCGCGTGCTGAAGCAGATACGGACTCGAGCTGAATACGAGTCTGTTGAATTCCGTCCCGCCATCCGGAGGCAGCGTTGAGAGATTCGGGAAATCAAAGACGCCATCGCGAACGATAGGCCGCTTGTCCATACTCGACTCCATCATGATGAAGGAAAATCCCGTGCGGACGCGGGAGGCATCCGGACGTAGTACCTCTTCACAACGAAGAGTCGGGAGAGAGAGTTCAGCGTCCGCGAAGAGGACTGGAGAGGTGCAGCAGCACCATCCATGCGTAGCGTCGGGTGAAGGGTGCGAAGGTGAACATCGCGCGATCGATACCGGCGAGCAACCCGTGCAAGGGACGAAAAAGCGGTCCCGATTGAAAAGGGACGGAGAGCAGCGTTGTGATGTTGAAAAATTCCAGCTCTATTTCGCCGAAATATTTCTTCGCGGCAGCGAGATCGCTAGACCTCAGCGGGTGCTCGTCTTCCGACCGCATCGAAGGTGTGAGTTTCCGGTAGAGGTTGATGAAGGGATTGTGGCCAAGAGGTTCGATGAACACCGCGTGACCATCATCGCGGAGTACACGCGCGATTTCGCGATAGGCGCTGTCGATGTCGAGATGATGAAGGATGCCCGTTCCAGCCACAACATCGAACGTACCGTCATCAAACTGCGTTTTTTCGGCATTCATCACGGAGAGGCGAATATCGAGTCCAAGGGAGCGTGCCGAATCTTCGGCGATTCGAATAGCTTCTCCGGAGATATCGATACCGGTGGTGAGGGCCCCATGTTGAGCCCAAAATACGGAAGCCTCGCCAGTGGAGCATCCATAGTCGAGAAGTTGCTTTGATTTTCCGTACCGAAGGACGATTTCCTCATAGCGTCGCTGCGGGCGCCGCATAAGCGTGTAGTACTTCTCGAGAGGGCGGCGCATTTCGTCGTCGTTGCCGAACCGTGTATCGTGAAATTGCTGCTCGCGGAGAATTCTATTATCTGGCTGTGGACTGTGCATTTTTACATCGGTCTGAAACGGGAAAGTATGTAGTATAGAGAAACGGAGGGATTATTTACAAAAGAAATTCCAAAAACTACGCCACCTGGTTGCCCGGAACATGCGCATGCACTAGTTTACGCCTCATGACGAATCCAACACAGCAGCGAACCGGCGCACGCCGCCTCGCACCGATATCCCTGGCGATCGCGACCGCGCTCTTCGCTGTCACCCTGCCATTTCGTGACTCCTTTGTCGTCGCCATCATCCATGCGTTCGCAGAAGCAGCGATGATCGGCGGGCTTGCGGACTGGTTCGCCGTCGTGGCGCTTTTCCGTCATCCACTCGGTGTGCCTATACCACACACGGCCATCATTCAGAAGCACCGGGCGAAGATCACGAATGCGATCATCGATATGGTGCAGAACCGCTGGTTGGCGAAGGAGACAATTCTGGAGCGCATTTCCGGTTGGCATATCGGGCAGAGCGCGGCGTCCTGGGTTGCGGGACCGGAATCGCGCGAGACGCTGCTGCGCATGATGCGCGGTGTGCTGACGGAACTGGTGCGCGGAACCGAAGCGATCCGTCTCGCAGAAAAAGCCGCCGAACTGCTTCGGGATCATGTGCGCGACCAGGATGTCCTGCGGTGGATTCGCTCACTGGGTGGAACAGCTCTTTCATGGCGATGGCATGACGCCGCGCTCGATGCCGTATTGGAGAGGCTTGGCCCCTGGCTCGGCACACCCGAAGTCCGGAAGCTCGTGATCAGGAATCTACGTGCGGTGTCGGAAGACTATGCCGATGGTCCCCTCCGTCGAATCGGTAAATGGATGGCCGAGAGCGTGAACGCCCTCAATTACGACGATCTTGCCGATGCGATTCTCCGAACCGTCGCGGAAGAGCTGAACCATATTCGCCGCGATTCCTCCCATCCCGCGCGTGCGGACGTTGAACGCTGGCTGCGTGAAATGCTGGACGGAATCGAACAGAATGAAGCACTGCTTGGAGCGTTGCGGCGCTGGCGTACGGAGTTGCTCGAATCCGGCCGACTCGTGGAATTGCTCGAAGTTCAACTTGAGCGATTGCGCGAGCGTCTGCTTGGCGATCTTGCCTCCGAAAACTCGATCGTCATGCAGCAGGTGTCGCAATTCGTCGGACAGGCCCTCGATCGTTTCGTGGCGGATGCGCATGCACAGGACGCGCTCGATCAATGGTTGAAGGAGCGCATCGCATCACTCGTGGAACGATATCACGGAGAGATCGGCGGCCTGGTGCAGCGCAATCTGGAGCGCCTGGATGATGAAACCCTGGTCACCCAGATCGAGGAAAAAGTCGGTGGCGACTTGCAGTATATTCGTCTTAACGGCGCAATTGTCGGAGGACTCGTGGGGACGCTGCTTTTTCTCCTCAAGTATATTATAGCGTTTTGATGCGGCCGATCGCTGGATGGTGTGGATGAGATTGAATTCGATCACAGATCTGGATAAACCTGAACTTGAACCGTATCGCACTCTACGCGAAAGTACCCAGCACTGGCGCGGTGGTCATTTCGTGGCTGAGAGCGATAAAGTGGTTCGCGCGCTTCTGGAAAGCGACCTCCGTGTCATCTCCGTGCTGCTCACCGATGAATGGCTGGAGAAGCTGAGCAATGTGTTGAACGATCCACGACGGTCGGACACCGAGGTGTATCTCGCACCTGTTTCGCTGATCGAGGAGATAGTCGGCTACTCCCTGCATCGCGGCGTCATGGCAATCGGCGAAATTCCACCAAATCCGGTAATCGACAATATTCTGCACCAGAAACATTCCGGGCAAGTACTTGTGGCGCTTGAGGGAATCGCCGACGCCGAAAACATGGGGATGATCCTGCGCAATTGCGCCGCTTTCGGTGTGGATGGAGTGCTGGTCGGCGCGGACAGTTGTTCGCCCTGGTTGAGGCGAAGCGTCCGTGTTTCCGTTGGTCATATGTTTGGGCTGCACATACGCGTCTGCGATGATCTTCTTGGCGAGCTGCGTCACGTCAGAGAGACGGCGGGGCTTCGTGTCGTGGGGACCTCACCGCAGGGAGGAGATCTTCGAACACAACTTTCCAAAGGAAAGGATGGAGATTCCGGTCCCCGGCCGCTGTGCCTGTTTTTCGGCAGCGAGGCACGCGGTCTCTCGGCGTCCGCGCTCGATTGCTGCGACGAGGTGTTCACCATTCCGATGAAAAACGGCGTGGACTCGATTAATGTCGCGAATGCGGTGGCTGTCGCGTTGTATGCGGCGATGGCGGAATATTCCGGGGACTGATCGCGCCAGTCAGATCCACACAACGCGGACGCGGAAAGGATTCTCTCCCTGACAATCATTCAGGTCTCTATGACAGACTCACCCTGGCTCGGGATTCCGCACGAAGAATACACCGCTCACATGTCGGCTGCTCACATTGGGCAACGGCAGGCGCTGGACTTGGTGTTCGCCGAAGCATTGAAACGCCTGGCGCCCAGGTCACTGCTCGTCGCAGGGTGCGAAGCGGGAAGCGGTTGGGAGCATATCGATCCGCATATCACCACGACGGTAACGGGCATTGATCTGAATCCCGACTATCTTGCGATACTTCACGCACGGGAAGGAGTGCGGTTGGCGGGACTGGATCTCTATCGCGGCGATATCCTCACAATGGAACTCCCGGGGCGAACGTATGACCTCGTGGTCGCAGCGCTGTTGTTCGAATACCTCGATTTGCGTCTCGGCCTCGAACGACTGAGCGGACTACTGAATCCCGACGGCGTTCTGCTCTGCGTCCTGCAAGTCCATTCCGAAAGCAGTACACTCGTATCGAGCACACGGTTCGAGAATCTCCGGCGGCTCGAGAGCGTCATGCATCTCGTCGATCTCGAGGAATTCGAGGGCTGCGCACGCAACGTCGGTCTGGTGGGTAACCATCACCGCACAATCCCTCTGCCCGGCGGCAAGGCGTTTCGCGTCCTCGAGTTCGTGAAAAGAAAATCCGATAATTGAAACAGGAAACGCGCAGCCAGGAATAGTCGTGATGTCAAGCAGGCGCTTCCACCCCGCCTCGCGATAGACCAACGGACAGCCGTTGGTCGAGCCTCGCTCAATCCAGTATCGTCAACGCGCCCGAGGCACGGATTGCTGTCCCGTCGAGGACAAGGTAGCGAAACACACCTGAGTGCAAGCTTTGCCGGCGAATAATTTTCGGAACGGACAGATCGGTTTCCTCGAGAACCACGCGACCAAGCATATCAAACAACAGGAAGCGAAATCCGCCGGCACTCTCGCCCGGAGCATCGATACGCAGCGTGGACGCGGTTCGCAGCGGATTCGGCGCGAGCTGTACACGAATTTCGGCAACCGGCAAATCATGTACAGCTGACGTCCCGGGGATGTACGAAAGCGCCATGACCCCGACCGGCGCAACCACGTCGCACTGACCTGTGCCCGGAACCGTGATGTTTCCACTCCGCGCGAAAAGGTCTCCGGGTGTTGAATAGACCACGCCATACTCGCCCGGCGCTAATCCCATCAGCCGCACAGTCCCGGTTTGTTTGCAATCAAGGATCACGACCATCGCGCCCTTTTGATCGATGAAGGCGAGGGCACGGTGATCCGCGGTCTCGCCCGTGGTTTCGACACGGGTCATTCCGGGGCGAACGTGACGGAAGTACACGCGATTGTAATCGGTGACTTCATCGATATCCATGACAGGTCGCTGAATATCGCTCGTATCCACTTTTATCATACCAAGAAGCGTACGATCCTGCCAGGCGGAATTCAACCCGTAGCGCAGATCTTCGAACAGCACCTCGTGCGTCGCCCGACCGAACCACCATTCGAGCATGGAAGTGCGCAGACCGTACTGACGCGCGCGCGCGGCGATCGCGTCGAGATTCGCACGCGACACGCCCAAATAACGGTGATAGGAGAATTCAACAAGATTCCGCAGCGCATCCGGAACGGCAATCATGGCATCGAAATACGTCACCGCATTTGCCATGCTGGTGGTTGAAGGCGCGACAAAGGCAGGAGTGAAACCCCAGCTTTGCAGACGCTGCGCCGTGGCGCTTATCGCCCGGCCCAGCAGCGTTCCGTTCCATTGCTGTACATTATCCGGTTCCAACAGCACCTCCCAGGTGTCGGGTACCAAACCGTAGACGCGTTGTAAATGCAGCCAGGTGGCGAGAACAAACTCCGCGTATTCATCCGGATCGTCATGGATATACACGCCGTTCCGGATTTGTCCGGTAAAAGCCACATAGCAAATATTAATGTGAAGCCGTCCACCTGTGGCGGCAACTGCGTCGCGGAGCGGCAGCACCACATGTTCTACCCGCCAGTCGAGGTCGGTAAAATGGAAACCGCTCCAATTGATACTGCTGTCCGCGTTGTCATTGACGGTGGCGTAGCGATTGCCCCGCCATTCCTGATAGAGACTGTCGGATTGGGGATATCCCCGTGATGCCCACAAGGCATAGTGGTCAACAGGGTTTTCGGATCCGCTGCGCACTTCGAGCCTGATTCTCGTTACTCCGATATCTTCCGCCGCGATGCGGAGCAATTCGTCCCGGTACCGTGGGAGAGCCGTCGCGTTCGCGGCCCCGATAAACGCGGTCGCCTCCCACCCGTTCATTGTTTGATGCCGCACAGTCGTGTCGATCGTGATGGTGGCGATCTGCCCATCAAGGCGATGGAGCGTGCCTGCGAGAACGAGCACGGAGAAAAAACACAATGTCGCTTTTTTCATATCGCGTGGCTCCGACAGTTTCGTTGCGTGGATCGGCCAGAGGAACAAGGGGCGTGGATGCACAGGGGAGGAATCTGGTGTGCGCGACCGATCGAATCCGATGTCCGCTTACTCCAGCGGACCGAGATGCTTGATAATGGACGAGGCCTGCGCGGTGGGCATGATCACCATCTGATTCACACTGACATGTGGTGGTCTGGTGGCGATGAAAAGAACCGCCTCCGCCACGTCGTCGGCCTGCAGCGCCTCGATCTTGGCATAGACGTTTCGCGCGCGCTCGGCATCTCCGCGGAAACGGACAAGGCTGAACTCCGTTTCCACCAGGCCCGGATCGACAGAGCTGACGCGGAGCGGTGTGTCGACAAGATCCATGCGCAATGCGCGCGTGATGCCATCGACAGCGAATTTCGAACCGTTGTACACAACGCCGCCGGGATAGGGATCCAATCCCGCGATGGAGCCGATGTTGATAATGTGTCCCTTGCGACGCTCAACCATGCCCGGAAGAATTGAACGACTTACATACAGAAGCCCTTTCACATTCGTGTCGATCATTTCTTCCCAATCATCGACGTCGCCCAAATGAAATTTTCCGAGGCCGCGCGCAAGCCCGGCATTGTTGACAAGTATGTCGATGGCGCTCCATTCCGACGGCAACGATGCGATTCCGGCGGAGACGGCATTGCGGTTACGCACATCGAGAGCGAGGGTGAGCACGTCCGTGCCGGTGGTTTCGCGCAAGATGGCGGCGTGTTCGTTAAGGATATCGATACGTCTGGCGCACAACAGCAATCGCGCGCCGGCCGCGGCGAAAGCATTTGCGCAAGCGAGACCGATCCCTGAGCTAGCCCCGGTGATACACACAATTGAATTCGAGAGAGACTTCATGCAGGCACTCCTTAAAAAAAGAAAAAGCGACCTGAGATCGCTTTTTCGGGAAACAGAATCAGGACTGTTCGTGCTGTTGGCTCAGCAATTCCTCAAGTTCGCGTATTCGATTCTCCTGCGCTCGAACTGTTTTGATCAGATCGGGCAGGTGCCGCGTCGCGGCTTCGAGACGAAGCTCGTCGTGTATCTCGCGTGCAGGGGACCCGCGGAAAATTTTCCCGGGACCAAGCGTTGACTTCGCGACACCCGATTGAGCGCCGATCGTCACATCCTCGCCGATTTCGATGTGGCCAACGATGCCGACCTGGCCGGCGATAAGGACGTGCCGCCCGACCACGGTACTTCCGGAGATACCGGACTGCGCGGCGATGACGGTATCTTCTCCGATTTCCACGTTGTGTGCGATCTGAATGAGGTTGTCGAGCTTGACGCCCCGGCGAATAATCGTAGGACCCAGGGTCCCTCTGTCGACGGCGCTGTTTGCTCCAATCTCGACATCGTCCTCGATCAGCACGTATCCGACTTGCGGAATTTTTTCATAGGATTTTCCGCTGGGCGCGAATCCAAATCCGTCGCTTCCGATTGTCGTTCCTGAATGAATGATGACGCGATTGCCGATGCGGCTGCCGTCCAGGATGCTCACATTCGGGTAGATGAGGCAATCTTCGCCAATCGTCGAGTCGTCCCGGACAACCACGCCTTCAGCGATCACCGTACCGCGACCGATCGTCACTTTTCGTCCGATAACCGCGTTGGCGGATATTGTAACGTCAGGTGCGATGCTGGCGGTGGTATCGATCACGCTTGAGGGATGCATGCCCGCGGGCTGGTATCGGTGCGCCGGATAGAAGATCTTCAGGGCTGAGACGAAACCCAGATAGGGATCGCTCATGCGTAGCAACGTGAGATCCTTGCGTGTGACTGTTGTTTCCTTCGACACAATTACGGCCGTGGCTCGAGTCGCCTCAAGGTGCTTCTCGTATTTCTTGTTGGCAAGAAATGTCAAGTCACCTTCGGAGGCTTCTTCGATGGGTGAAATACGGTCCACGATAAGGGAAGCATCGCCTTGAAGCTCCGCTCCAAGGTGATCCGCCAGCGTCTGAAGGGAAATGGACAAGGTGGCCTCAGCGTGGTTTGTCGGATTCAGGAATTACCGTCCCGTCGGGTTGGTGCGGGACGACGGCACCTGGCTCCGTGGTTTCGTCCGGCTGGCGCGGCGGCGGCTGAAGCGGCGGACGCGACGATCCGCTGTCTTGCCGGGTGGTCGCACCGGGCGCTTGTCGCGCGGGCAAGGTCGTCTTGATTCGCTCGATGGCGCGCTTGGTCAGATCATGCTCCTCGTTGGCGTAAATGATCATGACGCCGCCACTTTTATCGAACACGTAATCATAGCCGATTTCAATGGCCAGGCTTTTGACCTGATCGAAGACGAGATCCTGAATCGGACGCATGATTCGGTCTTCCTCGCGGAAAAGATCGCCATTCTGTCCGAATTTCTGATCGCGGAACTGCATGATTCTGGTATCGAGTTCCTGCAGAGTTTTCTCCGCGTTTGCTCTTCCCTGGTCGGTCAGAATCAGCTTGCGCTTGTCGTAATCGTTGAACTTGGCCTGCCATTCATCTTCGAGTTCCTGCAGCTCCTTCTGCCAGCGGTCCACCTGGACGTCCAACTGCCGCTGAGCTTCCTGGGCTTCCGGAATTTCCTTCATTATTGCCGCGATATCGACGTAGGCAATTTTTTCTTGCGCTTCTGTCTGTAACGATGGGAGCAGCAGCAGCGCGGTGCAAAGGGCGAGCAGTGCATAACGCATGGGTTTCATCTCCTGTAAGCTTATTTGGCGCCTCGTTTCAGTCTGTCGAGTACCTTGAACGTATAATCAAATTTTGCTTCCGCGTAAAGCAGCAGCGCTGCATCTTCGAGTTTGTCGAACATAAAATTGATTTTTTCCTCTTTCGCCACCTCCTCGATCGCCACGAGTACTTTTTTCTGCAGCGGATTGAGAATTTCAACGCGCATGCGTGCGGCTTCACCGCCCTGACCGAATTTCGCATTACGGTATTCCTGAACGCTCTGCTGAATTCGGAGCAGCTCTTGCTGACGCTCTTCCTTCGCAGCCGCGGACATCGTGCCTTGCTGTGCCTGATATGCTTCGAAATCCGACTGGAAGGAGCGGCTTCGCAGGTCCAGAGTGTCTTGCCACAGCTGCAATTTGGCATCCAGCACCTTCTGCGCTTCCTGCGCTTCGGGAAGACCTTCAAAAATTTTCTGTGAATCGACGAAACCGATCTTCAGGTTCTGCGAGATTGCGGTGGAACCGAG
Organism: uncultured Chromatiales bacterium; assembly: GCA_964371045.1. Taxonomy (GTDB): domain Bacteria; phylum Bacteroidota; class Ignavibacteria; order SZUA-365; family SZUA-365; genus JAOSJT01. Next base: position 4,983 of record CAYJMN010000001.1, on the reverse strand, counting down.
GAGAAGCAGACACATCCCGGTTACGGCGAGAAGAAATTTGTTCACATGTACCTCTGTATGCGTGGAATTGAATCTGTCAACATTGTCTATCACGAAAAATATTAAAATCCGCGGCCAAATTGGAAGTGGAAGTGCCAGCCATCGGGTTCGCCGTCTTTCGGATCGACGTCGTCGAATCCGTAACCGTAGTCGAATCCGATGAGTCCCACACCCTGGATCAGCAATCGCGCTCCGAGACCGGCGCTGCGCTTGAGATCGAAGGGATCGAGGAAGCGCTCGTTGAGCCAGACGTTTCCTGCCTCGGCGAACGCCAACACGTACAGGGGCATCGGATTCAGCGTGATGGCGAAGCGAAGCTCTGCGACGTAGTGCGAATAAATCGTACCGCCGGTGATCACGCCGCCAACGCGGGGACCGATGCTGCGGTCCTCATAGCCGCGAAGCTGCTCAGTCTGAAATTGCAATCCATTGCCACCCATGAAGTAGTATTCTATCGGCGGAATGTAGGAATCACCCGTAAATCCTTTCACGAAGCCGAAGCGCGTGCCGGTGTACAGGGTGAGCCGGCTTTGGTCGTTGACCTGCAGCAACGGAGTGAACCACATCAACTCGAGTCGGTGCTTGTGGTAGTCGACGGATCCGGGAAGGAACCCGCCGCTCAGTTCCGTCGTCAAGGCGACGCGAGAACCTGAACTCGGAAAGATCGGGCTGTCGAGCGAGTTGCGCGACATCACCTGCGTGAGACTGACCTGCGTGTAATTGCCTGTCGAGTAGAAACTTCCGCCGTCCTTGACGTCGAGTTCCTGGAAGCGCACGAACCAATCACCGCGGGAGAAATCGTCGGGCCAGCGGAAGCGACGGCCAAGATTGATCGAGGCGCCTGTCCTGCGCATGTCGAATACGTACTGCTGGCGCTCGTCGTACAGCGAAAAGCCGATCGAGGTAGGCGAATCCATGAACCAGGGTTCGGTGAAGGAAAGCGAGAAAATCCTGAACCGCGAAGCTTCTCCGAACTGCCATTCAAATGTGAGCACCTGCCCGGCACCGCCGCTGAACGGTTCGGCGATGTTGAAATTGTTGAAGGTCAGGCCGAAAGCGCCGGTCGCACCGAACGTTCCGCTGTAGCCGACGGAAGCGTTGAATGTATCGCTTGATCGCTCCTCGATGTTGTAGACGATATCCACCGTGGAATCGTTCACCATCGCGGGTTCCGGACGAATCGTCTCCGGGTTGAAGTAATTCAGCGTGGCGAGTTCGCGAATGCTTCGTATGATCGCGGACCGGTTGAAGTAATCGTTCGGATACGTGTACAGAACGCGGCGAATAACCTTGTCGTGGGTTTTCGCATTTCCGCGGATCAACACGTGGCCGATACGGGATTTTGTGTTCTCCATCACGTTGATGACGACATCGACGGAGTCCGGCGCGACGCGAATGCGATCCTCCTGCGCGAAGAAGCGGAGGTATCCGTTGTCGAGATACAGCGAGGCCACGTCCGTCTGATCCGGATTCCCGCGGAGGTTTTCCTGAAAGAGCGTTTCATTGAACACGTCGCCCGATTGAAATCCGAGTCGGGAAGAGAGGAGTGAATCAGCGTATACCGTATTGCCTTTCCAGATCACATTCCTGATATAGGCCCGCCGACCCTCGTCGACGGTGATGTCCACGTACATGTCTTCCTTGTCGGCGCTGTACCAAATCGAATCCCGTACGATGACCGCGTCGAGAAAACCTTCTTCGCGATACATCTTGACGATCAGTTCCTTGTCCTTTTCATAGTCATCGCGATTGAATCGCGCGCTCGACCAGAATTTCCACCATTGGCTCTGAGATGTTTCGTCCATCGCTCCGCGGAGATCGTCGTCATCGAACGAGGTATTTCCGGTGAACGAGATGTTTTTGACCGAGACTTCGGGACCTTCGTCGATCGTCACGATCAGATCGGCGCGGTTTTCTTTCGGATTCACCAGATTTGTGGAAAACGAAATATCCGCAAGAAGGTAGCCTTCTTCCTCGTACTCTTTCTGCAGTTTTCTCGTGATGCGATTGAAGTCCGTGGGACGCAGGATCTGGCCTTTGATGAGCCCGATCTTCGAGGTGATGTCCTCCTCGCTGAACTCGTCGTTTCCGCTGATGATGATGTTGTCCAACCGCGGATATTCTTCGACCTTGAGCTTCAGATACACGCCATCGCCTACCTGGCGATCGATGATAATCTGCACATCGGAGAACAGACGGAGATTCCACAGCTTGGAGATCGCCTTCTGGGTGACGTCGCCGGGAACGATGATCTCGTCTCCGGTTCGAATCCCCGCGGTAAAGAGCAGCGTAGATGGATCGGAAGTGACCGCGCCTTCGACGCTGATGCCGAGGACCTTGTACACTTGTTGTTTTGGCGCCTGTTGCTGAGCCATACCGGTTGAGACCAGCACGGAAAGCAGAACGGCGAATGTAGCGAAGCGATTAAAGACTGGAGATTGCATTCATCAGTTCTTCTTTGGCCGACGGACGACGCGAGGCAGGCTTTTGCAACTGCTCGCTCACGAGGCCGAAGCGGCGCTCCCTTGATTGGAACGAACGAATCGCGTCGGCCAGCTGGTGAGTACGGAAATCGGGCCAATAACACTGGCTAATGTAGAGTTCTGTATAGGCAAGTTCCCAGAGGAGAAAATTGCTGAGGCGCAATTCACCGCTGGTACGGATGAGAAGATCCGGATCGGGAAGACTGGCTGTGGAGAGATACGAAGAGATGAGTTTTTCATCGACGTCCTCCGGAGAGATACGTCCGCTGCGCACATCCAATGCGAGACGCTTCATGGCGCGGACGATATCCCAACGTCCGCTGTAACTGAGCGCGAGGTTCAGCGTGAGGCCCGTGTTGTCTCTCGTGCGTTCGATGGAGCGCTGCAGTTCCTGCTGGGCTTCGGGTGGAAGTTTGTGCGTTTCTCCCATCGTCATGATGCGGACTCCGTTTTCGTGCAGACTGTCCAGTTCCTGCCGGAGCGAGCTGACCAACAGACGCATGAGCATAGAAACTTCGTCTTTGGGCCGTTTCCAGTTTTCAGTGGAAAATGTATACAGCGTCAGGTACGATACGTCGATACGGGCGCAGGCCTCTACGATTTCGCGTACGGAACGGACGCCCTCACGGTGCCCGAACACGCGGGTTTTGCCCTGGCTTTTCGCCCAACGGCCATTGCCATCCATGATAATAGCGATGTGCCGAGGAATGGAGCCCTTCGAGGACAAACCGTCCAGCTCCGCCTTTGCGTCATCGGTCATGGTGCTTTTGAATGCCAACTTCAACCTCTCAACTAATCACTTCGAAATGAAGTATCAAATAACTTAGAGCTTTACAGGTCCAAAGTCAAGGTAATCCGAAGAGTACGGAACAGGCTAACCCTCAGCAATTTCAATGAGTTAGCTATTTTACCCGATTCCATTGCTCACTGCGGCGTCGATGATTGCCGCGAATGATCCCGCGTCGAGACTCGCTCCTCCCACCAATCCTCCGTCCACATCGGGCTGTGAGAAGAGTTCCGCCGCATTATCAGCTTTCACTGATCCTCCATAAAGGATCACCACATTGTCTGCCGCCGACTCTCCGAACATCGAAACAACCAGTGCACGAATCAACGCATGGACTTCCTGGGCCTGCGCAGGCGTGGCCGTACGTCCGGTTCCGATAGCCCAGACAGGTTCATACGCGATGAGCAAACGACCCATGTCGCCGGCCTCAAGACCCGAGAGTACTCCGCGAACCTGCGTTTCGATAATCTGTTCGGTGATGTTCGCTTCCCGCTGTGTCAGAGTCTCTCCGACGCACACAATCGGGGTGAGAGAATGCGCGAGTGCGGCCTTCACCTTCGCATTGATAAATGCGTCGTTTTCATGGAAGTACTGCCGTCGCTCGGAGTGCCCCAGTATGACATGATCGCAACCAACCGACAGCAGCATCGGTGCGGAGACCTCGCCGGTGAAGGCACCGATGCTCTCCGAATACATGTTCTGCGCTCCGAGTCCGATCGTCGAACCATTGATGACTTCATGCACAGCACCAAGGAAGGGGAATGGCGCGCACAGGACGATTCGTGCGTTGTGCCCGACCGGAAGGGATTCCACATGGTCGCGTACGGATTGCGCCAGTGCCGATGCGCTGTGCAGATCGGTGTACATTTTCCAATTACCGGCAACGACACAGGGTCTCATATTCCGCGGCCTCATTTATGGAGAGGGATCGAAGGTTCGACGTGATCGAAAGAACTCAATATACGGATGTTCACACGCATTCGCAGGTCAACTCTCGCTCATGGATTCCGGCGTGCCTTACAAGAGAACGGGCAGCCTTGCGGCTGCCCGTTGTGGACAGGGGCGGAATTGAACCGCCGACACATGGATTTTCAGTCCATTGCTCTACCAACTGAGCTACCTGTCCGGGAACAGAGTCCTTAATATAAAAGGTCCTCGGCGAAATGTCAAACGCCGTGGCGAGTCTGCGACCTGACGCTGAGTGCGCCCGCCAGCGCTGCGCTCAGATCCATTTCGTGGATGACATTATGGTTTCGTACGCGCGTTGGCCAAGCTCGTCACCCTGAGGGCCGCCGCGGTGTGAGTGTCCGTAGTTCAGTGATCGTGGGTCGGCGGCGTCTCGAAGGGTGATTGGCTCCGTAACGCACTAGGTGACTAGGTTCCGTCTCGATGTCATAAGCAGGAGCCACCGCCGCAAGATTTTAATATAATGCTCTGACGTTGTTCGGTGGCGTCTCGAAGCATGATTGGTCCGTAACGCACTATGAGACTCGAGATAACTTGCTCACCAATCATCCTTCGAGACGCCGCCAAAGTAAGACTCCACAATTACCGGACTTCTTTTCGCGGCGGCTCCTGCTAATGACATCGGGGGTCAGGGTTCCGATGCTCTAGTCAATACCGTCACCCTGAGTGAGCCAACCAGCGCTGCGCACCGGTCCATTTCTTGGGTGA